>CAZQQN010000012.1:0-76031 GCA_964595485.1 uncultured Sphingobacteriales bacterium | reverse complement strand
GGTAAGGATGGTTCCACTGAGACGTTTGAGGGGACATTAACTGTAATACGGTAGTGATACGATTGTAATATTTGGTAATACGGTAGATGAAATGAAATTGAAATGAGGTAGAAATGCCATTGCAATACTTTGCAATAAGATAGAAATACATGGAAAGAGGGTATAAAGCGTGGCTAAGCGGACATTTATCTTGAAAGGTACCTCACCAAAATTGATTGGTTAAGCAAAGGTTGAAAACTTCTTATTTAACAGGTTAGATAACCTAATCGATCCTTCATAGCTTGCCCTAAATAACAAATCGCCATATTACTTTACCCAGGATTGTCAATTGCTGAGTCCGCCAGTCCTGGTAAGAAGTATCAAAATTTTGATTGACAATTAAAAAGCAATTGGTTCCTACTTTGGGAATCCACTCCAGGCGGTAATTCAAATTGGCCAACTCGTCCCTGTCATTCCATTGCGTAAAGACAGAGCCAAATAAATCGGGATTGATGGCATACTTCAGGCGGGTCCCAATTAAATCCGTGTCAAAATTCCCTTCATTCAATTGCACCCAATTTTTCTCATAATCAGCCACAATATCGAGGTATTTACTGGTTCGCCAGCGAATGGAATAATTACTTTCTACAGAACTACCATTGAAAAAGCCGCCCCAGCTCACATTTGCACTCCCGGATATTGTCCTGCCGCTAAAACTTGATGCATTGACACTGTAACGCGTTTGCCAGTATTCCCCTTCATTGACCCCAATATTTTTCCGCAATTGGAAAGGTTCCTGTACCCCTTCGCCCGAGCGGGTAATGGATAAACTAACAGATTCCCCGCTTTTGGTATCAAAACCAAGGGGCTGAATATTCCATGAAAAAGACTGCAATTCCTGTGTCCCATGAAAATAATCGTAAGTGATGGTAAAGGGTATGATTTGAAATTGCCGGATCCACGGTATCAATTCTTTAGGCCTTGGTTTGATTCTCACTGTTCCGAAAGCTTCGCGGAAGTCAGGCCTTCTCCTTAAGCCTACCTCAGGTTGAAATTGATCAGGGGCGCTCTGGAAAGAAGTAAAAATGGATAACTTATCATTGGGATAATTGAATGAAAACCGGTAAGCATTCGCTTCCGGCTTATAACGTTCTCCACTATTTCTGGTGTGTACCAAAGCCCCTGTAAAATTAAAGTTTTTATCCCCCAGGAATTCAGATGTCCGGTACTGCCCATTCACACCGGTAGTGGTGTGCCACCGGCCATTGCGTACCCGATTGATACTCATAGCCCCAATGGTGGATTGTTGCAGAATATTCTGCCGCCAGCTACCCACGGTATAATTCGTAGAAGCAGCAAGCTTATCATATCGGCCCGTTTGGATTGACATAAATCCTAAAGTGGTATTCCTTATTTTCCCCAATATACGACTACCGCCAATGACGGGGACTTGTTGACGATCTTCATCCAACCCAATACGCCTTGAGTAAAAGGGCTCAATACGGTTACCCCCAAATCCCATATTGAAATAATCCTTGCCTTCAAGGAAAAACTCTCTTTTCTCTGGAAACCTCAGTGGGAAACGGGTTAGATTGATCTGTTGATCATCTGACTCTACCTGCGCAAAATCCGTATTAACTGTTAATTGGGCTCTTACAGTAGGTGTGATCAGGTAGTTAACGTTCCCCCCTGCGTTAAGCCGCCCGTTTTCAGAACCGTTCTCATTTTGTAAACCGGCAACTCCATAAGGTTTTAATTCTATAAAATCACGGTCACGGAGCTTATCTAAACCTATAAGATTACCGGCCTCGTTAACCTGGTTCAGGCTATAATCTCTTGACCAACCTTGCCACAAAGATTGCTCTCGCTTTCTTCTTATATTCCGCTCAAAATTTACGCCCCATACCTGCTTCGCTCTGCTTGCATCGTATTTAAGCGTGGTGAAAGGTATTTTCATCTCCACAAACCAGCCCTCCGCTGTTTTACGGGTTTCTACATCCCAAACCCCATCCCAGCTGACGTTGGTACTGTTGCCGTTGTTTAAAATCTGGGCATCTTTCCTTGCTCCGTTCGGGTTTGTTATGAAAAGGAAGCCATTGCGATCGTCATTATAGGTGTCTAAAATAACCTTGAAATCATCATCATTGCTATTGTCAAAATCTCGCTTGAGTTCCTTGGCAATGATCCCTTCCGGCTTCTCATCATAGCACCAGGCACCTATGTAAAGGTTCCTTTTCGAATAAGTGACTGCCACGTGGGTTTTTTCAGTGGCTGGTTCCCCAAAATTCAGTTCTCGCTGAGTGAAATTCTTAACTTTATCTGCCTTTTGCCAAGCATTTTCGTCCAACCGACCATCCAATTGGATTGGGTTCTCCAGGTATTTAGCTTTCAGCTCACCTTCATTGGTAAGATCGCCTTTTGCTGACAAATTGGTTGTAATCAGGCTACTCAGCAAAAGCAAAAACAGCGTTCTTCCCTTCATTTATATGGTCTAACCTTATTTCCTTTTTGAAAACTTGTAAAAATATTAGCAATGGTAAAATCAAAACATTAATGGAAAAAAAAAGAAGAAGGAATATAATTCCATTGTTTGAAAGTTTTAAAAAGATTAATGCAATGTATCTCTTGCTCCTCTGACAATCAGCTATTTTAATCACACTTCATCCTTTCATTTAATAGACCATTTAAACCTGCATAGTATTTTTGCAAGAATTTTAAGCGTTTATCAAGTGAGTTGCTTAAGGGCGTTTTAAGAAGTAGCATTTTGAAGGAGGGTTCCATAAAAGCTGACAACTTTGTGAAAATCTCCCTGAGCGATACGCTCATTTTTACCATGTATGGTTTCCATTAAATTTCTATTCAATCGAATTGGTGAGAAACGATAAATTTGATTGGTAAGCCTTGCATAATGCCGGGCATCTGTCGCTCCTAAAACAAGGGCCGGAGCAGAAATGGTATCCGGGAAAACAGTCCTTATAGTGGATTGTAATACTTCATAGCCTTCATGGTTTGTTTCAGCGACTGATGTCGCTGGATTGGTCTCTCCAACCACGTTTATTTCAATCTCCTCATCTTTAATAACCTGCCTGAGGTGATTTATCACCGTTTTTTCGTTATCTCCCGGCAGCAAACGAATATTCATTAAAGCTTTGGCTTCTTGGGGTAAGGTGTTCAGTTTCTCCCCGGCCGCTAAAATGGTTGGAGCTACGGTGGTTCTAATGGTTGCATTACCTGAGGCTGATTGGCTAAAATTCCTTACAATAAAGGGACTGAAAAGCCATTGATTGGCTAACGCTAATCTTTGGAAAAAATTAGAAATAGGCCCTAATACCCTGAAAAATTCTTTGACAGGCCTTGTAAACCTTGCTGGGAAAGGGTTTTTGGTCAACATTGCTGTAACCCGGGCTAAGTTCCCCACTGCCGTATTACTTTCAGGCATTGATGAATGGCCGGCCTTGCCAAAGGCTTTCAGTTCAATGTTCATGTTCCCCTTTTCCCCAATACCGATCAAGGCCATTGGTTCCTTGCTACCCGGCACTATACCATCGGTGACCGCCAATCCCTCATCCAAAATATAAGCCGGCTTAACGCCTTTTTCTGCCAGGTGATTGGCTAACATTGATGCGCCATTGTGACCGCCAATTTCTTCATCAAAGCCAAATGCCAAATAAACGGGTTTTGAAGGATGATAACCTGAGCTGAGTAGTTGCTCTACAGCTTCTAATATGCCGATTATGCTCACTTTATCATCAAGCGCACCTCTGCCCCAAACATAACCTTCTTCCACGCAGCCACTAAAAGGTCCATACCGCCACTCCTCCTCCGGATTAGCCGGCACTACGTCATAATGAGCCAATAATACAATAGGCTCTGAAGTACCGTCACCAGGCCAATTATACAAAAGACCGTACTCATTCACTTTTTCCAGGTCAAGTTTTTGGTGCACTAAGGGATAAGTGGTTTTTAACCATTGCTGGAAGTCAAGGAAGGGTTGAATATCCCATTTATTCGGATCATCGTAGGAGATCGTACGGAAAGCAAGGGCCTGTGCTAAACGATAACAAGCGCCATCCGGACTTTCGAATGCAGCCAAAAATGGTTCTTGCCTGGTTTTTACGCCATAAAAGAAATACCGGGATATTAAAATACCGGCTAAAATCACCAAGAGACCTGAAATAATTATAGCAATCCCCATAATCAAAATTTGAAAAAAACTACCTGAACACCAAAATGGGAATCCGGTAAGCTTAAAAGTGAAAGAAGGGGATTGGCAGATCCCATTAAACGGGCCATTCTTCTTGCCGGTATGCACTATCCCAAAACATCCATTCAAGCCGGGTTGAATAAATAAACGCCTCACTCATTCGATTCCGCGTTTGAAAAGAAACCGCTTCAGCAATAGTATCAGTGATTTCTATGGCTTTATCCACCTGCTCACTAAATTCTTCACCCGCATAAGTGTCAATCCAGGCTTGGTAGGGATTATTTGATACTGCATTGGCATAAATATAATTACCCACCTCTCGATAAATCCAGAAACATGGTAATAAAGCTGCCATACCTGTTGCATAGTCTTCATAAGCGGTTTTAGCCAGAAGAAAATTTGTATAAAGCATGCAAGTCGGTGATTTCGTACCGCTATCTTTTATCTCAAACTCATTAAAATACTGTTCATGGAGCGCCTTTTCAACAACCACTGCTCCCTCTGCAAAGTTGGCAAATTGTTGTAAACGGGTAGCATCCAAAGAACGGGCACTCATCATAGCCAATCCTCTACCAAAATCGTGCAGGTAAAGCGAATCTTGCTTGATGTAAAACCGAAAGATAGCATTATCAAGGGTACCTGCCATGAGGCCTTGATTGAAAGGATGATCAAGGATAGATTGATAAATATTTTGAACCTGGTTCCAGAGGTATTCTGAAAATTGCATGAATAAGCTTCTTTTTTCAAAGTAACGAAATAATCAAAACCACCACTTATAAAAGTGATTAACAGGGCCTTTTCCCTGACCTAACGCCCATTCCTTGCCATTATAGAGGGCTTCATCCATATAGGTTTTTGCTTTTTGCACTGCCTCTGCAATGGATAGGCCTCTTGCTAAGTAGGCAGCTATTGCAGAGGACAATGTACAGCCTGTTCCGTGGTTATTCTCGGTCGCTATTCTATCCGATTTTAAACTGTGCACTTCCCCTTCTGATTTGACATAGAGTACATCCGTACTTTTTGCCCCTGTTAAGTGCCCGCCTTTTAAGAGCACAGCCTCAGGACCAAGATCCGCCAACTCCTTTATACTAGCTTTCATACCAGCTTCATCAGCAATTTCTTTTCCCAACAAAACCTCTCCCTCAGGAATATTGGGAGTAATGATGGTGGCTCTGGGGATCATTTTATTCCTGAGCGCTTCAATGGCCTCTTCCTCCAGTAAACGATCACCACTTTTAGCAACCATTACCGGGTCTACTACAATAGGGTAAACGCTGTATTGGTCAAGGTTAGCCGAGACTGTTTTTATCACCTCCTCAGAATGCAACATACCAACTTTCACCGCATCTGCTCCAAGATCTTCCAGAACTGCTTCCAGCTGGTCCTTTATAAAAGACGGCGCTACTCCGGATATGTTATTCACTCCCTTTGTATTTTGAGCAGTTAGCGCTGTGATGGCAGACATTCCGTAGCAGTTAAGGGCCGAGAAAGTCTTTAGGTCAGCCTGAATACCAGCACCGCCACCTGAGTCTGAACCCGCAATAGTAAGAGCTTTTGGAATTTGTACCATATCAAAGTCAGGTTTTTAAAAAAACGTTTTAAGTTTTAATACTGTTTTTAAATTGATTACAATGGTGCATTTAGCGCCCAAAGTAAACGCTAAAATTAATTTTTATGAAAATTCAGATAAATCAAGAATCTCATACGCTCGAGCATGGCAAAACTATTAAAGCGTTACTATCGGATTTAGGGTACCAACAAATTGATGGATTAGCCCTTGCCATTAACGATGAGGTAGTACCCAAAAAAAACTGGGAAGAAAGGGAGGTTCAGCCAGATGACCGTCTAACACTTATTCAGGCAACGCAGGGCGGATAAGATCAATTATGGAAATTGCGGTATTTTCCTGGCCGGATTATTTAGAGGGAGAAGCTCAGGTAACTGAAAAGCTTTTTGAATCTGGCTTAAATACTTTTCACTTAAGGAAACCCAATTGGTGTGAAGAAAGGGTTACCAACTTTATTACTCAGATATCACCCGTTTACCATTCTCGTATTATTCTACACCAGCATTTTTCACTGAAGCAACAATTTCCGATTAAAGGGCTTCATTTTTCCCGTTATAATCCAATAAATCAGAATCAAAATTGGTTGAGGGAAGAAGATATGATTTTTTCGGCTTCGATCCACTCATTGGGTGAATATGAGAATTTACCATTTCAGCCAGACCGGATCTATTTAAGCCCTGTTTACGACAGCATCTCCAAAGAGGGGCATCCAAAAAAATTTTCAGAAGAAGATGTGAAAAATTTTATTGCCTGCCATAAAGAAGATGTGGCCATTTTTGCCTTAGGTGGGGTCAATTCGTACAATATTTACCAATTAAAACAGTTAGGGTTTTATGGAACAGGTATTTTAGGTGCCATCTGGCAACTATATAAGTTAAAGGGAGCAAAAGCAACATGTTACCATTTTCAAACTTTAGCAAACAAAGTGTTATAGGTGTATCATGTTTACAAACAATTTTCTCCCCCGACTCCAGTTCATTACTGGTACTAACCCCCGAATGAGCCATGCAGAAGAAGCGCGTCAAGCTTGTAAGGGTGGCATACGTTTTATCCAATTCCGCGAAAAGCAAGCCTCTTTAGAGAATTGCAAGCGAATGGCCGAAACGACCTATTTCGTTTGCCGGGAATACAACGCCTATCTTATCATTGACGATAAGATAGAGGTAGCTAAAGATATAAAGGCCGATGGGGTTCATTTAGGGTACGAAGATGAATCACCTGATAAAGCCAGGGAAATATTAGGCAAAAATGCGATCATCGGTGGCACAGGTAATTCATTTGACCATGTAAAATCTTTGAGTAATTCAAGCGTAGATTACATAGGGTTAGGCCCTTACAGGTCTACCAATACGAAAGATAGGTTGAAGCCTTTATTAGGCATTGAAGGTTATAAAAACCTAAAGCAACAAATGGACGAGGCAGGAATAGCAATACCTATTTATGCTATAGGTGGTATTCAAGTGAATGATGTCCCTGATATTTTGGATACAGGTATTTATGGCGTTGCAGTAGCCTCAGCTATTGGTAACCAACCTGACCCCTTTCAGGCTGCTAATGATTTCGCGGCCCATATTGTAGCCTGAACAGTTGTCTTATAATGGGTTAATTATTGAAAGGCTATGATATTGACTGTCAGGTATTTATATTGGTAAGAAGCTTTTGTATTAAAAAGGAATAAAACGGCTCGTTTTTAGTGACTGCCTTTTTAATTAATTTCGCTCCCACCAATTAGCCCATTTAGCATGCCGGACTTAAGTCAAATCATTGTCTTGTTAGTGCTGGTTTTTATAATATTTGCCCTTTACAGGGAAATAATAAGACCCGCTTCCACATTTTTCATAGCCATCGTCATCCTGAGCGCTACTGGTATCCTTACCCCATCGCAAGCATTAAGTGGATTTGCCAATGAACAAATAGCCGTTATAACCCTGCTACTGGTGCTTGCCAGCATCATCAAAAAGACCAATGTCATTGATGCCATCTTTGATCGTTTTTTCAAAGCTGCAAAAACCTATAAGCGTTTTATATCCCGGCTGATGTTTTATGTTGCAGGCAGTTCTGCTTTTCTAAACAATACACCAATCGTTGCCACCTTAATACCCTATGTGAACGATTGGGGCAAGCGGAATAATGTAGCGCCCTCTAAATTACTGATCCCGCTTTCCTATGCTGCCATTCTTGGCGGTACTGCTACTTTGATAGGCACCTCCACTAACCTCCTGATCAATGGAATGGCTATCGATAATAACCTGGAACCTTTCGCCATATTTGACTTTGTATATGTTGGTGCTCCTTTAATCCTAATTGGTATCACTTATTTACTTTTTGTTGGGCACAGGTTACTCCCGGACAAGAAAGATGCCCTGGAAAATTTTACTGAAAAATCAAGGGAGTATATTGTAGAAACCCGGGTCAAATCAGATTCACCATTAATAGGGAGATCCATTGAAGATGCCGATTTGAGGCATTTAAAAACCCTTTTTCTCGTAGAAATTTTAAGGGATAATCAGAAAATTGCTCCCGTATCCCCCGGTCAAGTTTTAATGGAGGGCGATATTTTAATTTTCGCAGGGGAGGTGGATTCCATTTCAGAGCTAATGGATGCAAAAGTCGGCTTAGAGTTACCGCAGGTCAATAACATTGTCAGCAATAATAAGCTCCAGGTAAACGAGGCAGTTTTACCACAGAACTCATTTTTAATCGGGAAAAAATTGAGGGAAACAAATTTCCGGGCAATCTACGATGCAGCTATTATAGCTATTCATCGGAACGGAGAAAGGCTATCCGGGAAAATTGGTGAGATACGTTTAAAGCCGGGAGATTTATTAATGTTAGTAACCGGTGAGGATTTCAAACAAAGGACAAAAGATACCCAAAATATCTACGTAATCTCTAACATTAAGGAATTAGAAGATATCAATCTAACTAAAGTTAACACCATTGGCTTTGGTACGCTACTGGCAATTGGCATTTCGGCAGCCGGTGTCCTTTCCTTGTTCAAGGCGCTGCTGATTCTTTTATCTATTATTACCCTAATGCGGATTATTACACTTGATGAAATAAAAAATAGCCTTGATTTCAACGTTATCATCATCCTCGGCTTTGCTATCGGGCTTAGTAAAGCTTTGATAGCAACCGAAACTTCTAAATTATTAGCCACTTCATTCCTTTCGGTGTTTGAACCATTGGGAGCATTGGGGATATTATTTGGTATTTACATTACCACTAATCTGCTAACTGAATTTGTAACCAATGCGGCTGCCGCTTCCATAGTGTTTCCAATAGCCCTTGCCACGGCTCAGACTATGGGGGAAGGCGTTCCAACTGAGCCCTACATTTTAGCAGTTGCTTACGGGGCATCTGCAAGTTTCTTAACCCCCATCGGCTACCAAACCAACTTAATGGTTCTCGGGCCTGGCGGGTACCAAGTGAAAGATTTCACTAAAGTAGGCTTACCCCTTTCACTGATTTACATGTTAGTTTGCTGCCTGATTCTGGGCTACCGGTATGGAATTTATTAATTACAGAAACCTTTGGCTACCCCTTTTGATTTGGGAAGGCGTGAAAGCAAAACTTTTTTTAGCACTATCCTTAAAAGCCTTCTTCATCTACAATGGGGGACTTCTCAAACTTAACTCAAGGAAAATATTTTAAATTTGAACATTGTTATCACAAAACCTAACTGAGAAACGGACTAACCGGATGATCCAAAAGCGACTTTTAGGTAAGCCTTCCTTGCTTCTTATTACCCTGGTTACTTTTTCCCCGCTAACCATCCTCGCTCAACGAACACAATCTGATAAAGACCCTTCAGCCATTTTTCAAAAAGCCCTTGAACTTAAGGATAACAATAAGTATGCTTCAGCTCAAAAATTTTTTGAGGATTACAGGGAAGTTGGAGAGGATAAAATAAAAAAATCTGAGGCCTTATTTCATCAGGCTCGCTGTGCCATGGAGCTGTTCCAAAAACAAACAGAACACCTTTTTAAAAAATATGTCAGGAAGTACCCGGAAATGGGTAAAAAAGACCTTGCCTATTTCAACCTTGGTAAATACCACTTTCGTCAGAAAGCCCTACAGCAAGCAACCCAATGGCTTAAGGAAATAAACCCGGATAACCTTTCCAACAGCAGGCGGAATGAGTACCACTTTATGCTGGGTTATAGCTATTACAAAGATGAGGAATACGATAAAGCTAAGCCCAACCTGGCTTCTATCATGAAAGAACCTAACGCATATTATGCTCCCGGAAATTACTACTATGGCTACATAGCTTATATTAGAGGAAAATACGAAACAGCGATAAAAAGGTTTAAGAAAATCCAGGACGATGAAAAATTTGGCAAGGTGGTTCCGGTCTACATAACCCAGTTTAACTTGCTTTCCAATAACTATGAGCAAACGATTAAATATGGTAAAGAGGCCTTAGCCCGAAAAGGTGTGGGCAAAAAGCAAGAAATCAAATCCTATGTTGGCCAGGCTTACTTCCATGAAAAGCAATTCGATAAGGTTATCAAACACCTCTCCCCGCTAAGGGAATCAGATCTGGGTTTAGACTCAGAGCAGCGATACGGTTTAGGCTTTGCTTTCTATAAGAAAGGTGAATATGATAAAGCCGCAGACCTTTTTGAATCCATTGAAATTCAAGCAGATTCTATTGGGCAGAATATAGCCTATCATTTAGGCCAGATTTATGTTAAAAATGGTAAGAAAGAGCAGGCCAGGAATTCATTTGATTACGCTGCTAACCTTGATTTTGATCCGAAGCTGAAAAAAAGAAGTGCTTTTCACTTTGCGAAATTATCTTTCGACCTGGATTATCAGCAAACGGCTACTCAAAAACTACAGGCATTCATAAAAAAATACCCCGAATCTGATTTGGCTGATAAGGCCCAATCCTTATTAGGAGATATTCTTTTAACTACCAAGAATTACAAAGAGGCCCTTGGAATTATCGAGAAGATTGATGACCCAAACAGGGAAATGTTGGAGGCTTATCAAAAAATTGCTTACCAGAGAGGCTTGGAGCTTTACCAGGATAAGGCGTATAAAGAAGCAAGGCAGATTTTTGTTAAAGCCCTTAATGATCCGATTAACCCTAAATTTAAAGCTCTATCCTATTTCTGGCTGGGTGAGACTTATTATAAGCTAAAAGCTTACGAAAAAGCCTCAAGGGAATTCCAAAACTTCCTTTACCAGGACAAAGCACCTGAAACCCCGTTTTTTACGGTAGCTTACTACAACTTAGGTTATGCCGATTATAAACAGGATAATTTCAAAAAAGCCAGGAAGCATTTCAAGGAATACACGTCCTTAGAGCAGACCGTAAAGGATGATAAACGATTTATAGATGTTTTAGCCCGTATAGCGGACTGCTACTTCGCCAAGAAATCCTATGATCCTGCTATTAAATACTATTCAAAAGTTATTCAGGAAGGTGGCAATCCGGTACCTTATGCCTTGTACCAAAAGGGTATTCTGCAAGGGCTGAAAGGAAATAACGAAGAAAAGATCAAAACCCTGAAAACCCTTTCACAGGAGTATGGACAAAGCCAGTATGTGGATGATGCTTTGTTTGAAATTGGCGATGTATATTTCAGACAAGCAGATTACCAACTGGCAATAAACCAGTTCAACTATTTACTTCAGGACTATCCCCAGAGTGATTATTTCCGTTCTGCCAAGCTCAAAATAGCATTGATCCGATACAATAAGGGCAAAGATTCGCAAGCCATTGATCAATTCCAGCAAATTGTCAGAGATTACCCCTACTCCAATGAAGCAAAACAAGCCATTGATCAACTCAAAACCATTTACACTGATCAAGGACGAGCTGATAGTTTAATTGCCTTCCTGGAGACGATAGAAAGTGCTGATCTCAGTGCTTCTTTCAAAGACTCAACCACTTATTTTTCCGCATTTAGCTATATAAGGCGGAATGATTGTCGGGGGGCCATACAAGCTTTTGAGGATTATTTAGATCAATATCCCAAAGGATTTTTCTCTATAAAGGCTCATTATTACTTAGCTGAATGCGCAAGAGAAGAAAACATACCAGGTAAAGCTATTAGAAATTATGAAAAGGTCGTGGAAAGGGAGGCTAGTCAATTCATGGAAGCATCCCTTTCAGCATTGTCCAGTCTTTATTTCAAACAGGAGGGCTGCGATCAAGCTTTGGAGTATTATAATCAACTAAGCAAAGAAGCAAGCAAAAAAAGGAACCAACTGAAAGCCTTAACCGGACAAGTACGTTGTAATTTTAAATTGGGTTACTTAAAATCTGCCAGGAAGAAAGCCAGGCAGCTGATGAGTTTAGCAGCCGCTTCAAAGGAACAGAAAACGCAGGCCAGGTATTACTTAGCTAAAGTTTATTATGAAGAAGAAAAATGGGAAAAAGCAGCACCACTTTTAGCAAAAGTTTATAAGGCTAATAAAGGCGAAATCGGGGCTGAATCAAAATATCTTGAAGCCTCAGTTCTTTATGAACAAGGTAAATATGAGGCAGCCCAGAACATGATCTACGAATTAAAAGACAATTTCACCAACTACAATTATTGGGTAGCCAAAGGATTTATTCTACTTGGGGATGTATTTGTTCAACAGGATAAAGATTTCCAGGCTAAGAACACCTTAAAAAGTGTCGAGGAAAATTTCCCAGGAGAGGAATTAACCAATATAGCCAGCCAAAAACTTGAAAAAATCAAAAAGCGGGAAGCCGGGGAAGAGCAAAAAGAAACCATGGAACCGGATACCTTAAACCAGATAAAGGATGAGTAATCAATTTAAATTAGCAGAAATACGTTTTTTGAAACTAACAACCCTCTTGCTTACGGGCCTGTTAGTTTCTTCGATAACTGCTCAAGCCCAGGTAGAAGAAGAAATTGACGTTGTTTCTGAGTATAAACCTAAACTAACCGAGGCCAGGAAATTAAATGTAAGGCCAACCAATCCGGATATCAATTTTGACAAACCCGAATTATCCTATAAGAATAAACCTGCCTATCTGCCAATAGCTCCTTCCAAAAAGCGTCTTCCAGCAGTTTCTTTAGGTCAACAAGAATTGGACCCCCTCAGGAACTCTTTCTTTAAAGGCGGTTATGGCAATTATGCCAATGTTTTTGCTGAGCTGAATTACAATACCCTCAGGGATAAAAATAAAGCTTTCAGTGCTTATGCAAAGCATCATTCAGGCAACGGCCCTGTGAATAATTCTGATTTTTCAGAACAAGTTCTTGATTTGTCCGCTAAAAAACTTTACGATAATAGCTCCTTATCGGGTGAAGTTTATTTTAAAAATAACATAGTGCACAATTACGGTTATAATCGGGATTCTTCCGATTTCCAGGCTGAGGATTTAAGGACCCGTTACACGAAATACGGCCTGAATGCCAGTTTTGATAATGAACGCGGGGATACAGGAAACATTCAATATTGGCTTGATGTAGGTGCTCATAATCTAAGTACATCACAAAATAGTGCAGAGACTGACTTATTTGCTAAAGGAAAAATCAAAGAGAATATTAATGAGAATGCTGCCATTTTTGACGCTAAATACAGGTACCTGGACTATCGCCTGGGGAACAACGGGTACAGTCGTAGCATTTTCAAGATCAATGGTCATTACCAGTTGAACCATGAGATTGGCCAGGCTAAAATTGGCTTTCGTAGTGCAACAGTCAGTGATACTTCACAAAGCCCGTTTTATTTTTATCCATTTATCAGGGTGAATTTACCCCTTATAAGCAACCAATTGTCAGCTTTCGGAGGAATTAAAGGAAACCTTGATGTCAATACTTATCAGGACTTTATCAATGAAAACCCCTATGTTAAAAGAAACCTACCTTTACAAAATACCAATAAACAACTGGAAATATTCGCAGGGGTTAAAGGAAACTTCCAACAAGACGCACAGTACAATGCCAAAATAGCTTACAAGAACGTTGAGAATTTGCCATTTTTTGTCAATGATTCAACCCTCAACCGGGAATTTGATATTCGCTATAACAATGGTGTAGCTGCTATTTTCGAGCTTAGCACTTCTTTCCGATATCAGATATCTGAGCGCTGGAACGCTTCCTTAATGGGTAAATACCGTAACTTCAATTTAACGGAAAAAGAAAGCCCATGGCATATACCAGCGCTTGAATATGAGGTAGAAAGCCAATATAAAATCGGTGATAAGATTACTATCCGCGCTAGTCTTTTTGGCTTTAATCAAAGGGACTTCTTAAGCTATTCCATGGATGGTTCTCCCCAAACTGAACAGCTGGATGGCATTTTGGACCTCAATGCCGGCATTGATTATCGATTTTCTAAAGCTTTCACTGCTTATTTTGAATTCAACAACATTTTAGGCAACGAATACCAATATTGGAATAATTACCCTGTTAGGGGGTTCCATTTAACCGGTGGGCTCAAATTAAATTTATACTAGCAGCTCAATCCGCTCAAATCAGCTATTAGCATCTCTTAAGCTTGTCCCCTTAAAATTTTGCAAGGTTTTTGTTAAATTGTAATACAGGCTGTCTACTATTCGTTAAGCCATAAAACTTTTGATATGAGATATATACTGATAACTTTAATAGCACTTTTTGCCATAATTGACACAACCAATGTTTATAGCCAAAAACGGGTTGAGGCTAAGGTAGTTGACAACGACACCATTCCTTACTTTACGTTACCCATTGTTTCTATAATGGATCAAATCGGAGAAACAGGAAAAGTTAGGAGGCAACGTTACCATGAGTTAATATACGATGTAAAAGAGGTTTACCCTTTTGCTAAATTTTTTGCCAGTAAAATGAAGGAACTGGATAGTGCTTTAAGAGAAATTGACGAATCTTCTGAGAAAAAAGCTTTTTTGAAAGAGGAAGAAGA
Organism: uncultured Sphingobacteriales bacterium; assembly: GCA_964595485.1. Classification (GTDB taxonomy): domain Bacteria; phylum Bacteroidota; class Bacteroidia; order CAILMK01; family CAYYUA01; genus CAZQQN01. The sequence goes on along the minus strand of CAZQQN010000012.1, from coordinate 61,404 downwards.
AAAGCTTAAAGACGAGTTAAAGACTAAATTAAAAGACCTAACCTACGACCAAGGCCACATTCTTATCAAGCTAATCAACAGAGAAACCGGAAAAACTTCTTATGAACTCATAAAACGTTATAAGAGCGGTTTGAAGGCAACATTCTGGCAATCGGCAGCATCCGTATTTGGTATGAACCTTAAAGAAGAATACGACAAGGACAAAGAGGAAGCCATAGAAAGGATTTTAGATGCCTTAGAAAAGCATGAGGATATCAATAAAAATGTCGTTAGCCAAAAGTAAAAAACCTGCTTTATTAGGTTAAATAAGCAGGTTTTCTGCTAGTACCTGGAAATTTATATCCTTTACTGGTCTTGGTTTTCTTCCTCGCCAGATTCTGACTCAGGTTCTTCTTCCTTATTTTCACCTTCTTCTCCGCCTTCCTGATTGTCTTCACCTTCTTCCTCAACTTCACCAGAATCACCGGTATCATCAGGGTCTGCTGCTGATTCGAAAGCCTTTTCTGCTTTTTCGGCCTCTTCTTCGAGTTTTTGTAATTCCGCTGCTGCTTCAGCTTCCGATTGCTTTTCTTCTTCCGGCTTTTCTTCATCTTTGACCAGAAAATCGTTAGGCCGGGCAAAAGTTTTCATGGTAGAACGCTTAAGAATGTCTTTGCGGTTAGCAATACGGACTAACTTTTTATTTTCGCGTTTGGTCAGTTTTTTATTACGCATAAGTCAAAATTATTTTTTGCAAAAGTAATAGATTTTCACTAGCTCCCCTAATATCAATTTTTCAGATCACTCAGTTAGATACCCTAACACTCTCATCATAGATTCTGGAGGCTGCTCTGGCTTGAATAGCTTATAAACAAAATTACCCTCATCATCTTTATCTACTAAAACATGTTGCAAACCGGGTATAAGGCAATGTTTAATACCACCATAGCCTGCCAGGGCTTCTTGGTAAGCGCCCGTGTAAAAATAACCAATTACCAGCGGGTTTGATTGTGAGAATTTTGGTAAGAAAACTTGTCTTACATGAATCTCAGAATTGTAATAATCCATACTGTCGCAGGTTAATCCCCCAAGGTTAGCCCGCTGATAGGGATAATCCCAACAATTAGCAGCTAACAATATAAATCGCTCTCCTATGCTCCAGGCATCAGGCAGGCTGGTTATTAAGGAGTTATCAATCATGTACCAGAGCTCAGAATCATTTTGTTGCTTTTTGCCAATAACGGAATACAAATTGGCACCACTTTCAGCTACCGTATAACTCCCAAATTCCGTAAAAATGTCGGGTGGCTGAACACCTCTCTCATGACATATTTCCTGAATATTTCCAAGAATTTGTTCTACCATGTATTGGTAGTCAAAGTCAAAATTCAAGGATTTTGGTACCGGAAAACCCCCTCCTATATCCAGGGTCTCCAGTTCAGGAGAGTATGCTTTGAGGTCACAATAAAGGTTCACTGCTTTCCTTAATTCATTCCAATAATAGGCATTATCACTTATACCAGTATTCACAAAAAAGTGGAGCACCTTAAGCTTAGCATTGGAATTTTCGCTGATCCGGTTATTATAAAAAGTCAGTACATCATCATACCGGATGCCTAACCGCGAAGTGTAAAACTCAAATTTAGGTTCTTCCTCCGTAGCTATTCTTAACCCGATGGGAAAAGGCTTATCAATTCTTTGCTCATATTCATCCAGCTCCTCCATATTATCTAACACAGGCACTACATTACTAAAGCCATCATTAACGAGTTTGGCTATTTTATCGAGGTAAACGGTTGGTTTGAAACCATTGCATAGCACATAAGTGTCCTTACTCACCTTTCTTTGGTCGGCCAGGTATTTTATGATTTCCATATCATAAGCAGAGGAAGTTTCTAAATGGGCGTTGTGCTTAAGCACTTCATCAAGGATAAATGAAAAATGGGAGCTTTTGGTACAATAACAGTACGTATAAGTACCCTCGTAGTTTAGCTTCTGAATAGCCTTTTGAAAATACTCACGGGCCTCATTGATTTTTTCGCCTATTTTAGGTAGGTAGGTTAATTTTAAAGGAGTCCCGAATTTGCTTGAAACCTCCATTAAATTTATACCATGGAAGTTCAGGTTATAATTACTGGTAACCTCAAAGTCCAGAGACGGCCAATCAAATGTTTGCTCAATTAAATCCTGATAAGTGCTTTGCATTGACTTCAATTCTTATTTATTAATCTTGCAGCGTTAAAATTACATGTGCGTATGAGGAATGTTAGCATAGTTCAATGTCCTTCCGAAATAGGAGCCGGTACGCGCGGAGCCAGCTTAGGACCGGAAGCGCTGCAAATCAATGCAGCGGAACAAAATTACGCCCTTTTTAAAAAATTGCGAACCTCCACCGTAAGTACTAGCAGTATTTATCCTTATCATGTGAACTTGCCTTCTATTGATTACATAGATGAGTTTGTGACCCTTCATGAAAATATCTATCAGACTTTTAGTCATCATGTGAATAACTTTTCAAAAACGCTTATCTTTTCTGGCGATCATTCAAGTGCAGCCAACTTTGCAGGCACATTAAAAGACCAAAACCCTGATTATAAGATCGGTGTGATATGGATAGATGCCCATGGTGACTTACATACGCCTTATACAACACCATCAGGGAATATCCATGGCATGCCTCTGGGAATTCTTTTAGGCCTTGATAATGAAGCCAATAAAGTACGTGACCTGAATGAAAATACCCTAAAAGGCTGGAATAACCTCAAAAAAATAGGGGAGCAAGCGATATGCCCTAAAATTGAGCCAAAAGATATTTTTTTTATTGACATCCGTGACTTAGAGTCACAGGAGTGGGACATCATCAAAACCAATCATATCAATTACACCACTCCTGAATTTCGTAAGGAACATGGAGTACGGCGTATTATTGAACAAGTCCGGAATTTTTCTTCACAATTTGATCAAATTTATATTTCATTTGATGTCGATAGCCTGGATGCTTCCCTGGTTCCGGGAACGGGTACACCGGTTGAAAATGGTCTTAGCTGGATAGAGGCCAAAAGTTTACTGGAATCTTTATGGGTTTTGCCCAATACTAAAGCTTTAGAAATAACGGAAATAAACCCCCTGAAAGATCATTATAACCAAATAGCCCACAACATAAACCAATTGATCAATAACCTCGAGGGCCTGAAATTTGGTTTGGCATAATAAAATTCCCTCAATGGCCGTTTTTATCCAAACATCAAGCATCCCAATGGTCAAGTCCTTTCGGCTTCTATTTTTTTTAAGTATTTTAATGCTGCCCTCTTTTTCAGGGGAAGCACAAACTTCGCCTATGATTGGCGCTCAATTCGGAGGGAATTTAGCAGAACTCCATGGAGCAGGTACCCCAAGGTATACGCAGAACAAAACTGGGATATCGGCTGGCGCATTTGTTAACCTGCCTCTTAATGAAGCTTTTTCTGTAGAAACTAAGTTTCTGTATTCTTCGCAAGGAGCGAAATTTAAGGAGGGTCCAAACGATTACAAACTACAGTTACGTTACATGCAAATTCCGGTCATGGGCCAAATAGGCTTTGGCAAAGAAAATTTACGTATATTTGCGAACGCTGGGCCATATTTTGGCCTGTTAATGGAAGGGAACCGGAAAGGCAAAATTAACCAGGGTACCAATCCTTTCACAGGGGAAGTTGAAGTTGCTGAAGTGGATGAAAATGTTGAAAGCTTTCTCAAATCCTGGGACTTTGGAATGATGGGTTCCATAGGTACCCATTTTCCTTTTTACAACGGCAGAATGAGCATTAGCATTAGCTATAGCGAAAGCTTACCTGAAATCCAAAGTGAGGATGAAGGACGTCTGATAAAGGATCAACGGAAAGGCCCTATTCAGAATAGCGCAGTCATTTTTAGTATAGGATACGGAATAACACTCGATGATTAACAACTGCTAAATGGTGGCATTTACTTTCGCCAAAGACGCCAAAAAACCTAATGTATCGATTTTATCCGGATAATCCCACAGCTGAGGCTTCTGAGCTTCACCTGGTCTTAATTCTACTTCATCTATGATTTGCTCAGAGCTTATTACACATTGTATCTCAGATTCGTTGGTTTTTATATCATCCTTTAATTCCTTTTTGTCTGCATAATAATCTAAGTGTAACATACCGATGGGTGAGGCAATATCATGTTTCTCCCTTACCATCAAAAAGCCCGTATCCATAAAGCGAGCATCACCCATAACAAGAAAACTCTTATTGTACAGGTAGTTGTTCTCGTACTTAGTATGGTCAATCACATCTTCATACTCCTTAAATACCTCAAACAAAAGATTAAAATCATAGCCCTCCGGAGCGTAAAGCTTAGATACGTTACGGCATCCTAATCCAAAATAACTAAAAATATCTGAGGCTAAATTACGTAGCGTCTCCTCAGATTCATCACCCGTAAGAATGGCCACTGAACTCCGGTTTTTTCGAATAATGTGAGGATGATTCCCAAAATAATAATCAAAATAGCGGGCTGTATTATTGCTACCGGTTGCTATTACAGCATCATAGCCAGTAAGCTTTGCCTTTATATGCACACGAGAAACCAACTCCTCGTCAATGGATTTTAACTCTTCAAGTAAAAACGGCAGAAGCTTTTCGTCCTTTGAGGATAGCTTAACTATGGCTTCATGTCCACTTATGAGAACCGCTAACAGATCATGAAAACCCACCAGCGGAATATTACCCGCCATGACAATCCCAATATTCTTACGGTTTTTAACAGGGAGCTGGTAATCAGCTACCCACCGATGCATTTTGGTTTTATCTAAAAATTCCTCAGCAATGGCTTTTACGGCCTTTTGTACATTAGCTGGGGTAAACCATCTATTATAAAAATGAGCCTCTTTAAAACGAGCTTGGTAATACTCACTGTTCAAGTTATTTTTTAACCTATCTCCCAGTTGGTTAAAACTATCTATAACCCGGGCTAACTCCATAATGAGGTCAATTTAGATTAGCTGAGTAGAACAATTTTTTACTACCTTTGTTTTGGAAATTGAAAGGAAAACTCAAAAATACCATTTTATGGCTATAATGATAACAGAAGAGTGCATAAACTGCGGCGCTTGTGAACCGGAATGCCCTAACAATGCAATTTACGAACCCGGCACAGAATGGTCTTTTAAAGACGGTACTAACCTGGAAGGAACCATTGATTACAATGGAAAGAAAATAGATGTCAACGAACAATTTGAACCCATTTCTGACGAGATCTACTACATTGTGCCCGATAAGTGTACGGAATGCGTTGGATTTCATGAAGAACCTCAATGTGCAGCCGTATGCCCCGTTGATTGCTGCGTAGATGACCCGGACCATCGGGAATCAGAAGAGGAACTTATGGCGAAGAAAGAATCCCTTCACCTTGAATAGTAATCTTTTTATTTGATAAGTGATTTTTTTAGAAACCGGCCCTTTTAAATTTGTTAAAGGCCGGTTTTTTTTGCTCAAAACTTTTTAAGCATGGAATACGGTATTTGTAAAATGCCTTTTATGCCAGTAAGAGAAGAACCCTCTGAAGCCTCAGAAATGGGTACCTGCTTACTTTTTGGTGAGCCATTTAAGGTGTTAAAAAATGAGGGTGCCTGGCATTACATAGAAATGATTTACGATGGTTACAGGGGTTGGCTCTTCAGCAGGAATTTAGCATCCTTTTTTATCACCACACAAGAATTAGCAAATTACCAGGAAGCGCACTTAGTGTCTGAACCCTTCCAAAAAGTTTACAATGAAAGCAAACTATTTAACCTTGGCTTGGGTACTCCTATCCCATCTTTTGACGGTAAAAATTGCTACGTTGGACAAGAAGTTTTTCAAGTTGATAATTTGCCTTGGGCAATATCTGGGGACATATCAAATAGTTTAACAATGGCCGAAAAATTAATAGGCACCCCGTACCTGTGGGGAGGGCGAAGCAGCTATGGGATTGATTGCTCAGGCTTTACACAAATAATTTTAAGGTATGCCGGTAAGCCTTTACCAAGGGATGCAAAAGATCAAGTAAAAAAAGGCCGAAAAATTTCAAGCTTAGCCAAGTCTGACCCAGGTGATTTAGCTTTTTTTGAAAATAAAAAAGGGAAAATTTCCCACACGGGCATTATTACCTACGCAGGAGAGATAATGCACGCTTCCGAACAGGTAAAAAAGGATATACTAGATGAGAGCGGTATTTGGAACAGAGCCTTAAAGCAATATACCCACCCCATTTCAGCAATTAGGAGACATCAGTAAAAAAGTGACCTAAATGAGAATTATTTAGCTTACACCTTAGGTTGGCTTTTCACCTTCATCATTGTCTTTTTTTTCATCAGAGGCAGCTTGCTCTTGATCCTCGCTATCATCTTTTGTTTCAGAGTGATCACCCTTGCCATTTTCTGATATTGTCTGCTTGGGTTTCCCATTTTCAGACTGAGAAGGTTTTGATGCAGCGTTATCCTTTCGTTTCTTAGAAGAGTCGTCTCCATTTTCTGCAGCCTGTTCTTCAGCTTTTGTCCGCTGGATTCGTTCTTTTTGCTCTTCGATTTGTTGTTGCAGCTGCTCATTCTTTTCCACATACTCATCATATACCTGCTTTTCCTCGAAAGGCCTGGGTCCTAACATTTCTTCTAAATCCGCCTTGTAAATGATCTCATTCTCTAATAAAGCATTGGCGACTTTTTTAAGTCCCTCCAACTTTTCATTTAGCAATTCTTTTGTTCGCGAATAAGCTTGGTCAATGAATTTCCTAACTTCCTCGTCTATTAGCTCAGCAGTTACGTCAGAATATGGTTTCTTGAAGCTGTACTCACCTTGGTGGTCAACGTAGGAGAGATTCCCTAATCTTTCGTTCATTCCATAGAGTGTCACCATGTCATAAGCAATCTTAGTAATCCGCTCAAGATCATTCTGGGCACCTGTGGAAATGCGGCCAAATATAAGGTCTTCAGCTACCCGACCGCCTAAAGCCATACAAACGGTATCCAGTAATTGCTCTTTGGTATATAAGTATTGTTCTTTCGGTAGATACTGGGCATACCCCAAAGCCGCCGTGCCTCTTGGCACAATGGAAACCTTTAGTAGAGGAGAGGCATATTTTAAAAACCAGCCAACCACTGCATGACCAGCTTCGTGATGAGCCACTATTTCCTTTTCTTCAGGTGAGATTAATTTATTTTTCTTTTCCAGGCCACCGATAACCCGATCAATGGCATCCTGAAAATCTTCCATATCCACATCTTCTTTGTTTTTCCTGGCCGCATTCAAGGCCGCCTCATTACAGATATTGGCTATTTCAGCGCCTGCAAAACCCGGTGTCTGGTGGGCTAATTTTTTAGCATCCACATCGTTTTCGGATATTTTCAGGTTTTTAAGGTGAACGTTGAATATTTCTTCCCTGCCTACAATATCCGGTTTATCAATTGAAATTTGTCTATCAAAACGACCCGGTCTGAGTAATGCAGGATCTAAAACATCAGGTCTGTTGGTAGCAGCCATTAAGATAACACCATTGTTAGTGCTAAAGCCGTCCATTTCACTTAAAAGTTGATTGAGGGTGTTTTCACGCTCATCATTGCCACCCCCCATCATATTTTTACCGCGTTGCCTGCCTATGGCGTCAATTTCATCAATAAAAACTATACAGGGTGCTTTTTCTTTAGCTTGCTTAAAAAGGTCGCGAACCCGAGAAGCCCCTACACCAACAAACATTTCTACAAAATCGGAACCTGATATCGAAAAGAAGGGAACATTTGCTTCACCTGCTACGGCTTTAGCGAGCAATGTTTTACCAGTACCAGGCGGACCAACCAATAAAACACCTTTAGGAATCTTACCACCCAGGTCGGTATATTTCTTAGGGTGCTTCAGGAAGTCTACAACTTCCATTACTTCTACTTTAGCTTCCTGAAGCCCGGCTACGTCATCAAAAGTGACATCAACGGAGGTGTTTTTGTCAAGTAATGTGGCTTTATTCTTACCAATATTAAATATTTGGCTACCAGCGCCACCGCCACTCATTCTCCTTATCATGAAAAACCAAAGTAGAACAATTAAACCAATTGGGATTAACCAGCCTAATAATTGACGTCCCCAATATTCCCGAGTTTTATAGTTAATGGGTAATGCCTGATTCTCGCTAAGATATTTTTGTTTTGCATCATTGACTTTTGACTCAAAAGACTGAGCACTCCCAATATTGAGCTTGTAATGAGGTCCTTCTTTGGGGTTAAAGAAAAGATCATCTTTAAGCCCTTTATGCATATCATCGTCAAGCGCCTCTTCTTTCAGATAGACATTGGCGAATTTCTTATTTACAACCTCAAAAGACTCAACCTGGTCTTTTTTGATCATCTTTTCTACCTCATTCCACTGCGTGTCTTGGGCAAAGTCTCTGGGGAAAAAAGCAATTACAATAAATACCAAAGCAATTACCAGGTAAATCCAGTAAAAACTAAACTTGGGTTTATTATTCTTATCCTGATTATCGTCCTGATTATCTTGGTTTTCAGGGTTCTGATTGTTCTGATTCATGTTAAATAACCTCCAGGGTTTCAAAATATAATTATTCATCTTCACTATCGAAATGTTCTATTTTAGCATCGCCCCATAACTCTTCGAGGGCATAGAATGTTCTTTTTTCTTCTTGAAATATGTGCACACCCACATCCACGTAGTCAAGCAAAATCCATTCCTTATTATCGTAACCTTCCCTGTGATAAGGCTTTTCCTCCTTAGAAGTGTTCACTTTTTTCTCAACTTCCTGGGCCAGCGTTTCAACCTGCCTATCGGAACCTCCGTGGCAAATTATAAAGGATTCAGTAGGCGCATTGTCAAGGTGGGAAACGTCTAATGAAACAATGGATTTGGCATGTTTTTCCTGCAACGCTTTAATAATCAAGTAAATAAGCGAAGCTTTTTCATCCAAAGTTTCTAATTCCTTTTTCATTCACATACCAGTTTTTTTTAATATTTATTAAAGGTAACAGCATTGAAACCATGAGGTTCATGTCAAACTGTCTTTTATCATTTACCAAAATTTTTTAAATGGAGATTCCAGCTTTAAAAAGTAAACCTCGTCATATTTTTGTATTGAAAAATTCAAATAAACAGGAACGACTTCTCCATTGATCGCTACACGCATAGAAAGAGACTCATTTTCTGATAAATTAAAATCATTATTGCTGAACTCAGGTTTAGAGTCTTTTTCTTTAACAAAATGAGGATCTGAAATATCCAATGACAGATCTCTTGTAAAATCAGGCTCTTCATCAGCCATTTCACGCCAATAAGGCCTTAGCAATTGATCCAGCTCCCATCTGAATTTATCCATAGATGTTGTAATAACCAGGGTTTCAGCTTCCTTGGGATTCCTTTCCGCTAATGCCCTGGCAAAATCATATACCTTTTCCAGCACCTGGTCTCGGTTTGGACAGGTTTTACCAAAATTATCTCCTACCTCAATGATGCGCTCCAAATCGTTCATAGCCACATAAGCTTAGTGTCATTTGCTAACAAAAATACAAATATTCCGATTTATCAAACCAAGTGCAAATGCTCCAACCTTCTTAAATTTGTTTTAAAGCAATTTGAAAAGCAACCAATGTCAGGGTATCCCCCCATTGAAAAATTGAATATAAGAGTGTATGGCCTTTTAGTAAATAATGATCATATCCTACTTTCTCATGAATATTTAAGGAATTATGCCTTTTCTAAGTTTCCCGGCGGAGGGTTAAAATTAGGCGAAACTCCTCAAAACTGTCTCATAAGAGAATTCCAGGAAGAAATAGGCCTTGCTATCCATCCGGGTCACTTATTTTTCACACCGGATTTTTTCGTAAGAAATTATTTCAGGCAGGAGGAGCAGGTAATTGTGTTACACTATTGGGTAAATATTATCAATAGTAAAGATTTAAATGAAATGGCATTAGGCACCAAAAACATAGAGAGCCTGGATGAGACAAATGCCATTTCACATGAGTGGGTAGCTATAAAAGACCTAAGCAGCTCCCATCTGACTTTTCCGGCAGACCAAGCTGCTGCAGCGGCAATTAAAAAGGGTTTTGAAAATGAATAACATTGAGACCTTCAATTCCTCAAATTAAGCGTGCTTTTGATGATTGCACAAGGCAATATTTAAAACCATTCTAAATTTTAACGACCCTTCAAACAATGAAACCTTTTGAAGGATATTTGTTTTTAGAAGGTTGTAAATAAGCGTTAAAACCGGGTATGCAAATTCTTATCAAAATTATCCTTTTAATGGCGGTTTTGGGTATCCTTTCTCCCCAATCCATATTTGCATGTCCGGCAGATAATTTATCGCAGGATCCTTCATCAGAAGTTAGCCTCCACACTTTTCATCATAGTTTAGACGGAGACAATAAGGAAAAAAATGGGCAATCCCTCTGCAGCGATCATTGCTGTCATTTATGTAAAGTTTTCAACATGTATATGGAATATTATCCCCAAAAGCGTATAATTCCTTACATATCCGTATTGACTTACCTTTTTCAAGAGGCCGCATCCAAGAATGCAAACGATGGCCTATGGCAACCTCCAAAACAGGCTTAATCTCTCTTCGATGAAAGACAAAGGTTGACTAACCTTTTTTAATCGATGTGCCATTTCTTAATAATACAATCAAATTGTATCCTTTAAAGCCGGTATTTCCGGTCTTGGCCACTAGTTAAGAACTAATAAATTATTATCCCTTTATGATAAAGCGTATCATAACTTTCTCTATAAAAAATAAAATTGTTGTAGGGCTCTTTACCATTGCCCTTATAGTTTGGGGGGTTTACTCCTTCAGAAGTCTTCCTATCAACTCTATACCTGACATTTCAAGTAACCAGGTTCGTGTCATGACCGTATCTCCTAATCTGGCAACCCAGGAAGTAGAGCAGTTCATTACTTACCCAGTGGAGCAGGAAATGGCTAACCTGCCCGGGGTTAAAAAGATCAGGTCAGTTTCAAAGTTCGGGTTATCCGTAGTGACAGTTGTCTTCAAGGATGATATGGGCACTTACCTGCCACGGCAGCTGATCAAAGAGAAAATTAAGGCCGCCAAGGATAAAATTCCGGAAGGTTTAGGCAACCCCAAGATGGGCCCTATCATATCAGGTTTAGGCGAAATTTACCAGTGGGTTGTAACCACTAAGCCTGGTTATGATACCGCTTATTCCAAAACAGAATTGCGTTCAATTCAGGATTGGCTAATCAAAAGGCAGATGGCTGGAATAGACGGTGTTGTAGAGATCAACAGCTGGGGTGGTTATTTAAAGCAGTATGAAGTAGCTGTAAACCCTGACAAACTAAAAAGTATGGACATCACAATAGCTGATGTCTATGAAGCCCTCCACCAGAATAATGATAACGCCGGAGGTAGTTATATCCAGAAAAATACCAAAGCTTATTTCATTCGCGGCAAAGGCCTGGCTAAAAACCTGGAAGATATTCGAAATATACGGGTCGCAAAGCACGATGGCTACCCTGTCTTTATCAAAGACATAGCTAAAGTTGGTTTTGGCCATGCAACGCGTTTAGGGGCTTTCACCTATAATGGCAAAGGAGAGGCAGTGGCTGGTCAGGCCATGATGCTAAAGGGTGAAAATTCATCGCAGGTTATACAAAATGTAAAGGACCGGATGAAGGATATCAAAAAAACCTTGCCGGAAGGTGTCAAGGTAAAGCCCTTTATTGACCGAAGTAAACTAATCAACGAAACCACTAATACGGTTTCCGAAAACCTTCTGTTAGGTGGAATCATAGTAATCTTTGCGCTAATCCTGTTATTGGGAAACTGGCGTTCGGGATTGATTGTGGCATCTGTTATCCCGCTCTCCCTACTTTTTGCCATTTCTTTAATGAATTTATTCCAGATCAATGCGAACCTTATGAGTTTAGGTGCCATGGACTTTGGGATCATTGTGGATGGTGCCGTAATCATTGTAGAATTCGTGGTTTACCAGCTGTATATTAGGCGGGATAAATTCCTAAATCTGAGCAAGGGAGAAAAACAGGATTCCATTGATAACCTGGCTATAGAATCAACAAGCCGGATGATGCGCACTGCCTTCTTTGGGCAGGTGATCATCCTGATCGTTTTCATCCCTATCCTCACACTCACCGGGGTTGAAGGTAAAATGTTCAAGCCAATGGCCCTGACTTTTGGTTTTGCCCTTATCGGAGCAATGCTACTTTGTTTAACTTACGTTCCAATGATGGCTTCCCTGATTCTAAAGCCATCCAGCAATAACAAAAGCAAAGTTTCAGATAAAATCATGAGAGGAGTAAAAGCTTTTTATTTCCCCATTCTCAAATATGGCCTAAAATTCCGGTATGCGGTTCTGGGTATTGGCATTGTCTTACTTTTAGGCACCGGTTTTATTTTTTCTCGCATGGGCTCTGTTTTCATGCCTCAATTGGATGAGGGTAGCATTGTTGTCCACCCTATTTTACAACCCGGCACATCCCTTAATCAGACTATCAAGACGGTTACGCAGGTAGAAAATATCATACTGGAAGAATTTCCCGATGAGGTCAATGAAGTATCAACGAGGATAGGCACAGGAGAAGTCCCGGCAGACCCTATGTCCCTCGAAATGTCGGACATGTTTGTAACACTGAATGATGAAGATCAGTGGACAAGGGCTAAAACCAAGGATGAGCTTATTCAAACCATGAAAAAAGAAATGCAGGTAATACCTGGTGTTTCCTATTCTTTCTCGCAGCCGATAGAAATGTTAGTCAGCCAATTTTTAACTGGCGTAAAAGCGGATATAGCCGTCAAAATTTTTGGAGATAACCTGGAAAAGCTCCAGCAAAAGGGGGATAATGCCCAAAAACTACTACAGGAAGTCGATGGCATCCAAAGCATGAGTGTTGAAAAAGTCACCGGACTGCCTCAAATGGTTGTGAATTATAACCGGAAAAAAATGGGGGAATATGGTATTGATATTGAGCAGGCAAATGATGCTTTAAGCACTGCATTCTCTGGTAAAAAAACGGGAACTGTTTATGAAGGACAGAGACGTTTTGATATGGTAGTTCGTTTACAAGAAGAACACCGGCAACATTTAGCAGATATCCGTAACCTATACCTGGAGAATGGAGATGGTGAACAAGTACCCATGAGCTCATTTGCTGAAGTCACTTATGAGACAGGGCCTGCCCAGATATCAAGGGATCAGATCCAAAGACGTATTGTTGTCTCAGTCAATGCGGGAGATCGGGATATCGCCTCATTAGTAAGTGCTATCCAGGAGAAATTAAGCCATAACCTGAATTTGCCTCCTGGCTATAAAATTAAATATGGCGGTGATTTTGAAAATCTCCAGGCAGCTCGAAAGCGATTATTAATTGTGGTACCCCTTGCGCTTGGTTTGATTATGGTTTTACTGTTTATCACTTTTAATTCAATCAAGCAAAGCTTGATGGTATTTACAGCGATTCCTCTCGCATGGGTAGGAGGTGTGCTCGCCCTTTATATAAGGGGTATGCCTTTTAGTATTTCGGCAGCAGTGGGATTTATAGCCTTATCCGGCATTGCTGTTTTGAATGGCATTGTTTTAATAAGCTTTTTCAACGAATTAAAGCGTTCAGGTACTACCAATATTTTTCGAAGGGTTTTAAAAGGAACTGATATGCGTTTACGGCCTGTATTGCTAACGGCTTCGACAGATGCCCTGGGTTTTTTACCAATGGCCGCTTCTGCTTCCACAGGAGCAGAGGTTCAACGACCCCTTGCTACTGTGGTCATTGGAGGCTTAGTGACTGCTTTTTTGCTTACCATGGTGGTACTACCTGTTATATACTCACTGGTTGAGAGAAGCATGCAAAAAAGGCAAATCTCGGCTTCCTCTAATAGGGCTAAAATAACAATTTTGCTTTTAGGTGCCCTTGGATTGACGCCGGGCTGGTTAAACGCTCAGGAAACTGAACCAAACCAAAAAATCCGCAAATTAACCCTTGATAAAGCCATCGATATAGCGGTAGAAAACCATCCCTCTATAAAATCTGGAGCATACGCCTTGAAACGACAAAAAGCTCTCAAACAAACGGCTATTGATCTTGGTAAAACTAAGATTTTCACAGGTGGCGAGGAGATCAATGTGAGCAATGATCAGGGTGTTAGAAACCTTTTTGGGATAAACCAAACGGTTAGCCTTCCCATGGTCTACAGTAAGAAGCAGAAGTTACGGGAGGAAAATATTCAATTAGCCAGAGAGCGCTTAAACCGAAAACGCCGTCAGTTGGAGAAAAACGTTAAGGCTGCTTATTATAAGCTTCAGTTCGGATATGCTATGGAAAGCTTATACAAGACGCTTGATACTGCTTTTACCAACTATGAGCAAGCTGCTAAAAAGCGGTATAAAACAGGTGAAATAAGTAATTTAGAGAAGTTGGCCTCTACCAGCCAATACCAAGAAATTCAGGTTCGGTTAAAAGCAATAAGGTCCAATTTATCAGTTTATCACAAGGAATTACAGCAATCGCTGAACACAGATGACAGTCTTTTCCTGGTAAATAAAAGCCTTAAACCCATAGCATTAAGCTTCAGGTTAGATACGCTTGCGGTAGCAAATAACCCTGATATCCAGGTAACCAAGGGGAATATCCAATCGGCCAGGGCACGTTATAAGCAACAAAAAGCTAACCTGTGGCCGGATTTAACCCTATCCTACAGGCAACAGGAAATCAATGGCCAAAGCGGTTTTTTTGCTTATCAGGTAGGAATTAGAGTTCCGCTTGCCTTTTGGCATTATACAGGCCGCAACGAAGCGGCTCGGTTAGAAATGGAAAGGCAAAAAGCTCAATTAGCCGTATACAAGAATCGCATACACGCTGATATGAGGAAACAATTTCAACAACTTAAGCAGTATGATAACCAGATAGGATACTACCAAAAGGAAAGATTACCGCAGGCCAACAAATTATTAAAAAACGCTATTCGCCAATACAAAGCAGGAGCTATCAATTATCCTCGATACGCGCAGTATATTAACCAAGCTATCAATGTAAAGGAGGACTATTTAAAGGTGATTAATAAGCATAATCAGAAAGTTATTGAGTTAGCTTACTTAGTAGGAAAAGAATTTTAAATTAAAACTTTCAATAAGTCAAAGTTCATTTTTAAAAGCTTCTTAAAACAATAAGTAGTCAGTAGAAAACTAAGCGTTACAATAAAAACAATAGATCGCTATGCAGAGTAAAATAATCATAAGAACCCTTCTGTTCTCATTCCTTGGTGCCATGGCTTGTTCGCAAGATAAGGAAAAAGGTGGCTCACCTGAAACCGAACAAACAAAGGAAGAAGAGAAACATGACCACCAAGATCATGGTGAAAGAGAAAACAAGGTGGAACTTACCCGAACTCAATTAGCAAAAGGAAATATTCAAATGGGGCCTTTTTCTTCAATGAATCTCAAAAATACTGTTAAAGCCACAGGTCGCCTGGAATTGCCACCTCAGAATGAAGCCAAAGTTAACGCTATGATGGGCGGAATGGTGAAGGCTATTCAAGTTTTACCGGGTGAGTTCGTGGAGAAAGGCCAGATCCTTGCCTACCTGGAAGATCCTGCCTTTGCTAAGCTACAGGAGAATTACCTGAAAGCTGTTAGTGAATTAGAATTCGTAAAAGCTGAATACAAGCGAAAAAAAGACCTTTATGATGATGATGTGGGTTCAGAACGTGAATTTCAAAAGGTTCAATCCAATTACCGTTCTTTAAAGGCTAAAGTCCAGTCGTTAGCTTCCCAGTTACGCTCAATTAATATTGATCCCAAAAACCTTTCAGCGGATAAAGTGCAAGAACAAGTAGCTGTAAAAGCGCCTATAAAAGGATATGTAAGAAACATCCCTATCAAAATGGGGCAATACGTTGAATCTCAATCAACCCTTTTTGAATTGGTAGATAATCATCACATTCATATTGACCTTATGGTTTACGAGGAAAATATTACAAAAGTTAAAAAAGGTCAGCGGGTACTTTTCACACTGGCGAACGAACAAAGTGATGAGCCTATGGTGGCAGAAATTTTTGCCACCGGTAAAGCCCTGGAGAATGATCGTAAGGCGGTTCGAATGCATGCTGAACTTAAAAAAGACTATGATCAATTATTACCCGGAATGTACGTGGATGCCAGGGTCATAATAGATACCGCATCCGGCAAAGCTTTACCGGAGTCCGGCGTTGTAATGGATAAAGATCATCACTATATCTTTTACAGTACCGCGGATAAAAAAACTGAGCTCCTTACCTTTAAAAGATTGGAGGTAAACAAAGGCCCAACAGACGGAGGCTATACCCAGGTAAAACTTGACGATAGCCAATTACCTGAAAATGCAAGGCTGGTCACTCAAAATGCCCATTACCTGCTAAGGGAAATGCAATCTGGTAGTGGCGGGGGGCATAGCCATTAAAGTAGCCTGCCTTACTCAAAAATCTTGGGGTTGGAATTAGCTTAAGCCACTGACACCCGAACTATTTGGTAGAATTATTGGTAAGGGATTGTAATAAGCAGCATTAATCCATCTTCACATCCATGGCATCCCTCAAACCGTTACCAACTAAATAAAAAGCCAGTACCATCAGCATTATGGCAATGCCGGGTAAAATAGCCAGGTAAGCTGAATCCAGGATGATGAAGCCCCTGTGGTCATTGATCATATACCCCCAAGCAGGAGTGGGTGGCTGAACACCTATCCCGAGGAAGCTTAAACCTGCTTCTAAAAGAATGGCAGTGGCAAAATTTGCCGCAGATATAACAATTACAGGACCCAATATATTGGGTATTATATGCCGTGAAATGATACGGAAATTTTTCAATCCTAAAGCAATGCCAGCCTCTACATAACCACTTTCCCGGATACTAATAATCTGGCCCCTTACCACACGTGCTACCTCAACCCACATGGTTAAGCCAACAGCCACAAAAACTTGCCAAATACCTTTTCCCAATGCCATACTAAGAGAAATAACCAGTAAAAGCGTTGGTATGGACCAAACAACATTGATTAACCAAACGACAACATCATCGACCCATCCCCTGAAAAACCCGCCTAAAGAGCCAATCGCAATGCCTACTATTAAGGAAATTCCAACGGCTATCAAACCAACGGTAAGAGAAATACGGGTCCCCAACAGTATACGACTGAGCATATCCCGTCCAAAGCGATCCGTTCCAAGCCAATAGGTTCTATGGGCTATGTGATAGTCTTTTACCTTGGTTTTCAAATTACTAATTTCATGAGATTGTATTTTACCCTGATAATCCTTGAATGAGATACTATCACCTTTGTAATGATATTCAGCATTCTCGGGTGAAAGGCCAAAGCAAACATCAGCCAATCGAATGGTTTCTTTTTGTCCTTTTTTCTCGTTATCTCCAATATACCGATAAAATACTAGCTCATCCTTTTCAAACCGATAATTTGCTATTGGGATATCCCGGTATGGTAAATTCTTTCCCTGCCAAATAGTTTTGAAAAGGTTATTTTTAGGTGGCTCACCATTTTTCTGCACCCTTAGCACATCCACGGAAAACCCTGGCTTTTTCATTTCAATCTCAAGCATCATGTTATTCGCATTGCGGGAGGAATCAGGCAAAAGCAAAGGTCCAAGAAGTGCGATAATGATGGTTATAACTATAAATACCATCCCAGCCACGGCCAGTTTGTTTTTGCGAAGCCGTAACCAAGCATAGTAACCTGGTGATTTTCCGGTTTGCTTTGGGTATTCATTCATCGGTTACTGAACCTTTTCCGTAAAGGTCAATGCCTTTTTGGGTAGCACTGAAATAATACTCTGCCAGGTTATCGCTATCGTATAGGAAAGCTTGCTCAAAACGGCCTTTATTTTCATTGTAATGGAACGGAGCCACATATTTCCTGGCAATCAAATTACGTAAGGCATCTCTGACCACGTTGGGTTTTGCGTTCACCTCCTCAATGATTTTATCAAACGGTTCAAAAAAGGTTAAACAACCCAGGATATCGTGCTCAACTTCTCGAATTTCCATTTATCGAACTTTACGTGATTTCCAGGTATAGCCGCCAAGATTGGCATAAATTGCTATCGATACTACGTAAAACGGGTAAAGCAATCCCGCAGGAAAATAAAATGACATCAAACGCCTTTGCTGAAAGAACTTGCTAACCGGTAACAAAAATAGGAATTCTATGCCCATCTTAAACCCGATAAGGATTAAAGGCCAAATTCCGGGGCTAACACCAGCTAACCAACCTACTAAACTCCCTATTATGCCAAGGTGGTATAACCCCACAAAGTAGATTACCAGGATAGTGCTCCATTGCTTATAAGCCCTGCCCTTTGAAACCCATCGCTTCCTTTGTTGCAGGAAATCATGCAAAGAATATAGCGGTGATGTGGTAACAACGGCTTCCCGGTTCTTGAGAAACTTGACATGTTGCGGATATTTTTGAAAGACTTTGTAGAGGAGAAACTCATCATCACCGGAGGCCAGGTGGTAATAGCCACTGAAGCCGTTTACCTCATGGAAAACAGCTTTTCGGTAAGCTAAATTAGCCCCATTACACATATTAGGCGCATTGTTTTTTAGGGATGCGGCACCTATAGCAATTAAACCCATGAATTCCAAAGCCTGCATAGCGCTAAAAGCTGTATTAACAGGGGAAAACTGTACTGGTCCTGATACCATCACAGGTCGATTTTCCCGGATATAGGCACTCAGGGTTGATAGCCATTCAGAGGAAGGTACACAATCCGCATCCGTGGTTACGATCCAATCACCATTGGCATATTTTATTCCATGTTGTATTGCTTGTTTTTTATAAGCTACGAATTGAATTTCGTGGGTTTCTGGCGACTGTAATAGGTGCAGCTGGAACCCGGCATATCTTTGTTGAAATGCCTTCACAACCTCGCATGTTTCATCATCTGAGTGGTCATTTACGACAAAAACCTCGAAGTTTTCCCTGGTTAAATCCTGGCGCAGAATGCCTTCTAAACAAGCCTGTATCCGTTCAGCTTCATTACGTGCTGGTATAATCACTGTAAAAAAAGGCGTTTCATTTTTACTTTTTTGGCCTTCGCGCTTTTTTCTGAAATAGGGAATTCGATACCAACCAATAATGAACCAGGTTACTAAAACCAGGTAAAGGAGTGCTATGGAAACGATAGGCGTATTCATTCCTCGCTTGAAGCGTTAAGGCGTTTATTATTTGTATTCTGTATTACCAGGAAAATAGCCCCTAAGACTGCTGGTAATAAGAGGTTAATAACCCAAAGCGTGTAAGACCCTAATAAAATATTAGATTCAGCACCTGTGTAATAACCAATGAAATGAATAGCTGTTGCCCCTCTAACCCCTAATTCAGTTAATGCTATGGTGGGTATGACTGCTTGTGCAAAAAAATTAAGTGGGATACTAATTAAAGCCTCTACAATTCGTAAATGGACTCCAAAAGCATATAACAGCAGAATGAATTGCGTTAGAAATACGACATAACGTAATAAACTATAAACCAAGACCTTGGTCAACCCATATGAGTGAAAATAAGCCAAAATTTTCAGGTATTGTTTAAAACGGATCAAGTAAGACTTAGTCGGTATCAAACGGTTAACTAACGCAACATTAAAATACAATAAGACAAGAATGCCATTCAAGCCGATCACTAAAGCTAATAAAATATAAAAGATGTAGATATTCTCTGGCTGTACACTTCGGAAATAAAATAAGAATGCCACTGAGCCGGTTAAAACGGTAATAAAAGTTTGGGCAAAACTACCAACTAATGTTGCAATGATTGTTTTAACCCTCTTCTGGGGAGGAATGTAAAATATACGACCCAAATACTCAGCTAACCTGTTGGGCATAATGGAACTAACTGTTACCCCGCTCATAACAGCTCTGAAAGCTGTAAACCAGCGAATCTCCTGAATATACTTCAGCAAAGTTTGCCATTTCAAGGCTTCTAAACCCCAATTAGCGATCATCAGTAAACAAGTGGCACCCAATAGCACCAAGCTGTAAACGTCAAACCTATTAATGCTCCCTATAAGTTTATCAAAATCCTGGCTTTGAAAAGTTACCTTGTAAACATAAATAATAGTTACACCAAAAATTAGCCATTTGAGGACCAATAAAATTTTATCCTGGTATTTTTTCCACCAATTCAAAGGCTATGAAGGGTTTTAATGCAAAGTTCAGAAAGTGAATACTGGTTTACCTAAAAAAATACATAAATCTCACATTATCGATTTTCAAAAATAAAAGCAAATTAGCTAATATCCCCATCACCTTTCTTTGAAAATGGCTAATTTTGGTAGTATAGAAATTTTCAACCAGAGGGTAGTAGACAATGGGGTCTCATTCAGAAAAATTCATATTGGGCATTGATCCAGGTACTGCCATTATGGGCTACGGTCTTATTCAGCTTAATGGTAAATCACTTACTACCCAGAATTACGGTATCATTCACCTGAATAAGTACAAGGATAACATGGTAAAGCTTCGTAAAATATTTGAACGTTCTTTAAACCTCATTGAAGAGTACAAACCCGATGAGCTTGCGATAGAGGCGCCTTTTTACGGTAAGAACGTGCAATCTATGCTGAAGCTTGGCCGAGCACAGGGGGTGGCTATGGCTGCGGGTCTTTACCGAGATATTCCTATTTTCGAATATGCTCCAAGAAAGATCAAGCAATCGATTACCGGAAATGGCAATGCCTCAAAAGAACAAGTAGCCGGCATGCTGAAAACCCTTTTAAGCCTGGATGCGATACCTGAACAATTGGATGCCTCAGACGGCATGGCTGTCGCTGTTTGCCATTCATTTCAAGAACAGGGTAAGGGAAACGCCAAAAAATATAGCTCTTGGCAGTCTTTCATTAATGACAATCCTGATAAAATTCGTTAATGATTTCTTAGGCCTATCTGAGCCTGCCTAATAGTTAAAGAAGAATTTAGGCAAGGTAACCAATCAATCCAACTTAACTTTTTCTTGAATCTTTTCAGCAATAGCGCTCATTTCGTTTTCAGTGAGCTTAACCCGTGGCTTTTTGAAATCGATATCAGTCTCGTTATTAATCGGTATTAAATGAATATGAGCGTGGGGCACCTCTAAACCTAAAACAGTAACTCCGATCCGCTCGCAGCTTACCTCCTGTTCAATGGCTAATGCTACTTTTTTGGCAAAGATTTGCATTCGCCCTAATAAATCATCTTCCAAATGGAATAAATAGTCCACTTCTTTTTTAGGCACCACCAATGTATGGCCCTTAGCCAATGGATTTACATCTAGAAAAGCATAAAAGTCTTCGCTATCTGCGATTTTATAAGAGGGTATTTCCCCTTTAATAATTTTCGAAAATAATGTTGCCATGATAGCTTTCTATCAAATCTTTAATTGATTGTCAGTTAGGTTTCCAGTTTTTATTCAATGGTTATTTCAAGTATTTCAAGTTTGAGGGTACCTGCGGGTACCTCTGCTTCGGCTATGTCGCCTACCTTCTTACCCATCAAAGCTTGACCAATAGGAGAAGCGGTGGAAATTTTACCCTCTTTTATATTGGCTTCTTTTTGAGAAACCAGCTTATAACGCATTTCTTTTCCCGTATTGTGATTTTTAATCCTTACAGTGGATAAGGCATTCACCTTGGAAGTATCCAATTTCGACTCATCCACCACTTTGGCCTCATTATAGGTTTTCTCCAATTCACCTATTTTTGATTCTAGTTTTTTTTGCTCCTCTTTAGCAGCTTCATATTCGGCATTTTCACTAAGATCACCTTTTGAGGCCGCTTCAGAGATAGCTTCAGACACACGGCGTCTTTCAACAGTTTTCAAATGCTCAAGCTCTTGCCTTAAATTTTCAAGACCTTCTTTGGAGAAATATTCTGACATCGTTGTTCAATTTAGTATTTGAATTTTAACCGAGGATTACCAAAAAAAAACGTCCTGATTAAATGATCAGAACGTTTCCAAGTTAATAAATTTTAAGATTTTATCAAAGCGTTAAATTGACGCCGATAGAATGTACACCGTCAAAATTCGTGGTAGCTCGGTAAGAGTAATCAAGGGTAAAACTACTTCGATATTCCTGATCTTCTTTCTCCTCACCAAAAGGAATATCCACAGAAAAACCAGCTGAAGGGCCAGTATAAACGGTAGTGCTTTCTTCTTCCTCGAATATACCGTCTTCGAAAAGGAGGCCTCCTCTTAAATGAATAATTTCATTAAGTCCATACTCTAAACCAAAAGTGTATTGATCTTTGGTGAAGGAATTGGAAGTAAACTTGCCTGCCAGCGATAGCTTTTGGCCATCTTCCTTACCAAAATACATATCCTGAGCCACACTTATTGACAATAAAGAGGGTATTTCAAAGGAGGAGGAACGAACTTGCATAGTTTGTGTATAATTACTACCCTGAATTGTCGCGCGATTTGATAAGCCATCACCACTAAACTGCATCGGTGTCCCAACATTTCTAAGGGCAACACCAAAGTGGGAATTTCTTTTTTCAGCATTTCCAAGGTTTGTAGAGTACTGAATACCAGCATCAATTGCTACACCGGTAGCGTTAACATCAGACAGCGATTCAGAAATAACCCTGAAAGCTGCACCACCTTTAATGGCATTAGAAAACCGCTTAGAATAGGCAGTTGTAATGTTAACTACACTGGGATTGAAAGTACCAATTCCTCCTTCTGGCTGTTGAACGGTGGTTTTTTCGATATCACCAACGTTAAAGGAAGAAACGCTGACACCAATCGCATTGGTATTTCGCTCCCCAAGCGTTTTGGAGAACCCAAAAGCATTCATTGTGATCCCAGAACCCAGCAAGTATTTAGAATGAGCTACATTCATTTCTAAATTATCAGTGGAAACCAAGCCACCCACATTACTTCTAATAGCTTCAACGCCTTTTATACTAGCCATGTTAGCACCATGCCAGCCGCTAATACGAGGCCATGGATTTATGAGTAACTCAGTGGCCCCTCCTTGGCCTCTTCGTTCCGGGTTTCCTGCTTCCACAGCGACAATCCCTAAAGTCAAGAGAAAAATTAAAGCTATGCTTAATGTTCGTTTCATCTAAATTAGTTTTTGATGTTTTAGAATGTATCTAAATCAAGGGGTCTCCTCATACCAAACCATTTAATAGTTTTCTGCCCAAGCTCAAAGCCATTGACATGGATTAAGTAAACCCCACTACCAACGGGAACTCCGGCAGAATTATTCAAATCCCAATCAAGGAAAGTTTTATGGTTTGAAGCATCTTGATCTTTATTGAATTGACGGATCAACTTACCGTCTAAAGAGTAAATCGAAATTTCGCATTTTTGAGGTAAGTTGGTTATCCTTACCCGGCTATCGATTTGACTGTTTTCATAATCATTGTAAGCATAATAGGGATTAGGAACAACCCTTACCATATCAAGCGCTGTTTTACCCATAGCTTCACTGCTTTGCGTAGCTAAATCCTCGGTATTAAAGGTATATTCCGGTAAATTATCATTCGGATCATTCTCATCTGATTTTGCATCATAAGTTTCGTATGGAACATCAACCCTTAGCTCGATTTTGGTTTTTGTTGGTATAAGTCCTTCTTCAAGGGAATTAAATTCAAAATCCTTGGAAAGAGTCGGTATCATGACCCACATAGCGGAACCAAACATTCCGAGCATTTCTTGTGCGTTAGCATCTTCTAATACGCGGTGATAAGTTTCACCACCATCATACGCAGTTGCTACATCAGCCCCGCTGCTGGTTGACGTGGAACTCATAATATAAATGTAGTGCTTACCGCCAAATTTATACCTGCTAAAACCAGTACCCGCTGGATTGAAAATATTGGAAGTTGGGTTCCAAAGCATGTCAGTTCCACGTTCGTTTATAAGTCTTGAATCTTCACCAAACATGATATTCAATCTTTTGCCGGTTTCTATATTAATGGCATAACCCGGAAACCAGGATTTACCCTTTTCACCATCGTCCGTATACTGAGGACTGCCATCATCTTTGATGGCATTGGGGTCTTTCCATGAAGCATGATCCCTATAATAGGGGCCATCTCCAATTAATTTAAACTTAGTAGCCTCATAATCTTCTTCCGGGCGATTTCTTGGATCGGTAGGGTTCATTTCCAATACTACGCATTCAGTCCAATTATCTTTATTCGAGGTAAATACTAAATCAACGCTATTTAGGGCATTAATTCCGCCCAATTCATATCCTCCAGTTTGTAAAGCTGGGCCGAAGGTAGGTATATCTTCTGACCTAAAAGATTGGGCTGCCAAGCCATAAGGAGCAATAATACCACCACTACCAACTAATCTACTTGCTGGGTCGTCATCCGGCAATTCCTGACCTATATTAGCCAATAGGTCTTCATAAACCTCATTGGGATCTACCGGTTCGTAGAGACCACCTCTGATTGTAGCATCATGTACATCTTCACTGTAATCAGCCGGGTCCTGGGGATTATCCTTACCAGACCTTATCCAGTTCGTGGGATTAATTCTATTACTTCCTTCAGCATCTTTGACACCAGATAACCACGTAACGCTTTCATCTTCGAATTCAACCGAAGCACGCTGAAAACCCAGGTTTCCAATATTAGGCCTTGGCGTATCCAGTTTAGGACCCAATACCTGTTCTGGTTTAACAGACATCCCTAATTCGGAAATAATCTGCTCATTGCCATCACCAATGTCTTCATTGGATTCACTGACAACATCACCACTACCAAGCTCAGTAATTTTCCACTCCGCATTTTCACCTACCACTTCACCTTGTGTTCCTCCTTTAGCAGTGTCTATCATCTGAAATTTGAAATTACCGCTCGGTACATTAAGCGGATCATTAATAAAGATATCAAGGGGGCCATTGTTTATTTGGTAAGTTGGATTATCAATGGAATCGTTCTCCAAAATTCTGTTAATCGATTCCTGTGTTAATGCAAGATCAAGCCCGCCATTGCCTTTACCATCAACTCTGGTAATTCTCGGTTGATCACCATACTGCGCATTGGTAATAGCTCCGCCTAATTCCGGTTCGGTTTTATGTGGATACACGGTAACCGCTGATGGCCTGGAAGCCTCAATATACTCAATATCAGCAGTACGAGAAATAGAATCCCTGAAGTTATAGGAGGCATAGGGAACAAGGGCAAAGTGGTAAGCTTGATTATTAACCAATTTATCCCGACCTGAGGCAAACTCATCCTCTGTTATTTCAAAAGAATGCCTGATACCATTATTGGATCCTTCCACTTTTAACCTCCTCTGTCGTTTTTCTGCATCAGGATTAAATTCGTTATTAAATAGTTTGGTTACCTCGTCCTCTAAATCAACTTGTCTGATTAATCTTGCTTCATCAGGGTTATTAAACTGTTCGCTTGATACATCACCAGTGCGTAATTGGTATAACTTATAACCTTGGAAGATATATTCGATGGTGTCCGAGGTTTCTGCTGAAACACTTTCACCAAAATACTCTTCTGTTGACCTTGAATTTTCTATGGTAAGAATAATTTTTTCTTCCATTTCCTGTGCTTTTAGGTCTGGGGTCTCTGGTCCTCTTACAGGTTCAAAGTTGTTGTTAAACAATTGCTGAGCTTTATCATCCGCTATTCTGAGTAAGTCAAGCGAGCCAATATTACCGCCACTGTTTGCACTTGACCAGACTACCCCTGTCGTAACGAAATTGACTGCACCCGGCATAAGGGTGAAAGGGCCAGATGATTGCAAGAAGCGCCGATCACCAGGAGCATTACCTTCAGCCTGCTCAGACCATTGATTATCATTATCCGGATTGCCAGGGAACATGTAATCAAAAGGCTGGGAACCTCCCCTTCCGTTATCCCCGAAGGTAATTGAAACGCCATCTTTCCAGGTACCGGTAAGGTAATTGTAATAGTGTTGCGCATCTTCAGGATTACCCGTTACACTAAAATCATTATTGTAATACACAAAATAATCCATGCCTAATACTTCTCCATCTCTTGTGGTAGGTCCTCTGAAAAAGTCGACCCCTACTGAAGGTGGGTTTTCGCCATAACCATTGACACCGTCATCAAAGTTATCACCATTGTAACAAAAGCCTAAATTACGGGCTGTATCACACCCAACGAAATCATCAAAGGCAAAACCTAAATCAGGGTCTACCCATTGACCAAAATGAACACTATCCAAGCGGTTGGTAGACCGGTTAATGATCTTTTGCTTGTAAAAGGTCATGTTATTCCGCTCATCATTAGCCTGAAAAGCAAAAGCCGTGGTTTGAACTTCCAGGCCTATAGCAGAGGCTTGGGTTTCGGAATGAATATTTCCTTTATCATTGTAAACAAACCATAGAGCCTGATCTCCTGGAACATCAGGGAAATCACCTTGTTGGGGGTCGTAAGTGCCGTTGTTATTTACATCCTCAAACGGTGCTAAGTAACGAGATTGGCCTTTGGTTACATCACCTCGCCATGGCCAGTTTTTGATGTCGTCAGGTATATCATTGGTATTACCATCTTCGATTTTTTTGATATCTTCTCTGTTAACTTTCCAGATTTTGTCCCAGTTATTACAAACCTCAGAACTTACTGAAGCATTAGTGGTATCAAGTGGACCGGGATAAAAATCACTGCCACTTTGTCGATAAGTCATGGCAGCGGCTCGGAGGTTACCGCCCTGGTCAAATCCACCAATCCATAAAGAGCCAGCAAACAAGGCATGGGTTCTTGGTGGCTCTTGAGATTTCGGAACCTCATAACGGGCATTACCAACCAGATCCCACCACATATCACCGCCGTTGAGAATTCTGGCACGTACGTTATTAATATCCAGGGTAATTTCTGCACTAGCCGCTTCACAACCAGCTTTAAGTTGTTGTTGTACCTGGTTATTGTCATCTGATTGACTTTCCCCGCGTTCATCTTTTTCAACATTCTCTTTAGCCTTGGCTTGACCTAATGCCATAAAAAAGGCTAATCCTAAAGATAATAACTTAAAATAGTTCATAATAGTACTTGTTTATGCTTGATTGCCTCTACTTACTTTTTCCATACTAGAAAACGATACGTGCACCCAGCCTTATCAGCCGAGGTGGCTGAAAATTAAAAGGATTTCTAACTTTCGCTCGATACTGGTCTAGAAAGGCTTGCTGATTAACTTGCTGACTAATTCGTTGTTGTCCCTCAGCGGAAGAAAGATAACCATCATCCGTTGGATCACCGCTAAAAGCGTAAACACCGGTAACGTTCCTTGCATCAAAAAGATTTTGAATCCTTAAATAAATATTTATAAAATTTTGAGAGCCAGCACTTGCACCAGTTGTTTTTTCTTTATCATCACCACCAAGATTGATGGGAATGTTTTTATCAATACGCAGATCCACGTTAAAGTTCCAGGGAAGGCGGGATCCATTAATGGTACCATCTAAATTAGGTTGTTGCCTTACTCCGGAAGCGACTGCTCTAAAGGGAGATCCAAAGCGAGTGTATGGACCACCGGAGGTGGCTCTTACAATAAAGTTGAAACCGACATTTTTGAGTAACTGAGTGTTTTCACCGGTAACCGGTCCGGTATACCTTTTTCCTGAGCGAAAACGGTAATCAAAGTTTCCCTGGAAATTATGGCGAAAATCATTGTCAAGCGGGAAAGGGGCTCGCAGGTTAGGTTGGCCTGCCTGAATCAAAGCTCTCTGAGACTCATCGTCAGAGCCTGTACCAGTTGCAAATTGAAGGGTGTAACTACCGGTGAAACGAACAGCGCTACTCCTGGAGCTACTTAAGTCATAACGGGCTGTTAAACCTTTGGTTGTACTAAAATCAAGGTTTTGGTAAGTAAGGTATGGAGTGGGGAAGGCCTGTGGTACCCTTCTAACCTGTATCAAATCACGCGTTTCAGTATAAAACGCTTTAAGTTCAAAAGCGGACCTGGCACTAAGTTGTTGTTTGAAACCCAATGTAAACTTATTACTCTTTTCCGGCTTTAGGTTAGGATTGCCAATAAATTGGGTTGAGGCTTGTTGTAAGTAATAGTAATCTGATAAGGTAACATTGGCTTGCGTTTTAGGACGTTGCGATAAGGCATCGTAGCTTGCGCGAAACCGGGCTTCATCGGAAATCGGAAATGAAAAAGCAACCCGTGGCATAACAATAACCTGTGGCTCGTAATCTTTGAAACTTTCCTCTACGAGTTGAATATCATCCCGGCTATCAAACTGATCTGTTAAAAACGGCTCAATGGTACCCGTTCCAGCTTCAAAAGCCAGCGTGTTGGGATCGTTTACTTCTTCACCATCGGAATTGAACCAATTATCACCTTTCCGGTAGCCTATCACTTCATTGGGATTAAGCCCATCGTCAACATAGACAACGTGATCACCTCCAATATTCCCGGGAGATTCCCCTTCGCTTAATAAGTCTGCGTTTTCGTCACCCTCGACTTCACCTACCGTTTTGGTAGGATACAGCGAATAACGATCTTTTAAAACCGGCTGGTTATTGTCAAAGCGATCAACCCTAACCCCAACACGGAAGAACAAATCTTTTACCTGGAAGTTGTCCTGGATGTAACCTGCCGTATAGATCGGGTTGTAAGCCCCTTGAGGCCTTGTTTCCGGATTATTTAGAAAATCCTTTACGCTCGGGTCATTGTTGGTTTTATTCCCTTTATGATCATAGCCATAATAGTTAAAAGCACCAGCAGTAGCCAGATTCCTGAGCAAGTTATCTGCGCTGAACATGCTCATAGAAAAATCCTCAGGCTTGTACCGGTCTACATTGATAAAGGATTTTTCTGCTATAGGATTGCCGTACACATCTTTCCGGTTATTACGTTTAAGGTAATCCCGGAACCGTTCATCAAAAACGCTTTGCGTTCCGTCATCGAGCCTTTCAAAGTTGACTGTATCCGTAAAGGTGCCATCATCAGTCGTAGTAGGCATTGGATTATCGGTATCCAATTGTTGTATGTGTGAGTTGGCAGATTGTCGCATCACACTCCAGAGCCCACTGGCAGCAATGGCATATTGGCTTCTGGTATAATCTTCATATTGGACACCCAATTCAATAGAATGCTCTCCAATGTCAAAAGAACCCTCAGTTTTTAAACTGAAGGCTTGTTCATTGACTTCATTGTAAACCGAAGTAGGAGATCCAACATCGGCCCATAAGTTATAAATGCTTTGTGGGCTTTCACCATTGATTAGGCCACCAGCACCCCTTAATTCTTCAAAGCTTGTAACATCCCCTTCCCGGAAATCAAAAAATTGATCGCTATAGTTACCACCTTTTTTATTAATGTCAGCTTGTTCAAACGTAATAGCCGTATCCTGAAAGCCTGTCATCCAGTTAGCTTGTTCGATGCTCCCTTCCAATGAATCTTCCCTTTGTTCATAGCTTCTGGCCCTAAAACGATTAAATTTCCCGTAATAACCGTATTTGAAAAAATCTTTACCAAATTCGGGATGCTCAGTTTTGCTCAGGTCATTGGAGTAGTCTACTTGAATTGAATAAAACACATTGCTCAAGCCACCCTGGTCTGAAGGGTCATCTTTAAAACTCTGAGTAAAGCGCAAGTAGGTTCTGTAAGATCTATTGGTTACCTCCTGGTAATTTTCATAATTGAACATGGACCGCCTCCGGCTAAAGTTAGGGCTATTCCTGTAACCATATTGTCCACCCACAACAAGGTTCATTTCATCATTGATGCTGTAATTAAGTTTGCCCGTTAAATTATAGTTGATACGCCTAACATTCGGACGCGCTGAAACCTGCTTCATTTGATCCTTTGTAACAAACCTGGCATTTGAGAGAAAACCCTGACCAATGGGGTTTCTTCTCAGTGGTTCTTCTTTTAGGTTTTCAAGGGTATTGTCATCAACCACCCAGTGATCTAAAACCGTAGGCCTCGGATCTTTTTGATAAGTAAAATCTCCTCCTAACAAGAAGCCTAATTTTGTTTCAGCAGAGTCTGTTCCTTTATTTTTGGTAATTAAAGGACCTGATAAATTGCCCTCCACATTGTTGAAGTTATAAGGGTCCAGAAATTGAGAACTAATCATTTCTAATTGTCCACTGTATTCTTTAGAGGGGCCTTTTGTAGTAATATTGATAACCCCTCCTGTAGCATCACCGTGCTTGGCCGGGATACCGGCAGTAATGGTTTGGATTTGTTGTATGGATCGAGTGGGAACACTTCTAAGATTACGTACCCGAATACCATCAACTTTTACTAATGTCCCATCTGTTCGCTGCCCCTGTATGCTTAGCCCGCCGCTGGCATTTGAGTTGACATCAGTGTTCAAACTGATCATTTCATTCACGCTTTTGGTAGGCATATCATCAATACTTTCCGCGTCAACCTCCTCACTATCTGTCCGTTTGTCCTTACTGAAAACCCCGTGTTCTTCAAAAGTTACAACCTCAAATTCTTTCCCTGCTGTAAGGGCTGCATCTTTAACCTTAGTCCTTCCAGCATTGATTGGCACATCCTTGTAAAGTTTTTTCCCAAACCTAACGTCAGAAAAAACAACATCGTAGGTGCCCGGAGATATTGCAGTAATTTCATATTCACCGTCAGCATTCGTAATCGTCCCTTTTTGTTGGCCACCTACTTTTACTACTACTTCTGCCCCTTCAACCGGCTCACCAGTTTCAGCATTGGTAACAGTCCCTTGCAAACGGCCGTATTGGGATTGCCCAACCACGAATTGGACAGTAAAAACCAATAATACTGCGAAACTTAAACTTTTTTTAACCATAACCCTTATTTCAGATTCATTGGAAATTCAAATATGCTAAAATATTTATTTAAAACCCTTCATTTGTTAATTTTAGAATAGGGCTTTTGTCAAATGTTTTACATAGGCAATTAACAATCCACCCGAATTCACATAAGTTTCAAATTTAGTTTTATCTCTTTTTTTTCAAAGAATTTTTAAAACTCTGCTAAAAAATTTTTGAACCTTTTAACAGACTAATTTATTTAAGTTACAGTCACTCAACCTGTTTGTAACCAGTTTCATAATTTAAATTTTTTCCAAACCTGAATGCCACTAAAGCAACCTTAAGAGTTCTGCATTTACATTCAAGCATTTTCATCAGGCAATGCCTGCAATTTATCAAGCAATAAGTCGTATATAGCCTGCTCAGAACGCTGAGACCACCCAGCTATATGGGGTGTTATTAATACTTCATCTTTTTCTATCAACTGGTTAAAACCAGCCTGCTCTTCAGCAGTATAAGTTTCTAGCTTTTCATTTTCCAGGACATCAAGGCAGGCACCTTTTATTTGGCCATTATTTAGCCCTTCAATCAAGGCCTGAGTATCCAAAATTTTTCCCCGGGAGGTGTTGATAACATAAACAGGATGATGCAAATCATGAAATAAATCGGCATTGAAGAAATGATGAGTCTCTTTACTGTAGGGTATGTGAAAACTTATGACATCAGAGTTGGCTAATAATGTATGCAAGCTTACCTGTTTCGCCTGTTCAGGAAGAACATTCCTCACATTGCGGTATTTATCATAAACATAAAGTTGGTTTGCAAGCCCCTCAAGTTTTTGAACAAATGCAGAACCGGTATTCCCATGCCCTATCACGCCAACCGAGAGCTCAGCCAATTCTTTACCTCTGTTTAACTCTCGTAACCATTCTCCTTGCTTCACCTCCTGGTAGGCTTTAGGGATTTTATGTAGAAGCCCGATCAACATACCAAGGGTGTGTTCCGCTACGGCATTGCTATTTCCCTCCGGTGAATTGATAAGGTTAATGTCTTTTTTGTTGACCGCCTCTAAATCTACATTATCAAGGCCGGATCCCGGCCGAAGGATAAATTTTAATTGCGGGGTTTTCTCCAAAAGAGACTGATCTACCTGACTATTGCTTCGAATCAGGATACCGCAAGCTTTACTAAGGGCATTGTTTAAATCTTTTTTATCTAAATGATAAGCCAAAACAGGATTATACCCGAGCCTTTCCAAGCCTGATAAGAAGTGGGTAGGTACTTCTTCAAGAATCACAACTTTACTCATAAAGGGTTTTTAAAAAGTATAAGAAAAAATGAAGCGGGCTATCAAAAAGTAGATGCCAATTCCTACCAAATCATTAGTAGTCGTAATAAAAGGGCCCGTTGCCAGCGCAGGATCAATATTTAACCGATGTAATAGTAATGGTACCGTTACCCCAAGTATCGAAGCTACGATAATTACCGTAAGCAATGCTAAGCTAACCGTAATACCTATTTGAATCCCTTCATAAAACAAAAGGCTCAAAAATAGTAACGCACCAGCACACAATAGCCCATTCAATAAAGCGACCGCAAATTCTTTCAAAATTTTAGAAATAAGGCTCCCTGTGTCAAGTGTTTTACTAGCTAAACCCTGTACCACAATGGCTGAAGCCTGTATCCCTGCATTACCCCCCATTGCTGCTATTAATGGGATGAAAAAAGCCATTTGCGGGTAGATCTCCAAAGCTCCTTCATTCAAGCTAATAACCTTAGCACTCGCCAAGCCACCAATCAAACCAAGTAAAAGCCAAGGTAGCCGAGCCCGTGAGAGTACCCATATTTTGTCAGAGTACTGAACATCCTCTGAGATTCCGGACATCAATTGATAATCTTCCTCAGCTTCTTCTTTGATCACATCAACCACATCATCAATGGTTATCCGACCCATTAAAATGCCGTTTTTATTAACCACAGGTAAAGCAACCAAATCATACTTACGCATAATGTTTGCGACATCCTGGGCAGAGCTCTGCCCTTCCACAGATACGATATTCTCATTGTAAACGTCTTTAACAAGCGTATCCGGCTTGGTTAGAATCAAATCAGTTAGCGATACATAGCCTTTTAAACGTCTGACGTTGTCCTCTACAAATACCGTGTAAATGCTTTCGATTTTTTCCGCTTGCTTACGAATACGCTCCTGGCATTCAGAAACTTTCCAGTTCATATTAACACGGATCAGCTCGGTAGCCATTAAACCACCCGCTGTTTCAGGGTCATAAGCCAATAAGGTTAATAGTTGACGATCTGAAGGATCTTCGCTTTTTGTTAAGTGATCAACAATGGCCTCACGGGTATCGACTGGTAAATCATTAATGAAATCAGCAGCATCATCTGAATTCATTCGGTGGATGTAATTTGCAATAATAAACTCCGGAGCAATACCCGTTAAAAGAGATTCCCTTTGCTTTTCGCCCAATTCCACCAAAACTTCACCAGCTTTCGAATAATCCAATAAGTGGAAAAGGTATTGACCATCTTCCTTATCAAGTGAGCGGAGGATTTGGGCAATATCCACTAAATAAAGGCTATCAAGCTCATTTTTAAGGTAAGCCTGATCATCAGCCTGAATTGCGGTTTTCAATTGCTCAAGGTAAGATTTATCAAGCGTATCCTCCATAATGGTTTGGGTCTAAAGTAAAACAAATGTATGAAGTAGGCCTTTACTTGCTGAATTTTTCACGTTAAAAGCCGACCCACTAACTAGCCTATGAGGAATTATTCCTTTCCATTATTTGCCTTGTTACAGCTTGAAATGATTCCGGCTCAACAGCTTCAGGCCTTTTATCCAGCAAAGCTGGATGAACAGCTTCAATAGCAGATTGATAACTTTTCAAAGCATTAGATAATTTTTTTCTCCTTTGCTGAAAA
This sequence comes from uncultured Sphingobacteriales bacterium, assembly GCA_964595485.1. GTDB lineage: Bacteria > Bacteroidota > Bacteroidia > CAILMK01 > CAYYUA01 > CAZQQN01. Next base: position 27,753 of record CAZQQN010000012.1, on the reverse strand, counting down.
GCGGTCTTAACAATCCTGAAAAACAGGTCAAAATTAAGATCTTCAGGCATGCTTGATTTCCTTACTATTTGAATCACGGCAGATTGGACCTTGGGGGGTGGTCTGAAAGCACCTGGTGGTATTTTGAAGCATTGTTCTACCTCATAAAAAGACTTCAACATAACAGTTAATAAGCCGTAGTCTTTTCCACCGGGTTTGGCTACCAGTCTGCGAGCAACTTCCAATTGAAACATGCCAACCATTTCTGGAATGTGAGTACGATTGCCCAAAACCTTTAATATGATCTGGCTGGCAATGTTGTAGGGGAAATTCCCGATAACCCCGAATTGCCCTACCCGCATTCCGAACCCGCTTAAGTCAAATGATAGAATATCTTTTTGGTAAATTCTCGATTTAATACTTGGTAACTGATCCTTTAGAAACTTAGCCCAGTGATCATCTACTTCTACAAGGTATAATATTAAATTATCATTATTAACCAGGTGACGTGTCAAAATGCCCCCACCTGCACCAATTTCGAGTAAATAAGAATAATCTTTTCCCGCTAACTTAAGTCTATCACAAATTTTTTTAGCGGTGTTATCATCCTGGAGGAAATGCTGGCCGTATTGTTTTTTCAAGTAAGGATGTCCCAAATGGTTAAACGGTATTTAGGGGACTAAATCATTTCATCAAAAAGTTCCCTTGATTATTGTTAAAATTGCAGTTGCAAATTAGCAAAACCTTTATAAAGTTTAAAACCTGTATGGCGAAAGATAATAAAGCTAAACAAGGTACAGTAAAAGAAGCATCCGATAAATTTAAACCCGCCATTGGGATTTCCATTGGGGATATTAATGGGATCAATTTTGAATTGATCATAAAAGCTTTCCAGGATGAAAGGTTATTTAATTATTGTACACCAATAATTTATGCCTCAAGCAGAGTAGCCAACTACCATAGCAAAAGCCTCAATTACACCAATGTTCAATTTAACGTAATTGAAACGCCTGAAAAAGCCCATAAAAAGCGTTTAAATCTGATCAATGCATGGGAAGAAGAGGCAAAAGTAGAATTAGGACACATAAAAGAAGAAGCTGGTTATTATGCCTATAAATCCCTCAAAGCATGCGCTGATGATCTTGAGCAAGGCAAAGTTGATGGTATGGTTACTTGTCCAATTAACAAAAAAAGCATCCAATCACAGGATTTTGATTTTCCTGGGCACACCGAATTTTTACAGCAAAAATTCGGTGCAGAAGATGCCTTAATGGTTCTTACGCATGAACAGATAAAAGTCGGGACTATAACTGGCCATATTCCCGTCAAAAACATTAATGAAAGTATTACAAAAGAGGTTATACGGTCCAAAATAAAAATCCTCCATGAATCCTTAGTCCAGGATTTTACCATCAAAAAGCCCCAAATAGCAGTATTAGGGCTAAATCCCCATGCCGGTGATAATGGGTTATTAGGTAATGAGGAAGAAGAAATCATTAAACCAGCCATTGAAGAGGCCAAAGCCGATGATTATTTAGCTTTTGGGCCTTTTCCAGCTGACGGTTTTTTTGGCTCTAAGCATTTCCAAAACTTTGATGGGATTTTGGCACAATATCATGATCAAGGATTAGCACCATTCAAAGCCTTAGCTTTTGGAGAAGGCGTTAATTACACAGCAGGCTTACCCATTGTCAGGACTTCCCCGGACCATGGTCCGGGATACGCACTCGCAGGTGAAGGCAAAGCTGATGAATCCTCTTTTATAAAAGCATTGTTTAAAGCCGGTGAGATCATTAAAGCCCGCAGAAGCCATTCAGAGATAACCAGTAATCCATTGCAAAGCAGAATGGTCAAGGAAAAAGAGACCTAAAGGTGGGGTAAGGGGCACGATTATTGACAAGATGAAGGGAGTACTAACCAATTGACCGGAATACGAGGGTCGTTTTAGTTTTATACAATTTATTACCTTTGCAATGTTTTAAATAATTGAGGTAGTGGAAGGTTTAGAGCAATTTAATATAAAGTTCGTTCATTTAAAACCAGGTAGGTTTACTTACAATTTTCCCATTGGAAATGAGTTCTTTGAAAGCTTTGATTATTCCTTGGTTGATAAGGCCGAGATACAGGTTCATTGTACCATGATTAAAGAGAAAGAAACGTTACTACATTTCCAATTTGAAATGGATGGCATATTGACCCTAAATTGTGATCGTTGTCTGGACGAGTTTAATTTTCCGATTCACTTGGTTGAAAACTTGACTGTGAAAATAACCGATAATGAAGAAGCTAAAACCAGCAATTATGAGGAAGAAGAAGATTTGGTGGCCCTGCCCGGTGACGCTATAGCCTTTAATGTTGCTAAACCAATTTTTGACTATTTAAATTTGACGAAACCCATGAAGCCAAGTTGCGAAACAGTCAATAAAGATTGCAATAAAGAAATGACGGATATCCTTAATAATATGCAAAAAAATACTAACAAGGATGATCAAGACATAGACCCACGGTGGGAAGATTTGAAAAAATTCTACAATAAAAACAACAATTAATTATGGCCGTACCGAAGCGCAAAACCTCAAAATCAAAAACCAACAAAAGAAGAACAAAAATCAAGAGTCAAAATCCAACGTTGACTCAGTGCCAGACAACCGGGGAGCCCCATCTTTATCACAGGGCTTATTGGTATGAAAACCGGCTATATTATAAGGGAAAAGTTATCCTTGAGAAATAAAACCTTTTATTTTATTAGCTTTGGGTAACTTTAAACCATCATTGAAAGCCAATAATCATCATGAAAATCGGAATCGACATAATGGGGGGTGATTATGCCCCAGAATCGCCAATAAAAGGTGTAGCCAAAGCACTACCTAACCTCCCGGAAGATGTTCAGCTTGTTTTGATTGGTGATGAGCATTACATCGAATCCTACAAAAGCAAGCTGGATTACGAAAACACAAATCAACTGGATTTCCTTTGTACCTCTCAGGTTATTGAAATGAGTGAATCACCCACCAAATCTTTCAGCCAAAAAACAGATTCCAGCATTTACAAAGGCTTTGAAAGCCTCAAAACTGAAAACCTGGACGTATTTTTAAGTGCTGGTAACACAGGCGCTATGATGGTAGGCTCTCTTTATACAATAAAAGCCATAAGTGGTGTTTTAAGGCCAGCTATAACAACCCTTGTACCTAAAAGTGACGGGAAATTTGGCATAATGCTAGATGTTGGGGCAAACCCTGACTGTAAGCCGGAGGTACTTGAACAATTCGGGGTTTTAGGTTCCCAATACCTGAAAAGTGTTTACAACCTTGATAATCCTCGCGTAGGCTTATTAAACATTGGGGAAGAGAAAGAAAAAGGAAATATTGTAACCCAATCCGCTTATTCAAATATGGAGCAGTCGGGTAACATGAATTTTGTAGGGAATGTAGAAGGGTATGATCTGTTTAAAGATAAAGCCGATGTCTACGTTTGCGATGGTTTTACTGGCAACATTGTTTTAAAAACTGCTGAGGGTATATTTGAAATGATCAAAAAACGCGGCATTTCAGACGAATACTTCAGCAACTTTGATTTTGAGAATCATGGCGGTACTCCAATCCTTGGTGTGAATAAGCCTGTAATTGTAGGACATGGTGTTTCCACTCCAATGGCTTTTGAAAACATGATAAAAGTGGGCCAAGGAATCGTAAATTCCCAGCTAATTGATAAAATTCAAAGGGCATTTGAATCCTAATTGGAATGGAAAATAACAAGGCAGCGATAACAGGAGTCGGAGCTTGGGTGCCAGATTATGTGCTTACTAATCACGATTTAGAGCAAATGGTGGATACCAATGATGAGTGGATTCAATCCAGAACAGGCATCCAGGAAAGGCGAATTTTAAAAGAAGAGGGCAAGGGAACATCCTACATGGCGATTAAAGCCGTCAATGAGTTGCTTGAAAAAACCAATACCAAGCCTGAGGAAGTAGATTGCCTGATTTGTAGTACAGTTACACCAGACATGTTATTCCCTGCTACCGCAAACATTATTACTGATGAAGCCGGATTGCACAATGCCTTTAGTTTTGACATAGAAGCCGCATGCTCAGGCTTCCTGTATTCATTATCCGTAGGCGCTAAGTACATAGAATCCGGGTTTTCCAAAAAAACAATCATTGTAGGCGCTGATAAAATGTCATCGATCATTGATTATGAGGACAGGGCTACCTGTATAATATTTGGAGACGCTGGTACGGCCGTTATGCTGGAGCCGGATGTCAATGGTAATGGTTTCCTCGATGCCATTTATGAAACTGATGGTGCAGGACGCAAACACCTACACATGAAAGCGGGAGGGTCTATTAAACCACCCTCACACCAATCAGTAGATATGAGGGAGCATTATGTTTACCAGGAAGGTCGGCAAGTTTTCAAATTTGCTGTGCCCAAAATGGCTGAAACCTCCAGGCAGGTTATGGAAAGGAATAACCTTAAAACAGAAGATATAAGCTACTTCGTCCCTCATCAGGCTAATAAACGCATCATAGATGCGGCCGGCCAGGAACTCGGTCTGGATCCGGAAAAAGTTATGGTTAATATTCAGCGCTATGGGAATACAACCAATGCTACCATTCCGCTCTGCTTATACGAATGGGAAAATAACCTTCACCAAGGTGATAATATCATCCTTTCTGCCTTTGGTGGTGGCTTTACTTGGGGGTCTGTTTACCTTAAATGGGCTTACAATACCGATTAATCACCCTCCAATTAGCTGAATGGGAAATTTTAAATGAATTAAAAAAGAACAGAAAAGCATTATGGCAACCACAGCTGATTTTAAAAATGGTATGTGCATAGAATTGGAAGACGAACTTTATCAAATTCTTGATTTTTTGCATAAAAAGCCCGGTAAAGGAGCCGCTTTTGTGAGAACAAGGCTTAAGGGTGTAGAAAGCGGTAAAGTCATTGAAAAAACTTTTTCGGCAGGAGAGAAAGTCACGACAGCACGGGTAGAAGAAAGACCCTACCAATACTTATATAGCGATGATACAGGGTATCATTTTATGCATGAAGAAACTTTTGAGCAGGTATCACTTGAGAGTAATATGGTAGATAGTCCTGAAATGCTTAAAGAAGGAATGACCGTTACCATTGTTTATCATGATGAAACAGAAACGCCCATTAAGGTGACTTTACCCCAGTTTATAGAAGCTGAGATTACTTATACTGAGCCCGGCGTTAAAGGAGACACCGCCACTAACACCCTAAAACCGGCAACCATCGAAACCGGTGCTACGGTTCATGTTCCTTTGTTCATAGAAACCGGTGAAAAGATTAAAGTAGATACAAAAGAGAAGAAGTACGCGGAGCGAATAAAAGGTAAATAATGGAAATTTTGCCCTATTCTTTTGAATTGCTCATTGAATAATGAAAGCATAGAGGGCGGCTTTAAAATTTGCGATGCAGTAATCCTAACCTTTTATCCCTAAACTGTATACAAATCCAAAAACATTTTTAGATTTGACGCCAAACCTAAGCCTGAGTAATATTCTAAAAAATTGATGACATGACCCTTAAGGAAATTCAGGATTTAATCAAATTCGTAGCTAAACAAGGCGTTAGCGAAGTAAGTGTTGAAAAAGATGATATTAAATTAACTATTAGGACTGGACAAGAAGATGAAGATAAGAATGGCAATTTGAGTCAGCCAGTCTATGCGCAAATGATGCCTCCTCAAATGATGCCCCAGGGCATGCAGCAGCAACCGGCAGCTCCCCAAGCCCAAACAACTGAAACGCAACCACAACCTGTCAACAAATCTACGCAGCAAGAAGAAGGAGCTACTACGCAACAAGATGCTGGTTCAGATGATGATGAATCAAACTACGTTGCGATTAAATCTCCCATGATTGGCACATTTTATCGTTCGCCAAGCCCTGAGAAAGATCCCTATGTTAATGTAGGAGATAAAGTTGAAAAAGGACAAACCGTATGTGTTGTTGAAGCCATGAAACTATTCAATGAAATAGAATCGGAAGTATCAGGTAAGATCGTTAAAATTGTAGTAGATAACGCAGCCCCTGTTGAGTATGACCAGGCACTCTTCCTGGTCGATCCCAATGGCTGATCTAATTAGCTACCAGAATCGAAAAATTAACCCAGCTCCAATCTTATGTTCAATAAAATCCTTGTCGCCAACAGGGGAGAAATTGCCCTAAGAGTCATCAGGACTTGTAAAGAAATGGGCATCCCTACTGTTGCTGTTTACAGCCAAGCAGATAAAGAAAGTCTACATGCCAGTTTTGCTGATGAAGCGGTTTGCGTTGGCCCTCCTTTAAGCGGAGAGTCTTACCTTAAAATACCCAATATTATCGCCGCTGCAGAAATCACGAATGCAGATGCTATTCATCCAGGGTATGGTTTTCTCTCGGAAAGTGCCAAGTTTTCTGAAACTTGTGAGCTGAACGGCATTAAATTCATTGGTGCTTCACCTTCCATGATAAGTGCAATGGGTGATAAAGCCCAGGCAATCGACACTATGAAAAAAGCCGGGGTTCCGACTGTTCCGGGCTCAGATGGGCTTTTGAGCAGCGTGGATGAAGCCAAGAAAGTAGCCAGTGAAATTGGTTATCCGGTTATGCTAAAAGCTTCTGCAGGAGGAGGCGGTAAGGGAATGCGCGTTGTTCCGGAAGAAAGTGAAATGCAAAAGCATTGGGACAGTGCCAGGCAAGAAGCCGGAGCTTCTTTTGGCAGCGAGGCCATTTACATGGAGAAATTTGTGGAAGAACCCCGCCATGTTGAAATTCAGGTAATAGGTGACCAATTCGGTACAATTAGCCACTTATCAGAAAGAGACTGCACCATTCAACGCAGGCATCAGAAGTTGATTGAAGAAACCCCATCTCCGGTCATAACGCCGGAGCTAAGGACCAAAATGGGTAACTCTGCCATAAGAGCAGCTAAAGCCGTGGATTATGAGGGTTTGGGAACTGTAGAATTCTTGGTTGATAAGCACAAGAATTTTTACTTTATGGAGATGAATACGCGAGTGCAGGTTGAACATCCCATTACTGAGGAGGTGATCAACTATGACCTCATAAAAGAGCAAATCCAGGTAGCAGCCGGTCTACCAATCTCCGGAAAAAACCATTTCCCGGAAAAGGTTGCCATTGAATGCCGAATTAATGCTGAAGATCCCTATAAAGATTTTCGCCCTCATCCCGGTAAAATTAATAATTTGCACAAGCCGGGAGGTCACGGAGTAAGGGTGGATACGCATGTTTATGATGGCTACCATATTCCTCCACACTATGATTCTATGATTGCTAAGCTCATAGTTAGCGCTCGTACCCGAGAAGAAGCTATTGCTCGAATGCGAAGGTGTTTAGATGAGTTTATCATAGATGGTCTTAAAACCACAATCCCTCTGCACGACCAGGTACTCAATACAAAAGACTTTCGCAAAGCCAATTACACAACCAACTATATGGATTCTTTTGAAATTCAGTAATACCATGAAGTCAGGTACTCTGAACAATAATAATCCTCTGAAATGCAGCGTGGCCTTAACAGCTAAATAGACTACTTTTCAAAACGGCTTTTATTGGTAGTACTGGGAAACTTTATCCAACCCTTTCAATGCAGTATTTCTAAAGGTTTTCTCCCAAAGCCTGTTCTGTATACCATTGGCTGACTACTATCCATGCTATACACTTTTCCTCTACTTGCTCTTTCCTTTTAGAATTATTTTGCAATTTATGGGGAAAGAGCTACCTTTGCACCTATCTTTGAGAAAACCTAAAAGTATCCAACCGTGAACAGCCTAAGTTATAAAACAGAATCAGCGAATAAAGAAAGCATTACTCATGAATGGCATATTATTGACGCTCAGGACAAAGTAGTGGGACGTTTAGCTTCTGAAATTGCCAAAATCATCAGGGGTAAGCACAAAACTTCCTTTACACCTCATGTAAACTGTGGCGATAAAGTCATTGTGATAAATGCTGACAAAGTCCGTTTTACAGGCAATAAGAATACTCAGAAAGTCTATCGCTGGTACTCCGGCTATCCAAGCGGACAAAAAGAAAAGACACCTCGTCAATATCTTAAATATAAACCGACCGAGGTTCTGAAATTAGCTGTCAGGGGCATGTTACCTAAAAATAAGCTTCAAAAGCGCTTCATGAATAATTTGTACTTGTATGAAGGTGAAGAACATCCTCATATCGCACAACAACCTAAAAAACTTGAACTTTAAAAAATAGATAATGGATTATACTTTAGGCACCGGCAGGCGTAAATCATCTGTAGCCAGGGTTTATATAAAATCCGGTAATGGTAATATCACAGTAAATGGTAAAGACTACAAGGAATTTTTTGACCTCCTGCCTTACCGCATAAAAATTGAAGATCCTTTTCGTCAAACTGAAACGGAAGGGCAGTACGATGTAAAAGTCAATGTCAACGGAGGAGGCTTTTCAAGCCAGGCAGAAGCTATTCGTCACGGTTTATCAAGAGCTTTGATCAAAGAAAATGAAGACTTCAAGAAACCCTTGAAAGATGTTAACTATTTAACCCGTGATGACAGAATGGTTGAACGTAAAAAATCAGGTCTCAAGAAAGCACGGAAGAGAAGTCAGTACAGAAAGCGTTAAAAATTACTATATGGCCCAGGAAGTATCGATAGAACAATTGTTGGAAGCCGGAGCGCACTTCGGTCACCTAAGGAGTAAGTGGAATCCTAACATGTCTCCCTATATTTTTATGGAGAAAAACGGGATTCACATTATTGACCTGAATAAAACCCAAAAAAAGCTTGATGAAGCTTGCAATGCAGCCTACAATCTTGCCAGTTCCGGGAAAAAAATCCTTTATGTAGCTACAAAAAAGCAGGCTAAAGACATCGTCACTGAAAATGCTAAGCGCGTTGACATGCCCTTTGTTACAGAAAGGTGGTTAGGTGGCATGTTAACAAACTTTGCCACCGTCCGCAAGTCAATAAAAAAGATGAGTAACATCGACAAGATGTTCAATGATGGCACTGTAGAGAAAATGGCTAAACGGGAAAGGTTGGCCTTAGAAAGGGAAAGGCAAAAGCTTGAGAGTGTTCTCGGAGGTATTACAGGTTTGAATCGCCCACCCGCTGCTGTTTTTATCGTAGATATTAAGAAAGAACACATCGCGATGGCAGAAGCCCAAAAGTTGGAAATGACTTCCTTTGCCATCACCGATACAAATTCAGACCCCACCGATCCTACATTCCCGGTTCCGGCAAATGATGATGCCTCAAAATCGATCTCTCTTATAACGGAAAAATTTACCGAAGCTATAGAAGAGGGCTTGAAAGAACGGGAAGAAAAGAAACAGGCCAAAGAAAAGGAAAAAGAAGAAGAAGCTGAACCACAACAAGGTGCCGCTTCCGTTGGCAGCGGTGACAGTGAGGCAGGTGAAGAAGAAAGTGAATAATCCTTAACGCTTATTAATTAACCGGAAAACAAATAAAGCTAAGCAATGACGATCTCCGCATCAGATGTTAATAAATTAAGACAGCAAACCGGGGCAGGCATGATGGATTGTAAGAAAGCCCTGGAAGAATCAAATGGTGATTTTGACGAAGCGGTTAATTACCTGAGGAAACAAGGCCAAAAAGTTTCCACCAAAAGGGCTGAAAAAGAAGCCAATGAAGGTCGCGTTCAAGCCCTCACTAATGAAGATCAAACAAAAGGCGTCATTATTTCAGTAAACTGCGAAACTGACTTTGTTGCGAAAAATGAAGATTTTTCAAATTTCGTTTATAAGGTCGCTGAAGCTGCTTTAAAACATACTCCCAATTCCATTGAAGAACTTGGAGGGACTGAAGTTGATGGGCAGACGGTCAATACTATGATTGAAGATCAGATGGCTAAAATCGGTGAGCGCATCACCATTTCTTCTTTTGAGGTGCTGGAATCTGAATTTGTGATGGGCTATAATCACTTTGGTAACCAAATTGGGGTATTAGTCGCCCTGAATAAAAGTGGTGAAGAAATCAAACAAGCCGGCGTTGACCTTGCCATGCAAATAGCTGCCATGCACCCTATGGCGGTTGATAAAGCTTCAATTCCCGAAGAGCGGGTTAATGAGGAACTGGAAGTCGCCAAAGAGCAGATACGGCAGGAAGGTAAACCTGACCATCTAGTAGATAAAATAGCACAGGGAAAGCTTAAGAAGTTTTACGAGGAAAATGCCTTAATGGAACAAGAATTTGTAAAAGATGGAGATAAGACAGTAAAAGATTTCCTTGCTGAAGTGGATAAAGATTTGGCAATTCAGTCATTCAAAAGGTTATCAATCGGCAGTAACTAAAAAGAGGCTTTCAAAAGCCTCTTTTTTTTGCCCCTACTTGGAGGCATGGAAATTTACCCTGTAAAAAGACTTCTTTTAAAAAAGGCGAAATAATGACTTACAAGCGAGTCCTTCTAAAACTTAGCGGGGAATCTTTAATGGGGGATAAAGATTACGGAATTGAAGGTGACACCCTTTCTCATTATGCAAGGGAAATTAAAATGGTTGCTGATAAAGGGTATGAAGTGGGTGTTGTGATAGGTGGTGGTAATATCTTCCGTGGGTTAGAGGCATCGAAAGATGGTTTTATGGACCGTTCCCAGGGAGATTACATGGGAATGCTGGCTACAGTGATCAATGGCATGGCTTTGCAAACTGCGCTTGAATCAGTAGGAGTACAAACCCGACTTCAGTCAGCTATCAAAATGGAAGAGATCTGCGAACCTTATATCCGCAGGCGGGCTACTCGTCACCTGGAAAAAGGAAGGATTGTAATTTTTTCTGCCGGCACGGGTAATGCCTATTTTACAACTGATACAGCTGCCGCACTAAGGGCCATTGAGGTTAATGCGGATGCTATTGTGAAAGGTACAAGGGTTGATGGTATTTATTCCGCTGATCCGGAAAAAGATAAGAACGCTTACAAGTATGACCGGATCTCCTATGATGAAGTTTATGCCAAAAACCTCAATGCAATGGATATGACAGCCTTCACACTCTGCAGGGAGAATACACTGCCCATTGTTGTTTTTGATATCGTTGAATCAGGAAATTTCCTAAAAGTCGTTGAAGGCGAAAAAGTAGGTACCCTGGTTAATGATGGCACCTGATTGTGGGCTAAACAATCTTAAATAGCCAATTAACTTCAATGGTTTACCATGACTCACTCGTAACCCTGTAGTTTTAAACTTTTTAGGGATTAACCAACTTTTAAGCTGATTAGCAAGTTGAGTGAAATAAGCCACCAACGGCTTTGCCCTCCTCGGCCAACTCATTGTAAAGTTTAACAGCTTCTTCAGTTTGGGCTATTTTTACCGCTACCCCTCTCCTTTCCAGCGCTTCTACTGTTGCTCCTGGCACTTCTAATGCTTCTTGAACTCCTTTGGATAGGACAACAATTTCAGCGCCATTTTCAACCAATTCCTCTACATCTGTCCATTGAATACCAGGCTTATGTCGAGTACCTGTTTCGTTCCAATCCCATGTTCTTGCACCACCCGGATAAAGCTTGGCATCCTTGAAGTCCCTATCAATGCCTTCAACTTGAAGGAACCCCCAGCGCTGTTCTTCAATAACCGGCGAAATGTATTTAGTAAGTTGCTCCATAGCTAAGGCCTTTCATTATGATCAAGATTATCCCGTTTTACCACCAAGGCAAACTCATTTTTTTCCAAAGGCAAAAGCCCTTGCTCATAGCAGAAGTAGTAGACTTTGCCCTGTTTTGTTTTGTAAAAATTGGTAAAGTAGTTGAAATCAAAACCCTGATCTAAAAGTACTTTCTTGGTAGTTTTGGCTTTCCCATGCGGATTTAATTTCTCCAGGATTCTCCGGTTTTTACGAAGGGTATTGTTTACTTTCCGCATATAATTATCCCGGTCCCTATTCAAGCGGTTGTTGTAAGCATTGCGGCATTGGTCAGAACAAAATTTTTTATCTGACCGGCCTTTTATCATGTCTCCACATTCAGGGCATTGAGAACTCATATTACTAATATAAGGCAAATTTTAGCTATTTACAAACAATTACAATCGTTTACCAAACGAAAGTAAATATTTATTATTTGAATTAGGTTTTATAAGTCAACCAGATTTGTACCAGCAATTTTAAAAATTATTGTAGAACAAAATTTATTCATTATGAATGGCTTAAAAAACCACGTCCAACTAATCGGAAATCTTGGGGATAACCCTCAGAGCCGGGATTTTAGCAATGGGAAAACCAAGGCATGGTTCCCGGTAGCAACAAATGAAACCTATTATGACAACAATGGGGAGAAAAACACCAATACCCAATGGCATAACATCGTGGCCTGGGGTAAAACAGCTGAAAGGGTTAATCAGTACTTGGAGAAGGGAGCCCAGGTCCTGATAGAAGGCCGTTTAAATTCCCGCAGTTATGAAAAAGATGGCGAAAAACGGAACATTACCGAAATCGTCATCAATGAATTCATGGTGCTAAAAAGTAACAATAAGAGCTGATACCAAATTATCAAGTGGGGGTGTATCAAAACCGAAAAATCTCTGGATTTTTCGGTTTTAAAAGTCCTTTATCTTTCATAGTAGTCTACTGACAATCAAATTTTTCAATTCTATTACTGATCCCAATTTTGCCCCCAAAAAAGACTTTTGATACACTCCCGCCAAATTTTGATTGCTAATAAGGGTATCTTTGAGAAAACTGAATGGTTCTTCAGTGAATAATAGAAGTCCGGAACATTTTACAAGCCGGCGTTAAATAGTGCAAGCACAACAACATGTTATTTAGGGTGTATTAGGCTTACACTTGAAGCGGGCATCTAATTTCCAATGCTTTTATTTGCAGGGACAACTTACCAAAGCCATGACCGAAGAAAATAATCAGCCTGACCCTTCTTCAAATGATCCCCGGATAGAAATAGCGTTTAGCAAGCCTAAAATCGGGATGTTGATCATGTACAATTTGCTATTTATTACCATTGGTGTATTGCTAATTTACATCTCTGGCCGTTTCAACTTCATCATTGAAGTTTTCTTTCACTTAACAGCTTTTATTGCCATCGTAATTTTCGGTGTAAGCACGCTATTTTATTCAGCCAAATTTTTCTTTAAAGCACCAGGCTTAACCATTGATCAGGCTGGTTTCATAGACAATGCAGATACGATTAGCGCCGGACGTATCTATTGGAATGAAATCACTGAGATCAGGGAGAATAAAGTTTTAGGACAAATCATGATTCTTGTTATGGTCAAAGACACTAAGCGCATATTAGCCAATAAAAATTTATGGAACAAGCTTCTATTGTACTTGAATTGGAAACGATTTGGCACACCAATAACGATAACTTGCGGGGCTATTGAAATAGATAATGAGAAGCTCTTCCAGTTACTCGAAGAATACATTAAAGACAGAGAAACGCTGTAACCTATCATTGCTAAAAAAAATATAGAATGAATCTTCGCAAAAATTTGTTTTCATTGAATGGCTTAATCAATGACTAACAATGTTTATAAGGTTACTTTGTATTATTCTATTCATTGGCATTGGGACTACCCCAATTAATGGTCAACAGTTTGCTTCTGATTGTAACCCTACCGAAACGTTCAGAAAAAACTATGAACAAGACATTAGCCGTTTGGCTGTTCGGTTTATGCAAAAACATCAGAATTTATCTGATAGCATCAGAATACCTCATGCCCTGAAAGATACCATAGCCAAAGCCATGGCAGCGGTTTACAATGCTGATCAAGCGGTCACAGATAGTTTATTTAACCATTTTCAGCTCCATACTTTTCCAAAGCCGAATTTGAATACACTCAAGTTAGGCTTTGATTCATCAGTCTTTAAAGCCTTAAATTTAAGTAAAGGAGATTCAGCGATTGGCATTCCCACCATTGATGCCAAGCTAAAAAAGTACAGTTTTCAAATTACTTCCATTGATAGTTCATATACCTATCCCAGGATCGTTTTAAAAAGCAATACCTTACTCAACCTTAAACCCCTCTGTGAAAAGCTAAGTGACCACAATGCCACTACATACTCAGCTCCCAGGAAATTTGATGGTGATGGTGATGATATTCAATATACATTAAACCCTAACCACCAGCAACTAAATTTTAAAATTAAATGGGGAGATTGTTTTAGCGGTTGTATTAAAGAAAGGACCTATCAGTTTAAAGTTTATGAAGGCTGTTCTTTGAAATACACTTCATATGGTGATGAAATCCCTAACGAGGTTCATAAACGATACAGCGACACCGCTTCATCGAATCATAACAATAACAACCTTTTCGGGCCGGATCGTAATGATTCTTTTGCCATTGTTCGTTCTCGGCAGATTACAAATAATGAATTTACCATACAGGTTATTAAACCGGTAGCCAGAACAGAAATATCGGTCCTAACATCAGGGGGCACAGTGGTAGAAAGACGGGTTAAGCGTTTTAACAATATCCCCAGTACCGAATCATTCGATCTTACCGGGCATCCAGGCGGTATTTACTTTGTAATTTTAATAACCCCCCAAAAGCAGCAACTGCTCAAGGTTGTCAAAACCGGTGGTCAATATTAACCATTTCTCATCTGAGAAAGCTTTTGAAATTGTTCTTTCTCTTTTTTACTAAGTTTTTTGGGTACCTGAACCTGGACTTTTGCGTAAATATCACCCCGCTTATTGGGGTTATTGTAATCCGGGAACCCCTTATTTTTTAACCTGAAATTCGTTCCGCCCTGAGTTCCAGCAGGAATTTTTATTTTCAATTGGTGGCCTAAAACATTAAAGTAATTGTCACCACCTAATACAGCAGTATACAAATCCACCGGCATATCAACATATAGGTGATTCCCGTTACGACTGTAACCAGGTTGGTCCTGCACATTGATAGTTAGCAGCAAGTCCCCGGCTCCTGAACCATTCATACCCGGGCTGCCTTTACCTTTTAACCTTAGTGTTTGCCCATCCTGGATACCTGGTTTGATTTTGATGCGCAATTTATTGTTCTGGACGCTAATAACCTTTTCAGCGCCCTCATAAGCATCAGCTAAGCTGATCTGTAAGTTAGCCTTCAAGTCCTGCCCTTTAAAGGCTTTTTGTTTCTGACTACTCCCAAACCCTCTGTTTTGGGTGCGGCTTCCACCAAAACCGCCACCGCCAAAAAAGGCCTCAAAAAAATCCGAGAATCCACCACCACCAAATAGGTCATCAAAATCACCTTCAAAAGTCGTATAAGTACGTTGACCACCTCCACGGCCACCACCAAAGCCTTGTTGACGCATGAAATCTTCAAAACCAAAACCGCCAGCGCCTGCTCCAGTTCCAGCTTGTTGATACTTCTTCCAGTCTGCGCCTAATTGGTCGTATTGTTTCCGCTTTTCCGGATCACCTAAAACCTCATAAGCTTCACTGGCGTCCTTAAATTTTTCTTCCGCCTTTTTGTCATCTGGGTTGGCATCCGGATGGTATTTCCGGGCCATTTTGCGGTAAGCTTTTTTAATCTCATCCTGACTTGCATTTCTACTTACACCCAGTATTTTATAATAATCTTTATAATCCATATCAATCCAATACTTTTTTCTCCTGAAAGCTCAAAATCCTTGCCAAGCGGGTTTATGACAGGTTGTCAGAATGATTCTTCCGGATACTTTTTATACAGAAACCATTAACCTTGGCTATGAAAGTAAAAGTGATTTAAATCATAGTATTCAGCTCCTTCAGGCTTTAAAATTGACTCATACAAAACTGCCTGGTTTATCCTTAGTGCCGGTAAAGATTCAATCAGGTTTTTGCCCTTTAAGAAAACTTTATTGTAAGCGTTAAATGGCTTAAAACGGGCAAGAGTTAGATGAGGGATTTGGCGCTTATGTAAACTGATATTGAAGGGAAGCCCAGCCTCTTCATAAAATGCTTTCAATGTATAAAAAAGGCTATTGACTAATTGATCAAAGGCAGTACTTTCAGCAAATCTCAACCATACCATACGGGCCTTAGTCAGTTTTGGAGCGAGTATAAAATCTTTTGGCGAAATGGCTAAAGGAGGCTGTTTGCAGAAAAAATCCTCTAAGTGATTACGAAGTTGTTCTGTTTTCGTTTCGGGAAAATCGCCCAGGAAAAGAAGGGTCAAATGCCAATTTTTTTCCGGTATCCAGCGAAAATCCTGATCCTGCGTTTCTTTGAAATCATTTATCACAAGCCTGTAATCCTGATTCAGTGGCACAGCAATGAATAATCGTTTTTCAGCCATGAGGAACTTTCCTTTTAAAAATTCCGCTTAGAAGAATACTAAAAACCAAATTAAGGTTTTTAGCTTTGAATAATACTAAAAATAAGAGGCTTATGAACGACATGTTTTCCATGATGGGCAAATTAGGCGAGGTAAAAGAGAAGGTTCAGGAAGTAAAAGAAAAGCTACCTTTTATGGAGCTGGAAGAACAAAGTGATGATGGTTTGGTTACCGTTAAATTTGCGGCTGACAAGCAAATCAACCATATTTCCATAGATGATTCTTTACTCAACTCCGAAAAAAAGGAAAACCTGCAATACCATATTACAGAAACAATCAACGCTGCTATGGAAAAAGCAGATGCCACCTATAAGGACGAAATGAAAAAGAATCTGGAAGGGCATTTACCCAATATTCCCGGCCTTGATATGGATAACCTGCCCTTTTAGGTGAAAGGGGATTTTGCTTAATTCCGAATAGATGATGAATAAAGCGGATTCACTTAAAAACAATATCCTCAATGATTCGGTTACCTATTTGGTCGTTCAGGCGTTTAATGATCTTTTCCTTAGCATACGACAATTCCTGGCGAAGAACACTACTATCCAATTGAACAATCAACAAGGTTTTGTCCAGCTTAATAGAAGTGGTATGTTTAGCAATCACTTTTCCCATCAATTCCTCCCAGGACTCAGCGATCTTATTTTCTGTTAATTTTCCCCGAAGCTTATAGGTATCCACAAGCTTGTTAATGGCTTGCTTTAAACTGACCTCATTGCCCATTACTTAAGTCCTTTAATGATTTCATATTGCCAAAAGTTAAAAAATTTATGGTAAAACAACCATTTTAGAAAACCAAAATTTATTAGCTTAGTCAATCCAAAACGGACCCACGCGGAAGAGGATTTTTTTACAGATGTTATAAAAACCATGATAAAAAATACACTGACCTATGGCTGATCAAGACAATGAAACCCTGCTAAAAGTAAATGAATTCTACGAATCTCCTGAAAGGGTTCAATCAATTGCCCACATAAGCGAAGCCGAGTATGAAAAATTATACCAGGAATCTATCAATGATCCGGAAGGGTTCTGGGCTAAAATTGCGGAACAGGAATTGGAATGGTTCAAAAAATGGGACAAGGTGCTGCAATGGGATCATCCCTACTACCAGTGGTTCGTGAATGGTAAGATCAATATTACTTACAACTGCCTCGACCGCCATGTTATTAATGGCAGGCGAAATAAGGTAGCCTTCATCTATACCAATGAAAACGGGGATGAAAAAAAGATCACTTATGGTGAGCTTTTAAGCGAGGTTAACCAATTTGCCAATGGGTTAAAATCATTGGGTGTTGAAAAAGGAGACCGAATAGCTATATACATGCCTCCTACGTTAGCCCAGATTGTTGCTATGCTGGCTTGCGCCCGTTTAGGCGCTATTCACTCGGTCGTTTACGCAGGTTTTAGCGCACAGGCCCTTAAAACCCGGATTGACGATGCAGAAGCCAAGCTTGTAATTTGTACCACCTGGACCCAAAGAAGGGGTAAACAAGTAGATTTAAAAGGCATCGTTGATGAAGCGGTCTCGCAGTGTCAGTCTATTGAGCATGTCATTGTAGCTCAACGAACCAATGATAACCTTTCCTTATCAACCAATGAACTGGATTTTCACGAATTACAGCAAAAGCAGGGTAAAACATTGGAATCAGCTCATACGGATTCTGAAGATCCTTTATATATCCTTTATACATCGGGTACCACCGGCAAACCCAAAGGTGTATTGCATACGCATGGCGGCTATAACCTCTTTACCCATTACTCAATGAAGACCGTTTTTGATGTACATGAAAATGATATTTACTGGTGTGCCGCAGATACAGGCTGGGTAACCGGTCACAGTTATATAGTCTATGGCCCGTTATCAGTTGGAACCACTTCCATTTTATACGAAGGGGCTCCAGACTACCCGGACCCTACCATTTGGTGGAAAATAATTGAAAAATATGGGGTAAACAGTTTTTACACAGCTCCAACCGCTGTCAGGTTATTCATGAAATTTGGCGAATCTTATCCTCAGCAAGCAGACCTGTCAAGCCTTAGGATTATCGGAAGCGTAGGAGAACCCATTAATCCTGAAGCATGGCACTGGTACTATAAGCACATTGGCTATGAGCAATCCGCTGTGGTGGATACCTGGTGGCAGACCGAAACAGGGGGCCATATGGTAGTTACTCATCCATCCTGTAAACAAAAACCCGGTAAATCCGGCCGTCAATTTTTTGGCGTAAAAGCAGAAGTGGTGGATAAAAACGGAGAACCGACCGCAGCCGACCAGGTTGGTTTTCTTGTGATAAAAGAACCATGGCCTGGCGCCCTACGTAATTGCTGGAACCAACCAGAGCGTTATGAAGAGTACTGGAACCAGATTAAGCAATATTACTTTGCTGGTGATCTAGCAACCCGGGATAAAGATGGTTACATCATGATCCTGGGCCGTAGTGATGACGTTTTGACGGTATCCGGGCACCGAATCGGGACTGCGGAAGTGGAAGGGGCTTTAGTAGCTCACCCAGCGGTTGCAGAGGCAGCGGTTATCGGAAAACCAGATGAAATAAAAGGACAAAGCATCAAAGCCTTCGTTATTCTGAAGCAAGGTACTGAGTTCTCTGATAGCCTTTCAGAGGAAATCCAGCAACAAGTGCGGAAAGACCTGGGTGCTTTAGCCATCCCGAAAGCAATAGAAGCAGTAGATAGCTTGCCCAAGACCCGTAGTGGGAAAATCATGAGGCGTATCCTGAAAGCAAGGGAAACAGGTGAAGATGTTGGTGACACCTCAACTTTAGCAGATTGAGAAGATCCTTAAAAGCATCCATAGGCTTTTTGGCTATTTAACGCCTCAGATTAAGAAAATGCCCCTACTTTTCAAAAGCATATTTTATTCCAGCCCTATTGCCTGCTAAACGGGTTCCGTTTATTAATTTTGCAAGGCTTTAGTTATTGGTCCCATAGTTCAACCGGATAGAACAGGAGCCTCCTAAGCTTCAAATTCAGGTTCGAGTCCTGATGGGACCACTGAATCTGTTCACAGCCGGTGTCCCCGCTTAGTCAAACCACCCACACCCATTTTCTGTCTTATTAGATCCTGATTTCCAAGGAAAACTTATAATGCTTAGGATGTGTTTTATGGTTAATATCCTATGACCTTATGAAGCTATCCAGAATAATATTCTTCTCCATTTTTGTCATAGGGCTAATAGCATGCTCCAAAGAAAGAAAAACCTTGGAAGTAACTGCTTCCGCTTACAATTCCCTACCTGAACAAACACGCCCGGGAACTGCTGGTAATATTACGGCTTGGGGCGATACGCTTAGGGAAGGCATGCAATGCATAGCAGTTTCCAGGGATTTAATCGATTCAGGACTCGTGCATAATAAGGAATTAAAAATAGAAGGTTTATCGGGTACTTACGAGGTAAAGGATAAAATGAACAAGCGCTGGACAAAAAAAATTGACATTTACATGGGAAAAAATCAAAAAAAGGCTAAGGAATGGGGTAAACGGAAAGTACTTATTAGCTGGGTTGAAAAAAGTAAAGAATAAAAAGCACTATTTATGAAATACATTGGTTTTTATACCTTCACTTTGATGATTTGCCTCTTTACAACAGCTTGCAGCGCTGATCAAGGAGGCAAAAATCAGGTAAGCGCAAATTCAATCAATACTCAAAAATATAATAACCTGGATAGCGCTTATTTTGCCAGTGGATGCTTTTGGTGTGTAGAGGCTATATATGAAACTGTCAAAGGTGTAAAGGAGGCTGTCTCAGGATTTGCAGGGGGTAGTAAAAAGAATCCATCTTACCAGGAAGTTGCCTATGGACGTACCAATCATGCCGAAACGGTTAAAGTTTATTATAACCCAGAGCAAGTGGATTTTAAAACGTTAGTAAAAGTTTACTATGGTTCCCAGAATCCTACCACGAAAGGTCAGGATCCTGATTTTGGCGAACAATACCGCTCCATTATATTCTACACGAACAAACGAGAAAAGAAAATAGCCAAAAATTTCAAAGAACGGGTTGCTTCATCCGGTAAATATAATGACCCCATAGTGACAAAGATCAAATCATTAGAAGCATTTTGGCAAGCTTCCGAAAAACATCAGGATTACGAGTCCAAGAACCCCAATGCTGGTTATATTCAGCAAGTTTCGAAACCCAGGTTGAATGCGTTTAAGGAAAAGTACCCAGGCTTAATCAAGGACAATCATTAATTCGGTTTAAAGCCGAAAATAAGCTCTTAATAATAACCATCAGAAATTAACACTTAGAAAGGTTTAAAGCGCACCTATCAATTCTGCCAATGTCAAATTAATTCCCTCATTATTATTGCTGTTATCATTGATGATGAATGAAAATTTACAGACAGGTTGCTTTGATATTCTTATTGTAGGTGGCGGCCCTGCCGGCTCTTCGGCAGCCATCACCCTTGCTCAGTACGGTTATGAAATTGCCGTGGTTGATAAGGCCACTTTTCCCAGGGATAAGATCTGTGGAGATGCCATTAGTCTTGACGTTATAAACCAGTTATCAAAATTACATCCGAAGTTAGGACTGAATTTCATAGCAAATTCTAAAACATTAGATTCATACGCAGTTTCCATTGCTGCTCCAAATCACAACGTGCTTACGATTCCCTTTTACAAAAATGGTAAGCAAGAACCGGGCTATTTGTGTAAACGCTATGACTTTGATAACCTTTTATTCCAGTTTGCCAAATCATACAAAAACGTCAAAACCTTTGAAGCCAGTCCTGTTGAAAATATTCACCGATCTGGGGACAAAATCAGGATCCAGCTCAAGGATTGTTACCTGACTGGTAAACAAATTGTTGGGGCGGATGGGATTCGTTCTGTCGTAAATAAATGCCTTGGAGAACTCAAACCTGATAAGCAATTCAGTAGTGCTGGTTTAAGAATTTATTATGATAATGTCGGTGGCTTCAACAACGAAAACAATGTTGAGCTGCATTTTTTTAAGAATACGATTCCTGGCTACATGTGGATTTTTCCGATGGCTAACAATAAAGCCAACGTAGGCATTGGTATCCTTTCTTCCACAGTTTCTCAGAAAAAGCTCAACCTAAAGCAAGTACTAAATGACCTCATAAACAATAAACCCCACCTAAAAGAGCGTTTCAAAGATGCTGTCCCATTAGAAACCCCCAAAGGATTTGGTCTGCCGCTCGGGGGAAAGAAAAGGCCAGTATCAGGTGATAATTTTTTGCTAACCGGCGATGCGGCAGGTTTCATTGATCCATTTACAGGCGAAGGAATAGGAAACGCAGTCAGGAGTGGCAGGTTTGCTGCTCAGCACTTGAATAACAGCTTAAAAGCAGGGGATTATTCAGCCCGTTTCAACAAAAACTATGATAAAATTTACTATGATAAAATGTGGCGGGAATTTAGGATCAGCAGGACCATCCAGCTTTTAAGCCAAAACCCCCAGCTGTTTAACTTTATTATCAATACAGCAAACAAAAGCCCTATTCTGCAATGGTTGATTAAAAAAGCAGCCCACTTATAGTTTTAAGAACATTAAGTATTTTTTTAGAAACCGAAAGCCTTAGAGTAATAATCAAAATAAGGTTTAAACAAAACCATTTATTTTAAAACGGCTTTATGAGTAGTATTGCACATTAATAGGCTTAATCCAAATAGGGGAAAAGTATACCCTGAATAAATATTTTTTCGGTTAGCATTCATTAATTTAACTAGCTGTCCTTTTATTTGCATAGAAATGATTTTTGAAACGGAATGAAATCGGGTAAATTTTTGCATACCAATTAGGGACCGAAACAATGTTTCCAATCATTAATATCGTTTTGAGAGAAATGTAATATCTTTGCTTACAAGGTTATTTTTTCAAAAAAGCTTATAGGTATGAAAAATTCAGGAAATTACACAGATCTTTCATATTTAGAAAGTATTTCAGGCGGAGACGAGGATTTCATCAATGAAATCATTGATCTCTTCAAAAATCAAATGCCTGAATCAATTGATGAGATGAAAAACGCGCTTAAAAACAATGACCCGGTGACCATTGGTGAGGTTGCCCACAAAGCGAAACCCTCAGCAATTTACATTGGGAATAAAAACTTGGAAGATAAACTAAAAACCTTACAGGAGTTAAAAAATAA
Organism: uncultured Sphingobacteriales bacterium; assembly: GCA_964595485.1. GTDB lineage: Bacteria > Bacteroidota > Bacteroidia > CAILMK01 > CAYYUA01 > CAZQQN01. Next base: position 5,351 of record CAZQQN010000012.1, on the reverse strand, counting down.
GGAGGAAATTGATCATAGTACTGAATCATTGATAAAGGAGGTGGAGGAGTTGAGTCAAAAAGTAATTGACGAGTTAAGTCGATCTTAGTTAATGTTAATAATACAGCTATATGAGCTATAATTGCATAATAGTGGATGACGACTCGGCATCCATCAAGGTATTAGAGAAGTTGGTAAAGCAAACCAATCAGCTAAAACTTTTAGGTAATGCTAATGATGCTGTAGAAGCCATGTCCTACTTGCAAAATAACAGGGTTGATATTTGCTTGCTGGACATTGAAATGCCTGGTATGTCAGGCCTTGATTTTATAAAAACACTTAGAGAAAAGCCAGAAATTATTTTTGTTACTTCCCAAAGGGAGTATGCCATAGAAGCTTTTGATTACGAAGTTACCGATTACCTCTTGAAGCCAGTGGGCCTACAAAGGTTTATAAAAGCCATCAACCGGGCAATGGATAATATTCATCAAAATTTGCCTCAACAATCCCAGGAAAGCGAAGACAGTTCAACGTCAACTATCTTCATTAAGGAGAGAAATCAATTTACCAGGCTCGAAAAAGGAAAAATTCTTTTCATTGAAGCCTACGGAGATTACGTGAATATTTACACCAGTGACAATAAGTATACCATTCACTCTACGATGAAAAATATCGAGAATAAGATGACCGAAAGTAACTTCATGCGAATACACCGTTCTTACATAGTTAACCTGGATAAGATTGAAACATTTGATGAAAATTTAGTCTTTGTGGAACAGAATATGTTACCTATCGGAGGTTCTTACAAGAATAAATTAATTGAAAAACTTAATCTTTTCTAAGCTTATCGATAATAATTGGACATCCATCGATTATTAGGCCTTTTTCACCGAACAATTTTTACAGCATATTTATTCTATTTTTAGATTTGTAGATGTATTGGGAATGAAAAGAATTCCCAATCATTTCTTTCCATTTTTTATTCCTATGAGTGTTGGGGGAGCTGCGACTGCAGTTCCCCTTTCTTTTTTTACCCCTAACTTATTTCTTGATTGCCTCTTGACTGGTATTTGCCATCCTCGCCCATGAGATTTAAAGGCCGATTAATCGATTGAGAACTCTGGTTAATCTAAAATTAATGCTAAGCTGGTATTCATTTTCCTATCTTTGTCTAAGAATAGAAGTTGTACTCATAAAAAATGGGAATGGTACTAGAACAAAAAAAAGTCCAGACAGATGGTATCGAATTGGAGTTTCTCCTTCAAAAAAGTTGCTTTGTTGAAATTTGCCTCTTTGACGAAATAGGCCAACTTGTTTACAATTTTTGTGACCATGTTGAACCTGGATACCATGATCATTACGTTCCCACTAAAGGTTTAAGTGGTGGCACCTATTTGTTGAGGGTTGCGGAGAATGGGGATACTGATACTCACGAGATGCTTTCGCTCGAATAAAAGCGAGGTGCTATCTCCCTAATTAAACCGAAAAAGAGATGCAGGCCCGTTATTTTACCTACTACTCAAACTTGTAATTAAATCCTACAGCTAAAACTTCTTTAAATTGAACAGCTGGCCCAACAGTTCCATCTTCACGAGTTATTTCAATATCTTCATCATAAATTAAATTGGTACTGATCGTGGTTACCAAATACTCGTTAACATTGAGTATCAGCTTAGCATCCCATTGCACATCAATTTCTGCCGGATTTTCATAATTTGAAAAGAAATTGGCTTCAGTTTCATAGGCTACATCCTCAATTAAATTACCCTTTAAAGCAATGTTGAGGTTTGAACCTATCTCCTGCCGGATTTTATTACCAGCTTCAACACCATATCTGCCCTGGGCTGAAAGGGTATCATTTAATACAAATGTTGTTTTACCGGTGATTGGAGAAAGGCTAATATTCAGTTGATCAAAAGGTGAGTATTTGACCCCGGCAGAGGCGATTGTGTAGCCAGGTGCCATAAAATCTGATATAAATATCTGCTCCTCTTCACCCTGATCATTAACAGGGTAATTAAACCCTTTTGTCATCGCTGTTCTAAAATTAACTGAGGCCGAAAGCCTAAAATTTTCATTTATATCCCTCATGTAGTTACTACGAAAGGTTAATCGGTCATCACTTTTACGGAAATCACTAATTTTTCCTTGTCTTAAAAGGCCATAGCCGACCTTTAAGGTATTATCCCAATTGACCTTTTCCTTTCCATAATTCAAAAACAAACCAAGCGAACCTGTTGCTGATATAGAATTCTGACCACCGCCTGTCCAATTCTGCAGGGCAACTTGTGAAAAGTTAATATTCAAAGACCCTCCTTCTTTCCAATATTCCGTGGTATCTGACTGTGGATTCGGGTCCTGGGCAAATGAAGCTTTGATCAAAAATAAACAAACCATAGTTACAATACTGCAAGTGGTCGTTGAAATAAATTTCATATTTTAGCTTTTAGCTGATTTAAACGAGGGAAACTAATTAATCCAAGGGGGCTTATAACTGAGAAATGAATGAATGAAGAAAGTTTGACCTTAAAAATCGCTAAAGAACTGGTTCAACCCATCCAAAAATATCCTGCTCCTCTCCTTTCTGAATCGCCTTAAGTCTTGAAAGTAACTTATTGGAAATTTTCCTTTGCTCTACCGGTGGTAATTCCAAGTCCCGTCCCTCGTAACCTATGGCTTTTATGTGGGCAACAGTGGCAGCAGTACCTGTACCAAAGACATCTTCTAACGCTCCGTTGTTATGGGCTTCTACTATTTCATCCACGCTGATTTGTTTCTCGCTGACTGGGATGTTTTCATCTTTAGCAAGCTTAATCACACTATCTCTTATAATCCCTTCTAAGATTGTTCCATCCGATTCTGGGGTTAAGAGGGTGCCATCAATTTGAAAAAAGATATTCATTGTCCCGGATTCCTCTATGTATTTGTGTTCTTTAGCATCAGTCCATATCAGCTGACTATAACCCTCTTTTTGTGCCAGAGAAGCTGGGTAAAGCGAAGCACCGTAGTTCCCTGCTGCTTTGGCATACCCGACACCACCTTTAGCAGCTCTTGCATAATGCTGGTCAATTTTCACTTTAATGGGTTCCGGATAATAAGCATTTACAGGACTTAGAAAAATAATGAACTTGTAATTATCTGAAGGTTTAATCCCAACATATTCATCAGTAGCGAACATGAAAGGCCTGATGTAGAGGGAGCTTCCGGGTGTAGTAGGTATCCAGTCCTGATCAATACTAAGCAACTTTTTCAAACCATCCAGGAAAATTTCCCGGGGAACGGCGGGCATTGACATCCTTTCAGCCGATACATTCATGCGCCGCCAGTTATCCTGCGGGCGAAATAAAACCGGATTATTGTCTTTGTCTTTATAAGCTTTAAGCCCTTCAAAAATTTCCTGACCATAATGAAAGGCGGTTGTAACCGGGCTTAGGGAAATCTTTTGATAAGGAATGATCCTCGCATCCTGCCAGTCTCCATCATAGTAGTCAGCAACCAACATATGGTCACTAAAAATTTTTCCAAAAATGATGTTTTCAAGGTCCGTTTCTGAAAGTTTGGATTGGTTAACTTTGTTGACCGAAATAGAATAGCTCATAAGATTTTTGTTTAGCCCTGCAATTGGTCAAATTTCATAAAAATTAATTAATGATGAAACGCTTATGAGCAGTGAATTTAACCCTGAAAGAAAAAATCCGGCCTTCTTAGCCCAATTGTTCAATGAAACCCTTTACCATATCTCAGAAGATCGTAAAGAAACTGAGCAATATTACGAGGAAGCTGAAATATCAGCAGAAGAAAATACAGAACAATCTTTTTTTGTAGCCGAGGAAAGGGATGCCGGTAATGACTATTCTGAAGCTTATAAAACTGAAAGTGAGGATGAACTAAAAGATAATTTAAAAAATGGGCATTCTGGCAACGATAAGTCAGAAAAAGATTTGAATCAGGAAAGCCAATCACTTCAAACCGCAAACCATAACCAAACCGGAAAATCAGCCAGTGATGAAAATGCGGAGACTGAAATATCCAAAGAGCTTGACATAAGTAGTTCAGCCACACCGGAAATCAACTCGATTGATTTTTTTGGGCAATACCGGCAAAAAATTCTGATTCTTGTAACTTATCCCAACCAAAAAAACCTCATCCCCAAAGATCAAATGGTTTTAGAGAGAATATTAGCAGCATTAGGGATTTCATTTGATGATGTTGCTATTGTGAACGTTGAAAAAGCGCAATTAACCTTTAATGAAATCCAAGAGCAGATGGGTTGGCATAAGCTCATTGCTTTTGGCGTTAAGCATGACTTTATCCCGTTTGAGGTACCCGAAAATGAACTGACATCATTGGAAAATGGGGAAAAAATATTCCTAGCGCCTAATATCGCTGAGATAGCTGCCAGCAAAAACCTCAAACGGATGTTATGGCAAAACCTGAAAACCCTCTTTAATCAATAACAATCACCAGTCAAATTATGGTCATGCAAACCCTTGTTTTTACTACGCATAATGCTGATAAAATTCTGGAGGTCAAGCAACTATTACCCAATCACCTATCTTTATTGAGCCTTGACGACATTGGTTTTAACGAAACCATTCAGGAAGATCAGGGAAGTATCGAGGGCAACGCCAGGAAAAAGGCAAGTGTAGTTTATGAAAAGACCTCCTACTCCTGTTTTTCAGATGATACCGGTTTAGCCGTAGATGCCCTTCAAGGAGAGCCTGGTGTATTTTCTGCTCGATATGCAGGGGAAAATGCCTCCTATTCAGATAATTTAAATTTGCTACTGAAAAACCTATCTGGAGCAACCAATAGGCAAGCCAGGTTTAAAACCATCATAGCCCTTATCCTTGATGGAAAAGAATATTTATTTGAAGGGGTTACGGAAGGAAAAATCCTGGAAGAGGAACGTGGGAGTGCAGGGTTCGGATATGATCCCATCTTTCGCCCTCAAGGTTATGACCAAACCTTTGCTGAAATGGCGCCGGAGCTTAAAAACCGGATCAGCCACAGGGGCAAAGCATTCACCAAAATGGTCAACTTCCTTAAGGAAATGGGCTAAAAGAGAGCTTTTTGAAGCATGTGCTATGAAACTACCTCATTTTAACCTGGTTTCTACAGAAATGCTATGCCTTTTCCACACACCCTCCTTTTCCCAAAAGGAAATCCTGCCCCATTAAAAACACCGCATTTCAACCTTATTTCGACTTTATTTCTATTTATTACTACCGTATTACCTTAACCATAAACGGAAAAAAATGGCAAAATGGCAAGATCGTAAAATCGTAAAACCTCTCAAAGCCGCCATGCCTACAACATTTCCAATTATTTCAACCACATTTCTACCTCATTTCAATTTCATTTCATCTACC
>CAZQQN010000011.1:0-77630 GCA_964595485.1 uncultured Sphingobacteriales bacterium | reverse complement strand
CCAAAAGGCAATTTCCCACACGGAACAGCATATCCAAAAGGGTCGGCATGATCATCTGGAGCCTGTGGCGCTCCCGCTCAGCCCCTACGGCCACCAACCGGAACCTTTACCAGGATGCCGGCAAAGGCTTTGAAGAAGCCCGGGAACACCTCAAAGCAGCCAAGCAGCAAGTAGATGCCTTGCAGGACAAGCTTAAACAGGAAGAAACGCCTTACACACCGGGTATGGATTTAATTGAGGATTGGAAGCGGGAGTAATCATTTTTTTAGATGGGAATCCAATAGATAAGGGCTAAAAAATAAACATATCCCCCAAAACCTTACCTTCGTTTTTAAATTCATTGCTTATCAAGTTTTACCACCTTCTTGGTTACCAGGGAGTCTCTTAGCTCAATCTGTAAAAAGTAAATGCCCGGAGGTAAATGATGAAGATTGAGCATCGGTTTTTCCTTAAGATTACCACTTAACTTTTTGACCAATTGCCCGTTTTTATCGAAAAGCTTGAGAACCTCAACCTGCTTGGTACTCAAATGAATTTCACCATTAGTCGGATTAGGAAAAACTTTTATTGAAGAATCTTCATGACGGGGTTCTTGAATAGTGCTTGGTTTGCTACAGGTAAAAACATTAGCCAACGCTTGATAAATCTTGTACCACTTGGCAGAATCCTCCCTTAAACGGGATTTTTCCTGCTCAAGGTGAAGGAAGCGGCCATTACCGGAAACCGCTCCTTGGCTACATGGTTCATTGCTACCATTGATAAGCCTTCCCTGTACATTTGTGAAACCAATGAGGCGATTCCAGGACGTATCTTGATGGGCTATTTTATAGGTTAAAGCAGTATCAATTTGTTTCAGTTCCGTTTGAATTTGGACCAGGTAATCATTGGCCGGTTTCTGCCTGGTACCATTACTCATTATCAGGAATGGGTCACCGGGATCTTGGCCAAAACCATGGAATTGCAAAAAGACCGATTCAAAGGTCTTGTCATTGATGACGGCAGTGGCACGTTGAAAAGGTGTACGGGCGTTGTGCGCCATGTCAGAGGTGGGGTAAGGTGCATTGCTTCCGTTGCAAACACTGGTTTTACCAGAGCAAGCGGAAGTATCATTTTGATTGCAACGATGTGTCCCACTTAAAAACAGGGCATTGGCTGAAAGCCGCTTGAAACAATAAACCCCTTGATCCCCGGTATTGAGATCATATTTCGGATGAGGGCATTGGATAACCAATTGGTCGCGACAGGGATCAGGGTTGAAAACATATATTCCCCAGTGATTTTGGACTGGTTTCCTGGCTTTCAGCAGTAAAAATGGCTTATCCTTAGCGAGGGTCGTATCCGTAAACCGAATAAGGTTGTAATCAAACGAATCCGCCGTTTTTCTGGCTTTAGCGATCTTGCCTGATAGCACCAGTTCCACTGCCCTTTCCCATTGTTGCAGTTGCTGGTTAGCAGGTTTTTGAAAATCTTTTCCACCCCTTTCCGGCAGGTCATCAATGGCCTTTTGCAAATACACGTCTAAGTTACCGGTATCTGTCTGACCAAAGGCTGTGCCTGATAGCATTAACAGGGTAAGTAATAAGAGGCCTCGAGTCATTTTTGAAATTATTCTATTTGTCAGTCAACGAATCTACGCATTCAAAAGAGAAAAAATGCTATATAAGTTGGGGATATTAGCTTATTTTGGATACAATCGAATGAATTTGACCAGGTGTAAGAAGGAGATAACCTTATTTTAGAGCATCAGGCCCATTTTAAGTTTTGAATTTACCCGTCCCAGTTTTTATCCTTTCGGAAACGGCTAATTCCGAATATTCGGCCGATAGAATATTTTATCTTTTGAGCAGTCAAGGCGTGCTTTTCCGTTCCCTCTACCCCAATAAGGAAAGCATAGGGCTTCATGGAGGGAATGTTCTCACAGATAATTTTAAACATAGCCATCACCGGTATAACAATAAACATCCCTGAAAGGCCCCATATCATACCACCAATGATAATAGCCACGATCGTAACAAAAGGATTGATGCTTACATTGACACCGGTAATATTGGGGGTTAAAATATTATTTTCTGTAAACTGAATGATCAGGAATGCGATCACCAAGCCAACAGCCACATCAATACTCTGGGTACCTATCACAAAAACAAAAGCTACCAGGTAACCAAAAATGGTTCCCAAATAGGGAATTAAGTTAAACAAGGCGGCAACAATTCCAAAAAATAAAGCATGACGTATACCAATAAAATAAAAGACGGTTGAATTAACAACCATCAAGATACCGACCACTATCAATAAGCCCTTTAAGTAAGCAGGGGTGACCTGGCAAATTTCATTGATGATATTACTTGCCTTATTGTGGTTATCATGGGGTAATATCTTAAATAAGAACCGTTTAAACTTATCGCGGTAATAAAGGAACATAAAGGAAAAAACAGGTAGGATACCCACTTTAAAGATAGTACCGGTAGTAGCACTAAATACATTACCAAACAAATTACCAGCTGTTTGAAAGATCATGTCATACCGATTTATGAACCAATTTTGCTGTTGTTCCCGGGTTAAGCCAATGTTTTCTTCTAACCAAGCCTGTACAAATAGCAATTTATCCTGTACCTGCTCTTTGATGAAAGGTAAGTCCCTGGTAAAATCAAAAAATAGCTTAATGATGATGAATACCACCCCGGAAAGTATAGCAAAAAATGCTAAGATAAGGAGCAAATTGGTCAAAATACGAGAAAGGCCCCAACTTTCAAGTTGCGTAGCCGGTGGGTAAAGTAGTAAAGCCAGAAAAACACCTAAAACAAGGGGCACAAGTATATCCTTGGCAACGATCAGAACAAAAATAGACGCAATGATCAGGATTAAGTAAATCAATAATTTGAGCGATAATGGTAAGGCAGTATTTCGGCTACGGAAATATCCCGGCAGTTTCATGGTTTTTCTACTTTCTTGGGGTCCTTTGATTTTAAGCGCTGCAAATATACTGGATCAATGCCAAACCCGTTAAACGCAGTTGCTTTCTTTCCATTTACCAGTCTTTCAAGCATTATTGAAGGTATAACGATAGCATGTCAAGCGAATTGTAAAAAAGGCAGTTTAATTTCAGTAAAAGCTTTCAGGTAAACAGACAAAAAAGTAAATGGGACCTTAAAACTGAAGCCGGGGAGGCATTTCCCAATGAAAATGCGACAGTCAATAATTGTGTGGATAGCCCTTATTCCTTAGTTTATAAGCAAAAATTGCCAATGAGGACAATATTAACAAACGGTTTGAACACGCTACTCACTTATTTTAGGCCTGTGAAGCTTAGTCTTGGTCAGCCCCCGAATTGTCGACAATACGATTGAATTTCTTCCCCTGATTCTATCATTCTGCCCAGTTTCACAATTTCGTCCTTTAATTCCGGGAGGTCATCAAGGTTATTACCGATGGCTCCCATAATTTTTGCCAGGCGCGCTTTACGTGCTGCTTCTTTATCTTTTGCTTCCCATTCATCAACCTTATCCAGGTATTGAGGATGATGTTTGTTCAGCCAATCCCTTAACTTATAAACAATCTGCCATATCTTCTCCGGCTTATCCCAGACCTTTTCATCTGCTACCCATAGAGTCCCATTGGCATAACATTCTATGCAACAGGGCTCCTCAAAACGGATCTCTACTTCTTTAGACTGCTGATCCGCAAAAGCAAACTCGGCTAATTGTCTAACCGCTGCATTTTTTTCGCGGTTTATGCGCCATTTATTTTCAACCTCCGAAGCCATGGCTTTCCGTTTAAATTAAAAAAATACTAGCTTTCCTCATTCTTGGTTTTGTAGAGCAACCACCAAGGCATAGCCGGGTATTCATGGTGTTCATAATGGTAGCCAAAAAAGTAACAGGTGAGAAAAGCCCAAATGTGGTTTGTGCTTTGCGTACCGGATTTATGACGATTACCACGGGTTTCCGGTTGTTTATGCGGAACATAAGTGCCAAAATAAAACAGCTGAAGGGTGCTCAGAATACTCGGAATTACCCAGAATAAAAGAATATTGCTTTCCGGAATGAAAAACTCAAGGACGTTATAAGTCACAGCCATTAAAATAATTTGGATAATACCAATGTAATTTTTCAGAAAGTGATAATACCAAACCCAGAATGGGCCATCATGGTAATCAGGGTCTGTTTCCTGGGCTACCCAACCATGATGCTTATAATGGTTTTGGGAAAGTTTAGGGTAATAGTTAAAAGCAAACAAGCCCGCAGCTAGCCATCCTATGAAATGGTTAAGTTTTCTGTTGGGAGAAACTGTGCCATGCATGGCATCATGAGCCGTAATAAAAAGCCCTGTGAAAAGATGGGTTTGTAACAGCATTAAAACCAATACGATGGGATCAGTAAACGTAATTGGGTATGAAAAATTCAAGGTTAGCAGAGAACCCCAAATGATTATAATGGAGGCACCTATTAAGGCCCCAAAGTGCTTTTGATACAATGGAAATTGGTCTGCCTTCAAGAACTTGCATTTTTAATTTTCGAACTTAACAGCAGGATGGGATCAGAGGTTTTCAATATTGGATTTAACCTCTTCCATTAACCACTGCGGGGTTGAAGTAGCTCCGCACACGCCGATAGTTTCGCCTTCTTCAAACCAGTTATTATCAATCTCTTCCTTAGCAGAGACAAAATAGGTATTGGGATTCACTTCTCTGCAGAGTTCATACAACACCTTGCCATTGGAGGACTTTTTACCAGCCACAAAAACAACTTTATCATAGGTGCCGGCAAAATCAATCAAACCTTGATCTCTATTTGAAACTTGCCGACAGATCGAGTCATGGGCATTCACCGTGATACCTTTGGCTTCCAGTGTCTCTTTGATTGACCAGAAATCCTTGGGATTTTTTGTGGTTTGACTGTACAATGTTATAGTGGATGGCATCTGCTCAATGTCCAGTTCGTCTATACTTTGAAAAACCACGGCATCGTTGTTCGTTTGACCTTTTAGACCGATTATTTCCGCATGACCGGGCTTACCGTAAATGTAAACCGGTTCATCTTTATCGTAGGAATTTCGTATTCTGTTCTGAAGCTTTAACACCACCGGGCAGGAGGCATCTATCAATTCAATGTTGTTCCGTTTCGCTATCTCATAGGTTTCAGGAGGCTCTCCGTGAGCCCTAATCAAAACCTTATCGTTTTCAATATTCCATAATTGATCTTGCTGAATTGTTATCAAGCCTTTTTCTCTTAATCGCCTAACCTCCTCATCATTGTGAACAATGTCGCCAAGACTATAAAGATACCCCTGCTCATCCAGCATGGCTTCTGCCAGTTCAATAGCGTACACTACGCCAAAACAAAAGCCAGAATTTTGATCTACTGTTACGTCAAGGTTTGACATTTGAAAGAATTTGACCAAAAAACAAATGAATAAAACAAAAGTTTACAATCTGCCTTTTAGGTACTCATAAGCATTGACACACATGAGAAATAATAACAATGAATATATGCTGTCTTCAATCGGTATTGTACCTACCCTTAGACTTAGGTTTTCAGCATTGTTGTAAATGACAACCGGCCATGCAGTCAGTATACCGTTGACAACTCCAAATGGGATTAGATGAACAAGGTAAGCCATCCAGAACATGCCAATATAGAAGGGTTTCAGCCAGAAATAATTAAGCAATAACCAGCCGGCTGTAACCCCAAAAGTAAAACCAGTATAAAGATTGTTTATATTAAAAAAACCTATGATAAGCAAAACAAAGGCTGCTATAGGTAAAAAAAACTGGCCGGCTTTCCGAAACCAATCTGGCCCCAGGTAGCAGATCAAAACCTCATAGATAAAAAGGTTAGCAAACGGAACAGTAACAAAGAACAACCACTCCTCCAAAGGTAGTTTAAGGAATGAAAGCCCTACCACGTAATCCGGGTTGAAATGCCAAATACCTGCTTCAGTGAACCAAATATCCCATATGATGAAGAAGATAGCAGCAGGCAAAAGCCCTAAAAATGCAGCTTTCCACTTACCAAAGTAATACACTTTTGCGTCAAAGGATAGAGCAACCGGAAAAAACAGAGTTAAACCATTTAGCAATAAGTAAGTATACATCAGGTCATGTCTTTCAACCTTTCTTTTTCCTTTTCACTGCAAAGATCAGAATCCAAGAGGAATTCAATAATCACTTTTTTAACTTGTGCTGGTTTAGAAAGGACTGAATCCTGCTTTAGTTGCCCCATGATAACCCTTTTATCGTCATTTATATGGTCACCGTAGCCTAAGAAATCCGGTAAGTAGTAAGTGATCGAGAGGCGAATAAAACGTAGCTCAATATCGTTAGGGTCCTTACCAATGGAACGATCTACCAGTTTCATACCATTTTCAAGAAAGTTCATTTTATTGACAGGATTCCACGCGTACCTGGCCAAAAACGCTTTAGAGGCACCTTTGTAGCCTATCATTAACGGTTTATCACCTTCATACCCTTTCATTTTATTGTGGAAGGTGTATGCTGTATCCTTACTATCAATGGAGGCCATGAACCATTTCCGCATTTGTTGCTTTTCCAATGCTTCATCACCACTCATCGCTGTTAGAACCATTAAAATTGCCGAAGCCGTAGTAAAGATGACAACTCTAAGAAACTTAGATTTGCTAAAAGCATTCATTACGGGTTGAATAGGAAATGTATTTTTAAACATTAATCAACATTATTATCAAATTAACACGAAAGTAATAGGGATTGCGTATATACCAATTAATCAGATAAAGTTAAAAACATTTTGAAGGTAAGAGCGAACCATTAATAAAGCTTTCACTGAATCCGGTACCCGAACACGTTTAGCCATTACTTCTGATGCGGGCACTTTTTTGATCTTTTTGAACAAATTCCTGTAATAAACGTAAGCCATGTACACACCTAACCTGGCATTTGAAGGCAATTGCAAGATCCCTTTGTAAGCATCGTCAAAGTCTTTCTCGATATCCTTTTCGATTGCTTGTTTCGTGGCATTGTCAAAATGGTCAAAAACTACGCCGGGAAAATAGATGCGACCTCGCTCATAATAATCACTTCTCATGTCCCTTAGAAAGTTAACCTTTTGAAAAGCAGCGCCCAGACTTCTGGCAGGACCTTTAAGTTCTTGGTACCTTTTCTCATTTCCTTGGCAAAAAATCTTTAAACACATTAGGCCTACCACTTCCGCTGAACCGTAAATGTATTCGTCAAAGTTGTTAGAATCATAGTATGTATAATTCAAGTCCATTTTCATGCTATGGAGAAAAGCGTCAATAAAGTGATCAGGAATGCTATATTTGTTCACAATATCTTGAAAGGATTGTAACACGGGATTAAGGCTAATACCCTGATTAACGGCTTTGTAAGTATCTTTTTCAAACTCGTGGATTAAATCCGCTTTGTTGTGATCATGAAAGGTATCCACAATTTCATCAGCAAGCCGAACAAAGCCGTAAATAGCGTAAATCGGGCTATGAAACTTCTTATCCAAGGTTTTGATGCCAAGAGTAAAGGAAGTACTGTAGGATTGTGTAACCGCCTTGCTACAAAGAAAAGAAACTCGGTTATACAATGGCTCCATGATCGATAGTAATTTTTTCAGTAGTTAATTTAGAACTTATAACCACAATTGGCAAACCCGTACCAGGAAGCGTTGAAGCACCGGTATAATAAACATTATTAAAATCCTCATCTTTGTTGGAAGGCCTGAAACCCCCGATTTGGTTCATATCATGAGCTAGCCCTAATCCGCTTCCTTTGTACAAATCAAATGCTTCCTGCCAATCAATCGGATTCCATACTGATTGGGTGATTATGTTTTCCTGAATTGGAAAACCCGTTCTTTGGGCCAAATCTTTTACAATATTATCAGTTAACTTACCTGCATCGTCCCACTTAGGTTTGTGCCTCAAATCAGGCACCGGGCATAGAATAAAAATATTTTCACAACCCTCAGGCGCTGTTTCTGGGTTGGATCTCGAGTTTACACTTACATAATAATAGGGGTGCTCCGGGGCTTCCGAGGCATTGAAGATAGTAGCCGCATAGTTTTTAAAATTACTACCAAGAAAATAATTGTGGTGATCCAGGTTATCCAGCTTACCATTCACGCCAAGGTATATAGTGAATGGTGCCAATGTCCAGTGATATTTATCCAATTTTTCTTCTGAGAAACTTGGCTTATTGAATACTTTTCCCCTAAAAGCAGCAGCATCGGCATTCACCACAAAAAAATCCGCTTCCCATCGTTGATGGTGCTGATCTACAACGGCTTTCAGGTCATCTTCTCCCTTCACGAAATTCTCGATCCTTGTATTGTAATGAATTTTTACATCCCGTTCTTCTAATAATTTAACTATACTGGTAACAATTTCATACATCCCTCCTTTTACATTCCAATAGCCGTCATGCTTGAGTTCTGTATAGTTTAAGAGACTATACACAGCCGGGGTATCAAAAGGTGTAGAACCAAGGAAAAAAGCAACCAGAGAAAAAATAATTTTTACTTCTTCAGCTTCAAAATGCCTTGAGAGCTCTTTCCACATAGATCTGAACATCATGGGGGCATGCTGCCAGGGTACTTTGGTCAACTGAAATAAATAATCTGCTAAAGAGTTGAAGTTTTTCTTGATGACACGGTATTCCGTATCTTCAAAAATAGTCTGTGCTTTATCAAGGTATCTAACCGCCCGATTGTAAAAGTCCGGTTCAAGGTTTTTTACCTCTTGGGCAAGGTTTTCCAAGTCTTTGTAAACCCGAATGGATTTATTAAGGTGAGAAAAGTTTACGGTGTAAACAGGATTTAATTCTTCTAAAGTTAACGGATTTTCTACACCACAATCTTTAAAGAGTTCTTCGAATTCGTAACGCATGCTGAAAAAGGACGGCCCCAGGTCAAACCGGAAGCCATCCTTTTCAAGCATATTCAGGCGTCCACCTGCTTGATGGTATTGTTCTAAAATTTGTACGCTATAACCTCTTGAAACAAGCCTAAGGGCAGTTGCTAAACCGCCCAGACCTGCTCCTACTACTAAAGCTTTTTTAGGCAAATGATCGGAAACTTATCGTTCATTAAAATTTTCAAACATTGGCAATTGTTTCTTGAGTTGCTTCCTTGCCAGATGAATACGGCTTTTAACAGTACCAACAGGAATTGCTAACTCATCAGCAATCTCTTCATATTTAAAACCTTTGTAATGCATTAAAAATGGTTTACGATAAGAAAAGTTCAATTTGTTAATAGCCTTGTAAATATCTTCCAAGTTCATTTCTGATTCACCTTCATTAGGCAAATCATTACCCGCTAAGTTAACATAATTGAAATTATCGGTGGTATCAATTATGGTATTCTTTTTCTTTTGACGCCGGTAATTATTGATAAAGATATTTTTCATAATCGTGTAAAGCCAAGCCTTGAGGTTGGTCCCATCCTTAAATTTATCACGATTTGTAAAAGCTTTGTACATGGTTTCCTGTAATAGGTCCCTTGCATCTTCAAAATCCTTGGTAAGGTTAAGGGCAATGGGTTCCATGTTTTCGACAAAGTCAACGACCCGAGTGTTAAATTCTGTTACAGTCATTTTTAAACAATTTTTATGTTTATTGCCATGCAAACTTACGAAAGAATCGCAAAATCACAAAAAATTTTGTTTAAATTTTTAAATAAACTTTTAAACATAAAATAACTACTTTAGCTGAAAACACCCTTCAAATTCTTTTAAAAGGACAATTTTTACTGAATCTTTTAGAAAATGTTTTAAATAGCCCCCTGTTAATTTAAACAGCTCTACTTTTTATTACTTGTTTAAAAACTCTTTTTTTATTTTTAAACAAAGCCAGTTTACAGAACAGGGTTGGCTAAATGTTAATTCCAACCGGCCCTATTGGTTCAACATTGACGAAAAAAAAGAGCTCAAGAAGAAACTTAAACCCAGGTGATGGATAAGTAAAGGCTACTAATTATTTAAAGTGGTAAAAAGGAGGCTCAGGTGAGATCAACTTTATTATTGATTGGAAGAAGCCTCGGGGACAGTATGCTTGGACGTAAATTCGATCAATTCTTCAAAGGAATTGATTATCATTGTATTTTCCGGGAGATTGACCTCGTTATGAAAACATTGGTAGCCACTTAATAAAATGGTTGCATCCGAGAGCAAATTTGATAATTCGTTGATATAACCCTGCAGTTCATCTTTCACAGGTTTTGAAGTAAAAAGGGAAATAACGTAATCTGGCTGATGAAATTTATAAACAGCCTCTACATCTGCCAGGGGAACATTGTCTCCTAAATACACCACTTTGTTTTCACGACTTTTTACAACATAATTGGCAAATAAGAGCCCAATTTCATGGTTTTCCCCTTCAGGCAAATAAAGCAAAAATTTCTTGGCATCAGGATGATTTGGAATAACCTGCCCGTCAATAGCCACTATGATCTTTTGCCTGATTAAATGGCTAATAAAATGTTCATGGGCAGGATTAATCGCCCCGGTCTGCCATAAAATACCAATTTTCCTTAGAAAAGGATGGATAAAATTGAGCATCGTCTTTTCAAATCCAACCTGTAAAATATTGGTAGATAGCAACTTCTCAAACCTTTCTTCATCCATTTCAATCATGGAAATGGTTAGGGCATTGATCTGGCTATTGTGATCATATGTATTTTCTGAAAGCTGAAAAGCTTTTTCCGCAATATCTTCTGGTGCCCATTTAGCTATTTTGGAGATTTTGTAATTGTTGTTATAGAGCAACGTTACATTTAACAGGTATTTCAAGTCTTCATCCGTGTAGTATCGGATGTTGGTATCAGATCTTTTGGGTTCCAAAATGTGATGACGCTGCTCCCAAATACGGAGCGTGTGAGCTTTAATGCCCGATATAAATTCCAGATCCTTTATTGAATATTTCGCCAAAGCCAACTTTTTAGGATTAACTTTTTTAGAACAATATTGTTCAATAATAAGCTTCTAAAAATAAACAACTACATAAAATACTGACATTCAATAAACAGAATTTGCGCTCATAAGGTAATGCTACATTTTGATTGCAGCTTGAATAAGCTTTTACTTTACTTAATAAGATTTGAAAATGCAAAAGTGAAAAATTCCTATAAATCTTACCGTATTATCATTATTTTTTCTTTTAATCTGTTGGTAGCATCTGAAATGAAGGCTACAATTTACTCTTGGCTCCTAATCACCTCAAAATTTGTATATAAGCTTTAACGTTGGTAAAGAGCTAAAATTATTGAAAGGGTTAATCATTTTTTCCAGGTTAAAGCCAATTGTTTAAAAGATCTGCCATATTGTTCTACATTTTTTGATAAATGTTACCATATACCAGTGAACCATCCGATATAGAAAAAAATGGCCTGTATCAGCATGAATGGTAAGGCTAATGGATTCCTTACCGGGAACCTCATTCTGAAGAAAACCAATAAAAATAAAAAAGATATGATAAACCAGCCTATGTAATTTTGGAAAGGAATGGCATCTGCTTCCCATATCCAAAGCCCTTTACTTACTGCAAATTTTTCTAATGCCATATCAAAAGCTATCAAGGTAGTACTTCCAATACCTGCCTTAACCCAATCCGGAAAGGGAATCGTCAATAATATCATGCCTATGGCATAAACAAGAATGGCCCAATTCAAACCTATCAAAAGGGGAACACCTGCAGGAGCCCAACCCAAAACTTTTCCATAATGATATGCACCAAAAACCCATGCTGAGTGAACACCAAACACTTCAATTACCCAACCAAGTATTCCAATGCTTACTAAAAATATAGCAATCCGTCTATCCCAGGGTTGGTGAAAAAAAAGGGTAATGACCGCCGTAATTAACAAATGGTAGGGCGTTAATTCGCGAAAATAAGTTTGCCACTGTGGGTTACTAAAACCCCACAAACCCACGCCGTGAAGAACGAATAAAGCGACTATAGCGATCATTCTCAGCCGATATACCTGCCTTTCCATTTGTTCTTACCGGTTATTTGTCTAATAAACGCCACAAGACCCAAATAAACAATCACAAACATCTGAACAGGGGAAAATAAGCCCTGCCTTAAAACAGAATATCCATTCAAATGGCTCGCCAAGGTCCTAATCACTCCGATTTCAATTAACAGGCCTCCAAAAGACCAAAGGGGAAAAAAGGGTATAAGTAACCAAAAGCCTAAAGCACCTAATATTATATAAGTAAAGGCTAAGAAAGGAGAATTGCCGAAAAACGCCAAAAAGTTCTTACTGAACCCATCAATGGCTTCGTTAAAACCATGGTACATCCTACAAGTCATCCTTTTACCGGAGAATGCAACTGCGCCTTTTAATCCTTTACGCTTCAGGTGTTTCATGATTTCAATATCCTCCACCTTTTCTTTCTTAAGTAGCCTGTGCCAGAGTTGGATACGGTAATGAGACCCATCAAATAACATAAACTGTCCATTTGCCGCAGAAAAACTTACCAACCTGGATTTTTCTACAAGTTGTAAAGGTAAAAGTGTTACCAGTATTCCATAAACAATGGGCACCACGATTCGCTCCCCAGTTGATTGAAGTATTTGACGGGGAAAAAGGGATAGCAAGGCCAGATTGCGCTGTTTTAAATAGACAAGGCTTTTATCCAGTAAACCTGGATCAATTCGGACATCAGCATCCAAAAAAAGTAAATATAATTCTCCGCTACTTTCCCCTAATTGATGGCATGCCCAATTTTTCCCTAACCATCCTTTGGGAAGGGGCTTTCCTTTTAGCAAATGAAGGTTGGGCATCACTGATTGGTAAGATCTCACAATGTCAGCTGTCCCATCCTTTGAATGGTCGTCCAGAACGCGAATAGTGTATCGTTCTGTATCAAGTTGCTGTAAATCTTCCAACAGCCTCGGGAGATTACCTGCTTCATTACGAGCTGGAATCAGGATTTCAAGTTTTTCTGAAACCGACTGATGATGCGTTTCTATTATTAACCCTGACCAATTGTTAGCAATTACCACTAAGAGGCGAATAAACAGAAAAATGCTAACCAATATACCAAAAACTACCATTCAAACCCGGAATTTTTGTTGCTGATGCTCAATCGCTTCCTTGTAATGGGCCTGGAAAGCCTCTTCTACCCTGCTTAATGACAAATCCGCGGGCTCAGGTAATTCCCTAAGGTAGCAGTGAAGGGCTGGTTTAGCATTAGCCCCGTACTCTGGCAGTATTACGGATAAAACAACCTGTAGTTCCTCAGGGGAAGCCGATAGAACCTTCTCCACCCCTTTCTGAAAAGGAAAAGCATTGCTGTAAAGGCTTTGGATACGCCCCGGTGGAAACATTAGGACACAATTACCAGGATTTTTAAGTAATTCCTTAGTATACGCTATGGTTTCTAAAACGCTACGGTATCCATGCTTGACGGAAAAAGCGCCGGCATTCCTGAAAAGCATGCGCTTTTCAAGTTCTTCTTCCAGCATCATTACGTGAAAACGTTTTCCAAAATACAATTGGTTAAGGTAGTAATGAGTAAAACCATCCCACCAGCTAAAATGGTTGGCTAAAAAAAGTACCGGACGTTCCCGGGAGGGTTCAACATGCTGCTCAACGACAAAATCCCTGAAATGCCGTTTGATGAGGAATGGGACCATGACATCGAAAATCAGCTTACCCATCCGGGTATGCCGGGCTTGGATCATACGGCTACTTTATTATTTTGCACCTGGACAAGTTCTGTGGCAATCTTCGCAGAAAGTAAACATAACGGAATGCCGCCACCAGGATGAACCGTTCCGCCACAAAAATAAAGCCCATTAATATTGGGTGAAAAATTGGGGTGCCTCAAAAAGGCTGCTAACAAATTGTTGGCGCTATTGCCATAAAGAGAGCCCATAAAAGCACTTGTTTCATTTTCAAGCGCCTTTGGATCCCGTATTTTTTCAAAGGTGATAGCGTTTTTCACATCGTAGCCGATTAAACGGGCAATCTTGGCCTGGATATTTTCCCGGGCTTCCTTAATCATAGCTTCCCAGTCCTGTCCGTTGTTCCAGGGAGCATTGACCATCACATACCAATTTTCATAGCCTTCCGGTGCATCCTCCCCGTGCACTTTACTACTGATAAAAATGTATGTGGTCGGGTCATCTGGTATTTTACGCTCCTCAAACAGCCCATTAAATTCAGCCTCATAATCCTTGGCAAAAAGGATGTTATGCAGGCCCAATTCCGGGTAATGTCCCTTCAAACCCCAGTAAAATATCAAAGCCGATGTAGATCTAGGCTGATCCAGGAAACGGGATATCCACTGCTCACCAGGCAATAAATAACGATAGGTGGCGTGTACGTCCATGTTACTGATCACAGTATCAGCATTTATAGTATTGCCATCATCTAATTTAATTCCCTTTGCATTGTCATTTTCAATGATAATCCTTTCAACAGAATGCTCAAAGTAAAAATCGATTCCAATATCGCAGCCTAATTGGTAAATCGCTTCAATAAGTTGATACATCCCCCCTTTCGGCCAGTAAGCACCAAGGTTATGCTCAAGGTGAGGAATTACATTAAATGTTGCCGGCGTAGCATAAGGGTTTGAGCCGTTGAAAGTAGCGTAGCGATTAAACAACTGTTGAACCTTGGGATCCCGGAATTGCTTTTGGTTAGCGTTGGCCATTGTTTTCAAGGCTTCAAGCCTGGGCAATTTCAAGAACCTTTTTAAGGTAGATTTTTTCAGGTAAGTAGCCCTTTTATGCAGTGATGATTCAAGAAATACAGGTTTCGTAATTTCATATTTCTCCTCACTTTTATTTAAAAAATCCCTTATACTATCAGCATCTTCTTGCGTATTTTCCGTTATCGACTGGATCAAGCTTTCTTTTTCAGGGCCTGGAGCTAGAATAGTGCCATCTTCATAAAAATAGGTAGTACCGGCTTCCAATAAGTTGTAATCAAAATAATCCCTTGGATCTTTTCCGGCCATGTAAAACAGATCATCCACAAGCTCGGGTAAAGTAAACAATGAAGGACCGGTGTCAAAGCGGAAGCCATTGGTTTCGAACTCACCAACTTTACCACCTGGTTTGCGGTTCTTTTCATAAACTTCAACTTCCCATCCTTTTGTTTTTAAACGGATGGCAGATGCCAGGCCAGCGATACCAGCGCCAATTACAATTGCTTTGTCATTAGAATAATCAGCCAAGCTTAATTTTTTGGTTTACAAAACAAAGGAAACACATTTTGTTTAGCTTAATTTGGCTTATTACGGGTTCTTTCTTTCCCTGCGCCATTTTTACTGCCAATATTGTTATTTGAATAACGGTGATAGTATATTTGCAATGCAAAAGGGCTAACCCTAAACATTAGCCCTTTAATGGCGTTTAAGGTTTAGAAAGTTGACCGCCTACCCAAATGAAAACCCTGCTTCGTTACAATCGATATTTCATTGTCGGATACGCCTTCGTTTTACTTTTTTTTTCCTACCACCTCCTCGACCTTAATTTCAAGTATAACATTGACCGCTTTTTTCCAACGAATAACCCCCATCTTGAATTTCTGAAAAAATATGAGGACAAGTTAGAGCCTGACGACAATTATTTATTAATCGGCCTTGAACGGCAAAGTACAATCTTCGATTCTTCATTTCTTTACAAAGTTGATAGTTTTTCAAGGGTCATAGAAGCACTTGAACATGTTAAAACAGTAACAAACCTCACAACTATTAAAGAGCCTATCAAAGGGCCATTTGGCTTCATCCAGTCCCCTGTTTTACATCATAAACAGCCGGAAAGGTATGCTTCCGATAGCACGGAAATTTTCAATGACCCGAGGTGGAGTAATTATTTAATTTCGGATGACGCCAGAGCCATGACGGTTTTGGTAAAGACCAGACCCTATCTATCACAGGATAGTGCCACCATATTCATTAATGACCTTAAACAGATTAAAGAATCATTTGACTTCAGCTCCATTCACTATGCAGGGCGTACCATTAGCCAGGTGACTTTTGTGGAAAAGATTAAAAAGGAGGTCATTTTTTACGTTATAGCATGTAATGCGGTGCTTTTACTCATTCTTTTCCTGATCTACCGAAAGGCTTTAGGGGTAGTCATTCCCATGACTTCAGTGGTTTTCGGGATGGTTTTATTCTTTGGCGTTCTCGGTTTTCTTCGGGTGCCACTGGATATCATGAGTACACTCTATCCGACCCTGATGCTGATTATCGGAATGTCAGATGTGATTCACATCAAAAGCAAATACCTTGATGAGCTGGATAAAGGAGAAAACCGTATCCACGCTATGGCTACCACAATCAAGGAAATCGGGTTTGCTACCTTACTCACCTCCCTAACTACTTCTATTGGCTTCCTGGCTCTGTTATCATCGCAAATACCTCCATTGAGGAATTTTGGAATATTTGCCGCTATAGGTATCTTCATTGCTTACCTTACCGTTATCCTTTTCACTACTATGGTGTTGGTCAATTTTGGCTCTCATCAACTTAAATCACAACATAGTAATGGAAGACATAAGCAGCCTTTAATGGGCCGCCTTTTTATTTGGATCAGCCGGAGACAAAAAGCTATCGCTATAGGGGCATTCATTTTCCTCGGCATTTGTATTTATGGTATAACGCAGATATCCCAGAACGTTTACATGCTTACCGATGTGCCAAGGGATAGTAAAATAAGAAAAGATTTCAGGTTTTTTGAAAACAAATTTGCGGGTGTAAGAACCGTTGAAATAGCCATTATACCTAAGTCAGGATACAATGTTACCTCTCCGGAAGTTATAAAAGAAACGGAGGCCTTTGAAAAGCATCTAAAAAAATATAAGCCCATTAATCATCTGGTCTCCCCCCTAACCATTTACCGAACAGTGAATAAAAGCCTTTCCAATGGGAACCCGGATGCCTACAAGCTACCGGAAGACAGTGCTCAAATGGCCTCGGTCGGGGAATTCGTTGAAAAAGGTGGCAGATCGATTTTTTCCGCTGTCATGAGTGAAGATAAGCAAATGGGGCGCATAACCGGGAGAATGAAGGACATAGGATCCGAAAATATGGAAGACCTCTACACAGAAATTAAGGCCTGGAAAAATCAAAATGTAGATACTTCAGTCGCTGATTTTAAGATAACAGGTAAATTGTTCCTGGTTGATAAAAACAATGAATACTTGATAGGTAACCTGACCGCAGGCTTAGGGATAGCTTTCTTAGTCGTAGGGATTTTAATGGGGCTATTGTTCCGGCAGTTGAAAATGGTGCTTATCTCGTTTATTCCCAATATTATGCCCCTCATAATTGCAGGTGCTGTAATGGGATACTTTGGTATTACCCTGAAAGCTACTACATCAATCATTTTTACGATTGCCTTTGGCATAGCAGTAGACGATACCATCCATTTCCTTTCGCGTTTCAAAATTGAACAACTGAAAGGAGCAGGGAGAATAAGGGCTGTTCAGAAAACATTCCTGGAAACCGGGAAAGCGATTGGATTTACAACCATTATTCTCTTAGCAGGATTTTCGACATTGATTTTCTCCGATTTTACAGTTACTTATTACATTGGCCTCTTGATAGGTCTTACGCTTGTCAGTGCATTGGTGGCAGATTTGCTTTTATTACCCCTGCTGTTGTACCGGTTTTTCCGTTAAGCAACATGCCTTGTTTAAAACCTTGATAGTGCTCGGGATGAAATCGGGTTAATCCCTTAATAGCCCCACGCAAATTAGCTGTTCAAAAATTCCTTTTATTCAAAAGCTCAATTGGTTTCTTTGGCATTAAATCCCATTATTAGCCTATATTGAGAATAAAATTTTATCAAATTGCTATTTTTGAATTTTACTAAAACCCACTTTAAGCTCAATTGAACATTTAAAAGATTAAATTCTATGAAGTATTTCACCAGAACAATCATGGCCTTCATGGTATCAGGAATCGGTATCCTGGGTCTCGCACCCCATGCTTATGGACAAACAGGTATGACAGTTGAAGATGTTACCAAAATGGAAAGGGTATTCAATGTCGAAATATCCAAGGACGGTAGGTACATTGCATACCAAAAAACCGAAAAGAAAGATCCGCTGAAGCAAAATGCGGGTAGCAGTATTCACTTGTATGTTTACGATACCGATACAGAAGAGGCCGTACCCTATTACACCAGTGGCAATGTTAGTAATGTAGCATTCCGCCCTAATCACAATTCAATTACTTTTACCACACGACAGGATGGTGATAAGAAAAATGCCATTTACGAAATGCCGGTTAATGGCGGTGGTGCTACCAAGCTGTTTCAGTTTAAAAGAAATATGGCTGGGTATAGTTGGGGCTCTGACGGTAAAAAATTAGTTTTCAGGGCAAAAGAGAAAAAAGGCAACACTGATAGTAAATTACCCTACGAGGCGGATATTTTTGAAGAAGGGCTTACCCATACCAAAGCCTACGTTACCGATCTATCAAAAGATAACATGGAACCTAAACCCCTTAAGGTAGAGGGTACGATTTATACAACCCGATGGGGGCCCAATGATGAACGCATTGCTGTTTCAGTGGCACCTACTCCTTTAGTAGATGATTATTACATGAGTAAAACGGTTAAAGTTGTTGATTTTAAATCAAAGGAAGTAGTAGCTGAGATAAATCATGAAGGTAAATTAGGGGATATTCAATGGAGTCCAGATGGCAAACGCTTGGCTTTATTAGCTGGTCATGATATTCATGATGTAATTGCAGGCCGGATCATAGTCGCTAAATCACAAGGCGGAGAAACCTTGAACCCTAAACCAGAATTCAAGGGTAAGTTTGAACAGATCAAATGGACGGATTCAAGAGAAATTCACTTTATAGCCAGTGAAGGGACTGAACGTAGTTACGGAACCATACAGTTGCCAGATGGCGAAATTGACTACATCCTCGAACCAGGTTCTTCCAACTTGATGTACCAAAGTTTCGCCTTCGCTGATGAAAGGGATGTGGCTTTTGTCGTCAATACACCCAATCATCCAAGGGAAGTTTATTAC
Source organism: uncultured Sphingobacteriales bacterium (assembly GCA_964595485.1). Taxonomy (GTDB): domain Bacteria; phylum Bacteroidota; class Bacteroidia; order CAILMK01; family CAYYUA01; genus CAZQQN01. The sequence goes on along the minus strand of CAZQQN010000011.1, from coordinate 58,641 downwards.
AAAGATGGTGGCGGACAACCAAAACGCATATCTCATTCAAACCCTTGGTTGAAAGATGTACAGCTTGGTGAACAAACAACAATCACATACAAAGCCGAAGACGGTAAAAAATTAGAAGGCATCCTTATCAAACCTGTAGGCTATGAAGGGGATGCAGAGTTACCCTTGATCGTGGTTGCTCACGGAGGCCCTGAGGCCCACTACAGCAATGGCTGGCTAACCCGGTATATTTACCCCGGGCAGGTTGCTGCCACCAGAGGCTATGCTGTTTTTTATCCCAATTACAGAGGTAGTACGGGTCGCGGCATCGAATTTCTGATGTCCAGCCAAAGTGATGCAGCGGGTAAAGAGTTTGATGATATCGTAGACGGCGCTGATCATTTAATTGACAAAGGGATTGCTGATCCTGATAAATTAGGTATTACCGGCGGATCCTATGGAGGTTACGCTACAGGCTGGATGGCCACCAAATATTCAGATCGTTTTGCGGCTGGTGTCATGAATTTTGGTATTAGCGATAATATCTCAAAATGGGGCACAACAGACATCCCGCAGGAAATGTACCTGGTACACGCCCGTGAATGGCTTTGGGACGGAAATTGGATGAAGTACCTGAAACGTAGCCCCATCTACCATGTTGATAAATCTCAAACGCCCCTTTTGATCACTCATGGTAAAGATGACACGCGTGTTCATCCCGGTCAGTCCATGGAACTCTACCGTCATCTAAAGGTTCGTAAGCCGGATGTCCCGGTAAGGCTTGTCCAGTACCCCGGTGAAGGTCATGGTTATAATGGAGCAAGTGCTCGGTATGACTACAATATAAGGATGATGCGGTGGTTCAACCATTTCCTTAAAGCTGATAACGAAACCAAACCAGCCCTGAAAGTGGATGAAGAAATACCAGAAGACTAATTGCCTAACAGGAGTGAAGCCCGGAAATATTTATCTTCCGGGCTTTCTATGGCATTTTCTGGGGAAATATAACCGTTAAACAACCATAGCGAAAAGCTTGCATCTTAATTACAATATTGTATCTATAGCTTAATTTTTATTTTAACAGCAATGAAAACAAATCACTATGAAGACTTTGAACACCTTTTTTGCGATTTTTCTCGGGATATTGCTCATAACAGTTACCAAGATCGGTACATCCAATGAAAAAGGCGCACCTGCGGGTAGAGCGGGTGATCCACCCAATGAAATAACCTGTGCCACAAGTGGTTGTCACAATGATTTTGATCTGAATTCAGGGAACGGCTCTTTAAAGATCACCGTAATGCAGGATGGAGAGGAAGTTACTACTTACAAACCCAATTCAACATATACCATAAAGCTTGAATTAGAAGACCCCAATATGAACTCAGCAGGCTTTCAGATTACTGCTCAAAGAACCGATAATAACGATGCCACTGGCTCATTTGAGTTGGCTAACCAAACCAAATTTGCCGGGTCTGGGAATGATTACTTAACCCATTCTGATACTTTCAAGGATATCTCCAATCAAACCAAAACCTGGAACCTAACTTGGGAGGCTCCTGATCAGGGTGTCGGTGAAATAAAATTTTATGCGGCAGGCAATGCTGCTAATGGACAAGACAATAGCAGCGGTGACTACATTTACAGCGCTGAACAAGGCCTTGATTTCGGAGCGAGCAGTGTTACAAAGGAAAATGCCATAAAAAACAAATTAAAGGTTTATCCCAACCCGGTAAGCGAAACCATCAATATCCAATTCCCAAAAGCTCAGCAAAACAACTACCGGGTTACCATTCAGGATATAAAAGGTCAGGTTATTGATCATTTTCCAGAAACCCTAGTAAAGAACCCATCGGTAAGCATCAATATTCCCGATGGTATCGAGGAAGGCTTCTACTTGCTTAGGCTGAAGAGCCAGGAAGAGGTGATCAAAAAACGCATCCTTATTCAATGAATTACCAAAACCCTCAGTCAGTGATAGGATCACCCTGAGGTTTTTTTCCAACATTGTTAATCAACCAGCTGGTTATCAATAATTCATCCTTTTTCATAATGAAATTAGCCTGTTCTCATTAAAAAACACTTCATTTCGCTATTTGCGCTTTATCCATAAATTTGTACGGAAAATGCAACTAAAAAGCTGATGGCACAAGAAAATCGCGGTTCTTTTTCAAGCCGATTGGGTTTTATAGCAGCGGCAGCCGGTTCAGCAGTAGGTTTAGGCAATATTTGGAAATTTCCTTATGAAGTCGGAGCAAACGGTGGTGCTGCTTTCCTGGTGATCTACCTCTTTTGTATATTTATCATTTGTATGCCTATCATGGTCGCTGAGATAGCGCTTGGCCGGCATGCCAGGATGAATCCCCATGGCTCTTACAAATTTATTGGCGGTAAAAACTGGGGTTTGGTTGGTACCATCGGAATCATTGTTGGGATTATGATCCTTTCATTCTACAATGTGGTAGCCGGCTGGGCTTTTGGCTACTTTCTGCAGACCTCTTTTGGCGGATTGCTTAGCCAGGGAGACTTTGCCAGTTATTTTGGTAGCTATACCGCGAATGTCAGCGATAACCTGCTTTATTCCATTGCTTTCATGATCCTGACAGCCCTCATAGTGGTAGGTGGTGTCCAAAAAGGTATTGAGCGATGGACTAAGATCCTGATGCCTTTGCTCCTTGTTTTAATCATTGGCTTAATTATTTACGGCTTAACCCTTGAAAATGCAATGGAAGGCATTAAATTCTACCTGGTTCCTGAATTAGGTAAGATCAATACGGAAACATTCTTCTCAGCTTTATCCCAGAGTTTCTTTTCGCTATCGTTAGGGATGGGGGCTATTATCACTTTTGGTTCTTACTTCAATAAAGCGGACAACATAGTTAGTTCGGCCGCTATGGTTACCACAACCGATATGTTCATCGCTTTTTTATCGGGCTTGTTGGTTTTTCCGCTTGTTTTTTTCCAGGGCATAGAGCCTACCCAGGGACCAGGCCTTGTTTTTGTGACCATGCCCTCCATATTTGAACAAATGGGCGTTATTGGTCCATTTATTGGCGGAGCCTTTTTCCTGCTACTTTGTTTTGCCGCCTTAACCTCAACGGTTTCCTTACTCGAAGTGCCGGTTGCCTATTTAACGGATGAATTCAATTTAAACAGGAAGCAGGCTGTCATTGGCATCGCAACACTGGTTTTTATCCTCGGGTTACCAAGTATGTTAGGCCATGGGGCTGTTAGCTGGCTAAGTGATTTTGCGAAGTATGGTGGAGAATCCCATGATTTCATGTCTGTGGTTATTACCGTTTTTTCTGATATTGGGTTACCATTTGGTGGCCTTATGATATCGCTATTTGTTGCCTACAAGTGGAAAATGACCAATTTTGCCAGTGAAATAGAGCATGGCCATCCTCATTTCAGATCCTCCCTCGAACAAAAATTTGTGACCGTCATGTTAGGATTTGTTAGCCCGTTGGTAGTCGCAAGCATTCTTATTACTACCATTTTTGACCAATTTTTCGGTATTTCGTTAATCAAGCTGATTTTCTACTAAAACGTATCCCTTCATGGCGCTAAATTTCAAAGCTTATGGCGATGGGCATCCCCTCATCATATTACATGGTCTATTGGGTAGCCTGGATAATTGGCATTCTATTGCCCGGAAATTAGCAGAGGAGTACAGGGTTTACCTGGTTGACCAGCGTAACCATGGTAAGTCACCACACACAGATGAAATGGATTACCCATCCATGGCGGAGGATATAAAAGAATTCATGGATTCCCACCAAATTCAGTCGGCTTTTTTAGCAGGCCATTCCATGGGTGGGAAAACAGCCATGCAAATGGCTGTACAATATCCCGGCAAGGTTGATAAGCTAATATCAATCGATATGCCGCCGAAAGCAAACTCTCCGGGCCATGAGGCTATTTTTAATGCTTTAAAAGCAATGGACTTGAATAAAGTTGAAAAGAGGAAAGATGCTGATGAAATGCTGCAACAATACATAGATGATTTTGGAATACGGCAGTTCCTCTTGAAAAACCTGGAAAGGTCGCCGGAAGGTGGATACCAATGGAAAATGAACCTCCAGGGTATAGAAAAGGCTTACCCCTCCATCCTTGCAGGAATTTCTGCTGCTGAATCATTTCCATACCCTACATTATTTATAAGGGGTGGTAAATCAGACTATGTCAATGAAGAAGATATTGCCCAATACAAAGAAATCTTCCCAAAGAGCCGGTTAGAGACCATAGATAACGCAGGCCATTGGGTACATGCTGAAGCCCCGGAAGCTTTCATTAACACATTGCAGGAATTTTTAAATGAATAAGTCAATGACACATGGCATTCAGTTGCCAGAACGGATTTCAGTAATGTTCTTTCAGGGCTTCAATAACATGATATACAATAGGGCAACGTTCGTAATTATTAGCTGCTACATTTAAGTGCTTGTGCATTTTTCGATGATTGGTGTGTGGGAAATTAGCACAAGCTTCCGGCCGATCCTCGTAGACCATGCATTTATTGTCATCCATTAAAAAAGGACAGGGTGCTTGGTTCATGATATAATCCCCATCTTCATCGGATTTCAGGTAACGATCAATGAATGCATTGCGGGAAAGCTTAAACCGCTTGGATAAGCGATTAATATCGCGGTCATTAACACGGGGGGACATAGTCTTGCAACAATTTGCACACCCTAAGCAGTCAATATTTTGAAAGGCCTCATCATGAGATTCCTCAAACTTCTGATCAAGATCCTTAGGTACTTTTTTTCTCAAGCGCTTCAGGAACTGACGTGTTTCCTTTTCTTTTTGCTTTGCTTTTTGTAAGTACTTTTCGTACTGTGGTTTCATAGCTGATAACCATAAAGAGGGTATAAAGCCTCTTCAAATATGGTGATTATGTTCAATAAACTTTAAGGGTTAAAGCATATCAAAAATCAACTTGCGATCAAGCGGATTGGCTTCCATAACGCGAATACGAACTTCATCCCCTAACTGATAGGCACGGCCATTACTTGTTCCACGAATTAGGTAGTTCTCATCATCAAATTCGTAATAATCATCAATAAGGTTTTCCAGCGGGATTTTTCCCTCGCACTTATTTTCAGGAATTTCAACAAATAAGGCTTTATTGGTTACCCCGGCAATTAAACCTTCAAATTCTTCACCTATATGATCGGCCATGAATTCTACCTGTTTGTATTTCACCGATGCCCGCTCAGCATCTTCCGCCCTGATTTCCATCTCAGAGGAATGTTTACATTGCTCTTCTATCTCCTCTTGCTTAGGAGCAGGACCCTCCCCAGTTAAGTAATGCTGCAGCAAACGATGGGCTATTACATCAGGATACCTCCTGATCGGTGAAGTGAAATGGGTATAGTAATCAAACGATAGGCCGTAATGGCTTCCCTGCTTTGTTGTGTAAAATGCCTTAGACATGGTACGGATTGCGAGGGACTCCAGCATATTTTGTTCGGGACGGCCTTCTACCTTATCCAGGAGCTTGTTAAAAGAGGCTGAAACCTTTTCAGGGTCCTTGGTATCAAATTCATAACCGAAACTGCGAGCAATCCTGACAAAATTCTCCAGTTTATCATCGGGGGGCGACTCGTGTACCCGGTATACAAAGGGCATCTCCTGGAAACTTTCTTGCTTGGAAAAAATGAACTCTGCTACCTTACGGTTGGCTAATAACATGAAATCCTCTATGAGAAAATGCGCATCCTGGCGGATTTTTTTAATAATCCCAACCGGGTGAAAATGATCGTCCATTTCAAATTCAACCTCCGTAGTCTCAAATGAAATAGCGCCTTCCTGAAAGCGCCTTTTCCTGAGTTTAGTCGCCAAGTCTCTAAGGTTTCTCAGCTCATCTAAAAAAGGTCCTTCACCGGCATCCATTACTCCCTGTGCTTCCTCATAATCAAATCGCTTTTTGGAATTAATAAGGGTCTTACCGAACCATTCGTCTTTGACGTTGGCTTCGTTATCAAGCTGAAAAACTGCTGAAAATGCCATCTTATCTTCTTCTGGACGAAGGGAACATAGTTGATTGGAAAGTTTTTCCGGCAACATCGGAATAACCCGGTCAACGAGGTAGACGGATGTAGCACGTTTATAAGCTTCTTTATCCAATTCAGATCCTATTTCAACATAATGGGTTACATCGGCAATATGAATACCTACTTCCCAATTCCCGTTGTCAAGTTTTCGAATGGAAAGGGCATCATCAAAGTCTTTTGCATCTTTGGGATCAATGGTAAAGGTAGGAATACCCCGAAAATCTTTGCGTTTTTTCACCTCTTCTTTTGGTATTACATCGGGAATTTGGTTGGCCGCTTTTTCTACCTCATCCGGAAAAGCGGTAGGAAGATCGAACTCCTCGATAATGGCATCCATTTCCGTGGCATGATCCCCGGCCTCTCCGAGGATTTTTTTTACCTGTCCAAAGGGACTTTTGGCGTCTTCCGGCCAGTCCGTTATTTCAGCAACCACTTTTTGGCCATTCTTGCCCCCATTGAGGTGCTTCAGGGGTATAAAAATATCCACATCCATCTTAGGGTTATCAGAAACCACAAAGGCAAATTTCTCTGATAGCTCTAAAGTACCCACAAAATCTTTTTTGTACCGCTCAACAACTTCCATTACCTCACCTTCGGGGCGGCCGCCTTTCCTTTTTCCTTTATGGAGTTTGATCTTCACCCAATCTCTGTTTAAAGCTATTCCGGTTTTACCGGGAGGAATGAAAATGTCTTCTTCTTGGTCTGATAAGCTAACGAAACCAAAGCCTTTGCCACTCATGTCCAGCTTGCCTGTATATTCCTCCTCCTTATCGAGGTGTTTGTATTTACCCGGCTTGGTTTCCTGGATATAGCCATCTAAGTATAGCTCTTCCAGTACTTTAAGAAGCTTATCTTTCTCTTTTTTGGTACTTAACCCTAATTGAGCAGTAAGTTGTTTATGGTTAAAGCCTTTCCCTTGGTTAGCTTTGAGGTATTCTTTGACTTCCTTCTTAATACTTTTCTTTTTTCTCTGCTGATCAGCCTTTTTATCTTGCTTCGACTTTGTCATACAACTTTTAATTTTTTTAAACGGAAAAAACCTTGCTTAATCCTTAATTGAGATTTTTTAGGGTTTTTGCTTACAAAAAGCTGGAAAGGATTATTTCTAATTTTGAAAATGTTTCAAATGAGGCTTTCAGTTTTATTTGAAACCCTGAAGCATTGCATTGGTTCTACCACAAATTTGCAGCTTATTTTCCTGGTAAGCTCACTTTTATCCTCAATTACTCCTCAGCACCTTTTTTGTCACGATTTAAATACCCTTTACCCTTTTCGGGTAATGCTTGATCATTAGGAGCATCCTCTTGAGTTTCTGGCCGAACTTGGCTTTTGGGGGATTCCTCATCTGCTGGTTTTTGTTTTTCAGGTTCTTGCTTATTTTCTTGACCCGATTCAAAAAACTCTTTCCAACTATCAAATTCTTTTCGCCACAAAAGGCCTGTACCATGTTTCTGAATGTTATCATTCAGAATCGGGTTGGTGTTATTGCGACTAAAAGCCTTGATTCGAATTCGCCCTTCTTTTGTTAATTTGTAGCTAACGGTCACATTGCCCTCTGAATTTTCCATATCCATACTGCCACTAATCTCCACCCTGTCATTGAAAAGGGTTGTACTCAAAGCCACTTCCAGCTCCTGTTCAGATATTTCTCCGGTACTTGTTTTATTGCGACTCTGGTAATCAATCCCCAATTGAACGTTTTCAAGGTATTTTATATCCTCTGAAAATTGAGAAACCCAATGAGTCAATTGGTTAGAGATGAGGTCTCCTACAAGAGAATTGCTGCTTGATTCAATGGCCTGTCCAGCTCCCAAACCAGCACCAGATTGGACTGAATAAAAGCGGTTCATTACTAATAAACTAACCACCTGCTGATTGAGGGCTTGTTCATCATTCTTTATCTTTTTAACCTGTGATCCAAGGGAACTTATATTACCACTGCGGGTATTATCAAGGTTTAAGATTTCAAAATCAAGGTCAATATCCGGCGAAAAAAGGGACCCCATCATATGAAGCTGGGCTTCAACGGGCATTTTCCGATTATAAGTTCCTCCCTGATCTCCGTTATTGGGTAATAAAGGCGCTGGTGAGGCCTGTAAGCTATAAGCTGCTTGTATATCCATCTGGGCTTCGTAAGGATCTCCGTTCCACTTAATTGTTCCCCCTTCCTTTAATTCAAATTGTTTTTTCACAATATCAAAAGCGGTGAAGAGATAATCACCGCTATTCACAGTATAGCTCCCATACATGTTAAATTCTCCGGCAGAAGTAATTGCCATTTTAATGTCGCCAGTTCCACGACCCTTTAAAACATCGCCGGCTCTTGGATCAAAAATGATACGAACGAGTGCATCCGGAGTTATGTCCAATTCCATATCAAGGTTAATTCCACCAAAATCAACATTGTATTCTTTACGGTAATAATTAGGCTTGTCAGTAAAGTTTATAAAATCATGCCCTGAATAGGTTCCTTCATCTGACACTGGTAAGTTTATAACTGTGTTTTTCTCTGAATTCACCTGCATCTCAATTTGGATATTATCCAAAGGACCGGTAAAATTAACATAACCGCTGGCATAGGCTTGCCCATAGTAAACTTCATTGTCCTTCTGGGTAGTATTCAGCGCATGGAAATTCTCAGCTTTTAAATTAAGGTCCAGGTTAAAATCATTGAATGCATCATGTTTTATAACCCCGTTAACTTCGGCTTTATTACCTCTATGATCAACCAACTTCAGATTTCTAATGGGAATGCGGCTTTTGTTGAATGATACGGAATGGTCGAATGTGTAACGGGTTTGTAGGTAGTTAAGGGTTAATTTTGCTCGATTGAAATCAACCCTACCCCTGATTCGAGGCTCTTCAAAAGACCCCTTTATACTTAATCCAGCGGAAAAAGTACCACCCAGGTTGGATACATAATCATTGACCAACCCCTCCACAAGAGCCAAGTGGCTCTCCCTGAAATCAAGCATCAAATTCAAGTTATCTTTGTCATTGTAGAGGTTAACATAACCTTTCATGGTCATTAGCTCGGGATATCCATCTCTCACCAGGTTAGCCTCTACATTGATATTGTTGTTACCTTTCGTGTAATTCGTGTTGAGGTTTAACTGGCCCATTTTTTCACCATCCACACGTAAAGGCGTAATCATCAAAGCCGAGTTGAAATGAGGAGTATCAAGGATATTATGAACCAACACCTGTCCGTTCAAATCACCTGTATAAGCTTTAAACTGCGGAAATATATCATGCGTTATTGCTCCAAGCTGGACTTTATCAAACAGTACCCGGACTGGTTCATCACTTCTTTTGCCGCCTTTTCCAGTAACGATTAATCTTTGATCACCATTCTCAAATTTTAGGTAGGGAATATGAAAGCGGGAATTGTAATAGTACTTAAGGTTCGTTGAGCTTATTGACCATATTGAATCATCAAAACTGATCTCGGAATCGTAAACCCTCCCGGTTATTTTTTCTTTATCGGCTATCATTTTACCCTTTAACCCGGCTTCTTGATCCCTCCTTGACAGAGCAAGGTTAAATTGTAAACTATCATCCACCTTCCTAAGCAGGTTCACGTTGCTTTCGGCCAGCCAGACCGAGTCACCCTTTGTAAGCTTATCCAAATCAGCTTGAATGAAAATAGATTCTTTGGATCCGGAGCCTTTGATGTTAACATTATCAAGATGCCAATCCTTGTAATAAATACCTGGTATAGTCCCTGACAAAGTAAAATCCTTGGTCTTAGTATTAATACTCCCTGACAATTTAGTATTATCCTCAAGGATAAAATCTGTTTTCATGAGATCCATCAAGAAAGCGGCATTTTTTACATGTAATCGATAGCTCAGATCCTCCTCTACTGACATAATAGTGTCTCCCGGTACCAATTCCCGGTTTATAATTCTATTCAGCGCTATTTTTCCCACATTCGGCAGGGAAGTCAAATTGTAGTGTCCTTCCAGCAATAAATCGGCAATATCAGAACTTAAACTCAATTGCTTCAAACCATTGTTTGTAGTATCAATGACCGATTTCAATGCTAAACTATCGAATGCCAGAATGCGATTAGACAACCCCATTGTGGTATTAGTAACTTCTGCTTTTCCTTCTATGTCGTCCAGGTTATTGGCCTTAAAATTCAGGTTTACTTTGGCGTTTACCACCAAACTATCTTCTACCATGTTTAAGGTATCAAAATTAGCTTGTGCTAAATCAGCTTTAAAATCAAATTGAGGTTTAGGCCGGTCCATATTCACTTCCCCATTGAAATCAAGTTTTATATTAGGGTCATCCATCGCCAGTTTACCCTTGAAGAGTTCTTTTGTTAATTCTCCTTTTACATTTATGTTGGAGTAATCATAGCCGTTGAAGTGAAAATTAGATACTGAGGCATCAAGATTAGCCCTAAGTTCCTCTAAAATTAACCCATTTCCTTTAATATTGCCATTTAAGCTGGTATTTCCGAGTAACTCCTCATCCAATAATTCGCCAATATCAAAATTATTGAGCTCTAAATCGCCTGAATATTGAGCTTCGGCTTCATTACCTGGGTTTTTGAGGTTAATATCCGTATTAAAGCTGCCAAGATCAGTATCAAACTCCCCGTATGCAACAAAATCAGAAGGGAAGCCGGTAAACTTACCTTCGAAATGGACAAGCCCAAGTTGCTTTAAATTTATCGGTAATTCGATGGATGGGAAAAGTTGTTTTAAATCTGCCGTTTTAAATTCTGATTTGGTAAATTCCACATCAAGAAATGTCTGATCAATTTCAGGTAAGCCTCTAATGCTCAAATCCCCCGTGAAATAGGTATCCTCTCCAAACGATAATTGAAAACCCTTACTATCAAAGTCCCTTACTTTACCAAATATCTGACCCGAAAAGTCAATGTTTTTATCTACACGCCTAATCCCCGGTACAAAATAAGAAAGGTCTTGCAAAGAAAGGGTGGTATTCTCAAAACGGGTGATTAATTCTACTTTATCATCAAAGTCCTGAAGGTCTTTTTTCTTATCGTATTCCATTGTGATTTGCTCGGAAATTCTGGAATAAGGTGTCTTTAACTGAAGATCCTGAAAACTCAATGTTGATTTGTCAAAAATGAGGTCAGTTTGGAGTTGATTCACCTTAAAACCACTTACTTCCTCAAAGCTCATTTGATTAATCTCTGAGCTTAAAGAGCCTTCTATAAATTGTAAATAATCAGCTCTGATTTGCAGGTTTTGAACATCCAAATAGTTAAAGTCAATAACCTTACCCGCTTCCTTTGCTTCATGGAGGTTTTGATGTACAAAACGGCCATTATGTACTTGCACGCCATTGAAAAGGGTGCGGTACACACCACCTTTTTTGTTAGGATCCTCAGCTTTGGCATTTTGAATGATATAGTCGTAATTAAAAGCCGTATCACCTGGGTATTTACGCCCGTAGAAGCGGGGGTTTTGTAAATGAATGTTGCCAAAAATTAAACTCCTGAGGTTAAAACTGTAGAGGTTGAATTTGACGCCAATTTGCTTAGCCACCAATACGGTATCCTGCTTATGATCGTAAACAACAGGATGGTTCAGGTTTAATTCACGCGGGAAATCTACCGTAACAGAATCAATGTTTAAACGGGTTCCGAGGGTTTTGCTTAAGAATTTGTTGGACTTTTGGGTAAGCCATGCCTGCCCTGAGTCACTTTTCAAGTAAAGCATCAAAACCAAAAAGGATAAGATAAACAGGACAACTACCCCTAATAAAAAGGAGCCGCTAAGCTTTAAAATTTTTTTATAGGCAACTTTCATGACTTATTTATTACAACAAAAATTAAGCGAAAATCCTTTGCAAAGTTTTAAAAAACACAACAAACCAAAAGTTCTGAAATAGGAACTTGGATTTGCATCAAGGAAAGGATACAATCTGTACCGAAACTAAAACCCGCTAACTAACCCAAGCAGGGCATGCTACTACCTTCAATATTCCCCGATATTCCCTTTACCTTTGTAAGTTACAAAATTCATATGGTATATGGTCAAGTTATTGGGACTGGAAACATCTTGCGATGAAACCAGTGCCGCCACCAATCAAAATCAATGTACAGAGCAAAATGTAACAAAAACCCAGGTAGTACATAGTGATTACGGAGGTGTTGTGCCTGAATTGGCATCCCGCGCTCACCAACAAAATATAGTACCGGTGGTTGAAGAAGCTTTCAAGGGTGCTTCATTTGACAAAAACAACCTGGATGCAGTAGCTTACACGCAGGGTCCAGGGCTCATAGGAGCTTTATTAGTCGGAAATGCTTTTGCAAAAGGTATAAGCCTTTCTTACAATATACCACTCATAGGCGTAAACCATCTTCACGCGCACAACCTCTCCCATTTTATTGAAGCCCCCGTTCCGGATTTCCCTTTTTTGAACCTTCTCGTGTCAGGAGGCCATACCCAAATTGTGCTTGTAAAAGACTACCTCAACTATGAAGTTTTGGGCCAAACAATCGATGATGCAGCCGGAGAGGCACTCGATAAGGGGGGGAAGATCCTGGGATTACCCTACCCGGCAGGCCCGGTAATCGATCAATATGCCCAGCAAGGTGAGCCGCAGTCCTTCCAATTTCCAGAGCCAGGTATTAAAGGCTATGATTTCAGTTTTAGCGGCCTCAAAACATCGCTCCTTTACTTGGTAAGGGATTCATTGAAAAAAAATGATACTTTTATTGTTGACAATGTGGCTAATCTTTGCGCAGCTTACCAAGATTGTATCATGCGCTTCCTTGCCAGGAAACTGGAACTGGCAGCTAAAAATAATGGTATCAAGCAAATTGGTATTTCCGGGGGTGTTGCAGCCAATGCTACTTTAAGAGAACAGGTTTACCAAGTGGCAAGTAAAAATGATTGGCAGGTTTATATTCCGGATCAGGCCTATTGTACAGACAATGCTGCCATGGTCAATCAAGTTGCTCACCATAAGTATAAAAAGGGGCTTTTTGAGGATCTTGAGAGTATACCCTTTGCCCGCTAACATGCATTGATACATCATTTAAAGCCACCATTTTTTTTAGCTATTATCCAAAACCTTATGGGATGCCTGCCTAGTATTAATAGCCAATCTACGCAATAGCCATTTGAGCCTAACACCTTTCAAACAAGGTAATTTCAGTTAAAAACACTAATCTCTATCATTTTTCAATGATTATTGACAATTTTGAGGTTTAAAAAACAACCCCTGCATAAGGCATTATGAGTGACATTAGCGATGAGCAGAATTACTGGGAGGAAGGGCCCAATGAGAATGAGAATCCAAACAGTGATAACGAGGAGACAATCCATGACGTAACCCCGATCTCGGGAATGTACCAGGAATATTTCCTGGATTACGCATCTTATGTGATCCTTGAACGTGCCGTTCCCTCCTTGAAAGATGGTTTAAAACCGGTTCAGCGGAGAATACTCCATGCAATGCGCCAAATGCATGATGGCCGGTATCATAAGGTGGCTAATATCATCGGGGAGGCGATGAAATACCATCCGCATGGGGACGCAGCAATTGGGGATGCACTTGTTAATCTCGGGCAAAAGGGCCTTATGCTGGATACGCAGGGAAACTGGGGGGATATTCGAACGGGCGACAGTGCGGCAGCTCCACGTTACATTGAGGCAAGGCTTTCCCAATTTGCTCTGGAAGTAGCTTTCAACCCTAAGACAACGGAATGGCAACTCTCCTATGACGGCCGGAATAGTGAGCCGGTAAACTTACCCATGAAATTCCCGCTAATCCTCGCCCAGGGTATTGAAGGCATTGCCGTGGGATTAGCAACCAAAGTCATGCCGCATAATTTCTGCGAATTGATAGAGGCTAGTATCCAGGAATTAAAAGGCAAATCATTTGAGCTTTACCCGGACTTTCCTACCGGAGGTTTGATGGATGTTGCCTATTACAATGATGGTAAAAAAGGCGGCCGTATTAGGCTCAGGGCTAAAATTGAAGAGGATGACCGAAAGACCCTTGCTATTAGGGATATTCCCTATTCAACCACTACTGATAGCCTGATTGAATCCATTATTAAAGCAAATGATCAGGGAAAGATCAAGATTAGGAAAGTGGTAGATAATACCGCAGCCCAGGTAGAAATTCTGGTCTATTTACCCAGGGGAGCTGACCCTGATGTCACGATTGATGCCCTTTACGCCTTTACAGATTGCGAAATATCCATTGCCCCCAATGCGTGCGTAATCGTAGAGGATAAGCCAACCTTCATGTCTGTTAGTGATATTCTCAGACAATCCACCCAAAACACCCTGGATCTGCTTGATCAAGAATTAAGGATTAAATTGGGGGAATTACAGGAGAAATGGCATTTTTCATCACTGGAAAAGATCTTCATTGAAGAGCGCATTTACCGGAGGATTGAGGAGTGTGAAACCTGGGAAGCGGTCCTCGAAACCATAGATACCGGTCTGGAACCCTTCAAGGACCAATTGGTAAGGGAGGTTACAGATGATGATATCATTCGTCTAACCGAAATCAAGATCAAGCGAATCTCGAAATATGATTCATTCAAAGCTGATGAGCAAATTCGCAAGCTGGAGGATGACATCGAAAGTACTAAATACAATATCGAGCACCTTACGGATTATGCCATTCAATATTTTGAATACTTATTAGCGCAATACGGTGAAGGGAAAGAGCGCCAAACAGAGATCCGCTCTTTTGAATCCATTGACGTGAAAGAAGTGGCAGCGGCCAATCAAAAACTTTACGTGAACCGTGAAGAGGGTTTTGTAGGAACAGGGCTCAAAAAAGACGAGTATGTAGGCGAAGTCTCTGAAGTTGACGACTTGATTATTTTTCTTCGCAATGGCCAGTACATGGTAACAAAAGTAGCCGATAAAGCCTATGTAGGTAAAGACATCATCCATGTAGCTGTTTGGAAGCGGGGTGATGAGCGAACCGTTTACAATGCCATGTATGTAGATGGCAAAACGGCCGTTGCCAGGGCTAAACGTTTCCATGTCAAATCCGTAACCCGTGACAGGGTTTATGACGTTACCAAAGGAAATGAAAAATCCCGTTTGGTATACTTTTCCGCCAATCCCAACGGTGAAACGGAAAAGGTAAGGGTCCACCTAACACCAAATACCAGGGCTAAGAAGAAAAGCCTGGATTTTGATTTTGGTGAAATAGATATCAAGAGCCGTGAAGCTCAAGGGAATATCGTTACCAAGTACACGGTCAAAAAAGTCTTATTCCTTGAGAAAGGAGGATCTTCGCTAGGCGGTATTCATATATGGTATGCTCCAGAAACTGGCCGTCTAAACAGGGATGAGCGCGGTGATGCATTAGGGAAATTTGATGCCAGGGATCAAATACTGGTCTTTTACAAGGAAGGAACCTATGAGCTCACATCTCATGAGCTTACCAATCGTTATGCCCCGGATCGCGTGATCCATATACAAAGGTATGAACCGAGCCGGGTAATTACCGCCATTTATTACGATGGTGACCATCAATGCTATTATGTAAAGCGCTTTCAGCTGGAAACAAGAACCCAGGATAAGGAATTTAATTTCATTAGTGACCATAAAGATTCTTACCTGGTTACAGTGACCACCCATCCTCACCCGAAGATCAGTCTCACTACCAAAAACAAAAAGCAAAAACAAACGAAGGAAATTGACCTTCCTGAATTCGTAGATATAAGGGGCTGGAAGGCCGTTGGTAATAAGCTTTCTGACAAGAACTTGCATGAAGTCATTTTCACATCCGAACCGGAAACCAATGAAGATACCCCAGAGGATGAAAACAATAAAACGGAAAATACAGAAGAAAGCTCGTCTGATCCTAATTCAAATGATAGCCAGATGAGGTTGTTTTAGCTACTGCTTGTAAAACCAATTAAAAATTCCGTACCATTTACCGAATCAGGAAATTAATTTAAAACTATAATGAGTGGCAATAATTAAAGGAAATAAATTTATGGTATGATCGTTACCGCATATGATTGATATATCTTCTACCATAATTCGAATTCCCTTAGCTTATGGCTCCTTATTGAAAAGACTGGTTACATGATGAAGAACAGCTAATTATTCAATTTGATCATTAAAAACTCTGCTAAAGCAGATTAATCTGAATAACAGCTACTTAACCTTCAGAAAATTGGAGGGCTTTTTAGCTTTTCATCTCTTATGTCAACCTGCCATATATTATTTATTTTTGTAAAGGCAATCAAAAAATATTTGTAATATGCGCTACTTAACTTTTTTATTAATAACCTTTTTGGCAGGTTGTGATCCATGCAATGATGTAACTTGCGAGAATGGTGAAAAAAGAGAAACAGATTCAGATTGTGAATGCGTTTGCGATGAGTTTTACAGCGGCGATGCTTGTGATGAGGCCTACAATAAGCAATTTGAAGGAACTTATACTGGAGATCAGCAGTGTATCACGGCTGAGGGGTCAAGTACCATAAAAAGCACCTACACCATAGAAGCGGTTGAAACGAGTCCTAAACGTATAAGATTTTCAGGCTTAGGTATAACAGGAGAATTTACCAATGAACAAGGGCAAATCAAAATACGAGAACAGAATCTTCCAAAAAGTAATGCGGACGAATCGGTAAGAGGAGATGGCCAAGTCGGGGCCAACAAATTGAGGCTGAATTTAAAATTCCGTGAAAGTGATGGTGGTGTTAGAGACTGCGAATTTGAGGGAAATTAATCAGGAAGCTTAAAATAAACGTTGTTGTAACCCTGCATGCCTTAGTTATGCAGGGTTTTCTTATTTCAACCCTATGCAACAGCGCATCTTTCTAAAAAGTTATTTTATTATTGAGTACCAATTGATTAATTATCTTTTGGCGGTGTCATTGAGCCCCCAATCATAATCCATGTATTCAACCTCTGCATTCTCCTTGATATCCGTATCAGTTTTTTGATCAATGTAGTCTTTTAAAGAACCATTCTCAGTAAAATCATCTGTGAACCATTTGAAAATTTTAGAGATGACTATTTTGTCTTTGCTGATTTTATTTTTGGTGGAGTTTTCAAGGAAATTCTTTGTTTGTGCTTGAAGCTGTTCATTGATTTTCTCAGGGTGATAAGCCTCTTTCCTTAAAACCGGGCAACTAATCGAGGCACAATTAATAGCAAAATGGATTCGCGGTTCATCAAATTTTTCACGCAGGATGTTGTGCTCAATGTTATTCAGATCGTATTCGGCACCTTCAATGTTGATAAAGCTTATATCCCAGGGCGAGTTTACAAAAGGGATATTAGGCCCATTGATCACATCTTTTATGCTTTCAACCGGGTAATGTTTCAAAATTAACGCCACTGTAAAAGCATTGTAAGCATTGATCCAGTAAGCAAGTTTTTCTTCCCTTGACCAGTTTTTACTATTCGGGTGGTGGTTTTTTAACAAACTTAAATATTGGTTGAAACGTGCGCTATCTTTCATAAAACCTTGATAGTCTACCAAGCCGGATTCATCTACATGTTTTTTAACAAGCTTATTCCACTTTTCATGGGAAATAGGTTCAGATCCCGTATTTAGTTCTGAAATACTTTCACAAGCCCCGATAAAAAGAACAAGGACAGGCATTAGCCATTTAATCATAAAGCGGATTTTTACGTGAATTTGGTAGTATGCAAAACACCCATTTTTTGGGCGCAAATGATGTCATTCACATTACAAACTCAAAAAGACAAATTTTAGAACTCAAAAATTGCACCAACCGATGGAACCCTTGTACCAATGCTATTCTCAAGGCGTTTGGTTTGATACCTTCTTGGATTGTTCGGATTTTCAATGGGATTGCCTTCATCATCACGCTTAACAGTCAGGTAAGGTTGCCCTTCAATCTGGAAGTTATAAGCATTCTGTACATCGAAATAAACATCCAGGTTAAAGCCTGAAAAGTAGAATTTTTTATCAATCCGAAAGTCAAGCCCATGTTGAGCCGAAAGGCGCTTCGTATTTAGCCGGTCGTAATCAGGAACACCGGATTTGGTCACCCTCCATACTTCTTTAAAAGATGAAGTTCTTACATCGTAAGGCGTGTAAGGTGCACCACTTTGAAATCGCCATTTTACACCAATTTCCCAGTTTTTTCCAAATTTCTTTCCCGCCGTAAGGGAAACGATGTGGCGATTATCCCAGGCAGATGGTACATACTCCCCGTTTTTATCAGTAAATTCACTCCAAACCAGGGTATATGCCAGAACCCCGTAGAATCCTTTGTAGAGATTCTGGTTTACCAATAATTCCATCCCATAGGCCCTTCCTTCAGAAGACGGTTCCGCAGGAGCATTACCAACAACGCCAAAATCGCCACCTCGGTTTGCCAGGGAAATCGAATCATCCAACAGGAATGGGTAATCATCATATTTTTTATAAAAACCTTCTAAAGAGATTTTGGTATTGGTGTTGGTAATGTACTCTATTCCGCCAACTACTTGTTTACTGCTAAAATAAGTAACACCATTCTCTTTATTGGCTAACTTACCGCTGCTGTCTTTAAAACCTAAAACAGTAAATGGCGGGCGTTGATGATAGATGCCTGTATTAAAGTTCAACGAAAGCTTATCTGTTAATTGATATGATGCAGAAAAGCGCGGTGAAATTTGATCAAGAGGATTATTGGTAGCATCAGAGTAATCCATGGCATAAGTCCTGACGCCTGCTGATAGCTTAATCTTGTCATTTAAAAAGCCCTTATCTACCTGGCCAAATACACCATACCTGTTTACACTGAAATTTGAACTAAAATCCACTGTTTGAGTGCGATTACCTATTGCAACAGCTTGTTTGGTATTATTCTTAAAGACCGAATGAGCATAATTAGCGCCATATAGAAACTTGAATCCCCCTGAGCGGGTAATCTTTTCAAAGCGAAATTGGTTATCAATTTCTTCAGATTCGTAATCCAGGATCTTATCCTCCTGCTTTTTGTAATCTTCGAACTGAGTCGCTATGTTTTTTAAATGGTACCGGCTTGCTACAATGTTGTAGTAACCATTATCACCAAAATGGGTGAATTTTCCACCAGCAGTGTAGTTCCACTGTTCGTTGATAGGGACATTATTCAGGGTATAGCGGTTCGCCTCTGTGTCATCTTCATCGGTATTAAGGGAAAAATTATCGATAGCCCCGACTCCTATTAAGGTAAGGTAGTTGCTATTATCAATCTGGTATTTCCCCTTAAAATTCAAGTCATTATAAGTAGGGAGGAAAGGCAATCCCAAAGCATCAAATAAAAATTGAAGGTAAGACCGCCTGGCAGACAGGATGTAACTGAAATCATCCCCTATTGGGCCTTCAACTGAGGCCCCGACCTCACTGGCACCTAATGTAAAACGGGCTCCAGTCTGATCGGTACGGCCATCTTTGAAGTTAAAGTCAAGAACCGAACTGACTCCATTTGTACGGTTAACAGCAAAAGCCCCGGTGTAGAAGTCTACGTTTCTGATAAAATCCACGTTGATTAAACCAACCGGACCACCCGTGGCTCCTTGCGTAGCAAAGTGATTGATATTTGGGACTTCTATACCATCTATATAAAAGCTATTCTCGTTAGGCGCTCCACCACGAATGATCAAATCATTTCGAAATGAGGCAGTGGTTGCAACACCGGGAAAGGATTGAATAACATTGGAAATATCCTGGTTAGCTCCCGGATTTCGGCGAACCTGAGATTCACTAATATTCCGATTGGAAACCGGGCTTGAGGCTTTTTTTTCAAAAGGCGAAGCCTTGATCTCAACCGCATCTTGTTCAATGGCCGTTTCTTCCATCCCAATTTTCAATTGAGCCGGTCTGGCTTTACTTACCTCAATTTCAGAAATCGTCTTTTTCTTGTAACCCACATAGGTCACTGATATATCGTATAAGCCAGGCTCAAGGCCGGTGATCTTAAAACGGCCTTCTTCATCAGTTGTGGTTCCTTGATTGGATCCCCTGATAAGGATATTAGCACCAGAAAGGTTATTGTTGTTTAACTTGTCAAAGACACGCCCTTTGATAACACCTTGAGGTTGATCTTGTCCCAAAGTCTGAATGGAAAACAATAAACAACACAAGATGAATACAATAGATGGAAAAATTTTATTTTTATTCATGATATTATCGTTTCTTAATACCACAGAAAATCAAACAAAGATAAAGTAAAACTGTCATTTGTTTATTATACCCGAACTTTCGTCCATCAAAGAGTGGTTAAAGCAAGCACCTATAACTTTTTTTTACTTAGTGAACGATGCTTCAGTGAAGAAAGATTTTTTTCCCTAATACCTTTTCACCGGTTTGTGCGGACCGGCCAACAACCATGTAAAATCCTTTACTCAGATCATTCAAGGGTACAACTTCTTGATCAAACCCCTTTTCAAAAGTCATCCTATGTGACGCCAATGGCTTTCCATCGATTGTTACTAAGCTAAGATAAAGCTTTGTTTCTCTCCTGAATCTACCTTGAATTAAGAGCTGATCGCCCTTCCGAACAATCCGGCTATCTTTAACAATATCCTGCTTTCTCTGAATAAAAGTAGTTGAATCACTCGTATCTGGGTCCTCTTTGGGAAGCGGTTTGTAATACCTTAAACGCTCAATCGTATCATTGGCATCATCAGGTGCTTGATCACTATCACTGTAAAATTGTATTGTATCAAACCTCAAAACTGGATAAGTACTGTTTTTGGTGAACCATGAATAACTAATTACCTGGTTTTCTACTACAGGGGTTACAAATGGAACATCAACGGTATCGCGCCAATCCTGGTAATTCCGGACCAGTAAAGTATTGTTGTAAACCGTATCAGGTAGTTTTAATGTACCGTAAGCAATGGCCTGTGTTAAACTGGTACCCGATCCTTTTACATCAAATCCATCAAAGGTGTATTGTCTTCTACCACTATCCAGGTATTGATCATTGTACGTAAAGGGTCTTTCAAGGATGCTGACCGGACGGATAAATTCAATGGTAATATCCCGGGAAGATTCTAAGCCCACATAATCATTGACCTGCGACCCTTTATCATGAAAAACTTTGTTACCATTGCCATACCATTCAACCAAATCAGCATTCGGAAACTGCTCACCATCCTCTACAGAATCCGGTAAAAGGATTTTTTGCATGAAAGAATCCTGTTTACCCAAATTATTGAAGTCCCATGTGATGTTTGCCCCCTTTTTAATGCTGTTGATACTATCCGGGTAACCAGCTACATATTGGCGCTCATTCCCAATCTTATAGTCCTCTGCCGAATCAAGGGTTGGCTGTGCAAAATTTTGAAGGGAAATAATTAAGAAACCTGATAACACTAAAATGTAACGAACCATAACTTTTTTAACATTCAACGTATTGGCCAATTCAAGTGTTTTTTTAAAAGTTTTGCCGGATAAGGTTCATAATTTGGATTTACCGGAGAATCTTTCGAACAGGCTTATCAATATTTGCTGAAAACATTGCGGTAAAATAAAAGGATGAGGAGGACACCTATTGTAATGGCACTGTCAGCAATGTTAAAAACAGGTCTGAAAAATACGAAGTAATCCCCTCCCCATATAGGTAACCAATCAGGAAAATTACCCTTGATCAACGGAAAATATAACATATCTACCACTTTGCCGTGAAAGAAGGTATCATAATTAAAAATAACGCCGTAGAAGATGCTATCAAGGATATTTCCAAGTGCACCGGCAAGAATTAGCCCAAGGCTCATCAATAGACCTGTAGGAGCGCTCTTTTTGATCAAATAGTATAGGTAATAACCAATAAGGCCCGCAGCCAGTATCCTGAATAAAGTTAAAAAGATTTTTCCTGTTCTTCCGCCGAATTGCAGGCCAAAGGCAATGCCCTTATTCTCCGTAAAGTGAATTTTGAACCATTCTCCGATCACATTAAACTCCTGCCCTAAAAACATGGTATTTTTAATCCAAATTTTAAAGGCTTGGTCAATTATCAACACCACCAGAATGGTCAGTAAAACTTTTCTGTATTGGTTCAATTGTTCTTTTCTTGTTGTTTGGCCTCTATGCTAATAGTAGTGTGAGGAACAGCCTTAAGGCGTTCCTTCGCAATTAGTTTACCGGTAACACGGCATATACCATAAGTTTTGTTTTCGATACGAACCAACGCATCTTCAAGGTTCTTGATGAATTTCCGCTGCCTGTCCGCCAATTGGCTCATATACTCTTTATCAGAAGCAGCATTGGTTTCTTCGAACATTTTATTCGAAGGATTATGTTCTTCTACTCCATGTTCATTGGGATTCTGGACAGCTTCTAAAAGGTGATCATATTCGCTGCGCGCTTTTTCAAGTTTTTCTTGAATGATTTGCCTAAATTCCTCTAATTCTTCGTCTGAATAACGATTTTTACCTTGGGGCTCGTCTTGGTCGCTCATAGTGCTATCCATTTAGTTCGTGAAAAAAGCCATATTCGATAATCTCATGCCTTATCAATTGTTAGTTTTGTTTCTATATCCTTTATTTGAACAAGTTCCCCGTTTTGTAAATGGTTTTTAACAGCCAATTCCCTTGCTAAAGTTTCATGGGCTATGTAGTCATGGTAGGCATTGATAGCCTGAGCTAGTGTCTGATCAGCTCCGACTGCTACATGAATATGATCGGTCACTTCCAGGCCTTTATCTTTCCGGAGGTTTTGTATACGATTGACCAATTCCCTGGCCAGCCCCTCATTTTTCAACCCCTCTGTGATGGTTACATCCAAAGCAATAGTAACCTTGCCGGTAGTCGCAACCTGCCATCCGGGTATGTCTTCAGTCAACACCTCCACATCTTCTGCGCCAAGATCGATGGTTTCTCCATCTACTTCAATCCTTAGCTTTCCTTCTTGTTCCAGCTTGTTGATCGCATCCTGATCCAAACTTTCCACCACCTTTTGGATGGCTTTCATTTGCTTACCGTACTTCGGCCCCAATTTCTTAAAATTAGGTTTGACACTTTTGAGTACAATATCGGAAGAATCCTCCATGTAGTCAATGTCCTTAACATTAACCTCGCTTTTGACGAGATCCTCCACTTCCCGGATTTGCTTAAGCAGGTTTTCATCCGCTGTAGCAACAATAATCCGGTTTAAAGGCTGCCGCACACGGACATTTTCCTTCTTTCGAAGGGATAATGCTTGGGTGGTGATATCCTGGGCCAGTCCCATTTTCTCCTCCAGGGGTTTATTGACCCAATCTGCCTGGTATTCCGGATAAAAGCTCAGATGAACGGATTCGTAATTCATACGACCGCTGACATTGTTGAGGTCCCTGAACAATTGTTCAGAATAGTACGGGGCAAACGGAGCCATCAGATGCGCCACCGTTTCCAGGCAATAGTAAATAGTCTGGTAAGCGGCTATTTTTTCTTCGGTGTATTCACCTTTCCAAAAGCGCCTGCGGGAAAGGCGCACATACCAGTTGCTAAGGTTATCCACTACAAAATCCTGGATTTTCCGGGTTGCCCAGGTGGGCTCATAATCATCCATCAGCTCCTTCACTTCTTTCACCAGGGTATTGAGCAGGGAAATAATCCAGCGGTCCAGCTCCGGTCTGCGTTCGATAGGAATTTCTTCTTCGTCATACTTGAAGCCGTCAATGTTGGCGTAAATGGCAAAAAAGCCGTACACATTAAAGAGCGTGCCGAAAAACTTCCGCTTGGTCTCCTTCACCCCTTCCGGGTCAAATTTCAGGTTATCCCATAGCTGAGCATTGTGAACCATATACCAACGAGTAGCATCAGAACCCTGACCGTTCAGCATTTCAAAGGGATCCACAACGTTGCCCAAGCGCTTGGACATCTTATTGCCATTCTTATCCAGCACCAAGCCATTGGCCATAACATTTCTATAAGCTACGGAATTGTAAAGGAGTGTCCCCAGCACGTGCAGGGTATAGAACCAACCCCGGGTTTGGTCAACGCCCTCAGCAATGAAATCGGCCGGGAAGTTGTGCTTGAAAATTTCCTGGTTCTCAAACGGGTAGTGCCACTGCGCATAGGGCATGGCCCCAGAATCAAACCAAACGTCAATCACATCTTCGACCCGTTTCATGGGCTTGCCGGAATCAGAAACCAGCGTAACCTCATCCACGTGCGGGCGGTGCGGGTCAAAACCATCTTTCAATGGTTCCTGGTCAAATCCGGCATTTATAGCTTTTTGGACCTCCTGCTGCAATTCCTCAAACGAACCAATGCATTTCACTTCTGAGCGATCCTCGGTTAGCCAGATGGGCAGTGGGGTACCCCAATAGCGGGATCGGGACAGGTTCCAGTCTACCATATTCTCCAGCCAGTTGCCAAACCGGCCTTCTCCCGTGGATTGAGGCTTCCATTTGATGGTGTTGTTCAACTCGATCATCCGGTCCTTGTAGGCTGTAGTCCGAACGAACCAAGCTTCCAAAGGATAGTAAATCAACGGGCGGTCGGTACGCCAGCAATGCGGGTAATTGTGTTCGTATTTTTCGACTCTAAAGGCCTTATTTTCTTTCTTGAGTTTGACGGCTATGTCCACGTCCAAATCCTGGTGATCATCAGGATTGGGCTCGTAATTGCGAACAAAGCGGCCGGCAAATTCGCCCATTTGTTCCACGAAGCGGCCGTTTTTGTCCACCAGCGGGATCTGGCGGTTGGGATTTTCGGGATCGGGCACCGTGAGGGGCGGCAAGTTTTTGGCCTTGCCAATCTTGAAGTCATCTTCCCCAAACGTAGGCGCAATGTGGACAATGCCCGTTCCTTCCTCGGTGGTGACAAAATCGCCCGTAACCACCCGGAAAGGATCGCCATCCTGCGGCTTGACATAATCCAGCAACTGCTCATAGCGCCAGCCTTCCATGTCCTTGCCCTTGAGTGTCTCCAACACCTTGAAAGGCAATTGCTTCTGACCTTTTTCAAATTCCAGGGGCTGGTCCTCGTAATCGCTGTTGAAATACTTGTAAAGGGTGTCTTTGGCTAAGTAAACGATGATCGGCTCAGCTGTGTAGGGATTGAAGGTTTGCACCTTCACGTATTCAATTTCCGGTCCCACGGCCAAGCCCGTATTGGACGGCAAAGTCCAGGGGGTGGTGGTCCAGGCTAAGAGGTATTCGTTATCGGTGTTTTTCAGTTTGAACTGGGCTACTACGGATGTATCTTTAATGGGGCGATAGCAACCGGGCATGTTCAGCTCATGGGAGCTTAAAGCCGTACCGGCCGCTGGAGAGTAGGGCTGGATGGAGTAATCGCGGTAAAGCAGGTCCTGGTCGAACAATTGCTTGAGGACCCACCAGAGGCTTTCGATGTAGTCCTTATCGTAGGTGATGTAGACATCATCAAAATCCAGCCAAAAGCCGAGGACGCGGGTCAATTCTTCCCACTCACTCTTATACTGAAGGACATCCTTGCGGCATTCCTCGTTGTACTCCGCTACAGAGACCTGCTCGCCAATATCATCCTTGGTGATGCCAAGGCGCTTCTCCACCTGCAGCTCCACCGGCAGGCCGTGCGTATCCCAGCCACTCTTCCTGCGGACTTTGTAGCCTTGCAGCGTCTTATAGCGGCAGAAAATGTCCTTAACCGTCCGGCTGAGGACGTGGTGGATGCCCGGCTTGCCGTTGACGGAAGGCGGGCCTTCGTAAAACGTGAAATATTCCGAATCCGAGCGTTCTTCCACGCTCTTTTCAAAGATGCGGTTGTTTTCCCAGAAGCGGAGGATATCCTCCTGGATGCTTGTAAGGTCTAATTGTTTGTATTCCGGATAACCCTGAAAATTAGTCTTTGCCAAGCCACAAAATTTTTGTGCAAATATCGGTAAATTTGTTTTGGTTGTGAAAGGTAATGGTGTTGTTTAAAGATTAAGGGCTAGTTTTTGCAATGAAGATTCTGGTCAAGCCTACCCAATCATATCACATTCTAAGAGGTGTTTAGCTTTTATTGCTTTTCCAAAAATTTGTTCGGGATTTGTTAGGACAATGTCTTGGCTTTAAGCAAATTTAAAAGTTTAAAAGCCCTCATCCCTAACCCTTCTTCCGCTGGTGGGCGGAGAGAAGGGGACTGAGGCCATTCTTGCTTAAACAATTGTAAGTTTACAAGCCCTGAAATTTTTAGTCAAAGTATAAAATTAATCCTCTCCGCTACCCTTCTCCCAAGCCTGGAAGAAGGCCAGGGTTGAGGGTTGAAGCCCTTACTCAACATTCCTCAAAATCTTATCCAAATCATTCAACATCCCTTTATTCAAACAAATCACACGATAACCTAATTTACCCAACTCATCGATAACCTTCTGTTCACCAACCAATCAACATTGGCTGATGAACAAACATGATTTACTCAATTGATAGCCAATAAATGATAATTTAAATGCTTCTTAACTTATCATAGATATAGGCTCCCCATTTTTCCAGCAAGGCTTTAACGGCAGTCACTTTTAAAGGTTTACTGATATAATCATCCATGCCAGACTGTTTATATTTTTCGGGGGCACCCTGCATAGCATCCGCAGTTAAGGCAATGATAACCGGACACCTCCGCAAGGGTAATTCATTTTTGATAATCTGAGTTGCCTCTACCCCATCTTTTTTGGGCATTTGCACATCCATAAAGACCAAATCATAGTGGCCCTGGTTTTGTTTGATTTCTTCAACTGCTTCCTGTCCATTCCATACCATAACAGGTTGGAAACCAAATTTCTGAAGAAGATTATCAATCATTCGTTGGTTGATAAGGTTGTCCTCTGCCACAAGGATATTGATATTAAACTGCTCACTTAGGTCAAAATTGAAAGTCGTTGGGGTTTCCTCTACATTTTGTTCAGGCTTTTCTTCATCCGATTCAGGTAGATGCAAAGGGAGGGTAAAATAAAAAGTGGAACCTTTATTCAATTCGCTTTCTAAATCCATGGAACCGCCTAATTTGTCAACCAATTTACTGCTAATTGATAATCCTAATCCCAAACCATTGACGTTCAGTCCTTCTTGGTTTTCAGCTTGTTGAAAGGCTTGGAAAATATAGGCTTTTTCCGATTCCTCAATTCCCTTTCCGGAATCTGAAACACTGAATTGAATCTTCCTCTGATCATCCGATTTAGCACCTTTATTTGTAACTGTAACCTTTATAAAACCTTTGCTTACAAACTTATTAGCATTACCGATCAAATTAATAAGAATCTGTCTAATCCGGGTATGATCACCAATCATGATTTCAGGAACATTCGAATCGATTTCATAGGTCAACTCAATCCCTCTCGCTTCAACATCCTTTTTAAAAAGATCAACCACTTCTTTAATCAAATCCGGCAGGTTAAAGGCTTGCTTCTGGATAGCCACTTTCCCTTGCTCTGCTCGCGATATATCCAAAATATCATTGATTACCGTAAGCAAGGTTTCACCACTCTGCCGGATGGTATTGATGTAATGTTCTTGTTCTTCGTTTAGATCAGTGTCGTTTAGTAACTCAGTCATTCCGATAACCCCGTTCATAGGGGTCCTTATCTCATGGCTCATGGAAGTAAGGAAATCCGATTTGGCTTTTGATGCATTTTTAGCCCTTTCATTGGCCTTTTTCAAATCTTCATTCTGCTGATTGATCACCCGGTTTTGTTCAAGGAGTTGCTCGTTTGCCCTTTGTTTATCGCGGTAAAACCGGTATAGTATTAATGTACCAATCAACAGCAATAAAAACCCTCCCCCCATTGCATAAAGGTAAGCTACCTGCCGATCATTTTTTAAACTACTAATGCGATTTTGCTTTTCTAATAATTTGATTTTGTTTTTTTGACGCTGCGATCGGTATTCGGCCATGAGACTTCCCAAATCTTCTTCATAACGAGAGCTGTAGAAATTCTTAACCTTTTTATTTAGTTTTTCCTGGGTCGCTAAAGCCTTTTTTTCTTTCCCTTGTTCTGAATAAATATCTTTCAAAATCTTTAAAGCTGAAATTGGAGGCTTATCTTGCTCGAGTTGCCTGGCTGTTTTTATTGCTGAATCCAACCATATTTTTGATTTAACCAGGTTACCCATTTGATAAAAGGCTTCCCCCTTTTCAAGGAGTGCATAACTTCTCAATTTAGGATATTGCTGTTTATCACTCAAAGCAAAGGTCGTATCCAGCCACTTAAGTCCCTTTTCCGAATTGTTCTTCTTTATGGCCAATCTGGCTTGGTCAGTATAGGATTTTGTTAATTTATATTTATTCTTTGTTTTTTGGTATGCTGAGAAAGCTTTATCTAAATATTTTTCAGCCTTTTTCAGGCTATCCTGTTTTAGATAAGCCCCACCCAGACCACTAAAAACATTACCCTTTATATTCGAAGTTAAATCTCCTGGTAAACCAAGTATTTTATAATACCTGTCTTTTGCTTTTTGCAATTCATCAATTGACAAATGAGTGCTGGCAATATTTAAGTGAAGACGTTTGGTGTTATTCACAACAGTGTCCAACTCATTGTAAACCTCAAGCCCTTTCAAATAGTAGCTCAGGGCAGTTTTGTGCTGATCCTTACTTTCGTAGAGATTACCAATGTTATTCAATGCAAATGGCTTAATGAAGCTTAAGTCATGATTCACAGCCACCGATAGGGCTTCTTTATAGAACTTTAACGCACTATCTTTCTTGCCGTATTTATCGTAAATAACGCCAGTATTATTGGCACATCTGTAAATAAGCTTTGCGCTATCAACTTGTTTGCCGATATGGTAGCTAGCTTTAAAATCTTCAAGAGCCTTGTCAAAATCCCCTGCATGAAAATAGCCTGTTCCCCTTTTATTTAAAAACCAAGCCGTAAGAAACCGGTTATTATTGGCTTTGGCTGTTCGATAAGCAGAATCAGCTAGTGCGATACCTCTTTCAGTATTTTTTTTAAGAACTAGCCTAATGGTATCCCTAAGTCCTTTTTTTCTATCCCCAATAGGATCATTTTCTCCAAGCATGCCCATTGAAAATGAAGCCCCAATGGCAAATGCCAATAACAATAAGCGAATAAGCTTTCCATTTCTCATAAACCTAACAGCGTACGTTATAAAAACTTAAAAAATACTGAATAGTATGCCGGTTGCTTTCCTTTTTCCAGTCCCCCATTGATACCTATGCAACTGTATAAAATATTTTGTAAAGATCTAAAAAATTTTTCATGTGACATTTAGTTAGCTTTATTTAAACGTTCCTTAAGTAATTCCTAAAATTTCACTTGGTGTTTTTAAAGGCTTTCAACAATACGTTGGTAGCTGTAATAGCGTTTTTCGCTAATTAAGTTATTTTCCAGGGCATCTTTCACAGCGCAACCAGGTTCATTGATATGCAAACAATCGTTAAATTGGCATTTATCCAAATAAGGCTCCATTTCAGGGAAAAAATGACTGATTTCATAAGGTTCAAAGCCAACTAACCCAAATTCTTTGATACCCGGGGTGTCAATCACATAAGTATCATCCTGCACAGGATACATTTTTGAAAATGAGGTTACGTGCTTTCCTTTACCCGTAGCATGAGAAACAGTGTCGGTTTTAATGCTTAGCCCGTAAATCGCATTTAGCAAGGATGATTTACCAACACCGGAAAAACCTGTAATCAGGTTCGTTCTGCCAACCATTTGATTCTTAAGGATACTTGTATCGCCACCTGTTTTAGCTGATACAAAAGTTACAGAATAGCCAATACTTCTGTATAGCCGTGCTAAATCGTCCCGCTTTTCCCTTAATTTGCCAGTGTAAAGGTCATTTTTATTGACAACAATCAAAGCTTCGATGCCGTACGCGTTAGCAGTAACAAGAAAACGGTCCAGGAAACCTTGTTTAACGCGCGGATAGTTCAACGTTACAACACAAACGGCCTGGTCAATATTGGCTCCCATAACATGGACCTGGGAAGATTGTTTTGGAGACTGCCGAATAAGGTAGTTCCTGCGATCCTCAATACTCACAATAACACCCTTGTCACCTTTATCGCTTAATTCAAACCGGACAAAATCCCCAACCGAAACGGGATTATTTGCATTCAGGCGATCCTGTATTCTAAACTTACCGCTTATACTACATTGGTAATATTGCTCATCATCTCCAATAATAGAGTGCCAAGTACCGGTTGTGCTTAAAACCCTCCCTTTAAGAATCGTTTTGGTCAAAACAGTCGATTATTCAATACTTTTACAAAATAATAAAAAAGGCAGCAAGGCACAAACTTGTATAAATTAAAGGCAAAGCTTTTCCGCTTATCAAAAACCCTTTGTTTTTATTTTTTGTAGGGTCATGAAAAGGTTTTAATCATTATTTTCGAAAAAAACAGGATGAAATACCATACATGAAAGATTTCATTAATCAGTCAGTCAATAAGGAAAATGCAGTATTAGTTGGGATAATAGAAGGAAAAGAAAGTAAAAAAACAGCCCGGGAGCACCTGGATGAGTTAGCATTACTTACTGAAGCTGCCGGAGCCAAGACAACCAAACAATTCCAGCAAAAAATATTTAAACCCAACCCCAAAACGCTCATAGGCAATGGTAAGCTGGAGGAAATCAAAACCTACCTTGAGGAAACAGGTACAAAGCTTGTTATTTTTGATGAAGAGCTCTCTCCCTCCCAGTTTAAGAATATTGAGAATGTTCTGAACTGTAAAGTTCTGGACAGAACTAACCTCATTCTTGATATTTTCTCCAAAAGAGCAAAAACATCACAGGCCAAAACGCAAGTGGAATTGGCCCAATATCAGTACATTTTACCACGTTTAACCAGGATGTGGACACACCATTCAAGGCAGCAAGGCGGTATTGGTACCAAAGGCCCGGGTGAAAAGGAAATTGAGACCGATAGGCGAATGATCCACAAAAAGATCAAGCAACTCGAACAGAAATTAGAGAAAATTGATAAGCAAAATGCCACTCAAAGAAAAAACAGGGACCAAAAGGTTCGGGTTGCGCTGGTAGGCTATACGAACAGCGGAAAATCTACTTTATTGAATAAGCTGAGTGAGTCAGAAATTACCGCCGAAAATCAACTTTTTGCCACTTTGGATACCACAGTCCGGAAAATTGTATTGGACGAAGTGCCTTTCTTAATCTCGGATACAGTAGGTTTTATCCGAAAACTACCACACAGCCTGGTAGAGAGCTTCAAATCCACGCTTGATGAAGTCAGAGAAGCTGATATACTGCTGCATGTCGTTGACCTTTCCCACGACAATTTTGAACAACAGATCCATATCGTTAACCAAACATTGAAAGAAATCAAAGCGGAGGGCAAGCCAACTATAACAGTTTTTAATAAAATGGACCAAAGGCTTTCTGAGAATTCTGTTAACGGAGAAAGACAGGAAGAATTAAATAACCTTTATGCCCTAAAGCAGTCCTGGATAGCCAAGAACAATACGAATGCAGTCTTTATTTCCGCAACAAAGCGTGAGAACATCCAGGAATTAAAAAATCAGATTGTAACATTGGTGAGAACAGTTTACGAATCTGAATATCCATACGATCCCATGAAGGTAAAAAAGTAATTGGTGAAAAGCTGGGTATTATCGAATTTAAAACATTACCTTAGCCCCTTGGTAATACCAATGATCGTTGGTTAAAGCATGCACATTGGAGCACTGAACATTATACCAACGGAAAAAACCGCCTTAATCCAAACAGCTCAAATTGGTTATCTAGGCCGAATTTTATAAGTTTGAACCAATATAAGTGTTAGCATAAAATTAAGGGTGACTTATATTTTAAAATACTTAAAATACGATATCAGCCATGGGAAAAACTAGCAATGGCTCTAAGCTATTAAATGATGTACACAGCTACTTCAGTAAAGCAATTGGATATACAAATCATGATCCCGGTTTATTAGAACAAATCAAGAACTGCAATGGAATTTACAAAGTCAGGTTTCCTATAAAAATCAACGAACAAGTAGAAACTTTTGAAGGGATACGTGTTCAACATAGCCATCACAAAACACCAACCAAAGGCGGTATCCGCTTTTCACCAAGCGCGGATGAGGATGAAGTCAATGCACTTGCCACGCTCATGTCCTTTAAGTGTGCCATAGTTGATGTCCCTTTTGGAGGGGCTAAAGGTGGGATTCGGATAAATCCGGGTCATTATTCCGAAAAACAGCTTGAAGCTGTTACAAGGCGTTACACGACAGAAATGATCAAGAAAAAAATGATAGGGCCAGGCATTGATGTTCCTGCACCTGATTATGGGTCGGGCTCTCAGGAAATGGCTTGGATCACTGATACTTACATGGCTTTTCAGTCTGATGACCCGAATGTTTTAGCCTGCACTACAGGTAAGCCTGTAGGGCAAGGTGGAATTCGCGGCCGGGTTGAAGCCACCGGATTAGGGGTTTACTATGGGATACGTGAGGCCGTATCCTCAAGTGAAGACATGAAAGCGCTTAACCTTAAAACCGGCCTGGAAGGCAAAAAAATTATTCTGCAAGGTGTCGGCAATGTTGGATACCATGCAGCTAAATTTTGCCAGGACCAAGGAGCCAATATCATTTGCATCGCCGAACAAGAGGGGGCTATCTACTCAGATGATGGATTAGATGTAGACGATGTTGTTAATCATCGTAGAAAAAACCGTTCGATTTGTGATTTCCCCGGAGCAAAAAACGTTCATGATAGATCAGAAGCTTTGGAAATGGAATGTGACATCCTCCTGCCTGCCGCTCTTGAAAATCAAATAACCAGCCATAATGCTTCACGCATTAAGGCAAAGATCATTGCCGAAGCGGCTAATGGACCCGTTACTAAAGAAGCAGAAGATATCCTGAATAAACGTAATATCTTAATTATCCCAGACCTCTATCTCAATGCTGGTGGCGTAACCGTTTCCTACTTTGAATGGCTTAAAAACTTATCCCATGTCAGGTTCGGACGTATGGGTAAAAGGCTTGAGGAAGGGAATAATCGCCGCATAGTAAAAGCCATCGAAGAATCTTCGAATACTAAGCTTCCAGAACATCAAAGGGAATTATTAATCCATGGAGGTGAGGAGATCGATCTGGTTCGTTCCGGATTAGAAGAAACCATGGTATTTGCTTTTAACGAAATACGGGAAATAAAGAAGCAAAACCCTGCCATTCCGGATTTAAGAATGGCCTCCTTTATCAATGGTATTAATAAATTGGTAGCCAGTTACGAGTCCTTTGGTGTTTTCCCTTAATAGGTTGAAAACCCCTGAATATTTTCAAGATTTTACCTTAGAAAGCATTAGAGAGGGACAAAGGGAATTTAACTATAATTAAAAACTTTAGACTGCTTTTAACGCTAAAAAATCCCTCAGGGATTTTCCTTGGTAGCAGGCTTTTTTAAAACTTTTGCCAAATCCTGGAAATAGTCAACAGCTTTGAGCATCCGGCTGCCATACCAGGAAAACATAGACCCATCCACGAGATGGATTTCCGCGCTTGGAGTAATACCTTTTAGTTCTTGGATATGCTGTTCCTTGAAAGGATAAGGCTCAGAAGACAATAGAATAAGGTCCGGATTGATGCTTTGAATGTCTTCCACTGATAATTCCGGGTAACGATAAGAATCTCGCAGTGCATTTGTAATACCCAGCCTTGTTAGCATATTGTGGATGAAAGTATCACCGCCAGATGCCATGTAAGGTTTCCGCCAAATGAAGTAAAGTGTATTAACAGGAGCAATTGTCGGAATAGCCTGAAAACCAGCATTGATCCGATCAACCAATTCCTGTGCCGCATTTTGCTTAGCTACCAATGCCCCAACAGCCTCAATCATTTTGAGAGCAGAATCTAACCCCTTGACATCACTCACCCAAACCGGGAAATGAGACTTTAATTCATCCACTTGCTCTTTCTGGTTCTCTTCTTTATTAGCAATAATAAGATCAGGATTCAGGTCCTTAACCCTGTCAATTTTGATCTTTTTCGTCCCACCTATTTTAGTTTTATCCTTTACCTTCTCTTCTGGGTGGATACAAAAATGCGTCAGTCCAACAACTCGGTCTCCAAGGCCAAGATCAAAAAGTAATTCTGTTTGAGAGGGCACCAGAGAAACAATGCGTTGGGGAGGAAAGCCAGGAATAGTAACATCACATCCTATCTGATCCGTGATTTTTTTTTGCCCCATAAAAATCTTTTAAACCCTTAATTGGTACAATTTACTTATTGAGTGTCTGTTAAGGCATTTAAAACATCATACTTCGTTATAATGTTGCGGCTACCGTCTTTGTTCTGAATAACCACCGCATTGTTTTCTTTCCCTAATAAAGAAGAGACCTGGTTGTAAGTAGCTGAGCTATCAAGTTCCGGGAAAGGTTCGCCCATGATATTTTCTACGGACAAGTGCTTGCAATCAGGATTATCCAGAAGTTTTGTGTAAATAAGGTTTTCGCTAATGGCACCGACCATTTCTCCATTTTCATCGACAATGGGAAGCTGGGCTATATCATTGTCTTTCATTAAAGCTATGGCCTCTGATACGGGGTGAGATTTGTGCATGGTTATCAGCCCCCCTTCGTGTTTGGTTTTTACGATATCCTGTGCCGCAATGGTACCACTTTCCAGAAACCCTCTTTCCCGCATCCATTCATCATTGAAAGCTTTACCTAAATACCTGGTAGCATGGTCAGGCAGCAAGATCACTGCGAGGTCATCCTTACCGAGGTGTTGTTGTAATTGGTAAAAGCCGGCAACCGCAGAACCACATGAATTACCTGCCAGAATACCCTCCTGCTTAGCCAATTTCCTCGTCATCAAGTAACCATCCTTATCAGATACTTGCTCAAAATGGTCAATGACACTAAAATCGACATTTTCAGGAATGATATCCTCTCCGATTCCCTCGGTAAGATAAGGATATACTTCAGATTCTTTAAATTCCCCCGTTTCATGATAAGCTTTAAAGGCAGATCCCAAAGGATCCACACCCCAAACCTTAATATTGGGATTTTTTTCTTTAAGATAGCGACCAACACCACTGATAGTACCACCTGTACCTACCCCGCAAATGAAATGAGTAATTTTTCCTTCTGTTTGTTCCCATATTTCAGGACCTGTCCACTGATAGTGAGCTTCTGTGTTAGACAGGTTATCATATTGATTGGGGTAAAAAGAATTCGGTATCACTTCGTTAAGCTTGCTTGCTACGGAGTAATAGGATTTCGGATCTTCAGGTGGAACAGCTGAAGGGCATACAATAACCTCTGCACCAACAGCTTTTAAAATATCAATCTTTTCTTTGGATTGTTTATCGGCTACAGTACATATGCATTTATAACCTTTAACAATAGCAGCTATGGCCAATCCCATCCCTGTATTACCCGAAGTACCTTCTATAATCGTACCGCCAGGTTTTAAATCCCCTCGCTTTTCTGCATCTTCTATCATCCTTATGGCTATTCGATCTTTGACCGAATTACCGGGATTATAGGATTCCACTTTGGTTAAAACGGTTGCTTTTGTTTTATCAGCAAGCCGATTTAGTTTAACCAGTGGGGTACCACCAATCAACTCTAATACGTTGTTATAATACATAGGGGGAATCGTTATTTTCTTGAGCAAAGTTAGCTTTTATCAATTATATTCGCTCTAATTCGACCCAAATAAAACAAGAAGTACTCCTTAAAAGTGTAATTAAGAAGATATTTATAACAATTATTTTACATCAATTCAAACAAATTAAAAAAGGTTTGCATTTCATCGCTTTGTCAAAGTCAACCTTAATTCTTTAGCTTTGTTAAATAGCGGTAATCAAAAACCTAACTTAAAATGCCGTTTCACATAAGAGGTTTCTTTATATTATTCACATTAGTAATCATAGGTTTTTTAGTATGGGGATATTTTGTACCTGATGTTTTATGGGTTTTTATTATCCTGGGGCCACTTTTTGCTTTGTCGATTTATGACAGTATTCAATCTAAGCACACCATCCTAAGGAATTTTCCGCTAATCGGCCATTTTCGATACATTTTTGAAGGTATTCGACCTGAAATCAATCAATATTTCATAGAGTCAGACGTTGAAGGTCGGCCTTTTAACCGCATTAGAAGAGCAATAGTTTATCAGCGTGCCAAAGGCGTATTGGATAAAGAACCATTCGGGACCAAGTTAGATTATGATTCGCCTGGTTACGATTGGTTATTGCACTCTTCGCTTCCGGAACCAATAATTGAAGAAGATCTGCGGGTTACTATAGGCAATGACCAATGCAGTCAACCCTACGATTCAAGTATTTTTAATACATCAGCGTTGAGCTTTGGTTCCCTAAGTGACCGTGCCGTATTAGCCATGAACGGTGGTGCCAAAATTGGCCATTTTGCTCAAAATACCGGAGAAGGGGGTATAAGTGATTATCACCTTTACTATGGCGGCGATTTAATTTGGCAAATCGGAACCGGCTACTTTGGCTGTCGCAATAATGAAGGGGAATTTGATAAAGATGGCTTTCGAAAAAATGCGCAGCGCCCGGAAGTTAAAATGATAGAAATTAAGCTTTCCCAGGGGGCTAAGCCTGGACAAGGCGGTATTTTACCAGCGAAAAAAAATAACGAGGAAATTGCCAGAGCCCGGGAAATAGAACCCTTTTGCGATGTCATTTCTCCATCATATCATACCGCATTCTCAACGCCTAAAGGATTATTGGAATTTGTCCAGGATCTCCGCGAATGCTGCCATGGAAAACCGGTTGGCTTCAAGCTGTGTATCGGGCACGAGAATGAATTTCTGGGAATTTGCAAAGCAATTATAGAAACCGGTATCAAACCGGATTTTATAACGATAGATGGAGCAGAAGGTGGAACCGGAGCTGCTCCCGTTGAATTCAGTAATTCCGTTGGAATGCCATTGATAGAAGGATTAACTTTTGCTTACAATGCCTTGTATGGCTTTGGACTTAAAAAGGATATCAGTTTGGTAGCAAGTGGTAAAGCCGTTACCGGTTTTGATATTGTTCGGCTAATGGCGTTGGGAGCTGATGTTATCAATAGCGGTCGCGCTATGATGATGGCCATTGGCTGCATCCAAGCGTTACGTTGTCACAACAATTCTTGTCCCACCGGTGTAACCACCCATGATCCTCAGCTTAAGCGCGGGCTTGTTGTAGAAGACAAAAAACACCGGCTTGCTAACTATCATAAGAATACAATCAAGAGTGTTAGGGAATTGTTGAGCAGCGCTGGCATCAGAAATCCTGAAAGTTTGGACCGAACTTTTATAGAGCGGAGAATTGGCCCAAAGTCAGTAATGCGACTGGATGAATTGTTCCCTTATATACCGGAGAATTCCCTTTTGAAACCACCCTATCCAGAAGATCTTCACAATGATATGATGCAGTCAAGCGCTGAAAATTTTCATCAAAAATCTGAAGCAGTTTACAAAGAGTAAGCTACAGTACGAATAGTAAGTCAAGGTAATCTGTTCAGTCTATTAAAATTTACCCCGGTAAGCGCTTCTACTCATTGTAGTCGTAGAATCCTTTTTTAGTCTTCTTACCATGGTGACCAGCATCAACTTTCCTTTCCTGAACCCGGCTCGGACGGAATTTAGGATCATAGTGGAATGCTTCGTACATGGTGCGGGTTACGTCAAAATTCGTATCAACCCCGATCAAATCCATGAGGGTAAAGGGGCCCATTCGGAACCCACTGCTTTCCAATAAATTATCAATGGTTTTAAAGTCAGCCACATTTTCCTCAGCGGTTTTAAGGCTCTCAACGTAAAAGTGGCGAGCAATACGATTTACTATGAAACCCGGGGAGTCCTGCGCGTGAACGGGTTCTTTCCCCATTTTGGCTGCAAAATCATAAATAACCGTTGCTACTTCGGAATCGGTAGCCACACCTGAAATAACCTCAACCAATTTCATTACGTGGGCAGGATTGAAAAAATGCATGCCAACGACCCGCTCCGGATTGGGAACCTCTGCTGCTATTCGAGTAATCGGTATGGAAGAGGTATTCGTGGCCAGAATGGTGTTTCCATCATTTTGCTCTGCCAATTTTTGAAATAAGTCTTGTTTCGTTTCTAAATCCTCAATAACAGCCTCAAGGATGAAATCCGCTTTCAGGTCTTGAAAATTGTTGGTGAACTGAATGCGTTCAACAGCTTGATCTTTATCCTCCTGAGTGATTTTATTCCGGTTTACAGCACCGTCCAGGTTTTTATGGATACGCTCTTCGCCGTTTTCCAACGCTTCCTGCTTAATATCATAAAGGCTGACATAACAACCAGCCTGGGCAGCCAATTGGGCAATGGTAGCCCCCATTGTACCTGATCCTACAATTCCTACTTTTTGGATATTTTCAAGTTTCATGGTATCATATTTTTGTCATTAAGCATTAAAGGCCTTTAAATTGCTCAAGGAAGCGGACATCGTTATCAAAAAAAGTTCTGATATCCGGAATCTGGTACTTTAACATGGCAATCCTTTCTATACCAATGCCAAAAGCA
This sequence comes from uncultured Sphingobacteriales bacterium, assembly GCA_964595485.1. Classification (GTDB taxonomy): domain Bacteria; phylum Bacteroidota; class Bacteroidia; order CAILMK01; family CAYYUA01; genus CAZQQN01. The sequence continues at coordinate 20,238 of CAZQQN010000011.1, read as the reverse complement.
AAACCCGTATTTTTCTTAGCATCAATACCGCACATATCAAACACATTCGGGTCTACCATACCGCAACCAAGGATTTCCATCCAATCTATTTGGCCATCTTTCTCCCAACCAATGTCCATTTCTGCTGAAGGCTCTGTAAATGGGAAATAGGAAGGCCTGAAACGAACCCTTGTCTCATCACCAAAAAGTTGGCGTACAAAATAGTATAAAGTTTGCTTTAAGTCCACCATGCTAACCTCTTCATCTACATATAACCCCTCAACCTGGTGAAAAAAAGGTGAGTGCGTAGCATCGCTGTCCCTTCTAAAAGTTCTGCCAGGCGCTATGGTTCTAATTGGTGGTTTGTATTGCTCCATTACATTTATTTGAACAGAAGAAGTATGAGTACGCAGCACCCAATCCTGGCTTTCACTTACAAAAAACGTATCCTGCATATCCCGGGCGGGATGATTTTGGGGAATATTCAATGCAGTGAAGTTATGCCAATCATCCACAATTTCAGCACCATCCGATACTGAAAAACCAATTTTGGTAAATATGTCATTGATCTGTTGAATGATCAGGCTTACCGGGTGCCTTGCTCCTAAAGGAACAGGGGCAGGATCCAGCGTGAGATCTTTCCTGTTTTCCCCGCCTGCCATTGACTGCTCCTCTAATGTTTCACGGTACTTATCTATGACCGCCTGAGCTTCTTTTTTTAGCTCATTGATTGACTGACCATATACTTTTTTATCTCCCTCAGGGATTTGTTTGAACTCTTGGAAAAGGGAAGTAATTTTCCCTTTTTTTCCTAAGTATTGAATGCGAAATTCTTCTAGCTCCTTAAGGTTATTAGGCTGAAAACCGGCTATTTCCGACTTAATTTCCTGGATTTTTTCATCAAGCATATGACAAATATAACCCCAATTTTCAATAGTAGCCAAACAAAAATCCTATCTGAACAAAATAGCATTCATTAGCTGCCCAGTTAGTTCGTAAATTAAAAACCGTTCACCCTAAAAGAATTTCTAAAAACTTTTTCCATTTAGGGGATTGAGTAGTAAGCTTTTCATATGCTTAGGATAGCCGACAATTGATATCTGTAAAAAGATTAAAGATTTTTTAGATTTATTGGAACCATCAATTTGTAAAAGCTGTAAACGTTAACGGCTTTTGATTAAAAAAGTAATAATTTATTAATGCCTATGGATAAGATTCATTTACGCTTGCCTGAAAACACTCATTTTCTTACAGCCATTAAGCGTAACCAGGAGTTCGATTCTACTAACAGCGTTCCTCTCTTAAAGGCATTTTAGCAAAAGAAACTAAGCGGTTGAACTTTTCTTGAAAAAGCAAATGTTTGATTGGTCGTAATTGTAAAACCTCAAAATGAATATGTTAAAACGCACTTAAAACATGAGACAACTAAAGATAAGCAAGCAGTTTACAAACCGGGAAAACAAATCATTAGACAAGTATTTGAATGAAATTAGCAAGGTGGAAATGATTTCACCTGGGGAAGAAGTAGAGCTGGCTAAGCGCATCAAAGAAAATGACCAAGCTGCCTTGGAAAAACTGGTCACTGCTAACCTGCGCTTTGTAGTTTCTGTTGCTAAGCAGTATCAAAATCAAGGGCTGACGCTTGGTGACTTGATCAATGAAGGAAACCTTGGTCTTATCAAGGCAGCTCAGCGGTTTGATGAAACAAGAGGTTTTAAATTTATTTCATACGCAGTTTGGTGGATTCGTCAATCCATACTTCAAGCTTTAGCCGACCAATCCAGATTAGTCCGTTTACCCCTTAATAAAGTTGGTTCCTTAAGTAAAATAGGCAATGCCGCTGCAGAACTTGAGCAAAAATACGAAAGGGAAGCCACGACATCTGAAATCGCGGAAAAGCTTGAACTTCCCGGTCAGGAAGTTGAAACCACGCTAAGCTCCAGTAGCCGTCACCTTTCGATTGATGCTCCAATTAACGAAGAGGAAGATGCTAACCTTTTAACTTTACTACCAAACCACCAAGAGCCAAACCCTGACGTGGACTTATTACACGAATCGCTTCAAAAAGAAATCACAAGGGTTATTTCCCTTTTGGCTGATAAAGAACGTGAGATCGTTAAACTTTTCTTTGGTTTAGAAGGAAACGCGCCCCATTCTTATGAAGATATCAGTGAAAAAGTGAATCTAACACGTGAGCGGGTAAGGCAAATCAAAGAAAAAGCCCTCCGTAAGTTGAGAAAATCTTCCAAAAGCCGTTTACTCAAATCTTATTTAGGCGCTTAAATTAACTTTAAGCTTAAGATTTAACAGATTATACTTAAAAAAGGCGATGCCAAGCTGCACCGCCTTTTTTTTATGCCACCCATAATTCCCTAATTTTTACTTTGAGAGGGCTGTTTCAAAAAATGCTATAGCAATAAGTTACTTCTCCAGGATTACCGTTCCCAATTTATCAGTGATCTCTTGCTTGAGCTCGTTTAAGCGATTATGAACTTGTAATAATTCCTGTATTTTGTTGTCAGAGGTGGCTTTCTTGAGGTCTTCTTCATTTTGCTGCAACATTTGGAGTAGTTTTTTCAACTTCAGATGATCAAGCGCTGAAATGACTTCCTCAATGTAATTTTCATCAGGTTGTTTTATAACCTTACCAATTTTTTCCTGCCAGTTTTCGCTGATCTCAAATTGTTGGGTATAAGCATCAACGGCCATTTGCTGTATTGAACGATCTTCATGCTGTGTAAATAAGCTTTCGAGCGGATGCTCCCCATTTTCATTTAAATGACTTTCATAAAGCTGAATAATGCTGTCGCATGTAGGAGATTCTAACTCCAGATCATTCACTTCATTTAGGATATGCTTTGCTACAGACTCTTCTTCAGAAAAATCTTTTGAGCCGTAGCGAAGCAGCATTTGTACAACCTTTTTTTCCTGTATAAGAGATTGTCCCCAGCCGCTTTTAGCGTCAGACTCATATTCGGATAAACCTTCCACGCTTTCTGGCTGTTCTCGCCGTGTAGCTTTTTTCTCTTCCCGTTTTGCCTTATCCATTAAATGGCGGTTCAACTCCTGGTAGAGTAACTCTTCTTCTACTTGGAGAACCCTGGCGGCTTCCTTAATGTACAAATTCCGGTTCAGGTTATCCGGTATTTGGGCAATGGATTTTACAATTCCTCGTATAGTCTCACCTTGCTTGATCGGATCCTGCTGAGCAGCATCTTTGCTTTGCTCAATTTTGAACATCAGGAAATCCCGAACATGGTTATCAATATATTCCCTGATCTCTTCAGCTGAATGATCCTGGGCAAATGAGTCCGGATCATGTTCTTCAGGTAAATGCAGCACTTTTACGTTTAAGTCATGCTGGAGCGCCATGTCTACTCCGCGAATGGATGCATCAGTGCCGGCCTGGTCCCCGTCAAACATAAAAATAAGGTGATTGGTAAAACGCTTGATCAGTTTCATTTGGTCATCAGTCAAGCTAGTCCCGGAGGAAGCAACCACATTTTCAACGCCAGCCTGGTGAAGCGCTATGACATCGGTATAACCCTCTACAAGAATGGCTTCATCTTTTTTCCTTAAAGCATCTTTTGCCTGATGAATCCCGTATAGAACTTTACTTTTATCATAGATTTCAGTTTCTGGAGAATTAATGTACTTGGGTAATTTAGTATTGGATTTCAGGATCCGGCCACCAAAACCCAGTGTCTTACCAGAAACGGAATGGATTGGAAACATCACCCGATCCCGGAACTGATCAATAATGCCTCCATCATTGGTCCTTTTGCCCAAACCAGAGCGCTCTAAGTAGTCCTCTTTATACTGTTGATTTAGGGCATGATCGGTAAAATGCCGTTTTTCATCAGGTGCATACCCCAGTTGAAACTTATCAATAACATCTTTGGTAAACCCCCTTTCTTTGAAATAAGCCAATCCAACAGCCTTTCCATCATCTTCATTGAGCAAGTAATTGTTGTAATAGCGGGCCGCATAGTTTAAAAGGATCTGAATAGCTTCCCGCTCCGTGCGTTGTTCTTTTTCCTCCGCTGATTCCTCTTGTTCTGGTATCTCTATCTTATAAAAATCAGCGAGCCACCGTAATGCTTGGGGATAAGACAAGTACTCATGTTCCATCAGGAAGGTTACGGGATTACCCCCTTTCCCTGAACTAAAGTCCTTGAATATATTTTTACCCGGGGCTACAAAAAAGGATGGCGTCCGCTCATCCGTCCACGGGCTATTGGCCTTAAAATTAGCACCAGCACGTTTCAGCGGTACGAATTCGGCCACCACATCTTCGATCTGGGCGGTATCTAAAATTTTATCAATGGTAGCCTTTGGAATCATAAATTTATTTAAAAACGATGAGCATTTTTTAAAAAATAGCCAATGCTAGTAAAAATTTTGATAAGCATTGGGGTTATGTTGAAGAATGATTATTTTCGAACACCAACAAAAATAACAAATCAATGCGTCTTTTTTTTACATTATTGACAACCTTTTTGATGCTTCATATTCATGCCTCGGGGCAAATTACTATTACTCAAAGCGATATGCCGGGCCAAGGTGAGACCTACCTTTTTAGTAACGCAGCCAATCCGGGTGTTATCAACTTTCAGAAAACAGGCCCTAACCAAACCTGGGATTATACCAATCTACAAGCTGAGGATCAGTATGTTGATACCTACCAATCCATGAACAATGTTCCCTCAATCTACCAACTTCTCAGGTTCCAAAAAGGCGCTAACCTGGCAAAGAATGAACAACAATTGCCTGGTGGCTCAATACCCGTTGGCGGGCCTTTAGATAACATAATTAGCTTTTTTGAGTCAGACGCCCAATCATTTGAAAGAGTCGCTTTTGGTGTTACATTGGCTTCCAACGATATCCCGATACAATTCGATACCAATGATGTTTTTTACAACTTTCCATTACAATATGGTCAGAAAGATTCCAATACATCATTTTTTAGTTTCCCCCCATCGAATATTCCGCTACCTATTCCGGGCGACATTTATTTCGAAAGGCAGCAAAAAAGGGTTAACTCGGTAGATGGCTGGGGAACGCTGAAAACTCCCTATGGTGAATTCCAGACTTTACGGGTAAAAACACAGCTCTATTATGATGATTCCTTATTTGCGCAAGGGCAGGGACAAGACATTCCCATGAACAAAGAAATTCAATACAAATGGCTGGCTAAAGGCATGGGTCCACCACTCTTAACTGTAACAACCAGAGAAATAGCGGGTACCGAACAGGTAACCAACGTAACTTACCGGGACAATTGTCAGCCTATTACCAGTAGCGTAAGTACTAAGGCATGCGATCTTTATACTTCACCCAGTGGGGAAAGTACCTGGCGAAAAAGTGGTAATTACCAAGATACTTTGAATAATGCTTCACCTATCGGTTGCGATAGTGTTTTTAACATTGATTTAACAATTAGAACAGTGGACAGCAGTATTACGATTAATGCAGATACACTGACGGCACAAGCGCAAAATGCCACTTACCAATGGCTTAATTGCAACGATAATTATACGCCACTAGACGGTGAAACCAATAAAACTTTAAAACCCACTGCAAGTGGCACTTATGCAGTTGAGGTGACTAAAAATGGCTGCACTGACACTTCTGGCTGTAAATCCGTATCTGGTGTTGGTATTAAAGATGGCAGTAAAGCCCAAATAAGGATTATGGCCTATCCCCTGAATGACAAGGTTAAAGTTGATATCCCTCATACTACCAAAGCCCGGAATTACCGTATGCTCACCACTACCGGTAAAATCGCTCAATCCGGCTCATTAGAAGATAAGGGGACGCATACCATTAATGTTAGTAATATTTCGCCTGGTATTTACCTGATTGTTGTTCAGGGAAAGGATATGGTGAAAACCAAAAAAATCATTGTTGATTAGGGCAATACTTGAGTATGTTGGGCTTTATGAATACAGAACGAGCTATTGACAAGCCTTTTTATCGATAATCCGGAGCTTTTTCATAAAGTATCCTGAGTAGCAGGCTTACCTATCACTTTATGAAGAGGAAATTTGAGGTTTAAATTTATAAGAACTTCCTCTATTTCACCTCCCAGGTATTATCTCCGCTCAGTAAGGCATCTAAGTCTGATCCCCCTTCCTTGCTCCTTATCTCCTTGAGTTGGTTATGCATAGCATCTTCATAAGAGGAACGCTCCACATCGTAAAAAACTCCAAAGGGCCGAGGTAAATTACCTTCCTGGAGCGGGTCATCAAATATTCGCGCTAATAAATGGGCTTTATTGAGGTCTTTTTCATCGTGGATCCAGCAATCATCTGCACTATATCCACTTTCATTTAAATCCACGATTTCCGGATAACCACAGTTGAATCGAATCCCTTTTTCATGGTTTGCACCAAACAATAAGGGTTGGTTATGCTCCAGGAAAACCGTTGCTTCCGGTTTGGTGGATTTATCAGTGAAGGTAAAGAAAGCCCCGTCATTGAAGACATTGCAGTTCTGATAAATTTCTAGCATGGAAGTCCCCTTATGGGCATAAGTCCTGTTAAGCATAGCTTGCATATGCTTAGGATCCCTGTCCATAGCCCTGGCCATGAAAGTTCCGTCAGCTCCCAGGGTGACGGCTGCTGGATTCACGGGATGATCAAGGGAACCTGAAGGGGTTGACTTTGTCACCTTACCTTCTTCTGAAGTTGGGGAATATTGGCCTTTGGTTAAACCATAGATCTCGTTATTGAACATCAAAACATTCAAGTCAATATTACGCCTTAACATGTGTATAAAATGGTTACCCCCAATAGATAAGCTATCCCCATCACCGGTAATGACCCAAACGCTTAGATCAGGATTGGTAGCTTTAAGGCCGGTAGCAATGGCAGGGGATCTGCCATGAATAGAATGTAAGCCGTAGGTATCCATGTAATATGGAAATCGGGCTGCACAACCAATGCCTGAAATAAAGACAAGATCTTCTTTTTTCAAACCCGATTGCGCCATGATGGTTTGCACTTGTTTAAGGATTGAATAATCCCCGCAACCCGGACACCACCTAACTTCTTGATCAGTGGCGAAATCCTTGGCTTTAAAGGCTTCTTTCTGACTATTGTCTTGATCAGATTTTATAGTATTCTTATTTGCTACTTCCGAACTCATAATAGGTATTACCTTTTTATATCAATCCGTTTGAAGGATTCAATTTCGTTTAACCTGGAACACCTTCTTTTTTCAAAACGGTTTTTACCTTATCTGTAATCTCATTAACGGTAAAAGGAATTCCCTGTACTTTATTAAACGGAATTGCTGGTACCAAAAATTCATTCCGTATTACCTTTACAAATTGACCGTTATTGTTTTCAGGAACGATGACATGGTTAAATTCCTTAACAATTTTTTCCAGATTCCTTGGTAGTGGGCTCATATATTTCACCTGAGCATGAGCCACATCGTACCCCTCGTATTGGAGTTGTTCTGTTGCTGATTTTAAAACACCATAGGTAGAACCCCAGCCAAGCAACAAGACATCTCCGGATTGCGGACCATTATCGATCGTTTGAGCGGGGACATAGTCCTTTACCTTGTAAACTTTTTTGGCACGGGTATCTACCATCTCCTGATGGTTTTCAGGATCATAGGAAACATTGCCTGTTCCTTTTTCTTTTTCAAGCCCCCCAATTCGATTTTGGAAACCGCGAGTACCTGGTAAAGCCCATTGTCTGACTAACCGGTCATCCCGCTCATAGGGGGCAAATTGCCCATCTGAAACCTGCCCTTCTTCGGGTACCATTTTTTTGATTGTTGGTAGATCCTTAGAAGATGGAAAACGCCAGGGCTCAGAGCCATTGGCAATATACCCATCACTTAGAAAGATTACCGGTGTCATGAATTCTATCGCTAGCCTGCTGGCTTCAAATGCCATATCAAAACAATCAGATGGTGTAGAAGCAGCTACTACGGGCATAGGAGCTTCACCATGTCGGCCATATAGCGCTTGTAAGAGATCAGCTTGTTCTGTTTTTGTCGGCATGCCAGTAGAAGGGCCAGCCCTTTGAATATTGCAAACCACTAACGGTAACTCAAGATTCACCGCAAGGCCCAATGCTTCACTTTTCAGTGAAAAGCCAGGTCCTGATGTACCAGTAGAAGCCAAGGAACCACCATAAGCGGCACCAATAACGGCCGAAATAGCACCGATTTCGTCTTCAGCCTGAAATGTCCTTACATCAAAGTTTTTATGTTTTGATAACTCATGGAGTATATCAGAAGCTGGTGTTATGGGATAAGATCCATAGAATAGCGGTAAGTCAGCCTTTTGAGAAGCACTTATCAGCCCCAATGCTGTAGCAAGGTTACCCGTCACACTTCGGTATGAACCTTTAGGCAAATCAGCCGGCTTGACTTCATAGCGTGTGGTAAAAATCTCTGCCGTTTCACCATAATTAAAACCAGCTTTAAGCGCATTCAAATTGGCTTGTTTGAGCTCAGGCTTGTTAGCAAACTTTTGCTCCAGAAAATCAATGGTTGGCTGCAAATCACGGTTAAAAAGCCAGTAAATTAACCCTAAAACAAACATGTTTTTAGAGCGATCCTGCTCTTTAGTCTTAAGGTTGGTATCTTTTAATGCTTCACGGGTAAGCTTTGTAACAGGTACCCTGTAAAGCCGGTAGTGCTCCTCTGCGTTTGCAAGAGGTGTATCAGCTTTATCATAACCGGCGCTTTGTAAATTCTTTCCATCAAACCCGTCTTCATTGGCTATTATGATACCCTCTTCTTTGAGGAATTTCAAATTACTTTTAATCGCAGCTGCATTCATCACCACTAAGACATCGCAATAGTCTCCCGGAGTGTAAATGGCATTCGAGCCGAAATTGATCTGAAAGCCAGATACACCAGGTACCGTTCCAGCCGGGGCCCTGATTTCTGCCGGAAAATCCGGATAAGTACCTAAATCGTGACCAGATAAGGCTGTAGAGTCTGTAAACTGAGAGCCTGTTAACTGAATACCATCGCCGGAATCTCCTGCAAATCTGACAACAACCTCATTTTTTATCTCTGATGTTTCAGTCATCCCTTATTTGAATTATTTAAAACTGTTCTAAATTAAATGCAAAAATATCAAATAATGTTCATGGAAAAGAATCAAATCTCCCTTAAGTAGGTTTATAGTACGGATTTCTCAGGAAGCAACCAGGAGGCGTTAATAGCCTCATCTCTATTAATTTTTCAGGAATAATTCCTAATTAAAGGGATTGGAATAGCGCTCATCTTTTATAAAGCTCTTATCGGTAAAAGTTTTAAGGAAATTGATGAGGTCCTGTTTTTCTTGCTCACTTAAATCAACCCCACCCTGTTTGTAATACCCATCATCGCTACGAGGTAAATGTTTTTGAATGTTTTCATCAACATTTGAAGCTGGTTTGAGACTATCACTGTAGAAATTAACGACTTCTTTAAGGGTTTCAAAACGGCCATCATGCATGTAAGGAGCAGTTAGTTCTACGTTTCGAAGAGTGGGCGTTTTAAACTTACCATTGTCATTCCGATTACCGGTTACGGATCCCAACCCTTTATCCTCAAAATCAAATTCTCCAGGCCCCATTGAATCTAAACCACTGTTATGAAAATTGTCATCCGTTAATAACCGGTTTTGTCTTGGTAACCCATGACAGTGGAAGCAATCAGCATCTTCGGTTACGTAAATATTGAAGCCTCTCCGTTCCGATGGCGTAAATGAAGCTTCGCCTTGAAAGATTCGATCAATCTTGGCATCAAAAGAAATAAGCGTCCTCTCGAACTGGGAAATGGCTTTTACTACCAAATCCCGTTTTATAGGCTTATCACCAAAAGCATCCTTGAATAGTTTTGGGTAAAAATCACTTCGTTTGATCTTTTTTACAGCATCTGGCCAGCTTTCATGCATTTCTACCGGATTAGTAACCGGTTCAAGAGCCTGCTCCTCAAGCGTTTTAGCACTGCCATCCCAATTATAAGCAGACGCCCAGCCTAAATTCATCAGAGCCATGGCATTCCTGAATCCCTTCTGCCCAACGATACCCTTATTAAAGCGAACTTTACTAGCAAAAGCATTGGCTTGCTGGTGACAAGTAGCGCAAGCCATTGTACTATCGCCTGAAAGAATGGGATCATAAAATAACATCCGACCTAATTTAACGCCTTCCTCAGTGGTGGGATTATCATCAGGGACAGGCATTTCCCGCACAACATCCGGAAAATTGAATTCATAAGGGGTTGTATTGAGATTGCTAGATGTATCATTGGCTGGTAGTTCAGAAGGCTCCATTTGATCGGCCACTGTCGGATCTTCCTTGCAGCCATTATGGAAAACCAATACCCAAAAACCCAACAGTAAGAAAGTCGCTAACCTGAATAGCAAGTTATCACTTTTTAAGTTGAAAAAGTTTATTGATCAAAAGGCATTATTAATTGACAAGTACATTTTTAACGGAGTAAACATTCTGCCCATTTTCCTCCAATTTTTGCTGAATTTGCTGATTTCCCATTATGCCCTCCTTTTCAAGCTCAGCAAAATTGTAGGTATGCGGATCCTGGTACCATTTATTAAGATCCATAGCAATGGTTATGGTTGAAGTATTTTGATCAAAGAAGTCATCCTTGAATTCCTGAAGGGTAACTTCTACAAAATTCTCATGTATTTTTCCATCCTGGCCCTTGGTATGTCCGGTGTGCGTGGTAAAAACATCATTGCTACCGGCACTATCATAGTTACCGTTCATCCGCATATAATGGTAACCACCCCCTAACATCTCCGGCCAGGCCATGTTATTGAGATCCTGCGTTGGGGGCAAGGCATTAGGCTGATTGGTAGCCGAATCAAGCCCATGGATAAAAGTTATTTTCTCGTAACTACCGTAAGGCACATCCTTGAGTACAAAAGATTGTGTTTCATCCCTTTGAGCATTAATATAAACGGCGGTATCGTATTCGACCACTTCACCGTCTTTTTTGTGAAGTCTGAAGCGGGAAACAATATATTCAAGCTTTGTTACCTCATAATTATTACTGGCTTTATTTTCATACCTCATGTCGTTGAACACCAAATTTTCATCTCCTACCCGGTGGTCAAAACTAATTTCAAGATCAAAAGGCTTATTCAATTTGCTGTCATCTTTTTTATTATCCTCGGGTGGTTCCATGGAGTCTTTTTCATCATCCTCACAAGATGAAAATATAACAGAAAAGCCTATTAATAGTAAAGCAAATCGTTTGGGTAAATACATTTTCTGCGGTTTTTTTATAATATTACCGGTTATTTAACTTACAGTTTCTTAAAAAAATTCCTGTGATCCTGTTTAACTTAATCTTCTGTTAAGGAAACCCTAAATTTGTATGAATAAACCAGATTACATGAAACGAAGACCAAGGCGAAACAGAAAAAATAAGGCGATCAGGGGCCATCAAAGGGAAACTACCCTAAGTGTCGACCACCTGATTTACCCGCTGTTTGTAATTGATGGCAATAATAAGCGGGAGTCGATTCCTTCTATGCCGGGTGTATACAGGCATTCAATTGATAAGCTCTTAGAGGAAATTGAAGAAGCGCTTGAGTTAGGCTTAACTAGTTTCATCCTTTTTCCCGCTGTAGAAGAGGGTAAAAAAGATCCCGAAGCAACTTACAGTTATGACCCGGATAACTTTTACTTGAAAGCCATTGCAGCAATCAAAAAGCATTTTCCTCATGCCTGTGTGATTACAGATGTCGCACTTGACCCGTACAGTTCAGATGGCCATGATGGTATTGTGAAAAATGGGAAGGTACTCAATGATGAAACACTACCTGTTTTGGGTAAGATGGCTTTAGCCCAGGCTGATGCTGGCGCTGACATCATTGGCCCCTCAGACATGATGGATGGAAGGGTCCAATATATCCGTGATAATCTGGATAGCCGCGGCCATCAGGAAGTCTCCATTATGGCTTATACCGCTAAATATGCAACAGCATTTTACGGCCCTTTCAGGGATGCTTTGGATTCTGCCCCCAAAGGAGGTGATAAAAAAACTTACCAAATGGATCCGGCTAATCAGCTTGAAGCCATGGTTGAAGCCGAATTGGATTACCATGAAGGCGCTGATTACCTGATGGTAAAGCCGGCCCTTCATTACATGGATGTTATTCTAAAATTAGCGGGCCAATTCCCTATTCCCATAGCCGCTTACCATGTATCAGGAGAATTTTCTATGTTAAAGGCTGCTGCTAAGAATGGCTGGATAGATTACGATAAAGCAATGCCAGAAGCATTACTAAGCATTAGGCGGGCTGGAGCCCGTGCTATCATTACCTATGCGGCTAAGGAATATGCCGCATTAAAAACCTATAATTCCTGATCTTATGGCTCTTAAAAACACCATAGATTATTTCAAGAATTTTGTGAAGGATAAGAAAGTGGCGGCCATCACCCCTTGCTCTAAGTTCACGGTTAGGCGACTTTGCCATAAAATAGACTACAGCGGGGATTTGGTAATAGTTGAGTATGGGCCAGGGTCCGGTGGATTTACTGCTTACATGCTAAATCAAATGACCAACAACTCTAAGCTTATCACCATTGAGATCAATGAAGATTTTGTCAATAACCTAAAAGAAGTTGAATCCAGGGATGAGAGGCTCACAATTTACCAGGATAGCGCTGAAAACCTGCCCCAGATCATGGAAAATGAAGGCTTAAGCACTATTGATTATGTAATCTCCGGAATTCCTTTTTCCCTGATAAGCGAAAATGACAAGCAGCAAGTGCTTACCCATACGTATCATTACCTAAAGCCTGGTGGTAAATTCTTGCTTTACCAGACTTCCTACCAAATGGTTAAAACCTTGAAAAGGTTTTTTGGGGAAGTGAACAAAGATTTTGAGCCTCGGAATATCCCCCCGATGTACCTGATGGAAGCAATTAAAACCACCTGAATATTTCTGATTTTTAAGGGCAAAAACTATTGTACCATCCCCAGAGGTTTCTCCAACTTTCCCCTTATTACAATACCTTTGCATTCACAAACCTGAATTCAAAAAAGCTGGGCAATAGGAATGACATTAGATTATAGCATTAAGGAAGCAACCAAAGCAGCTTTCAATAAACTTTATGGCGCAGCCGTGCCCATGAATGAAATTCAAGTTGAGCCAACCCGCCAGGACTTTGAAGGCGATAGAACAGTCATTGTTTTTCCCTTGCTGAAATACAGCCAGAAAAAGCCTGAAGAAACAGGCAATGAAGTTGGAAATTACTTGGTAGATAACCTGGAAATAGTAGCAAATTATCAGGTGATCAAAGGTTTTCTGAACCTTAATATAGAACAGGATTTTTGGCTAGGATTTTTAAAGGAAGCCAATCAGTTACCTGATGTAAAGGTTGAAAAACACGACCATCCAAAAACCATAATGGTTGAGTATTCTTCTCCAAACACCAATAAGCCGCAGCATTTAGGCCATATACGGAATAACCTGTTAGGCTACAGCATTTCGGAGATATTCAAGGCTCGGGGGCACGAGGTTATCAAAGCCAACCTCATCAATGACCGTGGCATCCATATTTGTAAGTCAATGATTGCCTGGATGAAATTCGGAGAAGGTGAAACTCCTGAAAATGGAGGTATAAAAGGGGACCAACTGGTTGGCAAATATTACGTCAAATTTGATGAAGCCTATAGCCACGAAGTGGAGACCCTCGTCCATCAGGGTGCTGATCCTGAGGAAGCGAAACAAGAAGCCCAGATTCTGCAAGAGGCCCAAGAGCTGCTAAGAAAGTGGGAACAAGGTGATGAAAAAGTGATGGAGATCTGGCGAATGATGAATAATTGGGTATACGAGGGTTTTGAGGACACCTATGAACGCCTTGGTGTGGACTTTGATCGCTACTACTTTGAATCTGAGACCTATAAACTTGGTAAAGGCCTGATTGAAGAAGGTTTAGAGAAAGGTATCTTTTACGAAAAACCCGATGGATCTGTATGGGTTGACTTGACAGATGACGGGCTGGATGAAAAACTGGTACTCAGAAGTGATGGAACAGCTGTTTATATTACGCAGGACTTAGGGACAGCTCAGGTAAAATACGATGACTACAACCTTGACCAGTCCATTTACGTAGTCGGCAATGAGCAGGATTACCATTTCAAGGTTTTAGCACTTATCCTGAAAAAATTGGGAAAACCATATTCAGACGGGATTTACCATCTGTCCTATGGTATGGTAGATTTACCCACGGGCAAAATGAAATCCCGGGAAGGGACGGTTGTAGATGCAGATGACCTAATCCAGGAAATGGAGGAAACAGCGAAAAGCCATGCCGATGAAAATGCTAAATTGGCAGACCTTCCTGAAGAAGAGAAAACGAAGCTTTACCATGAGATTGGTTTGGGGGCACTTAAATACTTTATCCTAAAATCTGAACCAAAGAAACGGATGCTATTTGACCCAGAAGCTTCCATTGATTTCCAGGGAGACACTGGTCCTTTCCTTCAATATACGCATGCCCGTATTCGGTCTGTCATGAGAAAAGCAGCTGAGCAATATGAAATAGAAAACCTCGACTGCGCAAAAAATATTGGGATGGAAGAAGTGGAGAAAGCCCTCATTAAGCGGCTTTATAAATTCAGTGATTTTGTGGCAGATGCGGAAAAGAACATGGCTCCTTCTATTCTTACAGATTATGCGTTTGACCTGGCCAAAGCTTTCAACAAGTTTTACCAGGAATGCCCGATCCTGGGCAATGTGGATCAAGAATTGCAACAGTTTAGATTGGTACTTTCGGCTACTGTTGGAAGGTATTTAGCCAAAAGCATGGCTTTGCTGGGAATTCATGCCCCTCAGCGAATGTAGAGAAGATCACGACTATAACGTGTTATTAAAAAAAGGCTTGGGAAATATTTAGCTATGATGAGGTTGCTGCCTCATTTTTATTTGCCAACTGGCCGCATGCAGCATCAATATCCTTACCGCGGCTCCTTCTTAAACTCACGGTTAACCCCTGAGAAGCGAGGTAAGCCATGAATTTCTCGGTATCCGACTCATCGGATTGTTCAAAATCACTTTCTTCCACAGGGTTGTATTCAATTAAATTAATTTTGCAAGGGGATGCTTTGCAAAAATTGGCCAACGCCTTTGAATCATCAGGTGTGTCGTTAAAGCCCCTTAGCATGGTGTATTCATAGGTAACGGGTATTTTCGTTTGCTGGTAAAAATAACGGACAGCATCTTGCAAATCGTTTAAATCATTACTTTCCGTAATGGGCATTACCTGCTTACGCTTTTCCTCGTCCGCTACATGCAATGATAGGGCAAAATTTACTTTTAATTGCTCATCCGCAAGTTTTTTAATCATTTTAGCCACACCTACAGTGGACACCGTAATCCGCTTAGGGGACATCCCCATTCCGATGTTTGATGTTATTCGATTAATTGAAGCTACCACATTCTTGTAATTCAGGAGCGGCTCTCCCATACCCATATAGACAATATTGGTTAGGGGTTGTCCATAAATCGCCTTACATTGCTCATTGATCACAAAAGCCTGGTCAAAAATCTCATCAAAATTGATGTTGCGTTTGAGGGGAATCGTGCCCGTAGCACAGAAGCGGCAAGAGAGACTGCAACCTACCTGTGAAGAAATACAGGCTGTATAGCGACCATTAGCCGGGATCAAAACCCCTTCAACAAAGTGTCCTTCATGGAGTTGGAAACCAAATTTAACGGTTCCATCTTCACTATGGAATTGGCTTTCAAGGGTAATCGGATTTAGAACAAAATTGGTCTTGAGTTTATCACGCAAAGGTTTAGGCAGATTAGCCATTTCATCAAAGCAACCAACACCCTTTTGCCAGATCCATTCCTCTATTTGTTTTGCCCGAAATGGCTTTTCATTCCATGCTTTCATTAAGCGCTTTAGGTCATCTGAAGAATAGTGCCTCAGGTTTTCTGTTGCCTTATCCTGGGTTTGCATGGTTTTGGCTTTAATTTGTATAAAACCTTTTCGGATAAAAAGGTTTCGGTTTAATCCATTTGGGATAAGCTACTTAATGCTTATTTTAAACAAAGTTAACGCTATTAAACCATTAAGCATGATTTTTCACTTCAGCACCACTCAATCTAAATGAACTTTTATGAAACCAATTCAGGTAAGTATCATATCCCTAATGCTTTTTAGCTTAATGGCCTTTCAAGGCTTTGGTTACCCTTTGCATACACCAGGTAACCTTGCATTGGAAGAACTTAATCCATCACAGGGCAAGAAAAAAATGGTCAAAGGATTAAAAACAGCCCTTGAGAAGGGGGCTAAGGAATCCGTGAAAGCCCTGAACCAAAAAAATGGCTATTACAAAGATGAGCTGGTAAAAATCCCTTTCCCGCCAAAAGCTGAGAAAATGGCGGATAAGCTCCGGAGTAATGGCATGGGCGGAAAGGTAGATGACTTGGTTAAAAAACTTAACAGGGCCGCTGAAGATGCCGCTGAGAAAGCCAAACCAATATTTCTGGATGCGATTACTGGTATGTCCGTCAAGAACGCTGTTGATATTCTGAATGGAGGGGATACTGCCGCTACCCATTATTTCAGGCAAAAGACGAGTAATAGTTTATTCAAGGCTTTCCAACCGGATATTAAGCAAAGTTTAGAGGACGTTGGTGCTCAGCGTGCCTGGGAAAGTGTAAGCAGTGCTTACAACAAAGTAGCCATGTTTTCAGACCCTGTTGAAACGGACCTGTCTGCCTATACCACCAACAGGGCTCTTGAAGGCCTTTTCTTTAAAATTAAACAGGAAGAGCAGAGTATACGGAAAGACCCGATGGCCCGAACATCTAAAGTACTGAAAGACGTTTTCGGGGGTGGTTGATCCAATAATTTTTTTAGCAACTGTACCAACATGGCTTTGAATAAGAGGGGAATCCAACTTAATCAAGCTAGCAAGGTTTGAAAGGTGTTAGCTATATCCAAATATTAAAGTCCCAACCATTATTATTACATAAGAATCTGTATCCTAATAGCGCCTCATAAACCTCAATTATTTTAACCATGCCTTCGCAAAACCATCTGGATGGTTTCGCCATCACTGTTTTCTAATAATACTTGCTTATCCTTTGTCATTTGGTCTATGATCGTACGGTTAAAATGCCTAATTGTCAGTAATTCCAGCTCTTCCTCTTTTTCGATGCCAAAATCCTCCTTAAGGGCTTCGCTTAGCTGCTCCATTTTACGATCATTTTTATCAGCACAAAAAGCAAAAGTAATGGCCGATGTATTCATTAGGTTCATGGTTAACCCGGCTTTGGCCAATTCCGAAAAGATCTTGCTTAGGTTTTCTTCAGCAATGAATGCATAATCCAACGTAGAAAGCTTGACTAGCATCTGGCCAGCCTTAAAGATTATAACCGGTGCAGAAGTTGGTGACTGACCTTTATCGTAAACAGCAGTTCCAGCTTCTTCAGGGTTAATAAATGACCGGACCTGTAAGGGAATACATTTGTTCTGCAACGGTTTAATGGTGCGGGGATGCAATACTTTAGCTCCGTAAAAAGTCATTTCAATGGCTTCCTGGTAAGAGAGGGTATCAAACTTAATGGTATCCTTGAATACATTCGGATCTGCATTTAAAACACCGGGTACGTCTTTCCAAACAACCACCTTTTCAGCATCCAGTGCATAAGCAAAAATACCAGCGGAATAATCTGACCCTTCCCGGCCCAGGGTTGTGGTAACTTTATGCGTAGTAGCACCCATAAAACCCTGTGTAATGACCGGCATTTCCTGAACAAGCCCTTTCAATTTCCGATCAATAGCATCTGTGGTTTTATCCCAGAATACTTCTGCAGAACGATGGTTTTGGTCGGTCAGCACAAAATTCCTGGCATCAATCCATTTATTGGTAATACCTTGTTCATTGAGGTAACGGCTTATAATTTTAGTGGAGAGCAATTCCCCAAAACTTACTACCTGGTCATACAGAAAATCGTAGGATTGTTCAGTGGATTTTTCAAGGTAAAACTCAAGGTCAAAGAGGAGGTTTTCAAGCTCATCCATTATACTGGATTGATGGACGCCAAAAAGGTCCTTTGCAACCTGGTAATGAAATGCCTTGAAGTCTTTTAATTTTTCCGGGAATTGGGGGTTTTCCTCAATAGAGGCTTTTAGCAGCTCCTCAAGGGAATTCGTTGTTTTACCCATTGCTGAAACCACAACGATATATGGGAACTCTGCTTTGTCCCGAATTATATTGGCCACATTGCTGATGGCCCTTGCATCTTTAATAGAAGCTCCGCCAAACTTGAATACTTGCATAGATTAATCCTGCTTATCTGCTTTAAAGGTTTTAGCCAATTCATGAATTTGATCCCCGCTAAACTTTCCATTCACCCAACTGGGGTCCAGATAGGCATTATACTTTTTATAAAACCGGATAGCCGGCTCATTCCAGTCTAAAACCTGCCAAGCCATACGCTGAGCTGAGTTTTGTGCTGCGATTGTAATCAAGTTCTCGAAAAGTTTGGTGCCAATGCCCTGATTCCGGCATTGAGATTTCACTACCATGTCTTCGAGGTAAAGGCAGCGGCCTTTCCAGGTTGAGTACGTAAAATAATACAACGCCATTCCGACAATTTGCTCATTCCACACTGCGACCAGAATACCAAATCCCGGCTTATCCCTTTCGAAGTCAGCCTTTAATTGCTCCAACGTCAGGGACACCTCATCCGGAGCTTTTTCATACTCCGCAAGTTCCTGAATCAAATTGTGAACGGCTTCTAAATCCTTTGATCCGGCTTCTCTTATAGCCACAGTTCCCACTTTTTCCAAGTTTATTTTATATTCGTGACTACTTTAAACCACAAAGGTAGCGAAAACCTATGGACGGCATTAAGACGCTCAATCAGTTCATTGTGGAGCGACAGGCAGATTTTCCCTATGCTTCGGGTGAACTATCCCGGTTACTAAGTGATATTGGCATAGCCGCAAAAATTATTAACCGGGAGGTAAATAAGGCAGGATTGGCCAACATACTCGGTGAATCCGGCAAAACCAATGTGCAGGGAGAATATGTCCAAAAATTGGACGAATTTGCTAACGAGCAATTGCTTTATGCCCTGTCCTCCGGGGGAGAATGTTGTGTCATGGCTTCTGAAGAAAATGAATCCATTGTTCCGGTTAACAACCAAATAGCCTCAGAAGCAAAATATGTTGTGAATTTTGATCCGCTGGATGGTTCGAGTAACATTGATGTTTGTGCGCCAATAGGTACTATATTCGCCATTTACAGGCGGATTACCACTAAAGATGACGGATGCGCCAATAAAGACGCGCTTCAACAAGGAAGATACCAGGTTGCTGCAGGGTATATACTGTACGGCTCATCAACCATGTTGATTTATACCACTGGAAACGGGGTAAATGGCTTCACGCTGGATCCTTCTATTGGAGAATTCTGCCTTTCTCACCCAAATATTAAAGTTGAAAAAGATGCTGATATTTTTTCCATCAATGAAGGCAATTGGCATGACTATACAGAAGGTATCCAGCAGTACCTGCAAAACTGCAAAAGTGGTAACAACAATAAAGGGAAACCTTACAAGGGCCGTTACATAGGAAGCCTTGTAGCCGATATCCATCGAACGTTGCTGAAAGGCGGTATATTCCTATACCCAGCTACCCAAAAAGATCCTAAAGGGAAACTCAGGTTGATATATGAAGCCAACCCAATGGCTTTTATCATTGAACAAGCCGGGGGGTCTGCTACAGATGGCGATCAGCCTATTATGGATAAAACACCGCAAGACCTTCACGAAAGAACGCCGTTGTTCATCGGTAGTTCAAACATGGTGAAAGAAGTACAAGAGCATTTCAGGGTAAAGGCATGAGATTCAAGAACATTTAGCCGGGCAAATTCAAACTTCATAGCCAAGTTCCCTTAGCAATTCAACCACTTCGTTATTGCCCATAATATGCTTGACGCGATCCTGATCCGGGGTGCTTTGCCATCTTTTTAATGAACGAGCATGAACTTCCTGAACATTGTTTTCCCAGGCAGCACTTTGTGTTACCTGCGTATGCTCAACCCAGTTGTAGACTTCGTCTACGCAAGGTTCTTCTATAAAATCACATATGGTTTGAATAGTGGCGTAATAATCCCCGATCAAATCTTCATAATAAATGGTTAAAACATTGGGATGCCCTTTGAAAGCTAATCCAGCTTTTACATCTCTAACCCATCTTTCCGGCTCTACCCAGTATTTAGTCGGATCATCCGGATGCC
>CAZQQN010000010.1:72429-85798 GCA_964595485.1 uncultured Sphingobacteriales bacterium | reverse complement strand
GAAGCGTGTTACGTCTTTCCCTTTGTTGCTTTAGCTTCCTTTGCCGCTCTTTCTCCCTTTGCTTACGCTTGAGCCGCTGCATTTTCATTTTGTGCTTTGCCTCCAGCTTGCCAATCTCCTTTTGTTTTTCTTTGTTGAAGAGGCTGTCTTGATGGGCGTTGAAATGTTCATGCCAGTATAAGGCGCTGTCAGTGTTATCCATTTTTTTATAGACCGTGTAAAGGCCTTTGGCGGCATCTTTTTGCTCGGCCAATGCTCTTACACTATCTGCCAATTGATAACCACGTTTGTAATAAAGGATAGCACTTTTGTAGTTATTTTTGACTTTTTGGATGTCTCCTAAACTATTATAGCTATGGGTTATATCTCGTTTAGCGCCAATAGCTCTCCTGATTTTCAAGCTTTCCTTTTGGCACGCAATAGCGGTATCAAGAAGGATTTTGGCAAGGTTATCATTCAAAATCGTTGAAGTATCGGATACTTTTAAAGTTTGATCAGGAAAATATTCTCCAATGAATTCCCTTCTGACACTATCGTCTTTCTCATAAACCGCTTCATAAACGGTTCCTAAATTGCCAAGACTCGTAGCTATTGCCTTTTTTAAACCTAATTTTTTTTCAAATTTTAAACTTTTGAAGTAATATTGGAGGGCTTCGGAGTAGTTACCCTGCTCTTGCAGGGTAACGCCAATGTTACTCAGGTTGATGGCAATGCCTATTTTATTGCCTAATGACTTTTCTTTTTCCAGAGCTTTCTGATAATACTCCAGGGATTTGGAGTAGTTCCCCTGCTCCTTATAAACCATTCCGATATTACCAAGGTTAATGGCAACACCCTTTTTCCGGCCCAACGCTTTATTCTTTTTCAAAGCTTTAAAATAATATTCGAGGGCTTTGGGGTAATCGCCTTGTTCATAATAGACGATACCAATGTTCCCAAGGTGTTTGGCAACACCTTTTTTCTCGTCCAATTCCTTCGCGATTTGAAGGGCTTTAAAATAATAGTTGAGGGCTTTGGGATAATGCCCTTGTTTATGGTGAACGACGCCAATATTGCCTAAAATAACTGCAGTGTCTTTTTTAATATTATGAGTGCGGTGAATTTTTAAGGCTTTTAGACAATGGTTAAGGGCTTTGGCATAATTGTCCCTACGCCCATTTAATTCCCCTAAATTTTGTCGAGCTTTTGCTATCCCACTTGGCCATCCTTTCGCTCCGTTTAAGGCAACCTTTTTAGCAAGGCTAAGGGCTTTTTGAGCAAGCAAAATGGCTGAGTCAGGGGCCCTTCCTATTAATTCCTCAGAGAGGGCATTGAGGGCTTTTACTTTTGAGGTATCATGCGGGGGATTGGCAATAACATTTTTAAGGGAGTCTTTTTCAGAAATGGCAAAAGAAGAACCCCAAGATCCGGTTAATATCAGCAGCATTATGATAACCCGGGACAACGGCATAATGGTCCTTTCCATTCAAATATAAAAAATATTCTGTTTAAACAGATTGTAATCGTTAATTATATTTCTACCATGCAGAGCTGATACCATTTGGATGGCTACCTATAGCCATAATTATGAATAGTGATCAAATAGGCTAACGTTACTGTGGCTGTGAGGTTGTTATAGCTGTTTGTTTTTGATGGATGCTATTTCGCAAGCTAAATCAGGTCATCAAGTAGCGGATTTGTAACCTGTTTATCGGTTAGCATCAAGATAGGCCTCAGCGCAACATTATTTTTTTACGGCCCGTATCCTTATTAAATTTGAGGATAAGTAGGCGTAACGATTAACAGTTAAAGTTATAGGATATGAGGCGTTTTTCAAGGACTCAATCCTTTCACCGTTACAAAGAATTTCCTGTTTTAACGGGTATTGAAAGGGTTTAAGCAAAGCAGAATGTTTGTATGCAAGAGGACCTTCTCCACTTTGTTTGGAAGTTTCAGCTTTTTGATCATACGGAGCTTCAAACTACTGCCGGTGCTCAAATAACCGTAAAAAAAGTTGGTTATCACAATCATGATGCTGGTCCTGATTTCATGAATGCCAGGGTCCACATAGAAGATACGCTGTGGGCCGGCAATGTCGAAATCCATAACAAAGCTTCTGATTGGTTCAGGCATGGTCACCACCACGATGAAGCCTACAACAATGTTATTCTCCATGTGGTGTTTGAGGATGACCTTGAGCCCGGCGGGAACAATCACCAATTAGGCAAAATCCCATGTCTTGTTTTACAAAATCGGCTTTCAACAGAATTTTTAGGTCGCTACAAGGCTCTTAAGGATAATCAGCAATGGATACCCTGTAATAACCACTTTCCCCAAGTTCCAGAACTTACCATAAATCAATGGATGAACCGGGTATTGATTGAAAGGTTGCAGGAAAAAGCCGATCGCTTACACAAATCATTGGCAGATAACCAAAATGACTGGCGAGAAACTTTTTACCAAACGCTTGCCCGGAATTTTGGTTTTAAGGTCAACGCTGAACCTTTTGAGCGATTATCCCGGGCTTTACCCCTAAAAATCCTTAGCAAGCATAAGGATAAGCGCTTTCAGTTAGAAGCTTTGCTTTTTGGTCAGGCCGGTATGCTGAATCATGTTTTTGCGGATACCTATCCCCGGCAATTGCAAGAAGAATACCGCTTTTTAAGTGATAAGTACGGTTTGATACCTATTGGTGAGCATGAGTGGAATTTATTGCGGCTTAGGCCTGCTAATTTCCCAGCCATCCGTATTGCTCAATTAGCCCACCTAATCCATAAGGGAGAAGGTTTGTTTAAAAAGGTCCTGGAAATTGAAGACGCAGAGACCATTAAAAAACTTTTTAAGGTTCGTGCCTCTGAGTACTGGAACAATCATTACCAGTTTGACCGGCTGGCTAAAACCCAAAAACCAAAGCATTTGGGCAAAAAAGGTGTGGAAAATGTTCTGATTAACACCATAGTTCCTTTTCTATTTGCCTATGGGCAGGTCAATAATGATGAAGCTTTACAGGAAAAAGCCGTTGCCATTCTGGAAAGCTTACCCCCGGAAGCCAATAGCATCGTTCAGCAATGGCAGCAATTAGGGGCGAAAAACGAAAGCTCCGCTGACTCCCAGGCTTTACTATACCTGAAAAAAAGCTACTGTGATAAGAAGCTTTGCTTGTCTTGCGGTATCGGGACAAAAATCCTGACCAATGCTGAAAAGTAGTAAGGGAAAAAACTGATTTTTTCTAGATTATTGCGTAAACTTTGCGAAGAATATTACTTTAGGCAAGTATGATCTGCCTTGCGAATGCAGGTTTGAAGCTAACTTTGCTATGAACTGTCCAGTATTTTTGCCAAAAAACATTTGTATGATTCTTTAAAAGTGAATAAATTGGGCATTGAAAATGGTTAAACTATAGTTTTGATGGAAAAAATAGCTAATCGTGTAAAAGGTTTCTTAGAGATTAGGGCTTTCGGCGTATGTTCATTCCTTGGTAATATAATTGGGGTAGCCACTTCAAAAATCCGGTTATTTTTTATCTATATTACATTTATGGCCATGGGTTCTCCTATTTTGATTTATCTGTCCCTTGCCTTCCTTATTAACATAGGTCGTTACATACGCTTAAGAAAGCGAAATCCCGTTATGGATTTTTAACTAGCCAGCCAATAATTTTTAATAAAACCTAAAACCAGAATTCGAAGTTTGAGGATGAAGCACATTACTGGATTATGGCATTTAATCATTACCATTTCTGTTTTACTAATCTTTTCATTACAAGCTTGTCAGACTAATGATGGAAATCCTTCCGATCAGGTTTCAAAACGTAAAGATACCTTAAAAAAGCCTACTAAAAGCAGTAGCCGGGATAATTTACAGGACTCGATTAGCAAACTTAAAGCCCGGATTGGTAACAATGGCGATAATCCTGATCTATACCTGAATCTGGCGAAAAAGTATTTCAAAAACAATGCTTATCAACAAGCTGAAAGCACAATCCAGAAGGCAATTAATATTGATTCTTCTAAAGCTCCTTATCATTATTGGTATGGCAGGATCTTCTGGCAGTTGGAATACCCCCAAGGATCAATTAGGCAGTTTAAAAAAGCAATAGCTGACAAGCCTGATTACAAAGAGGCTTATCTATACCTTGGCAAAGTTTATTTTTACCTGAAAAAAAGAAAACAATCCTTTAAAAACCTTAATGAGGCACTGAGGCAGGATGAATTACTTGATAAAGCATACTTTTACAAGGGGCTTAATTACAGGGAGATGGGAGACACAGCCAAAGCCATTTCAAGTCTTCAAACAACTGTTGAATTAAACCCTAAGAATACGAGGGCTCACCTTCACCTTGGCAATTTACATGAGGATAAACCGCAAAAAGCCATAGATTATTACAAAAACGCTTTGGAAGCCCAAGAGACAAGTACGCAGGCCCTTTATGGTATTGCTAAAAGCTACCAAGCGTTAGAGGAGTTTGATAAAGCCATTGAACGTTATAAGAAAATCGTTGAAGTGGACAAATTTCACCGCAATAGCAATTACAACCTTGGTTATATTTATTTTATAAAGGATGAGTATGAAAAAGCCGTCAAGTACTTTGACAACGCTATTAAAGCAGATAACAAATACACAAAAGCTTACCTTGGTAAAGGGATGGCTAACAAAAAGCTGGGGAATAAAGCAAAGGCTAAAAAAGCCTTTAAAAGAGTGACGGACTTATCGCCCGGCCATACCCTGGCTAACAAAAAACTGCAAAATCTTAATTAGAATCCCCGGAAAAGTATTTTTGGGATGCCACTGTCTTTAACCTATGCTTCACCGGCATAAAATTACCCTTACCATAATAGGGTTTGGTCATTTTCCATGAATGAGATTCATCCTAACTTTGCACAGTTATTTGAACAATGGCTTTATCTAAGCAAAAGAAACCCGAACCCATGATAAAACTTGAACTACCGGACGGATCGGTAAAGGAATTTGACGAGGGTATTACAGGAATGGATATCGCTAAATCGATCAGTAATAAGCTGGGAAAAGAAGCCTTAGGGCTAAAGATTAATGACCGGATACAAGACCTGACGTTGCCCATCGAAGGGGATGGCAAAGTTGAGATCCTTACGTGGGAGAGCGATGAAGGCAAAAAAGTACTGTGGCATTCTTCAGCTCACCTGCTTGCCGAAGCCATCCAGGAATTTTATCCGAATGTTAAGTTTACCATCGGCCCACCGATCGATCAGGGTTTTTATTATGATGTAGACCTTGGGGGTGAGCAGATTTCATCCGACATGGTAGAGAAAATCGAAAACCGGATGTATGAATTAGCCCGGCAAAAAAATGCTTACGAAAGGCAGGAAGTCTCAAAAGAAGAAGCAACCAATTATTACAAGAAGCACAACAACACGTACAAGCTTGAGTTGATAGATGAATTGGCCGATGATCAGATTACCTTTTACCAACAGGGGAATTTCTATGATCTCTGCCGTGGTCCGCATGTTCCGGATACCGGATACATAAAAGCCATCAAACTCATGAATGTTGCCGGAGCTTACTGGCGGGGTAATGAAAATAACAAGCAATTAACCCGGATATACGGCATCACATTTCCCAAACAGAAATTGATGGACGAATACCTCGCATGGTTGGAAGAAGCAAGCAAGCGGGATCACCGTAAATTGGGCAAGGAATTGGAGCTATTTATCTTTGACGATGATGTTGGCCCTGGCCTTCCTTTATGGCTCCCGAATGGTGCCCTGATGATCGAAAAAATAGAGGAGTTGGCTAAAAAAACAGAAGAAAAAGCAGGGTATTACAGGGTAAAAACACCTCACATAGCAAAAGATGTATTGTACCACACCAGTGGTCATTTGCCTTTCTATGAAGATTCCATGTTTCCGCCAATGGAATTGGAGGAAGGTGGGTTTTATTACCTGAAAGCCATGAACTGTCCCCATCATCATAAGATCTATTCCCATACAAAAAGAAGTTACAAGGAACTACCCCTTCGCTTAGCAGAATACGGCACCTGTTACCGTTATGAGAAATCCGGTGAGCTTTACGGGCTCATGCGTGTTCGTTCCCTGCAAATGAATGATGCCCATATCTACTGTACGCCTGAGCAGTTTGAAAGTGAATTCAGAGCGGTTAATGATATGTACTTGAAGTACTTCAAAGTTTTTGACATAGACCGTTACTTGATGCGTTTTTCAACCCATAATCCAGAAAAATTAGGTGATAAGTACGTGAATCAGCCGCAGCTTTGGAAGGAAACTGAGGATATGGTTCGTAACGTTCTTGACAATTCAGGGATACCCTACCAGGAAATCCCGGATGAAGCAGCTTTTTACGGTCCCAAGATTGACGTCCAGGTCTGGAGTGCTTTAGGTAGGGAATTTACCCTTGCCACAAACCAAGTTGACTTTTCGCAACCAAGAAGCTTTGGGCTTACTTACGTTACCCGGAACAATGATGAAGATATTCCTATTTGTATTCATCGTGCGCCTTTGGGCACGCATGAGCGGTTCTTAGGCTTTTTGACAGAACATTATGCCGGAAATTTCCCCACGTGGCTCTCTCCCAATCAAGTAGCTATATTACCCATTAATGATGATGTGCTAAATTATGCTCAAAATATTGGCAGATACCTAAATAATTCAGAAATTCGCACGTTAATTGATGACCGCGATGAAAAGATAAGTCGCAAAATACGCGATGCAGAGGTAAAAAAGATACCTTACATGGCTATTGTTGGTGCAAAGGAAGCGGAGCAATCAACTGTTTCGGTCAGAAAGCATACAGAAGGGGATATAGGAAGCTTATCAATGGAAGCATTTGCAAATCAAGTGGCTAAAGAAGCGCATGTCCCTTTTGATCAATAAATTGTAAAACAAAAAAAGGAGGTTCTTATAGCACCTAAGAAGCGTAAAAAAGCTGGTAGTAAAAGGGATCCAAAGAATAATTACCGGATAAACAATGAAATCCGGGCAGATGAAGTTAGGGTAGTGGGCGATGATGTGGAAAACCAGGTAGTACCGCTTGAAGAAGCTCAAAAGATTGCCGAGGAAAGGGGCCTTGACTTGGTTGAAATATATAGCGAAGGTGACCCACCTGTTTGTAAAGTTATCGACTTCGGTAAGTTTATTTACGAGCAGAAGAAAAAAGAAAAAGAACAAAAACAAAAAAGTGCTAAAACCGAATTAAAAGAAATCCGGTTTGGCCCCAATACCGATGACCATGATTTCAATTTTAAATTAAACCATGGTCGTAAATTTTTAGAAGGTGGCAATAAAGTTAAAGCTTACGTTCATTTCAAAGGTAGAACCATTGTTCATAAAGAAAGGGGCGAGTATTTACTGCTAAAATTTGCGCAAGAGTTGGAAGATATAGGAAAGGTAGAGCAAATGCCCAAGTTAGAAGGTAAGCGAATGACCCTTTTCATGAGTCCAAAATCAGGTAAAAAATAGTTAAAACCATTAGTGATATGCCTAAGATGAAAACCAATAGGGCGGCGAAAAAAAGGTTTAAGATTACCGGTAGTGGGAAAATAATGAGAAAGCAAGCTTTTCATAACCACTTGCTCCGGAATAAAACCAACAAGCAAAAAAACAGGCTTAGTAAGTTTGTAGAATTGGATGAATCCTCAAGAAGAAGGGTAAATAAATTATTGGCTCGTGGCCGTTAAACACGATATCTGTAGTACCTAAAAAATAATGTTATGCCAAGAGCGACCAATAAGCCTGCTACCAGGCAAAGAAAAAAGAATGTTATTAAACAGGCCAAAGGTTATTATGGCCGTAAGAAAAATGTTTACAAATTAGCGAGAATTGCTGTAGAGCGGTCTTACAATTTTGCTTACCGTGACCGTAGGGCTAAAAAAAGGAATTTCAGAAGGCTATGGATTCAGCGAATTAATGCTGGTGTAAGGCCTCATGGCTTGTCCTATTCGCAGTTCATGAGTAAGCTTAAAGCCAATAACATTGAACTTAATCGCAAAGTATTAGCAGATCTAGCTATGAATAACCCTCAGACCTTTCAGTCTGTTGTGGAAAAGGTTCAGTAAGATTTAAAAGGTTTTTAATCTAAATTGTAAAAAAGCTGCAAATCAACTTGGTTTGCAGCTTTTTTTTGCTTAACAATGGGGTTGTTTAATTAGGGATATTATTTGAATCACCCTTGTTTAAATTTGGGTTTGTAAGTCTATTAAATCAAACCTTTGAAATTCCCCTGCCGTTGGTTTTGCTTTAACAAAAATCAATAGTTACTAAAGTTCTGTCAATCAACCCTTGGATGGGATGCTAATGCTTCCAGGTTCGTGGCCAGGTCTTCTTCGGTAAAATGGTGCTCACCCAGACGATTGTTGAAAAAGGCATCATAAGCGGTCATATCAAAATGGCCGTGCCCACAGAGGTTAAACAAGATGGTTTTCTGCTCACCATTTTCTTTGGCCGCTTGCGCCTCTTGAATCGCTGCAGCCACTCCGTGATTCGCTTCCGGTGCAGGCAATATACCTTCTGTTTGAGCGAATTGGATACCAGCCCTGAAGCAAGTGATTTGATCCAGCGCTTTTGCATCTATTGTTTGATCCTTGTATAGTTGACTAACCAATGGCGCTGCTCCGTGGTACCGAAGCCCACCTGAATGAATAGGAGCCGGTACAAAATTATGGCCAAGCGTATGCATGGCCATTAACGGTGTATAGCCGGTAGCATCACCATAATCATAAAGGAATTTCCCTTGCGTAAGCGTAGGGCAGGAGGAAGGTTCAACAGCCAGTATACGATAGCCTTTGTCATAAGCGAAGTTTTGATGAAGGAAGGGGAATGTAAAACCCCCAAAGTTAGAACCACCGCCAAATGGAGCAATAACCGTATCAGGCTCAACCTCAGCCATATTCATCTGCTCTTTAGTCTCCAGGCCAACAACGGTTTGGTGCAGTAGGACATGGTTGAGGACGCTACCAAGGGCATAGTGCGTATCTTCCCTTTGTGCAGCCATTTCAACTGCTTCAGAAATAGCTATGCCTAAGCTCCCCGATGAATTAGGATCCTTTTCAAGTATTTGCTGGCCACTTTGTGTGTTATTACTGGGTGAAGGATAGACATTGCCTTCCCATACCCACATAAGATTTTTACGATAAGGTTTTTGGTCAAAGCTTATGCGGACCATGTAAACATCCAGTTCCATTCCTAAGCGTTGAGTGGCAAAGCTTAAGGCACTTCCCCACTGACCCGCTCCCGTTTCAGTGGTAATACGATTGATGCCCTCAGCTTTATTGTAAAAAGCCTGGGCCACTGCGGTATTAGGCTTGTGAGAGCCCGGTGGGCTACCACCTTCGTACTTGTAATAAATTTTTGCAGGCGTATCCAATGCTTGTTCCAAACGAGTAGCCCGGTATAAAGGGGTGGGGCGCCATAATTGATAAATATCCCTTACTTCTTTCGGGATCGGGATCCACCTTTCCTGGGTCATTTCCTGTTCAATTAAGGTTTTCGGAAATAATGGAGCCAGGTCTTCCGGACCAGCCGGTTCATGAGTACCAGGGTGAAGGGGGGGCTTTAAAGGATTTGGCATATCCGCTTGGATGTTATACCAATACATGGGCAACTGCCCTTCTTCCAGTAAAAATTTATTTTCCGTTTGCATAAGCCTTGTTTTGTTAATGGCTGTAAAGCTATAAAAAATCGTTTAAATTTATAAATTTTGCTCTTAAAGGTTACCATTCAATTTATTCCTAATGCTTATTTAAAGTGCATTGTAAATGGAACATTCAACGCTTCATAACCTATTACACCTTCAAATGACTCCGCAATTAGGACCGGTTCTAATTAAAAACCTGATTGCCTACTGCGGCAGTGCAGAGAGAGTGCTTAAGGAAAAAACAACCAACCTCGCTAAAATACCCGGTATTGGCAAACAAATCGGTGATAACATTAAATCTGTTAAAGAGGAGGATATAGAGAAGGAATTGCATTACATTGAAGCGAATGATATTGTGCCATTGTATTTCTTAGAAGCTAATTACCCGGAACGCCTTAAAGATCTTGATGATGCACCGCCTCTTTTATTTTTCAAAGGACAGGGAGCACTGAATAAGCCAAAAACTTTAGGCATTGTGGGTACAAGGCGTGCAACAAGCTATGGAAAAGATATGGTGCATAAAATTGTAGAAGATTTAGCGGGTTTTGATATAACCATTGTAAGTGGTTTAGCGCATGGTATTGACGAAGCATCCCACCAAGCTGCTTTAAAAAACGACCTTCCCACCATTGGGGTTTTAGCACATGGAATGAAGTATTTGTATCCTGCTCAGAATGCTAACCTCTCAGAAAAGATGCTTAGTCAGGGTGGCCTTCTCACGGAATTTCCTTCAACCATGAAGCCTTTGCCTGATAATTTTCCGGCACGTAACCGAATCATTGCCGGAACAATAGATGGGCTTCTTATTGCTGAAACAGGAGAAAAAGGAGGAGCTCTGATTACCGGGGAAATTGCTTACTCCTATAACAGGGAAATAATGGCGTTGCCGGGAAAATCAACGGATAATCGATCAACAGGATGTAACCAACTTATAAAACAGCATAAAGCCTATTTGGTTGAAAACGGGACCGATGTAGCCTTTCACCTGGGATGGGAAAAACCCGGGAAATCCGGTAAACAACAGAAAAAACAAGAACCTGTTGAAACATCACAGGAAGAGGATATCGTTTTACGTTCTTTGAATAAGGACGAAAAGGTCCATATTAATAAACTTGCCTATGACTTAGCTTATCCGGTTTCTCAATTGTCTGTTATTTTGTTTACAATGGAAATGAAGGGGCTTGTGAAAGCTTTGCCGGGTGATAATTATGCCCCGGCTTAAATTTTTTACTTTTATGAATAAGAAACTTGAAATAAAGCCCTCTTTAACGTATTAAAACTAAAACAATGGAATTTTCCTTTGAACATTATTTTGTTATTGCTTTACTGTTAGTTTTTTTCGTAAAGAAAGTGCTGGCAAACCGCATATCGCTGGTGTTTGAAAATGAGCATTTGCTCAATGTTTTCTTCTTCCTGGTTTTAGCGGTTTTTTTGGGAGTTCAGTTTTGGCATGATGGTATTTACGCGGGTATATTCGCAATTTTCTTGGGCAGTTTAGCCATTGGTAAATATTACTATGATGTTTCAGAATAGTGATGAATTTGGTATCGTCCCCCTCAGTGCTTATCTATAAATGCTATTTTTGCGGGAATAAAAATAGACCGTTAAATCAGTCCCATTCATTCTTTGGTTTAACGAATGTTTGACTAATTTTGAAAGCTACAAAACTTGTTAAGTGAATTAAACTTCCATGAAAGAAAAACAGTTTTCCTTAATCAATAACGCCTTCGGCTGGCTCGTTTTTATCTTCGCTGCCATTGTTTACTACAGTACGCTTGAGCCAACTACACCACTATGGGATTGTGGTGAATTCATTGCAGCATCTTATAAGTTACAGGTTGTTCACCCACCGGGAGCACCTTTCTTTTTGATGTTAAACAGGATATTTTCCCTTTTTGCCCCTTCTGCTGAGTGGGTCCCTATTTTGATTAATGGACAATCAGCCACCACAAGTGCTTTTGCTGTGCTGTTTTTATTCTGGATCATAACCATGTTGACAAGGAAAATCGCAGTAAGTGCTGATGAAACTCCTGATAAAGGACAAGTGATAGGAATCATTGGCAGCGGTTTAGTTGGGGCAACTGCCTTTACTTTCACTGATACATTTTGGTTCTCAGCTGTGGAAGGCGAGGTTTATGCCTTGTCGGCACTTTTTATGGCATTGGTAATGTGGTTAGGTCTGAAGTGGGAAAGCCGGGCCAATGAAAAAGGAAGCATAAAATACCTTATCCTTATTTCTTACCTGGTTGGTCTGAGTATTGGTGTTCACTTATTGAGTTTACTAATTGTTCCGGTTGTTGCTTTTATCTACTACTTCCGGAAATTTGATAACATTGGCTGGAAGGGTATTCTGATAACCGGTTTAATCGGGGTTTTCTCTCTTTTTATTATAAATACTGTTGTTATAAAAACCCTACCGTGGTTGGCTTCACAGTTTGAATTGTTGTTTGTTAACAGTTTTCAATTACCTTTCTGGTCTGGCATATTTTTTACCATTATACTCGTATTTGGGGTTTTAATTTGGGCTTTGTACTATACTTACCAACATAAGCGAGTCATTTTTCACACAGCCTTAATTGCATTTACTTTTATCCTTTTTGGTTTTTCCTCTTATTCAATGGTTGTTATCCGCTCGCAAGCGGATCCATCTATTGATATGAATAATCCGGAAACGGTTTTTAATCTGATTTCCTATTTAAACCGTGAGCAATATGGTGACCGCCCTTTGTTATATGGCCGCTATTTCAATGCGGAACGAATTCCATCAGAGGGCGGTGATATCGAATACCGGCAGGGAGAAAATAGATACATTAATACGGGGGAGAAACCGAATCCTAAATACGCTGACGAAGATAAGACCCTGTTTCCAAGAATGGTTAGTACCAGAGGTGATAGAAAAGGCGCTTACCGAAAATGGGTAAATATTGGAAAAAATGAAGACCCCACCTTTGCTGATAACCTGGAGTTCTTCTTCAAATACCAGATAGGGCACATGTATTGGCGGTATTTTGCGTGGAATTTCGTTGGTCGTCAGAATGATATTCAAGGACATGGTCAGTTTTGGCGAGGCAATTGGTTGAGTGGTATTAGCGGCTTAGATCAGAGCTTAGGGAATGTGGCTAAGCAAAGTAATTTACCAGGTTTCTTAAAAAATAATAAGGCCAGGAATAAACTCTACTTTCTACCATTTTTACTTGGACTGATTGGTTTATTATTCCATTTCAACACCCGCAGATGGGACGCTTTTACGGTATTGGTCTTTTTCCTAATGACAGGGATTGTTTTGATACTATATTTAAACCAGCCTCCGCGAGAGCCTCGCGAACGTGATTACACGTTGGTTGGATCTTTCTTTTCATTTGCCATTTGGATTGGTATAGGAATAATGGCGATTGTTAATTATTTGAAAAAATTTACAGGCCAATCTGCAGCAGGTATTATAGCAACTTTAGCAGGCTTACTTTTGGTAACTACGGTTTTGGGGAGCCAGACATGGGATGACCATGACCGCTCGGATCGTTACACAACCATTTCCCTCGCAAAAAACCATTTAAGATCCCTCGATTCGAATGCTGTATTCTTTGCTTACGGTGATAATGAAACATACCCGCTATGGTATGCGCAGGAAGTAGAGGGTATACGTACGGATGTAAGGGTGATAAACCTGAACCTTATGAACGCTTACTGGTACGTAGAGCAGCTAAGAAAAGATAATTATCAATCCGAGGGGCTTCAATTTAATCACTTAACGCCTGATAAAATAAAG
>CAZQQN010000010.1:62916-72419 GCA_964595485.1 uncultured Sphingobacteriales bacterium | reverse complement strand
ACAATAACAAACCATAAAATAAAGGATGGGAAAAGGGAAATGATTCGGTATACAGATGGTGCTAACCTTAATCCGAATAAACATTACAGCCTGGATCGCATTATGGATTTTATTGCCAGTGATGATCAAAATACCAAAGTTAGAACAAGGGGTGGAGAAAGGCTCAATTACTTACCCACCAAAAAGCTCAAAATAAACGTGGATAGCCAGAAAGCTGTGGAATCTGGTGTAGTGGATGAAAGGAATGCCGAACATATTGTTGATGAAGTTCGGATAAAACTGAATAGGTCAACCCTTCTCTTATCTGATCTTATGATAATGGATCTGATAGCCAGTACTGACTGGACTCGTCCTATCTATTTCACCCAACAGGTACCGGGTAATAAATATTTCAAACAAAATAATCATTTGGTTCAGGAAGGTTTATCCTATAAGTTGTCTCCTGTGAAGAATAACACCAATTACCGCGGAAAAGGGATGATTGATGCCAAAGAGATGTATAATACGGTAATGAACGATTTTGAGTGGGGTGGCTTGCCGGATTCAAGCCTTTATCTTGGCTATGTTACTCGTAGAAATTTCCGTATTTATCGTAACAATTTCAGTCGTCTAAGCCAGGCTTTAATAGCCAATAATGAAAATCAGAAAGCGATCAATGTGATCGACACCTGTTTTCACTACCTTCCCAATGAACAAGTACATTTTGAGTCAAGTACAACACCTCTGGTACAAAAATACTACAGGGCCGGTGCTGAGGAAAAGGGCCTTAAATGGGGAAAGAAACTTCACAAAACCCTTGCTGATAACCTGGATTATTTGCTTAGCCTTTCCCGTGCAAAACAGCAGCAAGCCAAGCGTAAGATTAGAAGCGCAATGTCAGGATTGTTCCAATTAAGGCGGGCTAGCAAGCGGGCAGATCAGACTGAATTTTCGAAGTCAATTAAGAATGACCTTGACCGCTTTCAAGGTCAGATTAAATTTAGGATGAGGAGGTAATTGGAATAGCTATATTAATAGCAGTAATCACCATCGTTTAACTGGCTGATAGCTATTCAAAGGTTTGGTTTATTTTCTCAAGCCTATTATGAATTATAGTGTTGGAAGTGCTACTGTATTTTTTCACCTTCTTAACATATCGTTAGGTATCTCTATAGTATCCTATTTTGGATAATCTGCCATAAATTGTGATTATAAACCCAACTTAGAACCTATCTGGTCTGGAATTGCATTTTTATGAACCATGATATCAATTGTTTTGGCTTTGACATAGGCTTCCGATGCGTAGAGAAAACCGCCACAATCATTTGAATCGCCCCAAGAGTTTTTAACAATGTAATACTTGCGGCCATCCTGATCATTGGCAATTCCCGTTATATGCATGCCGTGGTCATCCTGTGTCTGATAGTTATCATAGCCTTTTTGCCGGATCTTCTGAGTAATAGATTTTTGATCGACCGGCTCATTGAAAGCAGCTTCTTTTTCAGATTTATCCATGTCTTCCAGGCTTTTTTCAGGCATTATGGCTAAGCCATTTTTATGAGAAAAACCCTTTTCGCTTACATCCGTGGCCCAGGCTATGGAGTAGTTATTCTTCAGCGCATTGTCCATAACTTTTATCAAATCGTCTAATGGAACATTGTGAACCCTTCTTTGCTGCCAATTGTCTGGCACTTTAAGAATGAACTTTTCATAAAAAGGATGATGGGTAAAGGATGATAGCTCTACATAGTCATTGGCATCCAATTCAAGTTTATCTTCAGCAAATGACTCAGGGGTATATGTTTCATCCTCGTAAGTGAATTCATTTGGCTCCTCTCCAAGGTATGCGTCCAGCACATTGCTGTAAGCCTCTTGCCATACAGGGGTTAATTTACCATTTTTGTTTTTAATGACGGTTTTCACCATTTTTTCCAGGATAGCATCCATTTCAGAATGGACAGGCTTTTCATAACCCATTTGCTCGCCCGGGTAAGCTTTTTCCGGCACAAGCCCATAATGATCCAATACCCTGGTTACATCGTGGAAAGCTCCACCAGCGCTGAATTGTAGCTTACCATGCATGCGTACATACCGCTGAGCTTTATCTTCATAAGTTTTTCGAACCACATACATGTCTGATAAATCGGGAGCATCTTTACCCATACGCATAAGTTCTGACTCAAAAAAGGATATCCCCGAAAAGCTCCAGCAAGTGGCTGATTTGTACTGGTTTTTAACAGGGGTATAATCCACCTCCGCTTGTACCTCAAATTCGTAATCGGAACCCTCTTTGTTCTTTAGTATGTCCTGTCCCGATACAGATGCCATAAAGAAAGTAGCGAGTAGCCATGTGACCGTAATTCTCATTCTCATTTTAAAATTGTTTTGAGCTTTTCTTATTTGATCAAATCTCTTAAAATAATATTGTTTAACCATTTTTTAGGACATTTGGACTGCAATTTGCTGAATCTTCGGAGTACAATCGGCCATAAACTTTGCCCTGTAGCTTTTGTTGCTAATTGAGAAATTCAAAGAAAAACCCAGATAGTTTGACCCAAGCCAAACAGCGGAACTCAGCTGATTTAATCTTCCTCATTTTAGCTGCTCTATTCATTGCTTCCCTCATAACTTGTAATTTGATAGCGAATAAGTTTGTCGAGGTTGACCTGGGCTTTAAAACCTTTGTTTTATCAGCCGGCGTTTTGCCTTACCCATTGACTTTCCTGATTACGGACTTGCTATCTGAAATTTTTGGGAAGAAAGAAACCCAGAAAGTCGTTATTTCAGGTTTCATTGCTTCAATATTTGTGATCGGTATCATTTACCTTGGAGCAATTTTCCCTGCAGTAGCAGATTCTAAGGTGAACGACCAGGTTTACAATACCACCTTCATGAGTACTTGGCGTGTGATACTCGCCTCTATGACGGCTTACCTGGCAGCCCAGCTAATAGACGTTCGCATATTTCATTTCTGGAAACGCCTGACAAATGGTAAAATGCTATGGCTCAGGAACAATGGCTCCACTATCTTTTCCCAGTTAATCGATAGTGCCTTGGTTACCACGGTTATTTTCATTGGCATCTTACCTGCGGGAGAAATAAGCAGTTTGATACTTGATGCCTGGCTGTTTAAGATATTGGTTGCTTTTGTTGACACGCCTGTTTTCTATTTTACTACCTACTTGATCAGGCGTCAGTTTAACCTCGATGTAGGGGAAGAGTTACCTAAATACCATATTGCTTAAGGATTAAACCTTTAGCCTATTCCGGGTAAGGAACCCAGCTCCAGGCGCTAAAATTGGCTTTTTGTTGGTCACTGGGGTTTGCTTGATCTGAGATGTAGGCTTTCGGGAAATATTGCGCTTCATCGGCCACCAAATGAATTTGCTTAAGATGATTGTTACGGAAAATGGTTAATTGAATGGTTTCCTCATAATGGTAAGCAAAAAGCTCCTCCAGGTTTCTGTCCACTTTGATACCATTAATGGCAACCAATTCATCATCAATGGATAGGCCCCCTGAATCGCCCGGAGAACCCGGAGCTACCTGTGCCACTTTCGGAGCTTCATTTTGATTTTTTATTTTGATGCCATACTGCTTCTCCCAGTACTGATCGGAATCGTCCAGGTGAAGCGTTAACCCCAAATAATCCAATGCCTTTTTAACAGGCTCCTCCAGAGGGGTTTTACCCCAGATAAATTGATCAAAAAAATCGTCATAATTAGCCTTTGTAATCTGCTCAATGATACTTTTTAAATCAGCTTCGGTGTATCCCTTACCAACTTTGGCAAAATCATAGTATAAACGCCGCATAACTTCATCCATGCTGAGCTCATTGCGAGTATCCTTCATAATGCTAATATCCAGGAGGAAAGTTACCAGCATTCCTTTGATATAAATAGAAACTTTCCGGGCGGGAGCACCTTGCTCATAGCCATCTAACCAGGTATCAAATGATGATTCCGTGACCGATGAATAAAAACGGCCATCATTATGAAAATGGCGTAATGCAAACTTGTTAAATTGCTCTTTGTACTCCTCAAAGTCAAAAACCTGGCTTCGCAGCAAGAATAAATCTCCAAAATAAGAGGTAACCCCTTCGGCCATGTAGCCCAGGTTGGTGTAATTCTCCTCATTGAACCGGTAAGGTGTCATATCAGCTGGCCGAATGGCTTTGATATTCCAGGTATGGTATAACTCGTGTGAGCTCATGGCTATAAAAGGCTTATACATGGCTTCCTGCATGAGCTTGAAACCCGGTCCCATGGTAATGACGGTTGAATTATGATGCTCTACGCCATGCGAAATCGCATAGGAGGGAAGTTGGTAGAAAAAATGGTAGGAGTGTACCGGAAATTCTCCGAATGCCTGGATCTGGCTGCGAATAAATGCTTTAAAATCCCTTTTGATCACCTCAAAATCCGGTTCGCATTCTCCTTTGAACCACAAATGAAATTTGTATCCCGACACATCGAAAGTATCATTCCTGAGCCCATCGGCGGCAATCAATGGCGAATCAGCCAATTCCTGAAAGTCATTTGCCCGGAAAACATTCTTACCAATGCGTTGCATAGCTGTGGCCACTTCAAAATCCTCGGGTAAATGCAGCGCAACATCGCAGGCTTCATCCATGCGGTCCTCCTGGTAAAGACAGCAATTCACCGGATTTATGTACAGTTGCTCAATATCCAGGTAGGTGTTGCCCGCATCTAACTTAAAAGCAAAGTAGTTGTAATGGATCACAAGCTTTTCAGCCTGAGCAGTATCTATATCCCAGCTATCCTTAGTGGCTTTCTGAAAGGATAATGGATTGCCGTCTCCGTCAAAAGCCTGCCAGATTTGTATGTTTTTCGCAAAATCAGCTTTTTGATAGCGACCAGGTCGCCAGGCTGGTAAATGAACACGGGTGGTCTTATCTGCCGGTTGCTCTAATTCAAATGTGATATCCAGGTAATGGGTATGGGGTTCTTTGTAAGCAAATGTGTACTTCATGATCGGAAGGATAACTTATGGTTGATGGTTTAACGTATTACTGAGCTGCGAAATTACATCGCGCCTCAAGACTGTTCAATTGCAGATTTGTTATGCTATCATTAAACCGGCTTTAACTGAAACAAACCAGAAGAGGAGGTTACTCGATCTGCATTATGGCTAAGAAGGCTTTCTGCGGGACCTCTACGCTACCAATGTTCTTCATCTTTTTCTTACCCTTCTTCTGCTTTTCCAATAACTTCCGCTTACGGGTGACATCCCCGCCATAACACTTCGCGGTTACATCCTTCTTCAGGGCAGAAATGGTTTCCCGGGCAATCACTTTGGAACCAATAGAGGCCTGAATGGCAATTTCAAATTGTTGCCTGGGCAAGAGGTCTTTAAGTTTTTCACAAATTTTTCGGCCAAACTCGTAAGCCTTTTCACGGTGGATAATAGCAGAAAGGGCATCTACAGGCTCTTTATTGAGGAGTATGTCCAATTTAACCAAGTCAGAAGGATTATAACCTTTCGGTTGGTAGTCCAGTGAAGCGTAGCCTCGTGAGTTGGACTTGAGTTTATCGTAGAAGTCAAAAATAATCTCCCCAAGCGGCATGTCAAATGTCAACTCAACACGGTTCTGGGTTAGGTAAACCTGGTTTTGCATGCTACCACGCCTGTTCAGGCAGAGCTCCATGATATTACCCACAAAATCATCCAACGTAATGATGGATGCGGTAATAAACGGTTCCTCTATACGCTCAATATCTTCCCTTTTCGGCAATTCAGAGGGATTATTGACAATAGTCGGATTATCGGGATAATCGTGGGTATAAACCTGGTAGGAAACGTTGGGGACCGTGACAATCACGTCCATGTCAAATTCCCGGTTCAACCTCTCCTGCATGATTTCCATATGGAGTAGACCAAGGAAGCCGCAACGGAAGCCAAAACCAAGGGCTGCGGAAGTTTCCGGCTCAAAAGTAAGGGAGGCATCGTTTAGCTGAAGCTTCTCCATGCAGGATCTCAGCTCCTCGTACCTCTCGGTTTCGGTAGGAAAGATACCGGCATAAACCATGGGCTTTACCACCTCAAAACCCTGAATGGGCTCTTTTGAAGGGTTTTCCGCACTGGTAATGGTGTCCCCGACATTGACCTCCTGGGCTGATTTAATCCCGGATATGATGTAACCCACCTGGCCGGCTGAAACCTGGCTGGTTTTTACTTTTTTCAAACCCAAGACACCTATCTCTTCAGCCTCATTGACTTTATCCCCGTGGTAGAATTTGATCCGTTCGCCGGAATTCATGGTTCCATTGAAAACCCTGAAGTAGACAATTACACCCCGGTAAGGATTGTAAACTGAGTCGAATATCAGGGCCTGCAATGGTTCTTCCGGATCACCTTCTGGTGCGGGAATGGTTTCTACAATGGAGTTAAGTATGTTATCCACGCCTTTCCCGGTTTTGGCACTGACCAAAACAATTTCTTCTTCTTCACAGCCGGTAAGGTCAATAATTTGGTCTTTCACTTCTTCTACCCGCGCACTGTCCAGGTCAATTTTATTGATAACGGGCACAATTTTTAAATCATGTTCCAATGCCAGGAATAAATTGGATATGGTTTGCGCCTGGATCCCCTGGGCAGCATCCACTACCAGTAAGGCTCCTTCACAGGATTTGATAGCCCTGGAGACTTCGTAGGAAAAGTCAACATGGCCGGGTGTATCAATAAGGTTAAGGGTGTATTCGGCTTTTTGTTGATACTTGTAAAACATTTGAATGGCATGGGACTTAATGGTTATCCCTCGCTCACGTTCAAGATCCATATCATCCAAAACCTGGTCCTGAAACTCCCGCTCATCCACCGTATTGGTCATTTGCAACATACGGTCTGCAAGGGTGCTCTTTCCATGGTCAATATGAGCAATGATACAGAAGTTACGAATCCTTTCTAAACTTATCATAACTTGCAAAATTAAAGGTTTACTAAGGCAAGGCTTGCATGATATGGCATAAAGTTAAGGGGGTGCTTAGTCAACACTCCCTAACCTTTTAATGCAAAAATAGCTTAGGATGTTTGGCTTGTAGCACTTGAAATAGGTGCTTAATCAACCATCAACGGATGCGCTTGTTGGATGTGCCCGGATTGCCCGGTAATGGAGTAAAAATAAACCCCCTTTTCCAAATGTTGAATCTCGATTCGGCTACTTTTCTGGCTAATTGATCGGGATAGGACTTTTTCCCCGGTCGCCCGGAAAAGGGTAAAGGTAGCTGTTTGACCAGCTTGTTTCTCCATAGTTACCGTTACCCAATCTTTGGCAGGATTTGGATAAACTTCAATATTATCAGCTTCTGCTGATTTAGTGAGGCTACTTGAGGTTTGTTGCCATTGGTTATATCGTTCCTGTAAAGAATCAATGGGTTCTTCGCCTTCCGGGGTTTGGCTTACGATTAAGTCAAGGTAGAGGTCTTCTTTGTTATCGTTTTTCTTGGCAACACGTACAAAGGCTGATTGAGAAGAAACCCCTTCCTGAAGGCACCTGCGGTCCGCACCGGGCATATTAGCACCCTGAAGCGCAGCCATTAGGCGTTTTTCCAACGGACCTTCAGTGCTTAAAAAGCGACTCTCCATTGAGTCCAGCACTTCCGGTCCTTTGAGGATATTACCCTGTATGGCATATTGTTCCCCTAAACGATGACCCTTGAAACTGTCAGCCTTAGCACCTGTAAATGCGGCTGTTTGCGGATGCCCGTTTGTATCAAACAACGCAATACCATATTGCCGGTAGCCCGGGTTCCCGACCGCATCATTTTGTTTTAGCCACTCAATGATATCATCGGCGCTCATGCCTTCCTGCATCCGTTTGCGGGCATTGTTCTGATTGACAAATTTATACCTTGCCTGCGTGTTGATAGATCCTTTTCCGGGTACCATATCGGTAATAATATAAACCCCGCCGGACACATTACTATCGTCAAGGCAGGACGCTCCTGCACTGCCAACTTTATTGGATGCCGAATCAATCGCCACAATTGAAAACGTTTCCTGTCCTTTACTGAATGCCGGTGTTAATAAAAATCCTATTGAAGCGAGTAGTAGTAAACGTATCATAATCAGTATTTTAGGGTTCTAAGCCCAAATGATGGAAAGTAAAAGCCCATTTTTCCGCCTCCTCCTTAATGGTTTTCGATACCGGCTTGCCGGCTCCGTGTCCTGTTTTTGTCTCTATACTAATCAGCGCCGGATTTTTACAGTCCTGGTACTCTTGTAACCTTGCTGCGAACTTGAAGGAATGGGCAGGCACCACCCGGTTGTCATGGTCTGCCGTTCTGACCAGGGTGGCAGGGTAGCAAGTATCCGGGCTTAGGTTGTGATAAGGGGAATAATCATATAAGTATTCAAATGCGGTAGAATCCTCACTGCTCCCATATTCGGAAACCCAGGCCCAACCAATGGTGAATTTGTGGTAACGTAGCATGTCCATTACACCCACTGTTGGAAGGGCAACTTCCATCATATCAGGTTTTTGGGTCATCACGGCGCCAACCAGCAGCCCACCGTTTGATCGGCCTGAAATGGCTAAATGGCCAGGGTTTGTAAAGTCATGGTCAAACAAAGCTTCACCAGCCTTTATGAAATCATCAAAAACCTGCTGTTTATTTTCCTTCATGCCAGCCTTGTGCCAGCTCTCTCCATAAACAGCACCGCCCCTTAAGTTTGGCATGGCAAAAACACCGCCGTTCTTCAGGAAGAAAGCACGGGATATATCAAAATTGGGAGTAAGGGTGATATTAAACCCGCCATAACCGTACAACATGGTTGGGTT
Source organism: uncultured Sphingobacteriales bacterium (assembly GCA_964595485.1). Classification (GTDB taxonomy): domain Bacteria; phylum Bacteroidota; class Bacteroidia; order CAILMK01; family CAYYUA01; genus CAZQQN01. Next base: position 63,640 of record CAZQQN010000010.1, on the reverse strand, counting down.
ATGGCCATTGGTCGTTATATTTTTCTTGTGGACCAAAAACATAGGAACAGTTTCTCCATCCGTACTTTCATAACTAACCTGCTTGGTCGTATAATTCTCTGAATCAATATCCACCTCTGATTGCCGGAAAACATGTTTATTACCAGCTTTGATGTGGTAGTGGTAGATAGTGCTCGGAACAACAAAGGACTCAAAAGTAAAGAACAGGGTGGAATCCCGTTTGCGTCCGCCAAAGCCCGTAACATTACCCATTGTGGGTAAACCTATGGTTTTTTCAGGTTTCCCTTGGAGGTCAAAAAGCTTTAGCTTGGATTTGGCCTTTTTCATGTACTTGACCGTAATGTGGTTACCCACAAGGTCGGCTGTTTTCAGTACGGCTTTTTCTTTCTCAGGGATGAGGGTTTCCCGGTTGTCCGGGCTGGGATTCTTGGGGTTGATTTTTATCAAGCGGTAATTCGGGGCGTCAGAATTGGTCCTTACAATCAACTCTCCGGCTATGTGCCCGATAACGCCATAGCTGTGTTTATGATGCGGAATGATTGATTTGAACCCTTCTCCGGGCTGCCGGAGGTTTTTAACCCTTAAACTATTTTTTCCACTTGAGCCTTTTGTAGCAGTTATCACCAGGAATCTTCCATTCTCTGTGGTTTGGGCATAATAGTTTTCAAAAGGCTTTTGTGGGTTTTCATAAACCAAACGATCCGAATCCTGTGATGTACCGATT
>CAZQQN010000010.1:0-62906 GCA_964595485.1 uncultured Sphingobacteriales bacterium | reverse complement strand
ACCTTGTGGTTTTTATTACGGTTTGCCATATTCCTATCCTGGCGGTCATAACGGCTGTAATAAAATCCACTGTCTACCCAGGCAATTCCCGAAAATTTGACCTCTTTTAAGGTATCAGGAAGGTGCTTGCCCGTCTTGGTACTCTTAATCCTGATTTCACGCCAATCTGAACCAGCCCGGGAAATCCCATAAGCTATATATTGGCCATCGGGAGAGGGGCTGGTTTGGGTCAGGGCTGTTGTACCATCTTCCGAAAATTTGTTGGGATCAAGGAAAACCTTCGGGTCAGCATCTTTTTGAGGATACCGGTACAAAACATCCTGGTCTTGCAACCCATTGTTTTTAAAAAAGAAATATTGGTTTTCTCCTGCCCTGAATGGCTGGCTGTATTTGGCAAAATCCCAGAAGTCCTTTAAGTCCTTTTTCAGGGATTTTTTGCCTCCGATTTTGCTCATGTATTGGTCAAACAATTCATTTTCTTTCTTGACCCAATTTTCCACGGTATCGGAATCCAGGTTTTCCATCCAGCGGTAGGGATCTGGGACTACTTGTTGAAAATAAGTATCAACCACATCCGTTTTTACTGGCTCGGGATAATCCATGTCAGGCTTTTCCGTTTTTTCGGAAGAGCAGCTTATAAAGCATAAAAAGCTTACAGGTAGTATGAGCTTGATTAAAAGATTAGAGCGCATTAGCATGGTTTTGCTTCAATATTATAGGTGGTGAATTAAGCAACAAATATAAGGGGAATGATATTGGATGGCGATTCTTAAATAGGCATCGATTCCAAATAAGAAAGTGGCTAATGATAAAAGGTGTTTGGGGTTAAATTGACTGATCTTCACTTTAGCAATTCGCTGGATTTGAATAAAATCCATTGCCAAGTAAAATCTTACCAATAAATATTCCCTATGATCTTTTTGACCTTTTCAGGTTAAACGGAATTTTTGTTTTTCGATGCCCCTGCAGGAAAGCTTCTTTGTCAGGAACTCCTTTTGTTTTACGGTCCACGCGTAAGGCTTTCACTAACCCAAAGATAGCGCCAACTATAAGAAAACTTTGGGGTAAACCGGAAGATATAGCAGCGGTTTGCAGGGCTCTCAAACCCCCGGCTAACAAAAGAGTGGCAGCAGCAGCCCCTTCGGAAACGCCCCAAAAAGCCCTTTGAAGAACGGGTGGATCCGGATGGCCGCCTGAAGTGACCATATCATCCACTAAGGAACCGGAATCAGAAGAGGTGATAAAGAAAATGACCACCAATACCAGTCCCACCCATTTGGTTATATAGGCTGTGGGCAATTCATCCAACAAAGCGTTCAGGGACATGGAAAGGTTTTCATTGACTACATGGTGGATACCTCCATTGTTATAAATATCCTGGTAAAGTGCTGACCCCCCGAAAATGCAGAACCAAAAGAAGGTAACGATAGTAGGTACCAGAAAAACATAAAAGATAAATTCCCGAATGGTTCTGCCTTTTGAAATCCTGGCGATGAAAACTCCTACAAAAGGGCACCACGAAATCCACCAGCCCCAGTAAAATAATGTCCATTCCTGTTGCCATTCCGAGTTCACGCTGGGATTCATCCAGAGACTGGAAGGGATGAATTTATGGATATAATCCCCCATTGAGGTAATGAATAGCTTAACGATGTATAGCGTAGGGCCTGCCAGGAAAACAAATAGCATTAAAAGAAACATGATAACCAGGTTGGTCATGCTGAGGTACTTAATGCCTTTGCCAAGGCCTGATATGGTGGATGTGACAGCTACCGCCGTTATAATAACGGTAATTAAGATCTGGGTTTCCGTGTTATAAGTAACTGCCATAAGGGATTTCAGGGCTGAGTTGATCTGCATAGCCCCCAAGCCTAATGATGTGGCCACGCCCAGAAGGGTTCCGACTGTACAGAAGGCATCCACCACGTGGCCCAATGGCCCCCGGATTTGTTCTCCAAATATCGGGTATAAAAGGGATCTTGGTGCTAAGGGTAAACCAATCCGGAAATGGAAGTAAGCAATACCAGCGCCAAAAATTATATAAATGGCCCACGGGTGAAACCCCCAATGGAGAAATGAAAATCGCATGGCTTCTTTTAAAGCTTCGGTGGATTGAGGGTCTGCAGTCGGAGGGTTGTTGAAGTGTTCAATGGGTTCTGCCACGCCGTAAAAAATCAAGCCCATACCCATGCCGGCTGCAAAGAGCATGGTGAACCACGCAAACTTACCAAATTCAGGCTTATCATTATCGTTACCTAAACGAATTCTGCCGTAAGGGCTTATGTATAGCCAAATCACGAAAATTAAAAAACAAAAAACAATGAGGATGTAATACCAGCCAAAATAATGAGTAATGAAGTTAAGGGTGTTCTCAAAGACCACTTTAGCGGTAGCAGTCCAAATACCGCCAAACAAGATAATGGCTAAAACAAATAACCCGGCACCAAAAAAAACCGGCGGGTTCATCATGGTGAACCAGCGCTGGAAAAAATGCTTAATCTCTTGCAGAGGCATGGAGATCGTTTGATTTTTTCAAAGAGCGAAAATCACAAAATTCCGCACCAATCAAAAACAAAAGACATTTTTTACTTTATGGCTGGATGCTGTTGAGGTTTATTCCTCTTAATCACTGGTTGCTTTGCTTTTTTAATTACAGGCTATTTACAAACATGACTCCATTATTTTTTGATACAAAACCTGTTCTCAGGGTAATCAAATAGGTAAAGTCCTTTTTTTAAAGCTTCCGAGGATTTCGAAGGCCTTAATTTGCCGGGCTGCAAATGAATGAAAGGCCGTCAGTTCCTGGAAAGTATCGTACCAGAACAAGGTTATTTTAGTAAAAAAACTGACCTTATATACCTGCAAGGTTATCAAGGGGGCGATAGCAAAAAGCCGTATTCAGAAATGAAGGTGCGCCAAAAATTTCCTTACCTGAATCAATGTACCTTACCATAATATTTGTGGTAGAACGGATCCGGGCTATATGCCGTACAGTTTTCAAAGTGGTTTAAGGTCAACCAGCTAAAATAAGTAGGAAAAAATTCTAATCGCTCAAATGGCTTCTTAGCCTGTATGGCATATAGCCGCTTGTTGGCGGTAAGTGCAATTCAGTTCGCCAGTTGAAAAATCTTTTTCAAATTCCTGTTTACAGCTTGAATTATAGTCACGGCAATGTGCCTTGATTTACCATCAAAGCTCGGAAAAAATGGTGAAATTGCGGGTATTGGCTTCATGCAGGGTGCACAAAAAAAACGAAAAGCCAGCCAAAGGGCTTATTAACGCTGCGGTCTTTGCGTGAAATGCTTTGCGATTTTTGCGTGAATTGGGGTAGTTAAATCATTCAAATTCGCTACAATCCTTTGAAGGATGGTAAACTCCACCGCCTTGCTGGTAAACCACCTTGCCCCCCAGGTGGGCGGTATTGATCAGGTAAGCATTTCCGGCAATCATTCCTAACAATAGGAGCAAATAAAGCCCTTTTTGAAAACGCTGAAATAACGTGGTAAACCGGTTAACAAGAAATACCACCGAAATTCCGGAAAAGATATAAGCAAGGGTAAAAGCATTGTACTCATGGCTTTCCAGCACAGTAGGGTCGCAAAGGGTACGGCCTACTTCAGTGTCCGCCAATGTGCCAGTGTAAACAGTTGCCCAGGAAATTACGGTGCCAGTAATAATTAGCAATTGGCCCGCATTGTGCAGGAATGTCCGTTTGGTTGGTTTAAAAAGGAAAGCCGCAATCCAGAGCAAGCTTCCGAACAGGAGTAGAGCAACCGTGAAATGGACGAACTGAGGATGGAGTAACTCAGTTCGCCACATGGAAGGAATTTCGTTCATGGAATTGTTACTTTCAAAACCCGGAAAACGGGGGTTTATTCTAAGATCTTAACCGCCAGTGGGTTGAGCTTTTTTCCCATTTTTTCCACTTTTACGCTGACTTGCTGGTCTTTTTTCAGCTTGCTGAAATCCACAGTTTCCCCGTTTTTTGTCAGCTTTGTGCTGTCAGTAAAGTACAGCTCCAGCTTTTTGTCTTCGTGCTGGACATAAATTTCCTTTTCATCGGGTTTTACCTCGGCTATGCTACCTTTGTATTTTCCGCTTTCCACAACATCTGTGCTTTCTCCGGATCCGCACCCCGCGATTAAGCCTAAGGAACAAATGGTGAACAGGCTAAAAATCGTTTTTTTCATGGTCACTAAGTTTTGGTTTATGATTACAAAAATAGCTAAAATCGGAGGTTATTAAAAGCATTACAAACTTCCAGGTTTTTTGGCTCACCTTAAGCTTACAATTTTGATGATCGGTAAATGCCCTAACGCTCAGGGTTATGTATACAAAATATATTATGCTTCGAATTTCTCAATTACTACCAAAGCTCGGAAAAATGATGAAATGGTGGGTTTGGGTTCACGTAAAGGGCGCCAAGAGGAATAAGCAGAGCTCGCAAAAGGGCTTTATCAACACTGCGGCCTTTACATGAAAACCTTTGCGATCTTTGCGTGGACTGAGTGCTAAGGAACAACCGGAGCTATGAACGGTGGCACCAACTACTGTTTGGGATATGCAATACGTACCCTGTCACCTATCAATGGCGTAGCCGACTACCCGATTGTAGTGCGCTTTTAATTGGTCGTTCAAACATTTTGATCATTTCTTCTACTTGTCCGAATAAAGGTTCAACTTCTTCTCGCGTATATTCTGAGATGTTATTATAATCCCCCTTTTGCCTTAGGTCAAATAGTGGCACCAGCAATCTTCCATACTTTTGATCAAGTTTGCCGGTTTTTATGAAATATAAAGAAAATGGGTTCTTGGTTGCTTAATGGGAATTGGTTTGAATTTCTTTATGGACAAGAAGCGCCCTGACCACTTAGAAAAGTGGATAATATAGCCTGTTAACAGCCGAGTTCCAATATCCGTTATGCGCTAATAGTCTTGCTGCATCATACCTTATGTAGGTAGTTTCAATCCTTTATTGAATGTAGTCTTTTCTTTATTCGGGAGTCATAGGTTGATACCTTCCTGATTCACGTTTTTCATAAAAGGGCGTTATTCGTTGTTTAGTAGTCCATTCTTGCTTTGAATAAACAAAAACAGAAAAAGGCTCACCAATCTCTAATTCAAGGCCTTAAAGTTTGTCTCTGAATTTTTGTTCAGTATTCAGATCAACTGAGTAATTAGTCAATATTATAAGGTCCCAATAGGATTCTGAACTTTCATTCCCTCTTACTCTTGGCCCATAAAGAATAACCTCAGCATCAGGATCAATGGTGTTAATTGTTTGTCTAATGAGATGAGTCATATGTTGGGTTTTGTCCTTCATCTCTTAAAAATAGCAAATGTTACTGGATTTTTTTCTTTAGAATGCACTATAACTCGTTTATAGTGCAAAAATTGTCACGCTAATTATTCAAATTTGGGGTGTTATGCGCGAATATTGGTCGTTACTAATACCCAAGCTAACAGCTTTTTATAAATCATCAAAAGGACTTCGAATCTTGCTGAAATCCCCTGAGCTCACACTCGTGTAAAGCTCAGTTGTCTTGCTTCTATTATGCCCCAGCATTTCCTGTATATACCGTAAATCCGTTCCATTTTCCAGCAAATGGATGGCGTATCTAAGCCTTAACCAATTCAGGCTACCGGTGTTTGCTATCCCGGCCCGTTTTAAAGCATGTTTCAATACACCCCTTAGGCTGCTACCTGTGTCAAGATTTCCTTATTAGCCCCTTCAAACAAATAGTAGGAGAGACGATCAATTTTATAGGGAAGATTGATAGTATTCCCGTAGCAAAGCGTTTAATTTATCTTATAACGGGGAAAAGTCAGGTAATATCTTGATCAATAGCAATAAGCTAAAAGGGCGGGAAAGGTGTTCCCCGGTTATGCTTAATTGATCGTTAAAACCGGGCTTTTCAATGGTTGGGTTAGCTTATCTATCCCTGGTTCAACCAGGCTATTATTGTTCACATCCATATATGCGGCCAGGTGGTATTTACCTTCAGATAATCCTGCTAATGCAAAGCTACCGTCTTTTTGTACCTTTGCGGTTTGGTAAGGATTGGCCATGAAAGCGGCCAATTCCCGGTAATGGACTCCGGCGGGATAAGCGCGAACCTCAATTGATTGGTCTGCCGGATATTGGCCTTCAATGGCAACATGCCCCGTGATGGTATAATGGTTAACGGAAAGGCTATCAGCCATTAATTGAAGTGATTCCACCCCCGTTTCCCGATAACCTTCTTTAAAATGAAAGTTGATGTTTTTTCTGGTTTGTTGTGATTTAACGGGCACCCCGTAAGTCATTGGCCGGATATCGCTGAAGCCGCTTTTTAAGTTAGCGGGAGCAGGATTATCTGCCGGTGTCTCCATGACATACAAGTACAATTTACCCGGCCCAAGGCTGTCAATGCGATAACTGCCATCATCCTCAACAACGGTCCGCTGCCCGTAAAAACCACCGCCATAATTAGGTGTTCGGGGCATCCGCATGGCACCAATGGCTATTTTGTGAGGCCCATTATACGTCACATTGCCGGCAATAGCACCAAAAATTTGATCCGGATCCCGGGGCTCATTTGGCTGGTAATCCTCATCAAGCAGCTTAATCACGGAATTAACCATGGCTTCCCCGTAAAATGGATGGAAAGGTACCCCCTTGGATTGGTAAGTTACTGATTCCATAGCGATCATTTCGCGCACAATGTAACCGACATAATCATCTGAATTTGTTAGCAGGATGTTGTTAGGGTAGGGGCTATGCTTTTCCAGTTTATCGCCTAAATGGACATTGAGTTCACCCGGAATGGTTGCCAGTGCCGTATTATTCATGACCAGCGTCTGCAAAAGGGTCATATACTTTTCTCCGCTTTTCATAGGCATGGTATGGGTTTTAGCCTTGAAGTGCAGATCTACTTGCCGCTTTGTTTCAGTAGTTTCTGCGAGGTTTACCACTTGCTTGGCCAGCCTTTCCATGAAAACTTTGTTACCCGGCTGTCGCTCTCCATTCATGAAAATATCCGTATTTCTCGGTTGTTGATCGCCTGCCGAGCCTTCAGAAAACATCACAAAAGGCAATGTGTTAATGTTGTTTTTCTTGTCATAGCGTTCAAAAAGGAGATCCAGCCTCTTTCGGTTTTGTACATAATGGTTCACATAGCCCGGCCAGTTTGGACCAATTTTCCCGCGGCTGGAGCCCCATTCCGTGAAGACAGTTGGGTGGGAGCCGTAGTTGTAATGAAGGCCCCGTAAATTACCCATTGTATCTTCTACCCGGATCATGTATAAGAGCGGATTGGCTTTACCATTCAACTCAGCGCGATTAAGGTTCAGGTCTTCCGGGATTTTTCGCTTACCAAAACCGATTTGAGCCGGAAATTTACGGCTAAGAGCCCTTTGAGTGGCTTTCAAACCTCGATCGGCCATAAGGTGGTAAACTTTAGGCTTGTGGGTACGCCCGTAAGAATGGTTATGGGTAGCGGCCACTATGATCTGCCTGGCATTAAGGGATGTATTCCCTGCAATGGTGTCTTTAAGCCATTCTGCCTGCTCATTGTGAATGCCGATGACATCATATTCAATAAGGGCGAATTGTTTATCCGCCACTTCAAACAACATGGTTTTGACCTTGGCTGTGTCATAAAATGCCTTGGTTGGTTCATTACTCCCATAGGACATGACCATGGGGAAATCCGGCAGGAGGGAGGCTTCACCAAAACCCACTTTAACCGGACCTTTTGCTTGCTTTTCGTAAACTTTACCATTTTGCAGCTTGGGGTATAGTTCCTTATCCCGTATTTCAGAATCTTGATCTTTTACTTGATCTGATTTTTGAATTTTGTGGCTATGCGGATGCTGATGGTTTTGATCAGGCCAATGCGCTTTAACACCATTGGAAAAAACCGACATAGCGAAAAAAATGAACAGGGATGAAAGGACTTTACATGGCATAATAGGCTAATCAGATTATTGATACTGTCAAAATTAACAATCCCTTTGCTTTGGGCAAGGCCTGCAGCTTTATTAAATGCACTACCCTTAGTTCCGGAAATGAAGGTTAGCAATATGGGATTTGGGATTAACCTTAAGAACCATTCAATCAGGCTGGCTTAACCTTGGCTGAAGTAACCGGTAATTTAGAAAATTTTGAATTAGGAAGCTAACCGGAATACCCGATTTTTACCATTTTGTCCTTTGGGTAATACCCGGACCCATCGTAAGGGCGTTTCCTGGGGTTATGTAAGCATGTTTCGCTGCATGCACCTTGCCAATCCCACCCGCATGACTCGCAAACGATCACCTGGTCATTGCAATCGGGGTTGGCACAGTTGATAACCCGGGCTGATCTTTTCTCACAATGAATGCACCGCGAAATGGTCGTGGGATTAACATGATTGACGTCAATGACCACTCGCTCATCAAACACATAGCATTTACCCTCAAAATCTTCCCCATTTTCCTTTTTGGCATAATTCAGGATGCCACCCTCCAGCTGCTTAGGGGCTTCGAAGCCATTTGCTTTCAGGAGGGCTGTTGCTTTCTCACACTTAATGCCACCCGTGCAGTAAGTAATGATTTTTTTATCCTTGTATTCCGCCAGCTCGCGCAGTTTCTCCGGGAATTCCCGGAAATTGTCAATATCAAGCGTTAAAGCATTTTTAAATCGACCAACTTCTGTCTCATATTTGGACCGGACATCCAGGATTACCACATCATCTCTATCTTTCAATGCTTTGAAAGTATGGGGATCCAGATGCTCACCAGTATCCTTTAAAGGGCTTATTTCTTCGGTTTTTTTAATACCAGAGTTGATAATTTCAGCCTTATGACGAACCTGAACTTTGCGTAGATAGGGTTGCTCGGTCTCATCGATTTTAAAATGAATGTCAGCAAATTCCGGATATTGATGGAGATGTTCCCTGTATTGCCGGCATGCTTCCTTTGGTCCTGAAACAATTCCATTGATGCCCTCTGAAGCTATGATGATCCGGGTTTTTACCCCTATTTCCCGGCAAAATTGGTAATGACGGTCTTTGAACCCTTCCGGGTCTGCAAGCGGAGCAAATTTGTAAAAGGAAAATACTTCGTATGGAAGTTCTTTCGTTGCCATAATTGCAAATTTACAAGGCTATCTCCTATCTCCCAAGCTTGGAAAAAACCTAACCTGGAATTTTCTTCCAAGGCTTTGTTGATGCAATGGAATGCTTTCTTGCGGGAAATTCGAATAGGGGCTAAAGCAGCAACAGTTTCCCGCCCAGATCCTTTCAGTTTTTGGTGCTACCTATTCTTCGTGGAATAAAGCTTTGACAAAGTCCTCATTAGATAGGGATTTAGGGTTAATAAGATTTCCTGAGTGCCGTTGTTGAAGGCTTAGGTTGTGTCTATCTACAAAATTCGTGGTAAAACCAAGTTTTTTTAGCAAGCTCTACATATTTATATTTTGAACGACCGCTTGATTCTATTTCGGCTACAACCGGTATTTTCACTGGCATCCAAACCAATTTTGGGGAATCCAGGTGGTTCAAAGCTTCAATTTAGCCTCATCTATTTTGTAGCATGGCGAATCGCAACGATCTTCTTTTTTTGACTCGTCAATGGATTGGTTACCATCAATACCAATAACTTTCTTGTCTGCTAATTGATAAACAGCTTTGGCAGAATAGGACGGGCCAGCCGGTAAAGTAGTATCAAAATCACGACCCTTGAATCTTCCTTTTCGTATTACTTTCCCCCCTATTTTGGGGCTTTGGTAAACCGTGAGCATGCAGGAATCGTAGCTCAGGTCTATTTTTAGGATGCCGGTGTTGGGAGGAGTATCCCTGCATTGGTTACAATTTTTGCAACCGTTTATTAGCCATGTGATAGCCAGAATGATAAGGATGCGAATAATCATATAGGAAGTACTACTTTTTTAGTCACCCAAAATCCCTACAAAACTAAATTTAAGTCGGAAGGGCAGCACCGTTTCGGCCGGAAAGTCCACATATTGGATACCAAGTTTTTGTATACCTGAGGTACCACCGGACACATAACCGACTCCCGGAGCTCTAAGGAATTGCCCATCAGAGCCGCCATTAACGCCACGATAACTGGCAACGGTAAACAGGGTACCATATTCAAGGTAAAAACCTTTGTAGCTATTTCCGAAATAAAAATATTTATCAATCAACAGGTTAAAACTAAAACGGCGCTCACGGTATTTGTAGGTTAGGTCATCTGACTCCTTGATGGTTACTTGTTTGACGAAAGGATGTATGCCAGGATTCACCTGAATGGACCAAAGGTTATTCCGGTCATAGATGCCGGGATTAAAGACAAAAAGATTGAGGTCAAGCAGCGTGACGGAAGAAGCAAATCCCATTGTGCCGGTAATATCCGGTTTGTCAAAATCAAGCCCGGATGGTGGTTGTCCTGAGCTGAAAAAAGGCAGCAATAAAAAGCCAAGCAAAAAGTACCAACGGTTCCCTGGTATTCTCATAAACCCTTTTCAATTATTTTTACAAAAGCTAAGCTATTATTATCACCGGGTTTCATTTTTGATAAGGCTTTGGTGGTTTGTATGAACCATTTAAAATCCGGAAACCAATCATAACATTAAAACAGACATAAATGGTTATTGGGATCTTTCCTAAACAAGTGATTTTTATGAACTAATTAATAACAAATATATGCTGATTTTATTGAGAAGTCAATCAATGTCATGGATGGAAGCCCCTAATGAAGTTTTTACCTGAACGAGATTGGTTTTTCATTGGTTTAATGATTAAGGTTCTACCACATTTTTTGGAATGAAACGCAGATGGTTCAGGTGGGGCACTGGAATATCCCATCCCAGATTTTTTTGGTCCCTTTCTTTTTAAAAGAAAGTTAGACAAAACCCGCATAAGATGAGGGCTTATGGCTAGTATGATTTCCTAAAACCTTTGCAAAAGGCTTAGATTGTATCTACTTACAAAATTGGTGGTTAAACCATGATTAAACCTCAGGGTTTAATGAAAGTGGATTTTCATCGTTTTATTGCCAATTGTTCATTGGCATAAAACCTGCTACCTTTGTTTATGCTAAGTCACGAAAAACAACCGATGGCCGATAGAAAAAAAATTCAAAAGGCAGCCAATGATATAATAGCGGAAGTGGTTAGTTATAGGCGTCATTTGCATGCCCATCCGGAACTTTCCTTCAATGAATACGAAACCGCTGATTATTTGGCTTCCATTCTGGATAGCTGGGATATTCCATTTGAAAGGGTTGCTAACACAGGTTTGGTTGCCCATATTAGAGGAGAAAACCCTGATAAAAAGGTTATTGCGCTTAGGGCTGATACAGATGCCTTACCCATCACTGAAGCCAATGACCAACCGTATGCCTCACAAAATGAGGGGGTAATGCATGCTTGTGGCCATGATGTTCATACCGCTTCTATGCTGGGGGTAGTGAGGCTTTTGAATGCATTTAAGAAGGAATTTGAAGGAACGATCAAAATTCTATTTCAGCCCGGCGAGGAAAAAGCGCCAGGAGGTGCTTCCCTGATGATTAAGGAAGGAGCGCTTGAAGAGCCGGTACCTGAAGTTATTTTCGGACAGCATGTGTTGCCTGAGCTGGAATCAGGTACTGTGGGTTTTAAGCCAGGTAAATTCATGGCTTCCTCAGATGAGATCCGCATTACCGTGCAAGGCCAGGGTGGTCATGCCGCTATGCCTTATAAATTAGTCGATCCCGTACTGATTGCTTCTCATGTAGTGGTAGGCCTTCAACAATTGGTAAGTCGTAATGCTGACCCCAATACTCCTTCGGTATTGTCATTTGGCGTTATTGAAGGGAAAGGAGCCAATAATGTGATCCCGGACTCCGTATATTTGGAAGGTACATTCCGCACATTTGAGGAAAACTGGCGGCAACAAGCGCATGAAAAGATCCGGTCATTGGCTAAGGGTATTGCTCAAAGTATGGGCGGTGATTGTGATGTTGTCATTGATAGCGGATATCCTACCCTTTACAACAACGAAACCTTGACAGCTAAAGCAAGGCAATACGCGACTGATTACCTGGGAGAAGACAGTGTGATCGACTTACCCCTTAGAATGACAGCGGAAGATTTTGCTATCTATTCCCAATACATGCCGGCTGCATTTTATCGCTTAGGAGTAGCCAATCAAGCAAAAGGAATTGATAGTGCTTTGCATACTCCTACTTTTGATATTGATGAGGCGTCATTGAAAACCGGTGTAGGTTTAATGACGTTTATAGCTTTGCGAGAATTGGAAAACCGGGCATTCAATGGGTAAAAAATTGTTTTTAGGCAAGGTAGTTATGATCATTTTTCTGGGGTTTTTATGCTTTAAACATTTGGCCTCAGCCCAGGATGGTGTTCCCAAAACTTACTGTGGTACTGATTTTTTACCCGATAGCCAGCAATCTTCCTCGCAGGGCAAAAAGCAAGGCCCTGAGTATGACATTTCGCAACAAGAATACCACCTAATACCTACGGTAGTTCATGTAATTCATGATGGTGATGATTCAGTAAGCAAAAGCCTAATAAAAAGCCAGATCAGGGTTCTTAATGAAGATTTTGGACGGTATGGTGGCGGAAACAATGAACACCCTGATGGGGCAGATACTAAAATCCGTTTTGCGTTAGCCAATAAAAATCCGCAAGGGGAAGATACAGACGCCATTAATTACGTTAAAGCATCGGATGCGAACCTAATTTTAGAAAACCAGAGGGAAATCAAAGACCTTTCCAGATGGCCTACCAAGCATTACCTTAACATATGGGTGGTTGATACTATCCAGGTTGGCCGCATTGAATCCGGGACAGTAACTGGGTTTTCTCAATTACCTAATAAAAGTGCCGGGTCCAAGGTAGATGGTGTTGTCATTGATGATCAATTCTTAGGCGAAAGGAATAGAGAATACCATAGCTTAGGAAAGACAGCAACACACGAATTAGGGCATTACTTAAGCCTTTTTCACCCATGGGGTAAAAGCCGTGAGAGTGATTGCTCAGAGGATGATGACATAGATGATACGCCCCTATGCCGGTTACCATTTTCCTCCCCTGACAGGAATAACCCGTGTGAAGCCAAACCAAAGCATGAGTGCGGCGATATTAAAAGGATGACCGCAAACTACATGGACTACTCTTTAGACCGCTGCCTTAAAATATTTACCCAGGGCCAGAAAAAATTTATGCGCCAGGCTATAGCCAACTACCGGTCTCAATTGGTATCCTTTCCTAATGTTCATGATGCAGGGTTGGCTAAAACATTTGATTCGCTAAATAGCCAGGATAATATCAATCAGGAATTGTACCCCAAAGTTGAAGTGTTCCCCAATCCAGCCAGAGATCATATCAATGTGAGCGCATTTGCAAAGCAAAAGCAGACATTGAGTCTTTATTTTTACGACCTGTCCGGTAATCGGGTGAAGACTGTTTCAAGATCTGATTTTAAGGCTGATAAAATCCGTGTGACCGTTAGCGACCTTAGCTCAGGCTTATACATACTGGAAACCCGCTTCGCAGGAAATACAAAGCAGCAGAAGTTGGTTATAACCGGTAAAAGCAATTGAGTGCTGGGGTAAAAAAATGATTAGATAAGCTAGTTGCTAAGTCTGTATACCAAAGGATTTATACCAGAGGTTTTAGTTCTTTTATTGAACCTAAAGCCAGAAAAAATGATTTTTTTGTATAAGGATTGATTGACTGATTGTCATGGAAGTGGATAAACGAATTAGGGACCAATTAACAGCATTGCCGGAAACAGCCGGTGTCTACAAATACTATGATAGGGAGGGTAATTTGCTTTACATTGGTAAAGCCAGGAACCTAAAAAAACGGGTTTCTTCCTATTTCAATAAAAACCAATACGATAACAGGCGTATTCACCTTATGCTGGGTAAAATTGACCAGATTGATTACACGGTGGTCAATTCAGAATATGATGCCCTGCTTCTTGAGAATAACCTGATCAAAAAATATCAGCCCCGGTACAATGTAGATTTAAAAGATGGTAAGACGTACCCTTATATCATCATTAAGAATGAACGTTTCCCGAGAGTCTTCCCAACGCGGCATAGTTCTAAGGATGGCTCAGAGTATTACGGGCCTTATGCCTCAGTTGGTATCATGCGGGTTATTTTGGATATGGTGCGTAAGCTTTTCCCAATTCGCAGCTGCAATTATGACCTGAGCGAAAAAAATATACAGGCCGGCAAATTCCGTGTTTGTTTGGATTATCACATTAACCTGTGTAAAGGACCATGTGAGGCACTACAGTCAGAAGAGGACTACAATGCAAACATTCAAAAAATCCGTGAGATCCTGAAGGGAAACACCAGTAAAGTAATAAGGACTTTGAAGGAGCTTATGGATGAGGCTTCAAAGAACTTTGAATTTGAAAAGGCCGAGGATTACCGCAAAAAAATCAAGGCCCTGCAAAACTTCCAGGCCAAGTCAACGGTGGTCAATGCTAAAATCAGTAATGTTGATGTTTTTTCCATTATAACAAAAGAAAACAAGTGCTACGTAAATTATTTGAAAGTAGCCAACGGGGCCATTATTCGGACCCATACGCTTGAATATACGCGCAAGCTGGATGAAGATGAGCGGGATATCATTTTATTGGCTATAGCAGAAATCAGAGAGCAGTTTGAAAGCAACTCACAAGAGATCATTGTCCCATTTCAAGTGGATTTCGAAACTTCTGATATTACCTTTACAGTTCCTAAAATAGGGGATAAAAAGAAATTACTGGACCTATCGCGCAAAAACGCTTTTTATTATTACCAGGATAAGCTGCAGCAAGCTCGCAAACAAACGCCAAAAACAGAAAGAGCCCGGCAGAAACTTGAGCAATTACAAGAGGATTTTGGCTTAAAGGAAACCCCCTATCACATTGAAGGATTTGATAACTCAAATATACAGGGTGATAAGCCTGTAGCGGCCATGGTGTGTTTCAAAAATGGAGAACCGGCTAAAAAAGAATACCGGCATTTTAACATTAAAACCGTTGAGGGGCCTGACGATTACAGCTCTATGGAAGAAGTGGTGTATCGCCGTTACAGGCGTTTGATTGATGAAAATCAGGATTTACCGCAATTGGTTGTGATAGATGGCGGTAAAGGGCAACTGAACGCTGCCTACAAAAGCCTAAAGCAATTAGGCCTTGATCAATCAGTAGAGATCATAGGGATCGCTAAACGCTTAGAGGAAATTTACAAACCAGGTGATCCTTACCCGCTTTATATAAATAAACGTTCAGAAAGCTTAAAATTGATCCAGCATATACGGGATGAATCTCACCGATTTGGGGTGGCACACCACCGCAAACGCCGCAAGAACAGTACATTACAGAGCGAATTGGCAGAAATTCCAGGTATTGGTAAAAAGTCAACCAAGGATTTGTTAGAAGCTTTCAAATCAGTTAAACAGATTAAGCAAACTTCCTGGGAAGAATTGGTTAATGTGGTAGGCCAAAAAAGAGCTCAGAAAGTTTGGGATTACTTTAACAGTAAAGAAGAGCAAACTTTTTCTTCGCCTGATACCTAAAATAATGATTTTAAGGTTAAAAGTGGAGCTAGAACCATTCCGTTTCTTCTGTACAGGTTAATTCAGCGTCAAATTGCCGGGCATCTTCTTGGGCGTTTTGTTTAAATGTTTCTACTTCCTCATTGTTTCCACAAAATTCATCATATTGATAAATTTTGTCTTCATTAGTCTCAGGATCTGTGTATTTGTACTGACAGTCGAGGCATTTCTTGCAGCTTGACAATGATAAGCCAAAAACCATTACTATAAAGAGAACCAGTCGAAACAACACCTTGCTATTCATCATTTAACCGTTTATTGGTATACTAAACGTTGTAAGTACAAAAATTATTCCCCTTCCCAATCTTTTCTCAATAATCCAAACACCGATAAATCCAGGTAATTTTTATCCAACTTTTCTCCATCCCGTATTACGCCCTCCATTTTAAAGCCTAATCGTTCCGGGATGGCTTGGCTCTTCTGGTTACCCTGCGGAATCCGTATCTCTATCCGGTTTAAACCGCGATCCCTGAATAAATGATCAACTAAAACTTTACATGCCTTAGTCATATGGCCCTGACCCTGGTATTGTTTTGCCAGCCAATAACCGATACTTGTTTTGCGAGCATGCCATTCAATGTAATGAAGACCAATAACTCCTACTAAAGTATCATGATACCATAACCCTGCTTGCAGTCCATTGTTTTCATAAAATTGTTTAAGTCCGCTTTCGATGAATTGATGCGTATCAGTTACGCTGTTTGTCCATTTAATAAAGGGTAACCATTGACCCAGGTACTCCTTATTGGCCTGTATGAGGTCAAACAAGGGTTGGGCATGCCTGTATTCCAATAATCTTAATGATAATTCATCATTGACCTTATAGTAAAACATAGGTTAGTCTTCTTTTTCTTCTTCGGTTTGATCAATGATAGCGTTGATACTGTCGCAAACACTCTCCGGCTCATCGGTACCCACATATATTGTTTTGTTTTGATCTCTTAGTGTCAGCTCCACTCCTTGGTTGCCGGTTACATTGTAAACCGTGAAATTTTTGTTGAAGTGGATTCCGTACCGGTATAAGCCTGTAAGTGCAATAGGCTGACAATTTTGGATATTTTCCATTTTTATCTTCTTTTGAATGATACCAGGCCCGAATTTAATATGCAAGCGCTCTTTTTTTACTTCTATGATGAGGCTGTGAAACAAAAACAAAATCACTGTAAAACCTCCCAAGAAACCCAGCAAATAAGGCGGGAACTGTCGCGTGAATAAGATCAGGATGATCATTAATGGAATGAGTAGAAAATGGGTAGAGCTTCTCTGGGTTGTTTTAAAAGGTTTCATTGGTAAATTTATTTCATAATTTATCCAAATATAACGCATTTTAAAAGGGTTAGCACTGACTCATCATTTTATTTGAGCTGGTAATCATATTGCTTTGTGCAACCCGACCTTACCAATTGTTTTTATGATAATTGCTAATCGTGATGCCATGCTAAGGGGTAATGGCTGGGTTTCCCTTTAAGCAATTTAGCGTTATAAACAAACCAAAAGGGTTTGGAAAAATCTTGAGGCCAAGGCTAAAATATGCTTTAATTGGGAATCCTTTGAGCTAAGTCAAAAAATCAGAATCAATATGGCAATAGGAAAAGTTTTCAAATGATTATAAGAAGAATGGTTCTTTGTTCAAAGATGACTAACACAATAGGTTAAAATAAGGCAGATGGATGAATTTGATTTTTTTTAACTCAATATATATCATTGGATAAATTTTCATTACATTCGTTTAAGCAGGAATGGATATGAACCTAAAAAGTAGCTAATGCGTAAACCTGGTATTAATACGGAAAGTCGGAACTATGGCTGATCAACAAGACTTAAACTTTACATACACAACGATAGATGAAATTTTTCGCCTAAGTATGGGTGATAAGGGTGATTACAGCGGAGCTAAGTTTGATGGAGATTTCTCCATGACCTTGGAAGAGGCTCAGCGAGCGAAACATAAATTCATTGCTGACAGCCTGGATATAAAGGAAGGTAGTAAAGTGCTGGATATGGCCTGTGGTTGGGGGCCATTTCTTGAATATATAACAAAGGAAAGGGGAGCTAAGGGAATTGGTCTTACCCTATCTGAAGGGCAGGCTGACGCCTGTCAAAAGAATGGCTTGGATGTCCGCGTTCAGGATTGTCGGTATGTTAAGCCGGAAGACTATGGGACGTTTGATGCTGTAACATGTATCGGAGGTATGGAGCACTTTTGCTCTATTGAAGAATATCAGCAGGGTAAACAGGAAAAGATCTACCGTGATTTTTTTAAAGTGGTTAGTGATCTTTTAAACAATGGTGGCCGGTATTACATGCAAACAATGGTCTTCAGTAAAAACATGATTGGCTTTGATGAAATGGATGTCAATGCTGAAAAAGGGTCAGGTCCTCATGTTTTAGCACTTATGGTGAAGGAATTCCCTGGATCTTGGTTACCCTACGGAAAAGAGATGGTAACCCGTAATGCCGAACCCGAGTTTCAATTGATTTCTGAAAGTAGTGGCAGGACAGATTACATTGAAACCATAGGCCGGTGGCGTCAAAAATTCAGGAAGTTTAACCTGAAGAAATACCTGCTATACTTGTCCTTGCTACCCAAATACCTTACGGATAAAGAATTCAAGCACCAGGTTGAGATCTTTAATGTTAGCCCAAACAGGGTCTGTTTTGAAAAGGAGATCATGGATCATCACAGGTTAGTTTTCGAAAAGCAAGTTAACTGACCGAATGATTATTACGTTGATGTTTTTCTTTTGAGCAAAGAACTCATTTTCCTGTCATCATTCCGGTTATCTCCGATTTGAAAAATATAGCTGACGTATAAAAAGCAATTTTTAGAGGTTGATTAAACTACTTCATCCTTTTTCAACCTCAACTTTTTGACCGACTTTATAAGCGCTCTTTACTAAAAAGAAAGTTAATTGTAAAACCCCGCTATAGTTGGCTCAATATTTGATCAAAATACCGCTCGATAAAATTTGTTAACGTTTAACAATGGCTTAGGCGATTCTTTAAAATGGTAGATAGCTTAAAAAAATTTCTTTTAAATGCCTAAAATAAGGAAAGCGGTTTTTAATTTTGACCGGCAAGGCAAGCTCAACAGCGGGTAAAAAACCTTTTAGATTGTAAGTTTGTTAAAGTGACGTAAATCATTAATTAAGTGACATAATTCATTAAGGAGAAGATTAAAGGCCAGTTTAGGTCACTATTAAGGCAAAAAATACTTTATATGGAAGCTAAATTTTCACCAAGGGTACGAGATGTCATAAGTTACAGCAGAGAGGAGGCGATACGACTGGGGCATGATTACATTGGCACAGAGCATTTGTTATTAGGCCTGCTTCGAGAAGGAGAGGGAAAAGCCATTAAAAGCTTGGAAAGCCTCGATGTTGACTTGGTACGTCTTAAAAAATCCATTGAAGATGCCATTAAAAATACGGCATCTCACAAAGATGTTACCGGAAACATCCCGTTAACGAAGCAATCAGAAAAAGTGCTTAAAGTCACTTATTTAGAAGCAAAAATTTTTAAAAGCGATGTTATTGGTACTGAGCACCTGCTTTTGTCCGTCTTAAGAGACGAGGACAACATAGCTGCTCAGATTTTACACCAATACGCTATCACCTACGAAACATTCAAAGAACAATTGGAAGACAGTTTTTATTCTCCCCGCTCCGAATCATCTCAAGAGCCGCCCGATGATGATTTCGGAAAAGAAGGTCAGGGTGGCGAAAAAAGTCAAAGTGGTAAGAAACAAGAAAACAAATCCAAAACACCGGTGCTGGATAATTTCGGCAGGGATTTGACCAAAGCCGCTGAAGACGACAAGTTGGATCCGATCGTTGGTCGTGAACAGGAAATTAAGCGGGTCGCTCAGGTCCTGAGCCGCCGGAAGAAAAACAATCCTGTTTTGATAGGCGAGCCCGGTGTAGGAAAAACCGCCATTGCAGAAGGTTTAGCCCTCAAAATCATCCAGCGAAAAGTTTCCCGCATCCTTTTTAATAAACGCATTGTAACGCTTGATCTGGCTTCATTGGTTGCAGGTACCAAATACCGCGGCCAGTTTGAGGAGCGGATGAAAGCTGTGATGAATGAGTTGGAGAAAAATCCGGATGTTATCCTTTTTATTGATGAAATCCATACTATTATTGGTGCTGGTGGGGCTTCAGGCTCTCTTGATGCTTCCAACATGTTTAAACCTGCGTTAGCCAGTGGTGTTATTCAATGTATTGGGGCGACAACCCTTGATGAATACCGTCAGAATATTGAAAAAGACGGTGCCCTTGACAGGCGTTTCCAACCCGTCATGGTTGAAGCCACTACACCGGAGGAAACAAAAGAGATCCTCGAACAAGTCAAAGAAAAATACGAAGAACATCACTCTGTTTATTATACGCCAGAAGCCGTTGAAGCGTGCGTTAAATTGAGTGAAAGGTATATCAATGACCGTTACCTGCCGGACAAATCCATTGATGTAATGGATGAAGCCGGAGCGCGCGTTCACATTACCAATATTCACGTACCCCAAAATATCCTCGATCTGGAACAACAAATTGAGGACATTAAGCAACAGAAAAACCAGGTTGTAAAAAGTCAACAGTACGAAGAAGCGGCCAAACTCCGTGACAAAGAGAAGCAACTGCTCGAAGAGCTTGAGGTAGCTAAAAATAAATGGGAAGAGGAAACCAAAGAGCAACGTTACACGGTGAAGGAAGACGATGTGGCGGAAGTCATAGCTATGATGACAGGCATCCCGACCAAACGAATTGCACAAGGTGAGGGGCTTAAACTCCTTAACATGGAAAACGAGCTCAAAGAGCGGGTAATTGGCCAAGGCAGGGCCATCGAAAGGCTAACCAAGGCTATTCATCGTACACGAGCTGGCTTGAAAGCTCCTCAAAAACCCATTGGTTCTTTCATTTTCCTGGGACCAACGGGTGTAGGAAAGACAGAGCTGGCAAAATCCCTCGCTAATTACCTTTTTGAAAACGATGAATCGCTCATTCGTCTTGACATGAGTGAGTATATGGAAAAATTTGCTGTATCCCGTCTTGTTGGCGCTCCTCCAGGTTATATTGGCTATGAAGAAGGCGGCCAATTAACGGAAAAGGTCAGGAGAAAACCCTACAGTGTTATCCTGCTTGATGAGATTGAGAAGGCACACCCTGACGTTTATAATATTTTGCTACAAATACTTGATGAAGGGTTTGTAACCGATAGTTTAGGACGAAGGGTTGATTTCAGAAATACAGTAATCATCATGACTTCCAATATCGGAACGAAAGAGCTAAAGGACTTTGGAGGCGGAGTTGGTTTCAGTACTCAGGCAAAGCAAGAGAAGGCTGAAGAAACCAATAAAAACGTTATTCAGAAGGCACTTAAGCGAACCTTTTCTCCGGAGTTCCTCAACAGGGTGGATGATGTGATCGTCTTTAATAACCTTTCCAAGGAAGATATCCATGAGATCATTGATATTCAATTGGATATACTCTTTAACCGTATTAAGGAAATGGGTTACCAGGTAAAACTTAGTAAGAAGGCGAAGGATTTCCTTACTGATAAAGGCTATGATCCACAATTCGGGGCAAGGCCTCTGCAGCGCGTGATTCAGAAATACCTTGAAGATAAGATGGCCGAGGAGATTCTGAAATCTGAAATAAAAGAAGGGGATACCATTGCCGTTGAGCTCAGTAGTAATCAAAAAGAACTTAAGGTGAAAGTTGAGCAAACCGGCAAAAGTGAGGATACCTCTTCAGAATCAGATTCAGAAGAAGAACAGGAAAACCAATCAGAATCAGACGAATCCTGATCTAAGCTGGTTATTCTGCTACAAAATAAAAAAACACCCGTTAATTCTTTAGCGGGTGTTTTTTTATGCGCTGAGGTTGATAAAAAGCAAATTTAATTGCACTGTTGAAAGAAGTGTTCACTCCTCTTTTTCAAATTGCTTCATTACCTCTTGACTTATGCCGGTTTGAGAAAATCCACCATCATGGTGAAGCGTTTGCATTGTTATTTTTTTAGTGTAATCTGAAAACATGCTAACGCAGTAATCAGCACATTCTTCAGCTGATGCATTGCCCAATGGTGCCATCTTGTCCGCATAATCATAAAAAGCTTGAAATCCTTTGATACCTTTACCAGCAGTGGTCATGGTTGGTGATTGAGAAACCGCATTGATACGAACACCCTTATCCTTGCCGTAGTGGTAACCAAAATTCCTGACTATTGCCTCCAGTAAAGCCTTGGCTTCCGCCATATCATTGTAATCGGGAAAAGTCCTCTGGGCGGCAATATAGCTAAGTGTCACCACTGATCCCTCTTCATTGATCGCATCCATTGACTTAGCAGTTTGCAACGTTTTGTGAAGGGACAAGCCTGAAATATCAAGGGTTTTTTGAAAAAAGTCATAGTTAGTATTGGTATATTCTTTACCCTTTCGAACATTAGGGGACATCCCCACCGCATGAAGTACAAAATCCAGCTTGCCGCCTAATTTTTCCATAGATTGATTGAAAAGATTTTCGAGATCCTCAGGCTTTGTGGCATCTGCTGTAATAACTTCCGTTTCACATTGCTCTGCCAGTTCATTGATCTTTCCCATCCTAAGGGCAACCGGGGCATTGGTGAGTGTGAAACGAGCACCTTCTTCATAAGCCTTTTTAGCTACTGCCCATGCAATGGACTCTTCATCCAATGGTCCGAAAATGATTCCTTTTTTGCCTTTTAATAAATTGTTTCCCATATAGATCTTTGGTTTTGATTGCTTTAATTCTTACCCATTAATTCACGTGCATTCTGATAAGCTGTTGCTGACGGGTTTGCTCCTGCCATCATATTGGCAATTTCTTCCACTCTTCCTTCTTCATCCAGGGATTTCATGTAGGAATAGGTCCCTTCGTTTTGGGTTAACTTATAAACCAGGAAATGATCATTACCCATTGATGCCACTTGAGGTAGGTGGGTAATGGAAACCACTTGATGGTTATTAGCCATTTGCTGTATCAATTGTCCCACTTTGATAGCTACTTCACCGGAAATTCCCATGTCTATTTCGTCAAAAATGATAGTAGGCAGAAAAAGCGTATTGGCCATTAAATATTTGATACAAAGCATTAGCCTTGATAATTCACCCCCTGAAGCTATCTGGTTGATGGGTTGAGGGGTAGATCCCCGATTGGCAGAAAATAAGATCTGAACCTGGTCTTTTCCTTGAAATGTAAAATTTTCAGGATTTTCAATTCGGGATAATCGAATTGATAGTGTTGGTTCAGGCATTCCTACAAATTGGAGATTATGGATCAAGTTTTCTTCTACCTGGCTTATCTGCTTTTCCCTGTTAGCAGAAAGCTGGTCACCCAATTCATGGAGCTTTTCTTGAACCTTTTCCAGTTCTTGCTCAACGTTGGCAATATCATCATTTAGCGATGTTGCGGTAGTTACTTTTTCCTGGATTTCTTCATAAAAGTCAAGTAGTGCTTTAATACTTTGGAAGCCATGTTTATTCAAAACCCGGTTAAGTTCCTGAAGGCGGTTATTGGCTTCTTCTAAACGTTGATTATCCACACTGATATCCTCTTCCACGTTACTTACCTCATCCGATATGTCGCGTGCTTCAATCTCTAATGAATCAACCCTTTGCTGGAGGCTCTCAAGCTTTTGGTAATGCCCTGAAACTTCTTGTAGGAGGGCTTTAACTTCGGCTAATTGATTTTGAACGGCAAAATCATTATGGTAAAGTAATTGGACAGCTTGCTGCAGATTGCTTTTAATGGTTTCTGCATTGCCAAGGACCTCAATCTCCTCTTCAAGCTCTTGCAGTTCTCCATCTTTAGGATTAAGTTCTGCAATCTCATTGGCTTGAAATTGATAATAATCATAATCACGATTTACCTGTCTTTGCTGTTCCAAAAGGTTTTGATGCCTGGCCTTTAATTCCTTGTACTGGTTAAAACATTGCTGGTACTTTTTTAACAGGTCATCATGCCTTGCAAAACTGTCAAGTATGGAAAGCTGAAACGCTTTGTCGTTCAATTTAAGGGTTTGATGCTGCGAATGGATATCTACCAATTCATTCCCAATGGCTCTCATTACATTCAAATTGACAGGTGTGTCATTGATGAATGCTCTTGACTTACCGGATTGGTTGATTTCTCTTCTTAAAATGGTGGGATCCTCATAATCCAGCTCGTAATCCTCAAAAAAGTTCTCAAGTGGATAATCCTGGATATGGAAAGTGCCCTCTACTACGCATTTTTTTGAATTAGCGCTTAAAACAGAAGTATCCGCGCGATTGCCAAGGATTAAACCAAGAGCTCCTAAAAGGATGGATTTACCTGTGCCTGTTTCACCGGTAATAACATTCCATTCAGGTCCGAATTGGACTTCCAGTTCTTTAATCAGGGCATAATTGGAAACCTTTAATTCGGTTAGCATGGGTGCTGAATCCCTTTAAGACTACGCAACAAAACTAATTAAGATTTTGAATCCATCATTGAATTCATAAAGTGGAATCTACCATTTACCTACCCATAGCTTCCTTATAAGAATCGAGATTGGAAGGGTCCAAAACCTCAACAATATTTACAACTTCATCTTGTTGATCTTGAGGTGCTTTTGAAAAAACATTACCGATTTCCTCTTGCTTTGCTCTAAAGAACTGATCCATCAGGAAGGAATTTGGTACCTCTTGGTTGACCTTTTTTAACTTTTTCAAGCTTTTAAAAATGGCTTTTCGGCCTTTTTCGGGATCTTCATGCATAATGTCAAGGCCTTTTCGGTGGTATTGATAGAGAGCCTTGCGATATCCCTGAAAACGTGTGCTTAATAACTGGTCCAAATAGTTGTAGCGGTTATTATCCTTTCCGGATTGTTTCCAGCCATCAAATGAGCTGGACTGAGAAGCCGTAACAATATTTTCAGCTTTTTGAAAATAAGGGTTCCCCCCATTATCTGAGAAAGTATCAAAATCCAAACCGATAATGAGGAATGCGTAATAAGATAACAATGCGGTAAGGTTCGAGGTATAGCTTCCTTCGACATATCGCAGATTCTGGTTCCTTCGGTATTTAAAATTGAATTCTTTGTCTATGCGATTCAAAACATTGGTAGTATAATCGGAACCATAGACTGGCCTGGTGGATTTTATACGAGCAGAAGCCTTTAAATTTTCGTTATTTTTTTCCTGGACACTTACAATGATATTGCAGTTGATCTTTTCTTTGTTTTTGAATCGCTTATCAGTCCAGGTTTGGCCATTGAGAAACTCTCTTATATTGTTTTCAAGGGTACGGAATATTTGTCTGTTAGATTGTTCTACTTCTCTTGCCCTAACAGTAACTTCACAGTTGAGCTCCTGAGCTTTTAGAAAAGCACTGGCCAAAATACATACCGAGAATATAACTCCAGTGATTAGATGTTTCATACCAATTATAACTAATCTTTAATGCTTGAAGTTTCCAGGTATCTTATCATTGCTTCCACCAAATCGCTGGCAACCTCGGATTTCGGTTTCGTATCAAATTCCTTTTTATCGCCATTCCTGTCAAAAAGCGTAACCTGGTTATAAGGCTCACCAAAACCTGTACCTTCTTTATTAGCAAGGTTTAATGCTATAATATCAAGGTCTTTACTTTTAAGCTTTTGGCGCGCATTTACTTCTCCATTTTCAGTTTCAAGACTGAAACCAACTATTACTTGGTTCGGCTTTTTAATCTCCCCGAGTGAATGCAAAATATCAGGATTAGGTGTCAACTTTAAATTCAATTCATCATTCCCACCTTTTTTTATTTTTTTCGGGGACACTGCTGCCGGCTTATAGTCTGAGACAGCGGCAGCTAAAAAAGCCCCTGTGCATGCAGGGAAATACTGGTGACAAGCATCATACATTTCTTTTGCCTTTTTGATAGGTATTACTTCAACATTACGATTTTCCATGGTGAGTGATGTGGGTCCGGTAACCAAATAAACATAAGCTCCCTTTTTGGCAAGTGTTTCAGCTATAGCGTAACCCATTTTCCCGGATGAGTAATTTCCGATGAACCTGACAGGGTCAATTGGCTCATAAGTTGGTCCTGCGGTTACAAGGAATGTGCAGCCTTTTATTGCGATGTTAAATGGTTTTGGAGCTGTTCTACAATGGTTTCAGGCTCACTCATTCTGCCTATTCCTGACAAACCACTTGCTAATTCCCCTTCTTCCGGGCCAATTAACGTGTGCCCCCAACGCTTCATTTTATCAATGTTGTCGCGAACGGCTGGGTGTTTATACATATCGCGGTCCATAGCAGGCGCTAAAAAAACAGGGCAAGTTGAAGAGAGATAGGTTGCCATCAACAAAGTGTCGCAAAAACCGTTACCCATTTTCGCTAAAGTATTCGCGGTTAATGGAGCAATAAGCAAGGCATCAGCCCAGTTTGCCAGGGCTACATGATTTACCCACTCACCAGTTTCACCATCAAAAAATTCCTGGTAAACGGGATTATTGGAAACGGTAGCCAATGATAATGGGGTTACAAAATCTTTAGCCGAGGGTGATAAAATTACTTTTACCTCGCAGCCCTCTCTAACCAGGGCCCTAACTAAAATAGCAGCTTTATAAGCTGCTATCCCGCCGGTAACTCCTAATAAGACTTTTTTGCCTTGCATAGGATTAATATTGGCAATTTCCCGCAGAGCGGTTCTTAAACTTATGAATTGTCAGAGGAACTACCAGAGGTGATGCCTTCTTCCGCAAGTTCCTTTTTCGATTTCTTATCCTGCTCTTCCCAGGTGAATTCACCGTTGAGAAATTCTTCCAGGGCTATAATAGAAGGTTTGGGAAGTTTTTCATAATAGGTTGATATCTCGATTTGCTCTTTATTTTCAAACACCTCTTCCAGGTTGTCAGATGCCGGAGCAAATTCTTCCAGTTTCTTGTGCAACTCTTCCCGTTCTTCCTCAGCTACTTCCCGAGCCCTTTGTCCTATTATGGCAATACTCTTGTAAACATTGCCTGTTGGCTCTTTGACTTTATCTACTTTGCGAGCTACTGTTTCGGTTTCCAGGTTTTTCTTTTTAATGGCCATAGTACAATCCTTAATTGTTTTGATTACTACAAATTTAATGAATTTAAAGCTTCTTTTGTTTCTTCAGCCATATCTCGAGCTTCGTCCATGTATTCTGAGTCTTTATAACGGCTTTTAAAATTGCGGAATTTTTCTAAAGCTTTTTCATAACGTTCTCGCTTTTTGGATTGAACGCTATTTTCAGCTACCTTGAATTGCGACTTAAAAAGAAGGAATTCAACTTTCTCTCGATTATCTATGCCGGGGTATTGCTCAAGCAAATTATTGAAAGCTGTAATGGCAGCTTTGAAGTCGTAAATTTTATACCAGAGGTAAGCCCTTTTATATGCTTTCCTTTTGATTTTACCCCTTAATTCATCAATAAACTTGTTGCATTTCTCGATTTTATCGCTTTGGGGAAATTCTGCTACAAAGCGTTTAAAAGCTTTTATGGCTTTTTGGGTGTTTTTCTGCTCTAATTCCACCCTTGGTGACTGAAGATAAAGGCAATAGGCATGCATGTATAGCGCTTCTTCTGCTTTATCGCTTTGTTGATAAGTCTCGTAATAATTTTTAAAACGAAAAGCTGCTACTTTGTATGACTCAACGCCGTAATGACATTTGGCATGATAATATAAAATTTTTCTTCCTTTCTGCGTACCCCTATAAAAACTTATCACATCATCAAAAAGGGGAAGGGCCTTTTGATACTCTTCCTTTTTATAAAACTTCTTGGCTAATTTTAATTTTTTCTCTTCATCATTACCTTTTAGCACTTGTTGGTATTCGCTACAACCTGTGTTTAATAGCAGAAGGAAGGTAAGAGGAAAGATGGCAGCTAAAAAATGCTTGGCTATCATATTGTATATTGGTGGTAATTGAACTTTCTTTAAAACGAAAAAACTTCTTGTTTATTGGATGAGTAAGCTTTTAATAAAATGCAAATTTACGTTAAATAAAAGGATTTCAAGCATTTTGTTTCTTGATTAGAGGAGCAATGTTGCGAGTAGAATAATATGCAGAGCCTATTGATGCCTCATTCTCCAATTACCTAAAGTAAAGGGATTGACAGTTTGCGAAAATAAAAGGCCACTTAATTACAGGATAGTTTGTTTGTGCTTATTTAAAATCTTTTGATTAGTAAAAAATAGATGGTGGCCGGATCTCTCATTTTCATTGGGGATAAGCGTATGAATGCCAATGCCTAAGCAATTTACTTTTTAAAAATATGGGAATTTGGTCTTCTTTTGCCAATACTAAAGTATTAACCGTGAAGAGAGGAAATTTCTAAATATAAAGCGAACAACGTAGGGCTTTTAGCGGGTAAGAACGACATAATCTTGAGAAAGCCGCTGAAGGAAACTTTGAGCGTGATGCTTACCCCGTGAAATATTAAGCTTATGCTCTATGATATCAGCTAATCGGTCAACAGCCAGTTGATGAGCCTTAGAGGGGTAATAATTGGCTCGATCCACAGCTTGTTTAACAAGGATCAGGTCATCCTCACTTAAGTTTGTCACTTGCGGGTATTCAGGGGTATATTCTTTTTCGGTTTTAAGGGATAAAAGCCCTTGTAAACTCACTGAATGCGTTGTGTTTAAATTCACAACCACGGTATTGGCTAGTATATCTCCAAGTCTTTGATTGCGGTCAGAAGCACCGATCATAAGAGCGCCTAATGTACCAACTGTTAGGAGAACTTCGACAAAAAGAAAAACCTCCCGAATCAAGAGGTCTCTAAAATGTATTTCCCTTCCGTTGAACTTCATGATTTTCAGGTTCAATGCCTTTTTCCCAAGTGACTGACTGTTAAGGTAATTGTCCATTAAAAGGAAATAGGCTATGAAAATGAAGGGAAAACCAATGGCTAAGATTCTAAAAAAAACTGCGCCGGCAAATGCCATTAAAGATCCCAATAAAAGGCCCAAAAAAAACATGATGAACCAATAAGTACCTATGAGGATAACAATATCCAGGATAAAAGCCAGAATTCGCTGCCAAAGTGACCCCAATTGATAGGTGATTGTGACATTCTGAGTGGTAGTGATATCTACACTTTTCATGACTTACTTCTTAGCTTTTGGTAAGAATAAAACGCACAACTTTAACATTTTTGCATTCATTCCTGGCTTTTTGGAACTCTTGGAAAAGGCCTAAATTTAGCCATCAAAATTGATGATTCCATGCGGGAAAACCGTTTCATTTATCAAAATAAGGACAAGTGGTCAGAATGTGAAAACCTCCTGAATGAAAAGTCACCCGATCCGGATCGCCTTAGCCGAATTTACATCCAGATCACAGATGACCTTTCATTTGCCCGGACTTTTTACCCGAATCGTTCCGTCCGCTTGTATCTTAATAATTTAGCCCGCAGCCTCTATCATCGTATCAACAAACACCAGAAAAACCAGAAAAAACCCATTAGTCATTTCTGGACAACGGAATTGCCATTTACCATGTACCAAAACCGCCGGCTATTCCTGGTTTCTTTGTTGACTTTTTTGTTAGCAATGGGTATTGGTATGTTTTCCTCAAGTCAGGATCCCAATTTTGCCAACCTGATTCTTGGGGATCGGTATGTAGCAATGACGGAGGCCAATATTGAAAGCGGCGATCCCATGAAGGTGTATAAGTCGAGCAAACCAGGCTCAATGTTTTTGACCATCACACTGAATAATATCAAAGTAGCCTTATTAACTTTCTTGTTTGGGGCGCTTTATATAGTGGGTAGCCTGGGAATTTTAATAAGTAATGGCATCATGGTTGGTACTTTTCAGTATTTCTTCATTGATAGGGGATTTTTCCGGGAATCTTTCCTTACCATTTGGCAGCATGGTACCCTGGAAATAGCTTCTATTGTTATTGCTGGTGCGGCTGGCCTGGTAATGGGGCATGGATTGTTATTCCCGGGTACTTATAGCCGACTTCAATCCTTCCGAATAACTGCCATTAAGGGATTGAAAATATTCATGGGAACCATACCCATTTTTATCATGGCAGCTTTTATTGAAGGATTTATTACCCGTTTCACGGGCTTACCGGATAGCATAAGGATTCTGACAATCATCTTTTCACTGGGTTTTATCTTCATTTATTTTGTCTGGTATCCGCGGTTTGTTGCAAAGGTTAACACTGTTTCGCCCCTAAATCAATCCATGAAGGTCCCGCCAGAATCAAATTATCAAATGGAATTTTATAGCATTAAATCGGTAGGGCAGGTTTTCAATGATACGATTTACTTCCTGAAGGAGCAAGGGGCTTTTATCATGAAGTTAATAACCGGTTTGGCTGTTTTACAGGTGTTAGCTATCAAATTTATCTGGGAACCCATTGCTGGTAATGAAGCCGTTATTGACAAAGCTTATGGGTTATGGTATATACAAAAACACCAGCTTGTATCCTTTTTACCAATTAGTATTCTGGCTATGGCTTGCCTGGCTTGGTTTAGCCATAGTCGATTGCAGCAAGCTTTTCTTGCTTCTCAAAATCCGGATATGCATTTCACGCTTTTTCAAACCGGGAAATCAAAAGTATTGGGTTACTTAGTGTTTACAGGGTTGTGCTTTAGCCTTTTATTGGTACCCACCGGATGGGGTTTCGCTATGTTTTTGGTTGCACTACCTTTAACCATGATCAGTCTTTTTGCTGCGCTACACAATAATACCAATGCCCTTAAAGGCGTGGGAACATTTTTCAGGTACCTGGGCCATGACAAGGGGAAGGTTGTGCTATTCTTCATGATATTTTTAATTGCCGGGCTTCTTTTCTATTTACTGATCAATACACCACTGGCGTATTTTTACACCCGATTTATTGCCTGGAATATCCCGAATACTGTTTCATGGGGGTCAGCATTGCTGGATATGGTTTTGCTTTTTACACGTGTAACGATCTTCAACCTGGTGTATTTGGTAGCATTAATAGGTTTTGGCATTCTCTCATGCTCGCTTAAGGAAATAACCGATGCGCCCAATTTGTTAAACCGAATTGAAAAGATGGCTGAATGAAACGTTGGGGGAAAGGCCATAAACAAATGAATAAGGTCACTTTATTAGGATGGATGGCAGGACTTTTCCTTTTATTGGTTATTCCATCAGAAAGCCAGAGTAACCAGGATAAAGATGGCTTACTTGATCAGCAAAAATGGAAGGAATTAACAAAGGATGTTAGCTATCAGCCTGAAGACAAACCCGAAAAAAAAGAAAGGCAAGCACCTGTTGAGAATGAAGGAGTGAGCTTTAATGAAGGTACCAAGTATGTCCTGATCGTTGTTGTTTTACTAAGCATTGGGTTTTTTGTGTATAAGTTCCTTCCGGGAGAATGGATTGGACTTAAACCTAAAAACAAAGAAAAAGGTTATCGTACTTACAATGCTGACCCAGAGGGATACGAAGAGATCAGGGATCTGCCAGCCCGGCTTCAAGAGGCCTTAAATCATAGTAATTATCCGCTGGCTTTAAGGATATACTACCTCATGATCATGAAGGGTTTGGTGAAAAAAGGCTTGATTCGTTGGGAAAAAGATAAAACCAATAGTGAATACCTGGATGAAATGAAAGATCACCACCAATTTGATCAGTTTAGGAAAGCTACCAGGACGTTTGAAAAAGTCTGGTATGGTACCCTGGAGGTTGATTATCATCAATTTAAGGAGTACGAGGCCGTTTTTAGCGAAATGGCGCATAATTTAAATGTTCAATTCAATGAGGAATAGGGTGGTGTTCTTGGGCATAATCAGTTTTGCGCTACTACTGGTAGTTTTTATGCTGCTTTATAGGGGAAAGGGTACTGATTGGCGGGAAACTTATGAATCGGGTTCTGAGGAGCCTTATGGCACAAAGTTTATCAAATCCTTATTGAGTGATTTGTATGAAGACCATGATTTCACGGTTGTCGACAAACCCCTTAAGCATGTGCTGAGCGATAAGCCTGACCAGTTTAACTATGTTTTGATCAACCACAGGCTTGGTTTGGAGAAAGAATCAATAGAAAAATTGGTGAAACAAGTACACAATGGAAGCAAAGCCTTTATCGCCTCTAATAAACCTCCCTTGAAATTAATCGGGCGGGTTCTGGATCCGTCCAATAAGGAGTTTTATTATGAAGAGTCCTGGGAGAAAGGCGATTTTCCTTTAGCCGGATT
Source organism: uncultured Sphingobacteriales bacterium (assembly GCA_964595485.1). GTDB lineage: Bacteria > Bacteroidota > Bacteroidia > CAILMK01 > CAYYUA01 > CAZQQN01. Next base: position 31,142 of record CAZQQN010000010.1, on the reverse strand, counting down.
TTCCAAGTATAATGATAGTGCTGTTTCCATGGGTCTTTATCAACGGGAATTGAAAGGAAATGAACCTATTCAGTATTACTTTCAAGGTAAGTATGAAAAATTGGGATATGGCTGGGATTTTCTGGATACACTCAAAGACAGGACTGCTACTGACCGTGTAAAAACCATTGGCTTTTTACAATCAGATTTGGTAAATTTCTTTAAGATTGATTTTGGTGAGGGAAGTTTATACTTTCACTTAGGACCATTAGCGTTTACGAATTATCACATTAACCGTGAAGAAGGTTTTGCTTATGCCCGCCAAGCCTTTTCCTACCTGGATGCGCGCCCCATTTATTTTGATGCATTCGAAAAACCAACTCAGGCTACCAATCAAGGTAATAAACCTAATTATGGGGATTCGCCACTTCAGTTTATTCTTAGTCAAACTTCCCTTCGCTGGGCCTGGTATTGGGGTTTATTGATGGTGATTTTATACCTTTTTTTACGAGGTAAACGGCGACAAAGGATCATCCCCGTATTAGCAAGTTACACAAATGATACGCTGGCATTTGTGCAAAACATTGGAAGGCTTCACTACAAACAGGCCAATATTAAGCGCATAAGCAAAAAACAGATGGGAATTTTTCTTACCTATTTAAGGGATCATTACAAACAGGCTACCAATATCAATGAGGACCAACTTGCCCTTCAAGCAGGTGAAAAGGCAGGATTAGATCCTCAGCTTATAACCAATATTTTTACTAAATACCGGGAAATCCAAAAGAAGGAAGAAAATTCCTTGACTGAAGGCGATCTAAGAATTTTTTATTCCATGATTAATAACTTTATCAGTAAATCAAAATAACCTTATGGAACAAGATGCTACCAACAATCAAGGGTTTGATGAAAGTGAATTCACCCGTATTCATAATGCTGTGGAAAATGTAAAGGGTGAGATCAGCAAAGTGGTGGTGGGTCAGGAAGCGATGATAGATTTGCTGCTCGCGGGAATGTTAACAGGTGGTCACACTTTGATAGAGGGAGTACCGGGAATAGCCAAGACCCTCACGGCCAGGATGCTTTCCCGAACCCTGTCGGTTGATTTTTCACGGATCCAATTTACACCCGACTTGATGCCCTCCGATGTCCTCGGTACCAATATCTATAACATGAAAACTTCGGATTTTGAATTTCACAAAGGTCCAATATTCTCCAATATCGTCCTTATTGATGAGATCAATCGTTCACCAGCAAAGACTCAAGCAGCCTTGTTTGAAGTGATGGAAGAAAAACAGGCCTCAATAGAGGGTAAGACCATTGACATGGATTTTCCTTTTTTTGTCATTGCTACCCAAAATCCCATAGAACAGGAAGGTACTTATAAACTGCCGGAAGCCCAGCTTGACCGGTTCTTGTTTCGGGTTCAACTGGATTATCCCGGGTATGAAGAAGAAGTCAACATCCTTCACCGTTTTAAGCAGGATTTTAAGCAAACTTCGACTGAGGATGTACAACCGGTTTTAAAAAAGGAGGAATTAAACCATTTCCAGGAAACCATTCAACAAGTTCATATTAGCGATGATTTGGTCCAATACATCGCCACCATTACTCACAATACCAGGAATAACGGGGATCTTTTCCTGGGAGCTTCACCGAGGGCAACCCTTGCCATTATGAAAACAGCCAAAGCGGTAGCCGGCATTTACGGACGGAATTTTGTTATCCCTGAGGATATTCAATTTGTAGCTTATCCTGTCATGAATCATCGTTTAATTCTGGCTCCGGAAAAAGAAATGGAAGGATACCAGGCTGAGGATATCATCCGGGAAATTATTCAGCAAATTGAGGTGCCGAGATGACCCAGCTAATAAGGCATTTGTTTTTAAGTAAGCGTTTTTTCTGGATAGGAGGCCTAATATTGGGGATGTTTGCACTGTCATTCATGGTTTCAATATTACTACCTGTTGCACAGGCCATGCTAGGTGTCATGTTATTGTCGACAATCGGTGACGGGGTCTTTTTATTCAATCGCAATCCCAAAGTAAGTTGCAGTCGTGAATTACCTGCTTTACTTTCCCTGAGATGGCCCAATACCATTCAGCTAAGGATCAGGAATGAGACTAACGTTCCATTAACCATTACCATAATCGATGAATTGCCTACCCCCTTACAGATCCGTGATTTTCAAATGAATAAAAAGCTTGACGCGAATCAAACACAAGAGTTTCATTATGATATTACGCCGGTCACCCGAGGAGATTATCCATTCGGCTCCACCAATGTATTTACTCAGTCCCCATTGGGTTTAGTGGAGAGGAAAATAGTGTTTGACCATGCTGAAAATCGTAAAGTTTATCCCTCTGTCAAGGAAATGAAGGAGTTTGAGATCAAAGCGATTTCAAGCATCGCCCGCTTTCACGGGGTCAAACAATTGAGAAGAATCGGCCATCATTATGAATTTGAGCAAATTAAACCTTATGTGCCAGGTGATGATTACCGTAGTATCAATTGGAAAGCCACCGGACGTAAGCATGAATTGATGGTCAACCAATACCAGGATGAGCGATCTCAGCAAATCTATTCTGTCCTGGATTGCAGCCGCAATATGAAAATGCCCTTTGGCGGGATGACCCTGCTGGACTATGCCATTAACTCAACCCTGGCATTTGCCAATATTGCGATAACCCGCTATGACAAAGCCGGTATGGTGAGTTTTGCCGATAGGCCATTAAAATTTGTTAAAGCTGAGAATAAGCAGGCTCATTTACAATCCCTATTGGATGGTTTGTACCATTTAGCGGTAACGGATAAAGAAGCTTATTTTGAAAACTTGTATCAATTCCTCCGTAAACGGGTTAAAGGCAGGAGCATGGTACTCCTCTTCACCAATTTTGAAAGCCGCCATACCTTAGAACGTGTCATGCCTGTTTTAAGAAAAATCAACCAAGCGCATCTATTGATTCCGGTCATTTTCAAAAACGAAGAAATTGGGGCTTATGCCAATGGCAATGCTTCGGATATAGAAGAAATTTATACACGGACCATAGCTGCAACAGTTGTTAATGAAAAGAAAGAAATGGTACATGAACTAAGCAAGCGTGGGATCCAGGCCATTTATACCGCCCCGGAAGATTTGACGCTTAATACAATTAACAAATACCTTGAGCTGAAGGCAAGGGGTTTGATATAAGTGAAGATAAAGTGATATGCTTATAAGATTAGGAGTTAAGAGCTTGAGAGTATCGCGTTGATTCAAAAGTTTATATGGTTAGTAAATCACATAAGTGTTGGCTACCTTATCGTGCAGACCCTGTTTATGTTGATCGAATCCAACCATAATGTACCCTATCAGCAAAGTTATGGATGACAGGATCCTACCGAAATAACGACCCACCGCATTGGCAAAGCTGATGCGCTGCTTCTGGGGATCGCAAACTTTAATCCCCACAGCATATTTGCCTAAAGTTCCCTGGTAGCTTGAGCTTTCCAATAAAGAAAAATAAAGCAAGCCTAAGACACCAAAGCTGAGTTGGAAACCAACTTGAAAATTAAAAACATTACCGGGCGTGGAGGATTGGGAAATGATTAAAGAACCGAATATAAGCATCAACACAAAAAAGCCAGCGTAAAGAATTAGCACATCGATAATGTAGGCTGCAAACCGTATCCAGAAGCCGGCATATTGCCATTCCTGAACTCTTTGTTCTTGTGTTTGATCAAGAATCGTTTCTTCCTCCATGGTTGTGATTTTTTTTTATGGTATCAACATTAAAAAACCAAGGGTTAATTCACAAACTGTCAAATTCCTGTTTTGGCTTTTACCAGGCAATAGGCTGCTTATGGTTCATTAGGGCATAATTGGTTGATGTGTGCTGAAAAAATCCCATGGATAAGTTAGGGAGCTCGAAAGCTTTCAGGTTCAGTGGATAAAAATGTCAGGTAGCTACTCATCATGCTCCAATTTCCCCCAGTTGGCTTTCTCTTCATCTGACCACAAGTCCGGGAAGAACATGCGTTGCTGAAGGTGAGGGGGGAGGTATTCCTGGTAATTGGTACCACCGGTACCTTCACCTCCTGATTCTCCGTCTTCCAGGTAATGCTTTGCCGTATTGAAATGAGATTTTGGCCAATGAACATTGACGAACTTATCAATACTCCGCATCTGCTTGAGGATTTTACTATCCGATTTGATATCCTCGGGCAGGTTGTAATATTTATCCCACAAGGTCATTCCGTTCCATCGCTTGGCGTAGTATATCAAAAAATCCTCATACTGCGATTCAAAGCGTGTAAGGGTAAGGGTTTTTTCTCCTGTATTGGCTTCTGTAGCACCTCTTTTCCAGTAAAGTTCATTGAATTGCTCTTCTATGGAGGCATCTTTCAACCTTTCACGGTGATCTTTGTGAATAAGGTTAGCCAGCGGTGTACAGGCTATCTCAATCATTCTGTATTGTACCGACTGAAAACCTGAAGCGGGGACTAATGCCATGCGGAATTCAGTGAATTGTTCCGGCTCCATGCCTTCCTTCATTATGGAAAAAGATTGGGTCAATACCCGGAAATAATTATTAATGCGGGCTAAACGATCTTGCAGAAAATCTTTGCCGGGTGTCACTGCATGGCTGATCTGCTGTAATTCCCAGAGAACAAGCTTGAAGTATAACTCGGTTATCTGGTGATAGATAATAAAAACCATTTCATCCCTGTGGTTAGTTTTGGGTTGCTGCAGGTTCAGAAGGGTGTTAAGGTTTATATAATCCCAATAATCAAGGTATTTTTGATGTTTTAAACCTTCCAGGTAGGCTGACAGGTCTTCTCCGTCTCTTTCGAAAAGGCTTTTTAGTTCTTCAACCAAATGATTGATATTGTCATCTTTATTAGCCATAACCAAGTATTTTTAACCAGCGTTGAAGGTTATTAAAAGTAGCCGATTTGTTTATTCAGGCATAATACCTTGAAGACCTTATTAATTTCTTACAAATCTCTAAAAATTTCGATGCTTGGTGAAAGTAAAAGTTATTGTGAGATTATAGCAAATGAAATTTTACGAATGATAAAAGCCAATCAATTGCGATTCTATTATAATTTAGGCTAAGCTATTTGTGGCAAGAAGCATTGGGCGTCAAAATTGGGTTTTTACAGGTAAAGTACAACCATCACCACTCTTGCTTACGGTAGAATTTTTCTTGCTTGGTGGCAAGGCTGTGGAAATGGTCAAACAGGGTTTCTCCTTTTTGGAGGTTGTAATTTAAAGTGTATTCTGTCTGGTGGCCTCGGCTGTTGGTGGTTGTTAGGTTAACCTTATGGTCTCCACTTTTTACCGGTATACGAGTGTAAGATATGGAATGGGGTAAGGTTTGCCAATTGCGGGTATCTGCCTGTTCGGTAATAGCGTTAAAAATGCTTAAAGCTGCACCAACACCATCACTCTCCTCTCTGGCCGCATATTCACTCCCTTTTTTAAGGGCCAGACGGAGAAGGGCATTACCCAATTCTCTAAGCATGCGATCCCGCAAAGTTTGGAAGGCAATCTTGTTAATATTTTCAGCCATCTCCATTTGATGTTTTGATTGGCTATCAACCAATATGCTTGCCTGTTCATAAAATGGGGGACGCTCAATGTATTTGGGCAGAGCCATCCTAATAACTTCGATATCACTAAGACCAGCGTTTTCCTCTTCTTTCTCCTCGTAGTTGGGGAAAGGAAAAGTCCAGCCATGTTTTTCGTTTTCAAAATGGGCAACTCCTCCTTCACCTCTTACAAGGGCAAAATTGACACTGAATTCATCTTTATAAGGTCCAACCCCGTTGTGCCAAAAAAACACCAAACTGCTTTGATCCGTGTTTTGCTTGTAATGGTAGGATGTGTCAAATGATTCCTCATATTGCTTAAGTTCATTATCCATACCAGCTAAATAAGCTGTACGTAGCAAGTCGCTTTTTAACTGCTTGGGGGGAGCAATATTAAACAGTTTTCTGTAGTCTTCCCTGTATATATCGTAAGCATTTCTGTAAGCAATGAAGGCGTCATTGTAATTGTCATTGGCATCGTAGATTAACCCCATCAAGAGATTAATAAAGGCATCCCGCTTATAGCGGTTTTCACGGTCATATTCTTCATTTAAGTCATTCAGCTTAATGTTCATACGCCGGCACTCGACCAGCGCTGCATCGTAATCATTTAAGTAAAGGTAATTCAGGGCTTTGAAGTAATGGATCATCAGGATCTCATGGTCTTCTCCCAGGTAAGTTTTAACCTTTGGGTTCAATAGTAAAGCTGCAATCTCCTGGCCGGTGCTTTGCCGGTAATCCTCAGCAGTAACGTAGGCTTTTTCAAAATAATGATTGCTGCTATCATGGTTGCCGAGCATGAAGTTTACAGTTCCGAGATTGAAGTAATGAAGAAGCCTGTTTTTTTTCTTGGGTTCCTCATCTTCAATTTTACTTTTGGCTTTCTCTATTTCACCCTTTACAAAGTAATCATTGAATTTTTGAGTTTTTTGGTAATAAGTTAAGCATGAGGTGAGTAAGCACAGGAACGCAAACCATACAAAGCTTTTCCTAATCATAAACAGGGATTAAAGGTGGCTTTGAAAAGAGTCCTTTGTAATACCATAAACAGTAAGGAGAGCCTACTCTTCTACGTATTTTTTGATTTCTTTATCTCCGATCCATACCTTTTCATTGGTTTCCAGATTGGTCAGCTCAAGGTTGGTTTTGTAAAAAACCACCTTTTCATCCTTATTCTGGTCAACATTGGAAGACATAATACCTGTCATCATGTAATCGGCTCCTAATTCCTTACCCCATTCTTTCTGGGTTTCTTTGGATGCATATTTTTGCTGGTCAGCCCTTTCTTCCCGCAGTTGGTCCCTGAATTCTCCGCTTTGGACCACTCGAACTTTATTCCGGTTTATGAATTCTTTTTCAATGTCTTTTATGAAAGTCTGGGGGTTAATGTGCTCGTGGGTTTTATTTTTAATAACCCCTACTATTACGGTAGGCTTTTTCCCATCATTATTGGCTTTATGTTCTTTTAGCCATGCACGACTCAGGGCATCTTCAACCATCTCCTCAGCAACTAAGCGTGAGTCTGTATCGTTCCAACGCCCACTTAAGTCGGTTCGTGAATCTGGATCCATTCGTGAAACTTCCTTTTGATTACCACAACTGGCAACAAAAAAGGCAAGGCTCAAAACCGTAATTTTAGCGATAGTACGTAGCATAATTCATTGTTTTTATTTTCTTACAAAGGTAGGGGATTTCAAAAAACAAATATTTTACCATTTGATCTATTTGGTAAAAATTATTAATTGTAAGGATAAGGCAAAAAAGCCTGAAAAGGCTGGGGCTTTACTATGCGCTTTCAAAATTTTAAAGCTGCCTAAACTATTACTTGGCAAAAACTGAATCGTAATCCTTTTAAGCCATAAAAATTCTCAAGGCCCTTTTAAATTGGTAGTTTTGTAGCAATGGTTTGGCCGCATCTATACAAAATGCCTGCATTTGTGCAGCAAGCATTTCCCAACCTTACATGGTTTAAGGAGTGTGATGAGAAGGCACTGTTTTTAACTTTTGATGATGGGCCTGATAAAACCCTAACTCCTTGGATTTTGAACCGCTTGAATGACTACAAGGCTACAGCCACTTTTTTCTGCGTTGGTGACAGGGCAGCTTCTAATCCGGAAGCTATAGAAGCGATTCAAGCCGCTGGACATAGGTTGGGTAACCACACTTATCACCACCTCAACGGGTGGAGACATAATCCCCAATATTACCGGGACGATGTTGAGGCTTGTAAGGAGCTTGTACCGTCTTCGCTTTTTCGTCCCCCATACGGCAAAATAAAGCCTTCGCAGTTTAGGCTTTTGAATGAACTGGGTTATGAGATTATCATGTGGGATGTCCTGACTTATGACTTTGACCCAAACTTAAATCTTGAGCGCACTTATGCTACTTTAACCCAAAAAATCGAACCGGGCTCTATTGTGATTTTTCATGACAGTAAAAAAGCTGCTGCTAATCTTGAACAGCTTTTACCCTGGTTTTTGGCCTATTTCAGTAACCAGGGTTACCGATTTCAAACCCTTTAACGTAATTTGTCTATGATCCTCACCGGCTTGCTTTATACCATGCTTGCCTTGTTTTTCCTGATCTTTCTGGTCTTTTTTGTGAAAGCTTTCAAGCTCAGGGATGCTTACCAGGAGCCTGCTAATTACCCCTTTGTCTCAGTGCTTTTGGCTTGCCGTAATGAAGCGGGGAACATTGAGGCTTGCCTCCGGGCATTGCATAACTTGAATTACCCCGGCGAAAAACTTGAAATCCTGGTAGGAGATGACCGTTCTACCGATAAAACACGGGAATTAGTGACCCATTTTATTGCTGATAAGCCGGTTTTTCGTTTAATAGATGTCAAATGGGAGTGGGGTAAGGCCAAAAGCAAAGCAAATGCCTTGGCTTGGCTTGCAAACGAAGCCAAAGGCGAGTTTTATTGCATCACGGATGCTGATATACGCGTGCCTGCTAATTGGATTCAGGGGCTATTGAATGGTTTTAGTCAAAAAACTGGTTTGACAAGCGGTATATCAGTAGTAAAAGGGGAAACCATTTTTGGTAACATGCAAGGTGTGGAATGGCTGTATTACATGAGCATTCTCAAGCTATTGGATGACTTCCGTTCTGTGACAGCAGTGGGTAATAATATGGCTGTCAGAAAATCGGCCTATTGGGAAACAGGTGGTTACCAAAATATTGATTCATCGGTTACTGAGGATTATAAGCTTTTCCAGGAAGTTACGCAGTTAGGGTGGGGGCACAAACACCTGTTCAATCCTGATATAACGGGAAATTCAGTGCCGGCACCGGATTTAGGTACAATGCTTCAGCAAAGGAAACGCTGGCTAAGAGGCGGTACGGAGCTACCGGCATCTATATGGCTTTTAATAACCATTCATGGGCTTTTTGTGCCTGCCGTAATCGTGTTACTCTTTATTCAGCCCTTGATTGCTTTGTACTTTATTGCCCTTAAGTGGTTATTGCAAAGCATATTTTTGAAAACCTTGGGGCGGCAATTAAATATTCCCTTAAAAGCATGGCAACTTTTCCTGTTTGAACCTTACCATTATTTTACAAACCTTGCCATGCCGTTTTATTACTTTCTTCCCATTAAACTAAAATGGAAAGGGCGAGAGATATAAGTGGCTTTTGCTTATTGTTGCTTAAAAAACCTCATACTCATAAACCATGTAAGCTTGTTAGGCTAACTGCCCTTTCAGGTCATGAAAAACTTTTACCCATTCTTCCCACTTGAGCCTGCCTGTTTGCGTATTTTGACGGCTTGGATGGTAAGATAGCTTGATATCCGGGTGGTTTTCCATTGGGTAATGAAGGCCATGCCCAAAATTCATTTTAGGAAGGTCATTGAGTTTTCGGTAAGTATCAAAAGCAACACGTCCTAAACAAAGAACGAATTGCAAATCAGTAAAAAGCTTAAGCTCCGGTTGCAGGAAAGTTTGCGAACAAGTTCTTATTTCCGAAGCGGTGGGTTTATTCTGGGGCGGAGCACAACGACAGGCAGCCGTTAGGTATACGTCATACAATGTCATCCCATCATCAACGGAATAACTCTCGGCTTGGTTAGCAAAACCTGCTTCATAAAGGGCTGCGTAAAGCCAATCCCCAGAAGAATCTCCCGTAAACATCCGACCTGTTCGGTTGGCTCCATGGGCAGCAGGTGCCAATCCGATTATGAGTATCCTGGCTTGAGGATCTCCAAATCCCGGGACTGGTCTCCCCCAGTATTCCCAATCACGGTAGCGCTTAACTTTTTCTTCACTAACTGCTCTTACATGGTTGATCAAACGAGGGCATCTCTGACACTTCACCACTTCTTGGTTTATGTTAGCCAGGCTTTTACAGGACATAGCACCACAATTTTATTAGGCAGAAAATTAGGAATTTTGCGCATTGAGCAGAAAATGGTAGATTTATTGCATAAAAAAAGTTCCTATAAGGTTTCTCAACGGTTTTAAAACGGCTAAAAGTTAAAGTATTGAAAACTGGTTTGCTCATAAAACCTGCCTAAAAAAGCATAAACATTTTTTGGCCACAGTTGTAAAGAATAAAAAAGTGTATGGTACTCAATGGCGGAATCCTCGGTTTAGCCTTTAATTTTTCCAGTGGAGAAATAAAAGAAGGACAGGATGTTAGTGATCTTCAGCTTTCTGATAGATTGAAAGTAGGTGATTTCAAAGGAAGCTGGCTTGTCCTTTATTTTTATCCGAAAGATAATACGCCGGGTTGCACCAAGGAAGCCAAAACTTTTTCTTCCATGCTTGACGATTTTCACGATCTGGGAGCTGAGATTATTGGCGTTAGTGGTGATTCCGAGAAAAGCCATGAAAAGTTTAAAGAAAAGCATGACCTGCGGGTTAAATTGATATCAGACCCGAATAGTGAGCTCGCCAAAAAGTTTGGCATCAAAGTATTTTTTGGTCTTTGCTCAAGGGATACTGTTGTGATCAACCCGGATTGTAAGGTGGAAGCGATATACACTGGCGTAAATCCTAAAGCGGGAGCTCAGCAGGTATACGATTTTATTAAAGATAAGAATCTGATTAGAAGTACCAAGACGACTTGATTTGATTATGGCCTTTCAATAGGTTCCCCAATAATAAGCTATATTCGTAAGGTTTAGAAGCGCTTGTCAACTCTCCATTCAGGTTTTTTCAATGCCTTGAAGTTTTTCCTAATTTTGCACCCAAATTCAACCGGCTATCGATGGACAGAAATTCTTTGATTGGCTTTATTCTAATAGGGGTAATCTTGCTCTTTTACCTTATTTATTTTGCCCCTGAACCAAGAGAAAAACCTCCTAAGGAAGAGCAAAGACCTGAAAAAACTGAAGAACCTCCTCAAACAACTGAAAAGCAATCAGATAAGAAAGAGAAAGGGGTAACGGAAGATAAAGATGAAGGTAGCGGTGAAGCCCCTTCTACAGCTGCACAAGAGGATAAAACCAAAGAAAGGGTAAAAAACGATTCCCTCTCATTACCGCAGCCCTTTGCAAGCCATGCGCAGGCAGAAGAAGAAACCATTACCCTTGAGAACGAGGTGCTGAAGTTACGGATTAGTTCCAAGGGCGGGCGCATAAGTCATGCAGAGATTAAGAATCACAAACGGTACGATAAGGAACCTGTTGTACTCATTGATTCCGCTAATACAAAATTTGGGTACCGGTTTTTTTACAAAAACAAGAAGATCAATACGGACGATCTTTACTTTGAATCATCTGGTGAATCCCAAAAAATTACCGGTAAAGATTCAGCATCGGTAACCATGGCACTCCGATTAGGAGAAGATCGTGTCATGAAGCAAACGTATAAGTTATATGGTGATGAATACATGCTGGATTATGACCTGGAATTGATTGGTTTTAACAAGATCATACCCAGGAATACTCGTTATATTGATCTTAGCTGGCAAAGTAAACTCAATCAGCAGGAGAAAAATTTAAGCCGGGAACGGAATCGTTCAGGGGTCATTTTTAAATATGCCAATGAGGATGTTGACTGGTTATCGGAGCGTGGAAGCTCTGAGAAAGAGATTTCCACCAACCTGAAATGGGTGTCTTTCAAACAGCAGTTTTTTAGCCAGTCCCTAATAGCAGACGAAGGTTTTGAAAGGGGAGATGTTGCAACGGAGCAAAGCGAGAAGCTGAATTATGTAGAAAAAGACCAGGCCAATCTCACCATACCTTTTGATCATGAAAGGGATATGAAGTTTGGGATGCAAATGTACATTGGCCCCAATCATTATCAGACGCTGAATAGTTATGGCCTTGCCCTTGAAGAACAGCTTTCTCTTGGCTGGGCATTAATCGGGTGGATTAACAAATTTGTCATTATCCCGATATTCAACTTCCTCGATAATTTTATTCCAAGCTATGGGATCATTATTATTCTTCTAACGGTTATTATCAAGCTTGCCCTAACCCCGCTCACCTATAAATCCTTCATGTCGCAGGCTAAGATGAAAGCGCTTAAGCCTGAGATTGACCAACTTAAAGAAAAACACGGGAATGATCAGCAAAAGCTGCAAATGGAGCAAATGAAGCTTTACCGGCAAGCGGGTATTAATCCAATGGGGGGGTGTTTCCCTATGTTACTTCAGCTCCCTTTCCTGGTGGCAATGTTTCATTTTTACCCGTCATCCATAGAGCTACGCCAGGAAGGATTTTTATGGGCCACTGATCTTTCCACCTATGATTCGATCTGGAATTTTCCCGGTGATTTCTCCATTCCATTTTACGGAGATCATGTAAGCCTTTTTACACTATTTATGGCTTCTTCTACTATGCTTTATTCCTGGTATAACCAAAAAATGACCCCACAAAGCAATGACCAGATGGCTCAGCAGATGAAAATCATGACGTACATCATGCCATTTTTTATTTTGTTCATTTTCAATGGTTACTCAGCGGGTTTAAGTTGTTATTATTTCTTCTACAATATTTTCTCATTCCTTCAAACTTTTCTCTTCAAGCAATTTATCAGCGAGGATAAAATCCGCAAGAAAATTGAAGAGAAAAAGAAAAAGCCAGCTAAGAAGTCCAAATTCCAGCAGCGCTTAGAAGACATGGCTAAGCAGCAGCAAGAGGGTAAATCCGTGAAACCTGCCGCTAATGGCGGTGGAAAAGGTAAGAAAAAGAAAAAGTGACTTTAAACAGGAATTTGGCCAGCCTCAGCCAGTCATGGCTTAAATGGCAGCAAAATTTTGCTTAGATGGTATTAACTAATAAACCGATAAAGCTGGATCATCATGCTATAGAAGACACTATGCAATTGCCTGTAGTCAAGGCTATTGCTGATGTAGCCAATGAAGTTGACAAGGAGGCTTTCCTGGTTGGTGGGTTTGTCAGGGATTTATTGATGGGGCGTAACTCCAAGGATATTGATGTAGTGGTGGTTGGAGATGGAATTTCCTTTGCTAAGCAAGTGGCAAACGCTTTGGGCCCGGATGCCAAACTAACCGTTTTCAAGAACTTTATGACAGCCAATGTCCAATCTTCAGAATATGAAGTAGAGTTTGTTGGAGCACGAAAAGAATCCTATCGCAGGGATTCACGAAAACCTATTGTGGAAGAAGGTACGCTTGAAGATGATCTTCGCAGGCGGGATCTTACCATTAATGCACTTGCCATAGGATTACAAAATAGCCAGCATGGTCAATTAATCGACCATTTTAATGGTGTTGATGACCTGGAAAACCGTAAAATCCGGACTCCGCTCGAGCCCCAAGAAACCTTTGAAGATGATCCGCTTAGAATGATCCGTGCTATCCGCTTTGCCTGTCAATTGGGCTTCTGGATTGAGGAAAAAACCCTGGAAGCCATTCATACCTGCAAAGACCGGATTAAGATCGTATCTCAGGAGCGAATTACTGATGAACTGAAAAAGATCATAAAGGCCAATAAACCATCGATTGGTTTTGAATTACTGTTTGATACGGGTCTTCTTAACCTGATTTTTCCCGAGCTGGCTAATATGTACGGGGTAGAAACAGTCGAGGATAAATCCCACAAAGACAACCTTTACCATACCCTGAAGGTATTGGATAATGTTGCTGAAATGAATAGCAACGAGTGGCTACGTTGGGCCGCCTTATTGCATGACATTGGCAAACCGCAGACTAAAAAATTTGAGCCTGGGCATGGCTGGACCTTTCACGGTCATGAAGTGGTTGGCGCTAAAATGGTCCCTAAAATCTTTAAGCGACTTAGGTTACCGTTGAATGACAAGATGAAGTATGTTCAAAAACTGGTGCGTTTACATTTGCGCCCAATACCATTAACCGATGAAGTGACGGATTCTGCCATCAGGCGGTTAAATTACGATGCCGGCGATGATATTGATGATCTCCTAACCCTTTGCAAAGCGGATATCACCTCAAAAAACCAAACTAAGGTGAAACGTTTTCTGAGGCGTTTTGATGAAGTTTGGCGGAAAATCCAGGAAGTGGAGGAAAAAGACTGGATCAGAAATTGGCAACCCCCGATTAGTGGTGAGGAGATCATGGAAACTTTCAATATCGAACCTTCAAGAGAAGTTGGCCTTATCAAAGGTGCCATTAAAGAGGCAGTCCTGAATAATGAGATTGATAACAACTATGAAGAAGCCTACCAATACATGCTTAAAAAAGGGCATGAATTAGGACTTAAGCCTGTGAAGCATTGATTATGAAAACCAAAAGGTTGAATGCACCTGATTGAAACTAGCCAAATCATCTTCCCTTAAAGGCGGGCTTCCTTTTTTCATTGAATGCTTGAACTCCTTCATTGTAGTCATCGCTCCGCCCTGCTATTTCCTGGCTATACATTTCATATTCCAGCATGGTATCCAAATCAGAGTAAGTTGATTTATTAAGCATCTTTTTGATCATTCCGATGGCCTTGGTTGGAGCCTGGGCATAATAGTCAGCCACTTCTTTGACCCTGTTATCAAGTTCATCATCAGACAAAACCTCATTGACAATGCCCCAATGTTTCGCTTCTTCAGCGGAAACCTTGTTGGCCATTGTTGCCCATTCAAAAGCTTTTTGGGGCCCAACCATGCGGGGAAGGAAATAAGAAGAACCCGAATCAAGGACTAAACCGACATTGATGAAAATTTCGGTGAGTTTGGCATTTTCTGAGGCCATCAGGTAATCACAAGCCAAAGCGAGTGAGCAACCTGCTCCGGCTGCCACACCATTTAAACGACCAATCACCGGCTTTTCCATTTCCCGAATCGTTTTGATAATCGGGTTATAACGATTTTTAAGGGAATCACTCAGCGAACGGTCTTCCTGGTCTGCAATTTCTTTCAAGTCCTGGCCGGAGCAAAATGCTTTCCCCTCACCTGTTATGACCAGAGCCCTGACTTCATCCGACTTTTTAGCTTCTTTAAGCGCATTCTGAAATTCATAGCTCATTTCATCATTGAAAGCGTTGAAAACATCCGGCCGGTTAAGGGTAATGTAAGCCGTGTTATTACTGATCTCAAATTTGAGGGTATTATAGTCAGCCATGGTGTAAGTTTTTTATTTTTGCTGGAAGCAAATATAAGCCGACTAAAACAACTACCCTGAAGAACATGCGGATAATTAAAGGAACCGCATAAGCTTATTATTTTGGGTTCTTCTGGGCAGGTCGTTAATGATTTTGTGCGGCATTGCAATTGAGAATAAGCTTGCATTTTATTAAGAAAGAGAAGGGGTATGACTCATAAAACGACAGAGGAAAGTTCTTACTACCGGGATTTAGAAAAAATGGGTACGGAAGAGCTTCTGCATTCCATTAATCAAGAGGATAAAAAGGTGGCTGATGTGGTGGCGGAAGTTATACCACAAATCAAACCATTGGTAGCAACGGTTGTTGAGAAGATGAAAGGAAAGGGAAGACTCTTTTACATAGGTTCCGGTACCAGCGGGCGTTTGGGAATTTTGGATGCTTCAGAGTGCCCACCTACCTTTGGGGTTGACGATAATTGGGTGATCGGTCTTATAGCTGGTGGCGATGGCGCAATAAGAAAGGCGCAGGAGTTTGCAGAAGATGATACGAATCAGGCTTGGAAAGACCTGAATACCTACAACGTTAGTACGCAGGATGTGGTAGTTGGCCTTTCAGCTTCAGGCAGCACCCCCTATGTGCTCGGTGGCTTGAAAGATTGCAGGGAACAAGGTATTCAAACAGGATGTATTACCTGCAATAAAGATACCCCCATTGCTGAGATGGCAGATTTTCCTGTTGTACCGGTAACGGGTCCTGAGTTTGTAACCGGCAGTACACGAATGAAAGCAGGCACAGCCCAAAAGCTTATCCTGAACATGATCAGTACAGCAGTGATGGTTAAAATGGGGCGGATTCAGGATAATAAAATGGTGGATATGCAATTGACCAATGAAAAACTGATTGATCGTGGTTCGAAAATGATCAAAGATCTATTTGATTTGGATTACGAGGCCAGTAAATCTTTACTTCTCAAGCACGGGAGTGTTAGAAAGGTTATTGAGCATTACGATTTCAAGCGTGGCACAATTGAGTAAAGTTTTGATTAATTTGGCTTGATTTCATAAATTTAAAGCAGGTGGCTGAGCTAACCTGTGATAACTTTTAAAAGAAGCAGTGATGCACGATATTGAGCCCTATTACAAGTGGCGCGATTTTTACACCGCTGAGGCAGATGAACACTCTCCATTTTATCAGCGGGAATACAGCGAATTGTATTTTACCAAAGCTGTTTATAATCATTTTATCCATCCGCAATGGGATGATATTGGCTCACCTACGATTTACCTGAAGATTCTTTACGCAGATTACAAACTGGGCTTTACCATTATAGAATTCATTGGCGAATGGAATGATTGCATCAATAATGATATCATGATGCTAAAAAAAGAGGTGCTCGATTGGCAGATGAAAAAGGGTATAAACCAATTTATCCTCATTGGTGAGAATATTCTGAATTTCCATTCAGACGAAGAGGATTATTATGATGAGTGGTTTCAGGATATTGAGGAAGGTTGGATTGCTGCTCTCAACTTCCGGGAGCATGTGCTGCAGGAAATGCGGGACAATAACCTCGATCTTTTTGTGAATTTTGGCGGGGATCTGGATGAATTAAATTGGCGCACTATGGAGCCTAAGGTCTTATATTACCGTATCAACAGCATACTGCAAAAACGATTGGATCCCAGAGCCCAGGATATTTAAGGGTATGTATCACCATTGTTTGACTGGCTCAATAATGCTAAAGAGGATTACCGGGTAACCCGCACAAATCCTTTTTTTAGATGCTTATCGCCTTTGAAATCGGTCACATTTAGCTTGTAAATGTATTGCCCGGGAGGAACCAATTGACCTTTATGTTTTCCCTGCCATCCCTCATTGTTACCCTCATAAATCTTTTGTCCCCAACGATTA
The DNA here is from genome assembly GCA_964595485.1 of uncultured Sphingobacteriales bacterium. Classification (GTDB taxonomy): domain Bacteria; phylum Bacteroidota; class Bacteroidia; order CAILMK01; family CAYYUA01; genus CAZQQN01. Next base: position 14,200 of record CAZQQN010000010.1, on the reverse strand, counting down.
AAAATACTTAACCGGTAATCCTTTATTCTATAACCAACAGGGGAAAAGCGATCATTATGACCATCATCCTTGGGCGAAAAGGTATTAGGCATAAAAAGTGAGAAATGGCTGATTGTTAACGCATCACGGTAGTAAAAGAGGCAGCCATTTGTATCTTTAACCTTTAGCCTAACAGGGTAATTTCCTACGCTCCTAAATGTCTTTTTAAAGGCAATTTCATTGCTTATAGTATCATTTCCGATATACCAAAATCGCTGATCAGCATTGGTCGTTGAATCAAAGAAGGTGATCGAATCCTGCGGCTTGGCTTTTCGTGGCCGAAACCCGCTAGCCAGGTTTAAGTTATTAAATTGGCTGACAACTTGGGTGTCCCTGGTTTTTCCACAGCTATTTTCGATTTTTATCCAATAAGACCCGGCCTCTTCAATGTTTATGAAAGAATCCGTTGATCCTGTTGACCATAAATAAGCATCATAGGATTGCCTTGTGGATAAAACCCCTTGCTCATTGGGGCATATAAGTGAATCCCCGGTTATTGAAGCAGGCTTGTTGTAGCACTGGTAACATAGCGTATCGGGTCCTATAGCTTTTTCAGTGGTTATCCTAAATGCCGGCGTATCAACATCAGGCAATGACAAGTTCTGCACGCTAAAGGTAGTATCTATCAGGTTGATTTGGGATGGATTACGATCGTATGTTTTGTTAAATGGCTTTTTACAAAAATTGGTATCTCTTTTTACCGCGTTTTTGATTAGTAAATGCCGCTTCACCCCTTTATCATTGATATACTGCCCTGTAAGGAATAGCGAACCTGAACCCGCAGAATGGGTTATGGAATGGCTAAAGCCCATCTGCTCAGTTGGTGTGGGCCACCTGAAATACCCTAACTCACCTTATTGGCCATTTTCTTCCACTTTGAGAAGGAGGGGAAAAGTTTTGCTATAAAAATCAAAAGGCTCAGTGTAGCCGTTGACCCATAAATGGTCGCCCGGGCCTTTATCCATATCCCTGAAATTATAGGTGTTGGAAAAACCTTGTCTTGACAATACTTTATCCTGTTGCCAAATTATGTTTTGCCCGTTTCCACTGATTTTTAGCAATCTAAGTTTGGCTTTTTGCTTACTCGTTAGTGCAATGATGATCTGGCCATCTTCCGTTAATAAATCCAAAGTATAGCGTAAATCCGGCCTGATTTTTTTGTCCCAGATCACTTCACCGTTGGGTCTTAGTTTGGTAACGGTAATTGCTGAATCAGGATCGGTGATAGTACGGGTGGTCATGATGTTGCCATTTGATGTCATGGTAGCGTTAGCAAACGTATGCTTGCCCGAAAAACGCTTTACCAATAGCGGATTTCCATTTTGGTCGATCTTGATCAGTAATTCGTGCTTGGGGGAAGCCCAGGAGGGAAAATAACCGTATAAAAAAATGTTATTCTGAGGGCCCTCCATGAGTTGGTAGACCGTATTGGGCGCAGTTTCAGCCTGAACAATGTAATTCCTGGACCACTTGATATCACCTTTCGGGGTAATCTTAGTGACTGATTTTTTTGTAGCAAAGACAATATGGTCACTCTCTGTAATCAACAGTTCGGGAGGTCCAAAATTAATCCCATTAAACGCCAATGACCGCCTCCAAATCAGCTTACCTTGCCGGTTGCTACGGCTAAAAAAATAAACAGATTTACCAGTTGGGGCATTGGGTTTCTCACCAACAACCAACAAATCACCGTTAGAGAAGTCTGCTATCTTTACCTCTTTGGCAGTTTGGATGTCATACTTAAAATAAAAATTTTCCTGCCCAAAGCCCGTGTGGACTAAGCAGATAAAAATGAATAAAAGGGAGACCAAGCGTTTTTCCGACAATAAATTCGAGGGTTTTATTAACTTTCCAGACGTAGTCATGTTAATAACCGTTGCTTACTTGATAGGAAGGTGATAAATTCTATAGAAAACGCAACCTAAAACAAAAATTCCCTAAGGGATGTATCCTATGATGTTTTACCTTTGCAATACAAATTAACAAACTATGGAATTCAGGACGCTAAATCCGGTTACTGAGGAATTAGAGGCCAGCTACGCATTTATTAAAGATAAGGTTTTAGACCAGAAAGTTCGCAATAGCGAAGCTGCTTTCCTTGAATGGCAGGAAATGGCTTTTGACGAAAGAAAATCCTTTTTGTATAAACTTGCTGAAAAGCTCGAAGCAGGGAAAAATGAACACGGGCAAACCATTACCCGCGAAATGGGTAAACCGATCAATCAAGCAATAGGGGAAATTGAGAAATGCGCCTGGGTTTGCCGGTATTATGCTGATAATGCTGAAATTTTCCTTGAATCACAGGAAAAGGACTTTGATGATAAGCATAGCTTTATCCGCTTTGAGCCTTTGGGAATAATCTATGCCATAATGCCATGGAATTTTCCTTATTGGCAATTTTTCCGGTATGCGGCTCCTGCCTTGATGGCCGGGAATGTAACTATGCTCAAGCATGCACCCAATGTACCGCAGTGTGCTCTAAACATCAAGCAACTTTTTAAGGATGCTGAGTTTCCTGATGATGTATTCCAGCACCTTTTCATCAATTATGAGCAATCTGACCGGATCATCCAACACCCTGAAATAAAAGGCGTTACCTTAACCGGCAGTACAGGGGCAGGAAGTCATGTAGCCAGTGTTGCGGGACATAATATAAAACCGACCGTACTTGAATTAGGGGGCAGTGACCCGTTTATCGTATTAGCCGATGCGGATGTTCAGAAAGCTGCCAAAACAGCTGCCATAGCGCGCATGCAAAATACAGGGCAGAGTTGCATTGCCAGCAAACGCTTTATTTTGCATGCTGATGTGTACGATGATTTTCTCGAAGCTTTTAAGCAGGAAATAGAAGGTTTACAGCAAGGCGACCCGAACGATCCGGATACTTATCTCGGTCCTTTAGCCCGGAAAGATCTGGTTGATCAATTAGATCAGCAGGTACAGCAATCAGTTCAAAAAGGTGCTAAGGTCGTTACAGGTGGTGAACCTTTACCGCGGGAAGGGTTTTTCTACAAACCAACCATTTTAACCAACATAGAACCTGGCATGCCCGCTTATGATGAAGAACTTTTCGGGCCTGTGGCTTCTGTTTTCAACGTAAGTGATTTAGAGCAGGCTGTTGAGCTGGCTAATGATACACCTTATGGTTTAGGAGCCTCGATATGGTCCGGAGATATTGATGAGGCCAAATCCCTGAGTTATTACATAGAAACCGGCAATATCAGTATCAATGGTATGGTCAAATCAGACCCGCGGCTACCCTTTGGCGGTGTTAAACAATCAGGGTATGGAAGGGAGCTTTCGGAATTAGGTATCAAGGAATTTGTTAATATCAAAACAGTCAATGTTTTTTAGGAGGTCATTGTGGAGCATGTATATTTCTTATTGGGCGGTAACCTTGGTGACCGCCTGAAAACATTAAAACAAGCCCTTTCTTTACTGGCGGATGATGTGGGTGAAATCCTTCAATATTCATCTATATACGAGACTGAGCCATGGGGCAAATACGATCAACCCATTTTCTTGAATCAAACGGCTTGTCTAAAGACAAACAGGACACCCCAGCAGATAATGGAGACAATACGGAAAATAGAGCAACAGCTGAAACGCCAGCGGTATGAAAAATGGGGGTCCCGTACCATTGATATTGACATCCTGTTCTATGGCAAGCAGATCATTGAAGAGAATGACCTGAAAATTCCCCATCCGGCTTTGCATGAAAGGAATTTTACACTGGTGCCTCTCAAGGAGTTAGCCCCGGATTTCGTTCATCCGGTATTGGGGAAAACTGTAGCCCAGCTAACTTCAGAATCCCCGGACTCGCTTGATGCCTACCTTTATAAACCAGTCGAAAACCTGGACATGACTAACTAAATAGCTAATGTACCCTTATATTGCCATCGAAGGAAACATTGGTGCCGGAAAAAGTCAATTAGCCAAAATATTGGCTCAATATATGAATCGGGAAATCATCCTTGAGGAATTTGCCGATAAAGCTTACCTGGATCGATTTTACCAAGATCGGGAGCGCTACGGCTTCCCCCTTGAAATTAGCTTTTTGGTGGAACGGTATCAGCAACTGCACCATCACTTCGGTACAGCGAACTTATTTAAGCAAGGCTTTATTTCAGATTATTTTTTTGACAAATCCCTGATTTTTGCCCGTCAAAACCTGAATGAAGATCAATATCACCTGTTCAAGCAATTGTTTGATATTTTTACTTTGCAGATTAAGCAACCCGATCTGCTGCTTTATATTCATCGCCCTGTATCCCAGGTGCAAAAGCAGATTCAGCAACGGGAACGTTCTTTTGAGCTGGGTATTCCGGAGGATTATCTGAAATCCATCGAGGAAGGGTATTGGCAATACTTTAAAACGCTTCAGCAGTACCCCGTTTTAGTCATAAACCTGGGCAAAACGGATTTCATCGGGAATGAAACAATCCAGCAAACAATAAAGGAAATGCTCCAGCAAGAATACCCTAATGGATTAACAATCAAAAACCTCGAGGACTTAGGCTAAGTTTAACGGCTTCGGCCAATAGCTACTTAATGCTTGCGCGATTTCGTTAATTGGATTGGTAAACCATGCAATTCATGAATCGCTATCGCCAATCAATGATTTTAGCGACTGGCCATTGATAACGAGATCATTCACCACCGCATCGCCATCCTTGATAGAAACGACAGCATAAGTGGTTGCAGAGGTATCAGCTAAGGCTTTGCGGTACTTATCCTCCGCTGTATCTACCTTGAATTCATTCATATAAAACCGGTCAAACGGGTAATCAATAAGAATTTCATTAGAGTCTGTTGGGTTAGTGTAATCGACCTTGGCTCTAAAGTAATGACTTTTATGCTTAGGTGGTGCTTTCGAAACGGATCGCAACCGGGCGAATCCGTCAGGCCCTTTTTCAACCGATACATAAATAGGAGCCTCCGTAGCCCACTCATCCTGGTTAGCTACTTCAACAGCATTTTGTTTATAGTTAAGGCTGATATATTTACCCCTAAACGGGTCTTCAGGATCTACCGGAGCGGTTTTAAACTTGAATGTTTGGCCAGTTTTTAATGTATCCTGCTTACTTAAGATCATGTTAATGGGAACGTAAAGCTGCACCAACACGGTAACAACAAAAGCCGCCCATATCAGGAATTGTTTATTCATTGGTTTTTTGCTTTTTAAGCATCCAGAAATTGGTTAAAAAGAATCCGATCCCGACCAGGATAAATAAAATACCCCTTGTTAAGAAGCTAAGGTCTATATCTAAAAATTTACCAATTAACAGAGCAATGATTATAAGTAAGCCAAAGTTTAATTGTCCCAGGTTTTGTTTACGGGCACCTTTTCTGATAACCAATAATGCAAAAGCAAGCGCCAAAAGATTGATTAAGACAACGGAAAAGCCTGAATAAAATCCGATCCCAAAAATCGGGATGAAAAATAGGAAGAACCACTCAAAGGGATTAATGGCAAACAAGGACTTAGGAAGCCTTTTAACATATAAAAGCGCTGCCGCTAACAGGGTTGGCAAGCCTGCCGCTAATAATTCAGGAAGCTCAATTGTTTTGAACAATGAAACATCAAGGGTTCTTAAGTCCTGCCAAAAGGAGTCGAAGCTAAGGATGACCAGGTAAATAGCAGCTCCGAGTATTCCAACAACTTTGTAGCCATTCTGGCTTAGCTTTTTTGGCTTTATAGGAGCAGTGTTGCCAACCAAAACAAACAAACTGAAAAGACTACTATAGCCAACCAGTAAGAGGTACCCTTTGTCCTGTATTACTGTTCCCAGGGCTATTGTAAGAGAAAGCGGGATTAGCCAGTTGTGAAAATTCATGAAATTACTGTGAGGCTCATCCCGATAAAGCCAGTAATAATAAGGCAGAATGCCAATGAAAAAGAGCCAAAAAAACAATGGCTCTGATGAAGAAAAAAGCCAATAATCAGCCAGGAAAACATAAAAGCTCATACCAATAATAAACATTAATGAGGCGACAGATGACCGCATGATATAAACGAGAGGAAGGGCAAGCGGCAGCCATGTAAGCATGAAGGTGTTTAGATTACCTGGTATGTGATAAATCTGGCTTATTAGCGAAATACAACTGGCTATGGCAAGGAATAAAAAAGCTGTGCTGCTTTCGCGCCATACCCGGTTATTGTGTTTTTTAAGCAAAACGAAGGCGCACAGGATTTGACCCAGAACAAGGGGAATAAAAGCAAAGATCGTCCTTATAGTTTTGGAAAATTCAGCCCAATTATGAGCAACGATAAGAATCGTGCCCAGGCCTACCAGCAATCCTCCAAGTATTCCGAAAATAATATAAAGCGGATTGGTTGATTTCTCCGCTTTGTTTTGGTAGTACTTACTGATAGAATCAGCGGTTTCCCGGGTTATGATACCCGCATCAACAAGCTCATCTAAGTCTTTTAGTATACGCATACGTTGATACCAATGACTGGATTAAAGTTTCTGCCTGAAAGCCAAAAATAGGAATAGGTAGAATAGATACAATACCGGCGGTGATAACTCTAAAGCGTAGGAGGCAATAATAGCTATTGGAGGCTATCCTGGGAAAGGTAAACTGGAGAGATAGGATTTGACCTTAGCAGGCTAAGCATTGCCCTCATATTTAATTTGAAAAAGGTCATTCACCGCAATAGTGCGCTGGGATACGAAGCCTTCTCCCAATGCCAGGTGAGCAGCTGCACCCATTTCCCGCCATCTACCTTTCAGGGTTTCAAAAAAATGCGGATTTGTTAGAATGGTTTCAGGTTCATTGCTATCCTTGTTATAAAACTGGGATTGATAGGCCTGTATGGCTTGCAGCTTTTGGTCAAGGTATGGACCAATATCCACCACCAGTTCTGGGGTATGATGGTAGTATTGGATAAAATGGTAGACCATATGAGGCCGCCAGGCCTCCTGATCCTCCCCGTCCATCGAAGTTTCTATCCGGCGCAGGCCTGAATAAAAAGCAGATTCTTTGACCAATTCAGAAGCTCTACCATGGTCCGGGTGGCGGTCAGAGGGGGCATTGGTTATAACCAACTCAGGTTGGTATTGGCGAATTTTTTTGATCAGCGCTCTTTGGTGGCTTTCATCGTTGGAGAAGAAACCGTCCCTGAAACCCATATTTTCACGCACTGCTATACCCATGACTTGGCCTGCATCCTGTGCTTCTGCTTTCCTTGTTTCCGCATCGCCGCGGGTGCCCAACTCACCCTCTGTTAAGTCGAGGATGCCCACCTTGTGGCCTTTATGGGTATGGGCTAAAATGGTACCCCCAACACACATTTCGGCATCGTCCGGATGGGCGGCTATAACCAATATATCAAGCTTCATTTTTAAGTTTTCTTTTGCTGTTTATAAAAACCCCATTTTTCAATTCGTTCCAGAACCGGTTCAGGAACTAAATAGCGAACAGACTTCCCTGATTGAAGGTTATCCCGTATGAAACTGGATGAGATTCGCATCAAGGGTGCATCAAAATGTTTGATATCTGCCTCTTCCGGTCCCTTTACGGGGTTATCCGGTCTGGGATAAACATACAGCGAATAATTGGCAATGATCTCTTCGTAGTTTTTCCATTTCGGTAATGAATTCACCGTATCTGAACCCATCATGAGGCCAAATTCCCGGTTTGGATATCTTTCCTCCAAGTGCAGTAAGGTGTGAATTGTATAATTGGGTTGCGCTAATTTGAATTCAATGTCCGTATGTTCTAAACGGTCATCATCCTCTGTGGCTGCGCGGATCAATTCCAGGCGATCGTATTCATTGAGCAGGCTTGCTTTTTTCTTGAAAGGACTTTGGGGTGAAACAACAAACATCACCCGGTCCAGGGCAGAATGCTCCACCATGTGGCTGGCCAATATCAAATGGCCTATGTGAATGGGGTTGAATGATCCGAAAAATAAACCAGTCTTCATGGCTATTGGCCTTTGTTTAAGATTGACTCTCCGCTTTTGCTTTTATCAAATACTCCTTTACCAGCTCCCTCGTTTTTGCTTGTGTTTCTGATAACCGGTAATTATACAAGACATGATGAAACTCAGAAGCAGCCGAGAGCTCGAAATCAGCTTTATCCAACCTTTTTTGAACTTTTTCCGGCTTTTCAGTGCCCCTGGCATTCAACCGTTCTTCAAGGTTTTCCTTAGAACCGGGATGGATGAAAATTAGCAATGGATCTCCCCGGAAGTGCTTTTTTATATTCAAAGCCCCTTTTACATCTATATCCAATACCGGGATTTGTTGCATATCCCAAATTCGCTGTATCTCTTCCATCAATGTTCCGTAGTACAGGTCTTTGTAAACTTCTTCATACTCGAGAAACGCATCATCGTTTATCCTGGCTTCAAAATCTGCCTTGTCAAGGAAATAGTAGTCCTGACCATCTTTTTCATCACTTCGCATGGACCTGGTAGTAGCCGATATGGAAAAAGCAAGCTCCGCAAACTGATCCAGTAAATCATGGACAACTGTTGTTTTGCCGGTTCCCGAAGGCCCCGAAACGATGATCAGTTTCCCTTGCATAGTTTACAAAATATTTTGTACTTGTTCTTTAATCTTTTCAAGGTTTTCTTTCATACCCACGACTTGCTGCTGAATGGCTGCATCATTGATCTTTGAGCCTATGGTATTGATCTCCCTGCCCATTTCCTGGGTAATGAAATTAAGCTTTCTTCCCGCTTCGGCTTCTTCAAGTGTTTGGAAATAGTAATCAAAATGGCTGTTTAGCCGATCCAGTTCCTCAGTGATATCGATTTTTTCCAGGTAATAAAGGACTTCCTGCTCAAATCGGTTTTTATCGATTTTAGCCTGTGGATTGTCCAGGAATTGGGATAAGTCTGCGTGAATCTTGTCCCTAACTTTTTGATACCTGCTATCCTTTGATTCAACAATGGATGCTTTTTCTTGTTGAATGCTCTCACCGTAGGCCTTTAACTGATGGTAAAGGTTCCGGCCCTCCTCCTGCCGAAAAGCGATTAATTGCTGGACAGCCTCTTCTATTGCGGGGAATAGGGCTTCCCACTGTTCCTCCCGGTTTGTTTCTTCTGGTTGTTCGAAGATTTCGGGAAATGTCAGGATAGTACTTAGAAGGCCTTCATGGCTTGCATCAAGCGAATTAGCCGTTTGGGCCAATTCATTGAAGTAACGCTTTATGAGGTCATGGTTAATATTCCTTTTAAGCTGTTCAACGTCTGTGTACTTGATCTCAAGCGAGAAAAAGATCTTTCCGCGGGTTAATTGGTCATTAAGGTAAGTACGAAGCGATGGTTCCTTGTAATTGAATTGTTTGGGAAGCTTAAAATTGACGTCAAAACTTTTATTGTTCAGGGATTTAATTTCTACCGAAACATCCAGGTTTCCTACTTTCTTTTGGACCTGCCCATAGCCTGTCATGGATTGGATCATGCCTTAAAAGCTTTTATATGAATGATGCGAAATTAAGGCGCATTGTCGGAATTTGGTGTTTTTGGGTTTTTGCGTTTGGCTGAACAGGTGATTGGGTTATTCAAGTTTTGATATGACATAGTTAACCGGAAATAAGAAACGGCCTGGATTAATTTTCCTGGTTGCTTACTTCATTAGTTTTATCCGAAATGTAGTGCCTTTGTTAAGCTCAGAGGATTTGACGTAGATCTGACCTTTGTGGTATTCTTCTATGATTCGTTTAGATAAGGATAAGCCAAGCCCCCATCCGCGCTTGCGGGTTGAGTAGCCAGGTTCAAAAATCGTTTTAAAATCTGAGCGGCTCAAACCTTTTCCGGTGTCTTTAATATCGATGACGGCATGTTTGCCCTGTTCCATGATGCAAAACTCAATAGAACCGGAGGTTTTAATCGCGTCAATGGCGTTCTTGACGATGTTTTCAATAACCCAATCAAACAAGGATGGGTTCAGCTTGGCTTTGATCTCCTGGTTGGCATCCGGGTCAATGCTAATGTCAACATTAGCCGAAAAGCGGGAACGGCAATAATTCACCGTTTGCTGTATTTGCTCGTAAACATTTTCCCGCTTTAAATGAGTATGAGAACCAATTTTGGAAAAACGGTCCGTTATTACCTGGAGCCTTTCTACATCTTTTTCCAGTTCCTGGATGGTAGATTCCTTAACGGATTGGGTTGTTTTCAGGTAAGAGATCCACCCCATTAGAGAAGACAAAGGCGTTCCTAATTGATGGGCGGTTTCCTTTGCTAACCCAACCCATACTTTGTTTTGCTCATATTTACGGGAAGCACTGAATGCAATGTAGGCTACCCCGAAAAACAAGCCGATGATCAAAAGTTGGATATAGGGGAAATAGCGTAACTGGGATACAAGGATGGATTCCTTGTAGTAAACATAACTTTTATTGCCGAATTCATCCTCAATAACGATAGGATCCCGGCTTGCTTTCATTTCAGCCAATTGCTTCTTGAGGTATTCCTTGTTTTCGGACTCAATGTTACGGGATGACTGGATCTCGCCTTCCTCTCCAACCAGGATTACGGGAACCGTTTCATTCTTCTGAACCACCTTAAGGAGGAAGCCCGGATTTTCTGTTTTCCCTAACTGGCGCTGAGCCTCTGCCCAAAGGCGCACCTTCTTCTTTTCTGCTTTCATTAAACGGTCAGCCAGGTAGTTGGTATACAGTAAAGAGGCTACACTGATTAACAACGCTGCAAAAAGTAGGGCTATTTTCCAAAGCGTTTTTTTTCGAAACATAGGGGTCTGGTTATGACAGGGCTTTTCAATGGTTATTCATCGTCCCACTTCAACTCGTATTCATCCTTGTCCTTGTTCTGTTGATCACCTTTATCAAAGGCTTTACCCAGCTCTTGTCCTTCCTTTTTCAGATCCTTTTTGATCTTCTTTGCAACAGCTTGCCGGTCATATTGCATATCCGGGTTGGATGCCGGTCCCGTCATTTTCACAAATAAGTTCATCTGGCCATTGTCTTCGTGAACAACTTTACCAAACTTGGTCTCGTAGTCTTTCTTTTCCCCGAATAAGATCTCTGAAAGGTTAATCCGCATGTGGTATTCAATCTGGTTATTAAAGAAGTGCTTCCCCGAGAAATCCATTTTAAATGCGTTTGACTCTACACGCATCTCAGGAATTTGAATGGTTTTATCCGCAATCACTACGTTGTTTTTCAATTTCTGAAAATCAAGGTTTTTAAGCTCTTCCACATCTATCAGGCCGGAAAGTTTCATGATGGGCTCAAAATTATTCAACTCCCCGTTTTTAACAGAAACATCCGACCGGACTGTTAATTGATCATACAAGGGGTTTAAGTGTTCATCCCACTCAGCCGTGAATTGAATATTTGTATTGACACTTCCCTTTAAATGCTTATGCGTCAAGGTTTGCTGACCAAAATCATTCATTTGGTAAAAGAGTTGATCAAGGCTAATTTTTTTCCCTTTGGCTTCCAAATCAGCACGCAGGTTACCATCTTCCTGACTGGTAAATGAGCCTGAAAGTTTCATTGAGCCGCTCATGGAATTGAAATCAAGCCCTTTTAAACTTAGCTTACCTTCGTTGTAAAAAACATTACCCTTCACTCTTGTGGCCTGAAAATTATCGTACTGTACCTTTTTGCACCTGAATCCCAAGTCTAAAACCAAGTAATCGGGTAGGGCAAAGGTGATAACCGAATCTTTGGATTCCTGCTGATATTCAGTGGTTAACAACGGCTGAAGGTCGATGTTTTTGCTTTGAAAATCGGCATCAATGGTGAGTTTTTCCTCCTCATAAAAGAGGAAAGAAGCGAGATTCCGTAAATGACCATTTAGTTTAAAGTTGCTGCTCCCGACAAAACCCGAGAAGTTATTAACAATCAGGTCATTCCCGTTGAACCGGAAATTGCCGTTCAGGTCCTTGTATTCCGTATCCTGGCTTTCCGATCTGGCATTGACTTCCCGCAAGGACATATTGCCGGTAAAATTGGTTTTGTGAACGGTTTCTACCGATTGGAGGTCACTAATACGGCCCGCAAAAGCAGCATCCAGGAATAAATTTCCGTTTAATTTGGTGATGTCTTCGAAAGGCAGGAATTGATGGGCATCCGATAAGCGGACATTGCTTGAGATCTCTAAGTTTAAATAAGGATCAGTGAAATTATTCAGCGTCATATTGCCTTTTAATTCCCTGCCATTTAATTTGGCCTTAAAATTTTTAATTTTCAGGAGTGTGCTTAAGAGGGCCTGTTCATTACCATTGGTAAAGCTGCCTTCCAGGCTTACTGCTTTTAATTTTTTTGGGACCCCTTCCTTTGAAATGGTGCCATTCTGTATACCAAATTCAACCTTCAGCCGTGGATTGGCTTTGGCTGAAACCAACCCTGTCAGGTTGGCATTGAAAAAGAATTTCCCTTCTCCATGGTAACTGGCAAAAGGCTCCCTGTATTTTTCAGGCACTAAAGCAAGCAGGGTTTTCAGGCGATTTTTGCGGCCTTCAAAGGTTAAATCCAGTTCATTTCCTTTTTGCTTATCCATTATTTTGCCGGAAATCTTAAACTGGGCATCAGCTACACGGATATTTCCTTCCTCAATAGCATACCGCCCTTTCTTTTTATTGATTTTAAACTTGCATTGGAGGTCCACAGGTTTGTTTTTAACATAAGTAGTATTCTGTATCTCAAATGCTTCAACAAGGCTGTTGGTATTGGCTTGCAGGGTGAATACTTCATCCTGGAATTGTCCGCTGAAGGTGGCTTCTTCAAAGTATGTGCTGATCTTTTCTTCGTGGGGCACATTGGTATATTGCCACTGCACATTGCTAAACGTCACATTATTCAGATCCAGGGATAAGTCATTGGATTTGCCTGAATCAGGCCTATTCTCTTTGGATTTCAGGATCCGGAAATTGCGGACAAAATCTTCCCGCACAGCCATATTGATCCGGCCATTTTCAGCCATGATCTGCTCTACCATGTAGTTCCCCTGAATGATCTCCCACAAGTCAAGGACAAACAAGACCTCCTCGAAAACCGCTAAATTTTCTGATGAACCGGGGATGCTTTCCTGGACGCGAAGGTTGGTGAACTCCACGGAAACCTGGGGAAACTTGCCCCATACAGTAAGTTCTATGGACTCAGCGTTGACTTTGGTGTTGAGTTGCTTATTGAGGTAGGTGATAAGCCCGTTCTTGATATCGTCCCCATATACCTGGATGAACAAAAAACCAGCTGACCCGATTAAGGCCCCGATCAGCACTATCAGAAGGAATGTTCGCTTAAATATCCGCATACCACTGAATGATTACCCGAACTTAGCGCAATCTCATCAAAGCGCCAAATTTCGGAGAAAATGCTTTCCCTTGCAATAACGAGCAATGAAGGCAAATATTGGCTTATCAAGTGTAAGCTGTGTTTGAAAAAAACCTTTTTTAGGGCGGTACACATGGATTAGCATTTATCTTGAAAGCTCAACCAAAAAATGAAATCAGCATTTGGCGGTTTGCGCTGAAAACATTTAGATTTGCACTGCTTAAAAAGGATGAGGAAAAGGGCACTTAGCTCAGTTGGTTTAGAGCATCTGCCTTACAAGCAGAAGGTCGATGGTTCGAATCCATCAGTGCCCACCGCCACACAAAAGGGTTTTGTCCGTCTACTGCGGGTAATGCCCTTTTTTTATTTGCAACAAAATTTGCAACAAAAACCTGTTTATTGAGATTCTTTATTTGCTTTCAAGTACTATTTCAATGAGATTTGTTGAAGTGGGGCAAATTACATTTTTACTATTCCCGGTTTCAAAATCCGAAAGCAATGAGATTTGGGTTTTTCAATAAACAAAAAAAGGAATTCCGGATTCCCAAAACCCAAAAGCGGATGCTTCCCCTGACAACGATTTGGCTATGCTTCTCCTGTATGCTTGCTCAACAAGCATTGAATAGTCTTTCTCATTAAAACCACCTTTTCCATTCAAGCTACATTAGGGCTAACCCCTTGTTTTTTCCGGTTAATCAACAACAAATGGAAACATAGCTTAACTCGTGTTTGGTAATGGTATCTGTTAAAACGCCTAATGTGCGTAATTGGATGGTATAATAGAGCAGGTAGCCTTATTCACAATGTTTGCAGGTTTATATTGATTAAACTTTTTTAAATTTGATAGGATAGCAACCACGATAATGGTATCTATTCATAACATTTAAGGGATAGGTGCTAA
>CAZQQN010000009.1:0-85904 GCA_964595485.1 uncultured Sphingobacteriales bacterium | reverse complement strand
ATTACAAATAAATGGGTGTCCTTCCTATTTGGGATGCTGTGTTTACTGCTTAATAATGAATTGGATTTGCTCTGCCGTTATCCCTGTACGGATTTAATGTGCTACCAGCCAATTGTGCCCTACACCTGTTTCTACTTCAATCGGAACTTCCAGCTTCAAAGCATTTTGCATTTTTTCCTTTACTAAGGGTTTAAGGGTGTCAAGTTCATCATTTCTGGCGTCAAAGATCAATTCGTCATGCACCTGCATGGTCATCTTTGATTGGAAATTCTGGGCCTTCATAGCGCTATGAACATCAACCATGGCTTTTTTAATCATGTCTGCCGCGGTTCCCTGAATGGGGCTATTAATAGCGTTTCGTTCAGCAAAGCCTCTTTGCGTGCTATTGCCGGAGTTGATGTCCTGCAATCTGCGTTTTCTACCAAATAAGGTTTTAACATATCCATGTTTGCGGGCAAACTCAATTTGCTCATTCATGTAGGATTTAACTTTTGGGAATGCCTGAAAATAACTCTCGATAATCTCTGAAGCTTCCTTTCGCGGGATAGTCAATCGTTGTGACAGCCCAAAAGCTGAAATCCCGTAGATAATACCAAAATTCACGGTTTTGGCGCTACGCCTCATATCATCTGTGACCCTATCCATTGGAATGTTATAAATTTTAGCAGCTGTGGATGCGTGAATATCCTGCCCATCCTTAAAGGCCTCTTTAAGGGATTCATCTCCACTTATATCTGCAACCAAACGTAATTCTATTTGGGAATAATCCGCTGCCAAAATGGAATAACCTTCCTCGCGCGGTACAAAAGCCTCTCTTATCCTTCTTCCTTTTTCGGTCCTTATCGGTATGTTTTGAAGGTTGGGATTCGTAGAGCTAAGACGACCCGTAGCAGCCACTGCTTGTTGATAAGAGGTGTGTATCCTGCCTGTGTTCGGGTTGATTAATTCTGGCAAAGCATCTACATAAGTTGATTTAAGTTTCTGAACTGACCGGTAGTCCAGTACTTTTTGGGCAATATCATGGTTAGCCGCCAGTTTATTTAGCACCTCTTCATTGGTTGAGTATTGCTGACTCTTTTGGGTTTTTTTAGCGTTCGGGTCAAGGTTAAGTTTTTCAAATAAAATATCTCCTAATTGCTTCGGGGAATTGATGTTAAATTTCTCGCCTGCCATTTCGTGGATGGTAGCTTCAAGGGATTGCATTTCCTGCTCCAGCTCAATGGAAAAGTTATCTAATTGCTCCTGATCGACTTTGACCCCTTCATACTCCATTTCAGTCAAAACGTAGATCAACGGTCCCTCAATTTCTTTGTAAAGTTTTGAATAATCCTCATCATCAAGCATTTGATAAAAATGCTGGTAAAGCTGGTATGTGATATCGGCATCTTCACATGCATAATCTTTGATCGTTTCCGGCTTAAGTTGGCCCATGTTGCCTTGATTTTTGCCCTTTTTCCCAATAAGGTCTTCTATGGGTACCGGTTGGTATTGCAAGTAGGTTTCAGCCAGGTAGTCCATGTTGTGCCGTTGCTCTGGTTCTATCAAGTAGTGAGCGATCATGGTATCGAATATCGGGCCATCCATTGGCATTCCTCGATTTTTTAGTACTAAGAGGTCATATTTGATGTTTTGCCCGATTTTCATCACCTTGTCATTAGCAAGTACTGGTTTGAGATCTTTTATAATAGCTTCCGCAAGATCAGGGTCACCATTCACGGGTAAGTAATACCCCTTACCCGGCTGTGTACTAATGCTGATACCAACAAGCTGGGCCTGATGGGGATTGATGGCTGAAGTCTCTGTGTCAATGGCAAATGCTTCGCTTTCCTCAAGAGTCTTAATAAGTGCTTTCCGCTCCTTGGCTTCTTGAATAAGCTGGTAATCATGATCCCCATTTTCCAGTGTTTTATAGGGAGAAGCCGCTTTTTTTTCCGCTTTTTCCGCTTCTTCTTGCTGGAAAAGATCACCCTGTCCACTTTGTTCTTCATTGGCCTCACCAAATATTTTGCGTGAGATCGATCGGAATTCAAGTTCCCGGAAAAGGTCTTTCAACCTTTCCTCATCAGGGCTTTCTCGTTTAAGGCTTTCTTCGTCAAAGCTGACGGGCACTTCCGTGTAAATGGTTGCCAGTTGCTTGGATAAACGGGCATTCTCCTTATTATCCTCGATCTTTTGTTTTTGTTTCCCCTTGAGCTGATCAGTGTTGTTGATCAACTCCTCAACGCTTCCGAATTGTTTAATAAGCTTTTCTGCAGTTTTAGGACCAATTCCCTCTATACCTGGTATATTATCTATGCTATCTCCTGTCAATCCTTGTATATCAACCACCTGATCCACCTCCTCTATACCAAACTTTTCCTTCACTGTTTCCCGGTCCCAAATTTCAGAAGGTTTGCCCATGCGGGCCGGCTTGTACAAGTATATGTTGTCTTCAACAAGTTGGGCAAAATCTTTATCAGGGGTCATCATGTAAACTTCGAATCCTGCTTTGGAAGCTTTTTTAGCGATAGTGCCTATTATGTCATCAGCCTCATAGCCAGGTTTTTCTAAAACCGGAATGTTAAACGCATCCGCTAATTGCTTAACCATCGGTATAGCGGTAGCAATATCCTCAGGTTGTTCTTCCCGGTTAGCTTTATAAGCTTCATAAGTCTCTTCGCGGAAGGTAGGCTCGCTTGTATCAAAGACAATCCCGATGTGTGTGGGAGCTTCTTTTTCAAGTATTTCCAGCAGGCTATTGGTAAAACCAAATAAAGCCGAAGTATTCATTCCCTTGGCGTTATACATCGGGTTCCGAATGAAAGCAAAGTGAGCCCGAAAAATCAGGGCCATGGCATCCAAAAGGAATAATTTTTTCTGCTGCTCAGCCATAAATCTGTTTTAATTGGATAAAAAGGGGAAATTAGGTCTAACGAACTAAATCCCCAAATCTATAACTTGTCTGTTTTTATGTTTAAAGCAAAACCAAAAAAATAAAGCAGTTTTTAATAAATACTTTTTTCAAAAGGCTTCCATTGCAAAGGAAGTTGCTATTTAACCTGGTTGATGAATTTTTGTTTAGAGAAGATCGCCTCCGGTATTTACAGGTTCTAAGAGAGAAGGATCATTGTTAGCCGGAGAATTGACCTTTTTAGGAACCGGGTAAACCCTGAGGTCATAAGGATAAGGCTGGAGCAGGCTTAAATGGTCATCCATTGAAAAGTCATTGCTTAGCCATGCAACATAGGCTGACTCTGGCAGTATAACCGGCATTCTTTCGTGAAGGGGTTCAACGGCCTCATTGGCCTCAGTGGTGATGATGGTAAAACTTTCTAAAGTTGTGTTGTTGGTCTTATCATGCCATTGCTCCCATAATCCGGCAAAGGCGAAAGGCTTTTCGGTTTCTTGACAGATACGGTGAGGAATCTTACCGCTTTTGGTTTTTTGCCATTCGTAAAAGCCATCTGCTAAAACCAAACAGCGCCGCCTTTTAAAAGCCGTTTTGAAAGCAGGCTTCTCAAGGAGGGTTTCAGCCCTCGCATTGATCATTTTATAGCCTATATTGGTATCCTTGGCCCAAAAGGGTACCAAGCCCCACCGAAAAAGATTGATCTGACGAGGCTCCTCTTTGTTCGTAATTACCATGAGATTCTGCGATGGGGCGGCATTGTAGGTAGGAGATGTTTCAATTTCGGGGAGATTAGCATTAAAATGATCGGCTAATTGTTCAACGGGGGTTGATAGGCTGTATCTTCCGCACATGGTTCAGCTTTTTAATTAACACCAATAAGTTCGCTATCGATAATTTAAATCATCTTGACAATATAACATTTCAAACTTAAAGGTGTTTCAGGCGCTATTGACTGTAAAAGCTAATTATCATTAAGCTTTTTAACCATTTTTATATGCGGGATGGTTACTTCGGTGAAAAAGTCTCCTTGCGTGTTATAGCCTAATTGCTCGTAAAATCCCTGAACATGTTCCCTGGCATGCAGGAAAACGGCAGAATAGCCTTCTGCTTGAACGATTGATTCAGCTTTAAGCGATAGTGATTTGCCAATTCCTAACCCCTGGTAATCCTCATCAATAGCCATCTGTCTGAATTTAATTGTATCAAAGTTATCAGGTGATAGCACCATACAACCGATTAATTTATCATTTAGAAAGGCTCCGAGGTGGTAATCAGCATATTCTTCTTTGATCTGCTTCGGCTCGAAAGCCAGACCAAGCGGTTTTCTGAGTAAGGCATGCCTTAAGTCCAGGCTTTGCTGGTAATCCGGTGTACCAAAAGCGATCAGGCGAAACTGAATGGCCAGCTTGTTGGGAGGCATTATCTTTAAGTAGTTAATTAATCTGTCCAGACTCTTGGGATATCAAGCGGTAAACGGGTAAGCAACTCATAATTGAGCTGATTACTCATTTCACCGAATGAGGCTACTGTAATATCCTGTCCACCTTGGCTGCCGATCAATACCACTTCATCGCCAGGTTTAACGTTTGGAATATCCGTGACATTGATCATCATCATGTTCATATTGATGGAGCCAATAACCGGGGCTCTGCAGCCATTCACCAAAACCCGTCCCAGGTTACTCAAACTACGGGCAAAACCATTCGCATATCCTACTGGTACGGTGGCAGCTGTCATATCCGTAGAGGCCATGTAACTAGTGCCATATCCCACAAATTCGCCTTCCGGCACGTGTTTTAGGCTCATTACCTTACTGGTCCAGCTTATCACACGTTTCAATGGATTAGCAGAACGGTCACCAACTTTTTTGATGTAATCCATGTAAGTTTCCCTGCTGGGCCAAAACCCGTATTGGGCTATCCCGAATCTCACCATGTCCATTTGGGTTTCCGGATAAGAAAAAGCTGCTGCAGAGCAAGCTGAATGCTTGAGGTTAGGGGATAGCCCTTTATTAAGCAGTTGTTTATAGAGGCTGTTAAATTGCTCTATTTGGTTTTGAATTCTTAGGTAGTTACCTATATGTTCAGCGCCTGCGTAATGCGTGCAAACGCCTTCTAAAAGAAAGTATGCTTTGTTTTCTTTGATGAATTTCAGTGCGTTGGTGAGATCTTTCCCGCTAAACCCTGTCCGGTTTAGCCCTGTTTCGAGTTCCAGGTGAATTTTGACAGGCTTTTGCAAGCTTTTAGCCTTAGCCAAAGCTTGCTCCAATCGTCCATAGTCAAATACAAAAAAACCTACCTCATTTTCTATAGCCCATTCCATTTCAGGCTCGTCAATCATACCCATGATCATCAAACTGCAATAATCTTCCGACAAAGTGCGCTGAGCCCTTAGTCCCTCATAAGCATTAAAAACTGAAAAATGCCTAATGCCTGCTTCTTCAGCTATCGGTATCCATTCTTCAATCCCATGCCCATAAGCATTGCCCTTTATCACTGAGCTAAAACGGACATCCGAACCAACAAGCGACTGAAGGAATTGAACATTTTTTTTGAGTGCCGATTTGCTAAGCTTAATTTCAGAAGTGTGAAACATTTCAGGGTAGCATTATTGAATTGAAATAAGTAAATTACGTGCTAATGCAAAGGTAAACTAAACCGATTTGTTTAATGCGGATTGTATAGGTAAGTCTTAAGTAATTGATAAAACATCTGGGTTCCGTAAGGGATCAATTCATCCGGAAAGTCGTATTGATTATCGTGGAGCTCAGGTTGATTAATCCCGGAACCCAATCCGAAAAAACAGCTTTGGGCTACTTGGTTGTAATAGCCAAAATCCTCTGACCATCGAAAAGGGGTATCAATTTCCTCTACCTCAAGTTCCAATTTTTTTCCAGCTTCTTTGATCCTTGATACTTCCTCCTGCCTATTAATTGTTGCTGGAAACACTTCCTCAAAGGCTATTTCATGGTGAAGACCATATTCTTCCGTTTTACGCTTTATGAAATCCTGAATAGTATGGGTTAATGAATCAAGGTCCTCATCCAATGCACTTCTCAGGGTGAGCATTAGTTCTCCGTCACCCGGGCTCGTGCCAAAAGCTTTCTCGCCAACTTTCACATGAATAATGGTTGCAAGTGTGAAATCCTGAAAGTTATTAGATTGATTAAAGGATTGAATAGCCGGTATCATATCAGCAATGGCAAATGCCGGGTTTTTGCCTTTTTCCGGTTCGGCTGCGTGGGCGGTGCTACCTTGAAAACTTGTTATCATGCCTTTCGATGCTAAAGCAAATGGCCCGCTTTTGGTAATGACTGCGCCAAGTGGCTTACCGGGAATATTGTGCAAACCCAGTACGAAATCCGGGCTTTGCGTTAAAAATTTTTCGTCTTGAATTACTTGGTAAGCACCCTGGCCTGTTTCCTCTGCGGGTTGAAATAAAAGCACTACTCTTCCATTATCAGGCCTGTTTTTTGACAACAATGGCGCTATACCGGCTATCATAGTGGTGTGTCCGTCATGTCCGCATTTGTGTGATATATTATCAGTTTGCGAAGAATAGGGCAAATTAACCGTTTCCGCAATTGGTAAGGCATCAATATCTCCCCGACAAACAACGGTAGGCCCGGTTCTTTTACCTTCAAATATTGCCATCAGGCCATTACCACCTACACCTGTGATTATTTGGTCAGGGTTGTAAAGAGAAAGGAAATCCTTTATCCGCTTAGCTGTTTCAGCTTCCTGGCTTGATAAATTAGGATTTGCATGGAGTAAGTGCCTAAATTCAATTAAGGCTTGTTGATCCGATGTATCCAAAGCACTGGTCATTGATCTTCTTGCTTTGGGAAACCCTGATTATGGGTAAAAAGTTTTTCCCTGAGAAATTCATGGCTAACTTCTTTCACCTCCCCAAAGTTTAGGAAGTTTAGGTCAATAGAAAGGTTTGCTATTCTTCTGCGAAATAACCTAAGGGTTGGTAGGCCGGCTTTTGCAGTCATTTTTCTAACCTGGCGGTACTTGCCTTCCGTTAAAGTTAGGCTAATCCAAGGTACAGGATAAGGTCCCCTGGGGCTAATAGGAGGATCCCGGTCGGGTATGACAGGCTGTGGTGTTAATATGGATGCATCTTTGGCCCGGGCAAAATGGTTTTGCTTTTCTGTACTAATAAAAACCCCGGATTTAAGCGTTTCCATTGCATCTTGTGTAGGTTCACCATGTACCTGTACCCAATATTCTCTCTCATGTTGATTATCCGGGTTTAGTAAGGTTTGGTGCAAGGTCCGGTCATTGGTAAGGATCAGGAGCCCTTCACTATCTTTATCAAGCCTGCCGATTGGATAAACCTGTTTGGGGAAGTTGTAAACCCATCTTAATTTCTTGTTTTTGCGAACCTGGTCGGTAAACTGAGATATAACCCCATGTGGCTTATTTAAAATGAAGTACCGGTAGACAGGGGGTTCTTGCCTTTTTACCATATAAAAAACTAAACCCTGATTGGCATAAAAAAACCGGCGCAATCGCCGGCTTTTTATAATAAACAAAAGAAGAAAAAAACTTATTATTTACTATTGATTATCCGGATTTGATTCTTCCATTTGCTGATCTCCTCCATCCTTTTTTTCTTTCATCTGCTGCTGTTGTTGTTTTTTCTTCATTTTTTCCTTGAGCTTCTTTTTTAACTGTTCTTGCTTACTTCCTCCGGGACCTTGCTGCCGACCCCCGGGTCTTTGTTGTTGGCGTTGTTTCATCATTTGTTGTTGAAGCTGCTGCATCAGCGGACGAGCTTGTTCTTCAGCAATCAGGGTGTCTGAGCCATTAGCAGCATCTAAAAGAGCTCTGGCTACTAATTTTTCACTGATTTCAATACCTCTTTTCTGGAAGTTCTTATACATATTCTTTCCCAAAACATAACTAATGCTATCTTTGGTACTTTGGATACTGTCAGCCTGGTTTGAAAGGTTGTAACTGCTTGCTGATTTGCTTGATTGGCAACTTTTAAAAAAGATTCCTGTTAAAGCCAGGCAAGTAATAAATAATAAAGTAACTCTCATGGTAATGGGTTTAGTTTCAAGAATAAAGTGCAAAAGTAGTAAAATAATGCTGCTTCTCAAGTTTTGTCGCCCAAAGCCTTTTTAAAAAGGACGCAATGATTGTTTCAGTCTTATAACCCATAAAACAGAATTTATAATAAAAACAAACCAATGCAGCCAAATGGGTAGGATATGCTTAGAAGCCAACAAAAATTAAATTTGACCGCAAAAAGATGTAGCATGGCCATCCAAACTAAAATATTGAGGTTAGGATTCTTGGGGTTAATGACTTTATTGGTTAGCTGTTCAGGTAGTTCTACCAATATTGAACAAAGACCGCTCTTTCAAGAAGTGTACAAACAAAAGAAGGAGCATTCCGATAAAAAAGCACTCAAAATTGCTTTCGAGGTTATGGATAGCAGCGGAGGTTATGATAATTGGAAAAAAGCCCGCTATCTAAACTGGATCTTCTTCAATGCCCGCCGTTGGATATGGGATAAAAAAACCGGTGATGTCAGGGTATACCGGAAAAAAGATAGTTTGACCGTTATGATGAATTTAAATAGCAGGGAAGGAACGGTGTTTAAAGGGGACAGGCATTTGACAAACCCTGATACGGTACAAAAATATGTAAATGAAGCGTATAAAATGTGGGCTAATGACTCCTATTGGGTCTTTATGCCTTTTAAACTGATAGACCCCGGGGTGAGGCTTCAATACAAAGGAGAGGAAGTAACCCCTACCGAGGTTAAATCCGATGTGATAAGGGTTTCATTTGACAGTGTTGGTGTGACACCAAAAAATTTTTACGATATTTACGTTAGCAAGGAAACCAGGCGGGTTTGCTTTTGGGATTATTATCCATCGAAAACCTATGCTGACAAAAAAGGAAAGCCTTATTTCTCATTGCCCTGGACCAATTACCGGGAATTCAAAGGCCTGAAGATAGCGCTTAACCATGGCGGCAAAAATAAGATTACCGGGGTTAGCGTGCGGGATAGTATTAACAGAGCCGTTTTTAAAGAGCTAAATCCTTACGATGCTGAAGAAAAAAAGGAAAAACCTACCTGACCTTGAGCGGTTTTTTAATTTAATTTAAAGGTATCAAAAACCTCCAGCGTATCAGGGTTAATTACCTCTACCTCTATAGACTTACCATCTACGTGAAATAGTACCAGGGCATTCTGGGTTGTGAAATTGGTAACATGTTTCTGCCATGGTGTTTTTTCCTGGGCGTAATATGGAGCGCCGGCAGCTCCATTGTTGATTTGCCATAAGGAATCCCTTAATTTAAGCTTTTCCTCATTGTATTTTTCTGGATAGCGTCCCATTTCATCATGTATTGGTAATCGGTTATAATTGTGTTCATCTCCGGTGAGAATGGCCCTTACTTTATCGTTTTTATTGACTATCAAGTCAAGTAGCTGGTCCCTTCTTTCTATGATTCCTTTATCCACCTTCTCTCCATTGACAATAGGCCGGTATTCATTCTGACCATCATACCACATATCATCATCTACGTGTCCACCATTCGGAAAAAATGGTGTGTGAAGCGTGATAAAAATATGATCAATTCCCTTATCTTTCTCATATTGAGCCAAAGTCTTTTTTAACCATGCCATTTGCTTGTTCATGATATACCCGTGTAAGTTACCACTTGTGACAGGGTTGTGCTCAAGAGACGGGGCATACCAATAATCTGAATTAAGTACAATCATGGCTAAGTTGCCGAAACTATAATGGTAAGCTGTTTCCTTGTATCCCGGAAAGTTTTGTTCATCCTCCTGGGGGTCATATTTTGTACCATCTTCACTCTTGGGGCCGTTATCAGGGTTGGCAAACTGGTGAGAAAAAATGGTTTCAGCTGATCTTTGATCAAAAGGGAACTTGTCAATGGTGACCCCATATTGGCTGCCATCATCAAAACGTTGAAGGAAAGCCTCGTGATTGCCTGGTGCTACATTAATTGGTAAACCATGGGCAAATGGGTCCACAGCCCGCTTCCAATTGGCATATTCCAGATTCATACTCCCTTCATGAGCACTGTAGCCATTGATGAGGTCTCCTGTAAATTGCATAAAGCGTGCGTCTTCCTGGTTAGCAAGGGCTCCGATTTTTTTCATAATGTAAGCATTTGTACCCTTGATATTTCTCTCTCCTCCGCCTTTGCCTGCCCGGCTGTCACTTGCATAAGCAAATGTAAATGGTTGCCGGGAACCTTTTTCAGGAGCGGTTCGGAAAGTGTAATTTTGGCTAATATCCCCTGTTTGAATAGTATATTCGTATGATTTATCGGGTTTAAGGCCATCTATGACAATCTCATGGTGGGTCCTTTTATCCTTGTTCTTGTATGTATTCCCATTTACCCGTATGATAGGTTTGGTTTCAAAAGAGGTTTTGAACATTACTGTAACGCCTTCTGGTTGGAGGTTCTGAAGGATAGGGCCTTCTATAATACTTGTATCCCGGTAAAACGCTTGCTTATCATACCCAAAAGTTGCTTTTCCATCGTAAAGGAACTTTCCTTTACTGTTGGTCACCCGGTAGCCAAGGGTTCCTTTGTTTTTTTGCTGCCAGTTTACCATATCGTATTTACCCTTGAACTCACCTTCAATGTCAATACTGGCCTTTCCTCCTTCGATTTCAGCGGTTTTCTTGTAAAATACGGGTTGCGGAAATTCCCATTTTTGATCAATAAAACCGTAGTAAAGGGTACCCGAAAAAGCCTTATTATTGAAGTCAAAGTTTAGCCCATTTTTGGACCCTTTCACATGGTTAGTCATTTGGAAAAGGGTGTATTTTGGCTGGGTGCGAATCAAAGGCCAAAAATCGCCTTGTTTGCTCCTTATACCCATTTGACCCTTCGTATTGTACGTAATGCTCGAATAAACTTTTGGTACTTTAGTTTCCTGACCATTCAGAGGTATGACTGATGCCATTAACCCGATTAATAGTAGGCAATTGACAATTTTTTGAATAAGGGATCCCATTCACAATGTTTTTAATACCTCAAATATAAAAACACTTGCTTAAGCGGAGGCTTGAATACTTTAAAAAATGATTAAGGTCTGGTTTTTGCCTTTCATAGAAAATTATTTCAGAGCATGGTTATTCAATTTTGCCTTTCAGGTTTGAAAATGGGAATTTCGTGCCTCAAACCCAACACTTTCTCGAGATAAGCTAAAAAGGAAGTAATTTGTCAATAGAAGCAAAAGGCTTAACAAAGGTATTTGGTGACCAAGTGGCTGTAGATAACCTTAGCTTTCATGTAGAAAAAGGTGGCGTGGTTGGGCTATTAGGGCCAAATGGAGCCGGTAAATCCACTTGTATGAAAATGCTAAGCTGCTACAGTGCCCCTACCTCTGGCCAGGCCTATGTCAGCGGGAAGGATATTTATGAAGAATCAGTTGGCGTTCGGAAAGTTTTAGGCTATTTACCCGAAAATAATCCGTTATATGACGATATGTATGTTGCTGAGTACTTGTCTTTCACAGCCGGTATGTACGGGATCAGGAAGGGTAAAAAAGCAAGAATCCGCGAGATGATACAGTTGACAGGGCTTGAGCCAGAAGTGCATAAAAAAATCGGGGCTTTATCCAAAGGTTTTCGCCAAAGGGTGGGTATAGCTCAGGCGATGATCCACGACCCTGAGGTTATGATACTGGATGAGCCGACTTCAGGATTGGATCCTAACCAGGTTGTTGAAATACGCAACCTGATAATGGAAATCGGAAAAGAAAAGACCATTATATTATCTTCTCACATTATGCAAGAGGTTCAGGCCATGTGTAACCGGGTCATTATTCTCAATGATGGGAAAACCGTAGCAGATGAAGATACTGAAGAGTTGGTTAACCGGATGGCCGGGCAAACCTTCTTAAAAGTTCGTTTCAAGAATTCAGTGACAAAGGAGACGCTTGAAAAAATTCCGGATATAAGTAAAATCGAAGGGAAAGAAGATCATTGGCTATTGAAAGGCAAGGCCGTTAATAGTGATACTTTTAGTGAGCAGATTTTCCAATTTGCGAGCGAAATCAATAACCCAATCCTGGAAATGGTGAAAGTTACAGAAAGTCTTGAGCAGATTTTCCAGGAGCTGACCCAACAAAAAGACCAAAAGTAGCAAAGTAGTTCTAATATGCTGACAATCCTGAAAAAAGAGGTTAACATATTCTTTAGTTCATTCATTGCCTATATTGTAATTAGTGTATTTTTAACCGCTACTGGACTTTTTGTCTGGATATTACCTGGCGTGAATATTTTTGAATATGGTTATGCGACCCTGCAGGAGATGTTTAAGGTGGGTCCATGGGTATTCATGTTCCTGATACCAGCTATTACAATGCGTTTTTTTGCTGAGGAAAGAAGCACCGGTACCCTGGAAATTATAACCACCAAGCCCGTTACAGACCTCTCAATTGTGCTGGGTAAATACTTTTCTGGCTTATTGCTTGTTTTAATATCCCTTTTGCCAACATTGATTTATTTCTACTCGGTTTATATGCTGGCCGATCCAGTTGGTAATGTTGATATTGGCGGAACATGGGGTTCTTATCTTGGGCTTTTATTGTTGGGAAGTGGCTACGTAGCCATTGGCCTGTTTGCATCCTCGCTCACCAATAACCAAATCATTGCTTTCATAACGGGGATGTTCATTTGCTTTGTATTGTATGCCCTCACTACCTGGATTCGGGAATTTACAACATTTAGCGCTTTAGACCCGGTATTGAAGGCAATCAGTATTCAATCCCATTACAATTCAATGAGCAGAGGAGTTATTGATACAAGGGACGCCATTTACTTTATTAGCTTAACGATGGTATTTCTGATGCTAACACAAACAGTTCTTGAAAGTCGCAAATGGTAAGAGAAAAAAGCTGATCATGAAGCAAGCACGCTATCAAAAAATTCAAGCTTACGTTCAGATGGCCATCATCCTTGCCATTATTGTTGCTATTAATGTCATTGGTCAGTTTTATCATGAACGGCTGGATTTAACGACAGAAAACCGCTATACCCTTTCCCAAAAGACCATCAAGAAGCTCAAAAACCTTGATGACATTGTTTATGCTAAGGTTTACCTGGGTAATGAGAATTTACCATCTGGCTTTGAGCGTTTAAAACAATCTACGCGTGAATTGCTTAATGAAATGAAAGCTTATGCTGGTGATAAGCTGGAATATGAATTCATTAACCCAAGTGATATAGAGGATCCCAAGGAGAAACGGAAGCGCTATAATCAATTATCAAAGGAAGGGTTAGACCCTGTCAATCTGCAGATCCGAAAGGAAGGCGGCAAAGAAAAGCAATTGATTTTTCCGGGTGCTATTTTCTTTTACAAGAATAAAACAGCTTCTCTCCAAATTTTAAACAATCAAAGAGGTAGAAATCCCCATAAGGTTATTCATAACTCCATTGTAGGGCTTGAGTACGGCGTGATGAATACCATTAAAAAGTTGCAAACAGGGGAAAAGAAAAGTATAGCGTTTGTTACCGGCCATGGTGAACTGGGTAAGCGACAAACAAAAGATATTCGAGAAACTTTAGGCAATTACTACCAGGTCAAAAGGTTAAAATTACCTGAGTATAAGGTGGGTGCCCTCAGAAAGTTTGACCTGGCTATAATAGCTAAACCTCGGGAAAAGTTTTCTGAATTGGAGAAGTTTAAGATTGATCAGTTTATCATGCGGGGTGGGAAGGTACTATGGTTGGTAGAATCCTTAAATGCAGAAATGGATAACCTTGATAGGTCCGGTGTTGGGATGAGTCGGGACTTGGAACTTAATCTGGAAGATCAGTTATTCAATTATGGCGTACGCATTAATCGGAACCTCGTCCAGGACTTGCAGAGTCACGTTGTTAATGTAGTAAGGAGCGGAAGAGGGAACCAACAGCAAAGACAATTCATCCCATGGCCGTATTATCCCCTTATTAGTCCTAAAAATCAACACCCCATTACCAATAACCTGAACAGCATCTGGTTTCGTTTTACCAATACCATTGATACAGTGGGTAGCGAGGATGTAAATAAGAAAGTGCTTTTAAAGACCTCTGAAAATTCCAGGGTTTTGCCACATCCGGTTCGCATCAATATGCAAAAGATACGGCAAAAAATGAATAAACGTTTGTTTCGTTCAGGTCCACAGAATGTTAGCGTGCTATTAGAAGGCCAGTTTTCCTCGGTTTTTAAAAACCGGGTTTCTCCGGCAACTTTAGAAAGTGGTGATTATGGGGAGCTTAAAACCAGAAGCCCCTCCACTAAGATGATTGTGGTTTCAGATGGAGACGTTATTCGAAATCAGGTAAGTCAGATGAAGGATCGCGAATATGAGTTAGGTAAAGATCGTTTTGTTAATACAACATTTGCTAATAAAGAATTTATACTCAACTGCATCGATTATCTTCTGGATGAATCCGGTTTAATGAATCTTAGGGCAAAGGATTTTTCCCTCAGGATGCTGAACAAGCGTAAAGCAGAAGAAGAAAAACGCTTTTGGCAGGCGCTTAATATGGCGGCCCCTATTCTTCTGGTTATCCTCTTTGGTCTGATTTTTAATTTTATTCGGAGACAAAAATTTGGGCGCGGTGTGCTTTAATAAATAAGCTGAATAATTAATAGAAAGCATAATGACATTCAAGCGAGTAGTTTTACCGTTAATTATTTTAATTTTAGTTGGAAGTACCGCTTTTTGGGTAATAACACGTGAGCGTGACTCTACGCTTAATGTGGAAAGCACCAATTTTTCAGTCAAAGATACTGCCGCTATTGATAAAATCAAGCTATCCAATATGAAAGGAGGTTCCGTCACGCTAAAAAGGCGCGACAATGGAAAATGGATGGTGAATGGTGATTATAGGGCGAATGAAAGTAAAATCCGGACATTACTTACAACAATCAAAGATGTTGAAGTGAAAAGTCCGGTACCGCTAAACAGCAGGCAAAATGTCATTAAAAGTCTGGCATCGCAAAATGTACAAATTGATATACATAAAGATGGGGAGCTTGTAAGGTCTTATTTTGTGGGGCATCAAACACCGGATGAGATGGGTACTTATATGGCAATGAACAATGAAGAAAAAAAGCCTTATATAACCCATATACCAGGTTTTTATGGCTATTTAAACTCCAGGTATTTTGTTAATCCAGAGAAGTGGCGGACCAAGAAGATCTTTTCTTTTAACCCGGTGGCTATTCAAAATGTGACAGTCCGTTATCCCAAAAGCCCGAAAACTTCATTTAAGTTAAAAATTCAAGGTTCCGGACAATTCTCGATAAGGAACCCCAATACCGGGGAAACGGTACAAAAGATTCCTGTTAAGCAAGTTAAAAAATTCCTTGTTGGTTTTAAAGACATACAGTCTGAGAGTGCCCTTAAAGGTGAAAAAAAGCAAGTAATGCTTGATTCCCTGCAAACCCTTCAGCCTAATGTGATCATCAAAGCACAGGATAAGCAAAAAAAGCGTAAAGTAGCTTTTTATAACGCCGGCCTGTATCCCGAAGGAGATAAGGTATCGGATGCTACTAAGGCCAAAAGGTACTATGCCATAGCCAATCATCGTCCCAATGATGTTTTGGTAATACAGCGTATGGTGGTTGAGCCTATTTTGAAACGTTTCCAGGATTTTGATTCGGAAAAAATGAATTAGATTTGTAGTTTGTCAAAGTAGCAAGATTAATCTTAGTATAATATAGGCCAAAAACCGGATGTTATGAAATTTATTGCATCTACATCAAAACTGTTGAAGCAATTACAGCTTATCAATGGTGTTATTAGTAACAGGGCTGTTATCCCTATCCTTGAATATTTCCTTTTTGAAGTCAAAGAATCTAACCTTACCGTTACCGGTACCGACCTGGAGGTATCCATGCGTTCATCCATACAGGTGGAAGCTAAAGAAGAAGGTAATGTGGCAGTTCCAGTAAAGCTTATACTTGATATCTTGAAAACATTACCGGAACAGCCGGTAACTTTCACAATAGATACGGACAACAATGCGATTGAGCTTACCTCGGATAACGGGAAGTACAAAATTTCCGGAGAAGGGGCTGAGGACTTCCCGAAATTTCCGGAAGTTGAAGGTGGCTCTTCGGTATCATTGGGTTCTCATATTCTGAATAAAGCGATTAATACCACCTTTTTTGCCATTGGTAATGATGAGCTAAGGCCTGCTTTGATGGGTCAGTATGTGGAGATGAGCCCGGAAGATTTCAAGTTTGTTTCAACCGATGGCAATAAGCTAGTAAAATACACTCGCAAAGATGTTCAGGCAGAAGAAGAAGACAGTTTCATCCTGCCTAAAAAAGCGCTGAACCTGTTAAAGAATTCTTTACCTGACGAGGATAGTTCGGTTCAGGTAGATTATAATAAGACCAATGCCTTATTTCATTTTGGGGATATAAAGCTCATCTGCCGTTTAATTGATGAACGTTTTCCGGATTACAACGCTGCTATTCCGGAAGATGCCCCATACACCTTAAGGATTAACCGGTCCGAGCTGGTGAATTCCCTGAAGAGGATAGCCATATTTTCTAATAAAACCACCTATCAGGTGCGTTTCAAAATAGCCAGTAGCGAGTTGCAACTTACTGCCCAGGATCTGGATTTTGCCAATGAAGGCTTTGAGCGGCTATCCTGCGAATTCGATGGAAATGAAATGGAAATTGGCTTCAATGCCCGTTTCCTGATTGATATGTTATCCATTATCGAATCGGATGAAGTTACGATCTCCCTTTCTCAACACAACCGACCCGGTATTCTTAGGCCGGCAGAGATGGAAGATGGGGAAGACGTCCTGATGTTGTTGATGCCCATAGTGCTGAATCATGAAGAAGAGTCCGGCGGGGAAGAAAATGCCAACGATTCGGAAGAGGGCGTTTCAGAAGAAAACCAAGAAGCGGGAGAAGGGCCTAACGAAGAAGAACCTTTTTAATATTTCTTAATGATTGGTTTTTGGCTGTAAATGACGTTGGATTCGATTGAAACGATCCTAATTAAAGATGCTCACCTTGTTAATGAAGGTCAGATTTACCAGGCAGACGTCCTGTTAAAAGATGGCTTTATTCAGAAAATTGCCAAGGATATTGGTTCCCCTAAAGAAGCTTTTAGGGAAATTCCGGCTCATGGCCAGTACCTTCTGCCAGGCATTATTGACAACCACGTACACTTCCGCGAGCCTGGCCTAACACACAAAGGGAATATACGCACAGAGTCGGCAGCGGCCGCTGCTGGTGGTGTTACTTCTTTCATGGAAATGCCTAACACCATCCCTCAAGCGATTAATCTCGAAAGGGTAAAAGATAAGTACGAATTAGCGGCAAGAGCATCTTATGGGAATTATGCATTTTACCTTGGTGCCACTAATGATAACCTGGATGAAATAAAGCGCGCCAACGATCATGATTTGTGTGGCATTAAAATTTTTATGGGATCCTCAACCGGCAATATGCTTGTTGATGACCACGAGACATTAGCAAATATATTTGATGCTTCTCGTCACTTAATAGCTATTCATGCAGAGGATGAGGATGTCATAGCCAAAAATTTTAAAAAAGTTCAGGCGAAATATGGGAGTGAAATCCCGGTTGAAGCCCACCCAGAAATAAGGGATGAAAAGGGCTGCTACGAAGCTTCCCGGAAGGCCATTCGTTTGGCAAGGGAAAACAATACTCGCCTGCATATCCTCCACCTGACGACCGGAGATGAGGTTCCCCTGTTTGATGATAAGGGTGAACCCGGTAATAAACAGATAACGACAGAGGCTTGTGTCCACCACCTGCATTTTTCCACTGATGATTATCCCGATCTTGGCAATCAGATCAAGTGCTTCCCGGCTATAAAAGGGCCTGAGCACCGTAGCGCTTTATGGAAAGGTCTTTTAGATGGCCATATTGATCAGATTGCTTCTGATCATGCGCCCCATACTTTAGATGAAAAAAACGCCCCTTATTTGGATGCACCGGGCGGTATTCCGATGATTCAATTTAATTTACCTTTAATGCTGGAATATTGTAAGCAAGGCAAGATTACGCTACCTAAAATTGTTGAGAAAATGTGCCATAACACGGCGCTTAACTATGGAGTGAAGGAAAGGGGTTTTCTCAAAGAAGGTTACAGAGCTGATTGTGTTTTAGTGGATTGGGGTAAACCCCAAAAGGCCGATAAAAGTAGAATCCTCTCCTTATGTGGATGGTCACCTTTCGAAAGTAAAGAATTTCCTGCTTCTGTTACCCACACGATTATAAACGGAAGGTTAGTTTACAAACATGGAGAAATGGTGGGAGAAAAATCAGGGGAACCTTTGGCATTTTTACCTTGAACCTGAATTCAAGCTGGTACTAATAAATGCGAATTATTATGCCTTAACGTTAAACATTAATTGACTAATTTAGTGTGATCAATAAGTGGTCATTTATTCTTTTTTTACTTTCTATTCTTCTTTTTACCACATCATTAAGGATTGCTACTAATTTACTATCCCGGTACTCCGGAGTTATAATAATGAAATCCGGCTTGAAATGCCTAAAAAATTGTTTCTTTTGGTTTCTTGAGAAGTCTGGTTTTTTAAGGGATGTATCTCTTTGCACGCTAAGCATCGTTTTCATTATGGTATCGGAATGATAATAATTCCATACACTGTCCCCAAAAGGTCCATAACCGGAAATGAGATTTTTCTCATGAACGGTTTGGTAGAGCATATCTTTCTTTTTGAAATCTCCGTTTCCCATATAACCATTTTTGATTCCAAAAGGAACCGGCAAAAGATTCTCACCCTCCATACTTTTCAATTCTTTGTATACTTTTGGTACCTGGCTAACATTTAATCCATGAATATTTTTAGGAGTAAATTCAATAATGAAGACGAAAGCCAATAGTACCGAACACAGTTTTTTAAAGCCTATTTGTTCAAACAAATATAAAAGAGGGATGCTTAGCAGAAGATAAACAGGCATGATGAAACGTCCAGGGCAACGAAAAAACTGAGCGCCCGGTATAAAGTGAAAAAAAGATAGGGGATTCGATTCTTCATGAGTGTGTAGTTAAGGAATGAAATGTCAGGTAAGGTTAGTAATATTAGAATAATGCCAGTAAAAATGAACCCTTTTAAGGTTGCAGGCAAGGAATGGTTGTTCCTAAACCAGATTAAAGTCAGAATCAACATAATGAAGGACCAACCTACATAAATGACCGATTCTAAATTTCTTTTTTGGACCTCTTCAATCAGTGATTTCGGGAAAAGATTGGAAATATAAAGGTGCTTCCAGGGAATAACGAGGCCAAGGAGACTGCCCCCACCAAAAAGCACCTTTGTCATCAAAATTTTGCTGTAGGTATTAATGATAAAATGGCCAATCACTAAAGTTACTACCGCTACAATTATTTTTTTTACTGAAAAACGGAAGGTGCGTTTAAAATGGCTCTTAGACCAGATAAAATAAATTATTGTAAAAAATGCCATAGAAACAGTGGTGACCTTGTCACTTATAACCATTAAAAAGCCAGCCAAAACTCATAAACTTAGATCAGAATAACTTTTAATATGTAAAAACTTAGCGCACTGGAAATCAAAAGCTCTTTGTAAAAAAAGTATATAATGGTACCATCCAGGTCTGGATAAGGTTTTGGTGAAATTCAATCCTTGCCATCTTCCATGGAGCAAAGGCAAATGTAAAACCAGCGAGGAAGCAAAGTATGGGGCTATTGACAAACCTTTTGCAAAGAACAAAACCTAATATTCCTGAAACGATATAAGTTAAAGCAATAAAAATGTTAAACCCAAGAGCCTTATTCTCGAAAGTAAGAGAGAAGAGTGTCATGGTAATGATATTGGTGTGAAGAAAGGTTAAATCCACGCCAATAGGTGCAAAAAACCGTTTCGTTTCCATGAAAAGTAAGTGAAAAGGATTTTCCGATGTTTGCCAGGTATCCCATAAATAACCATAAACGTAAGCATCAACTTCCCCTGGTATGTGAGTAAAAAATTGGGTGATTAATGGTTAAGTGTGAAGGATATAAATAACAAAATAGGCTTAACCAGCCCATACAACATCTACCCATAATCTGCTTTGATTTGACGCCAAACTTCTATTTTTTGACAAATAAAAAGATTATTGGGTTAACAGAATTACTTAAATTTAGTCTTATAAAGTCCTTTAATAGCTTCCAAAGCCCGATTATACCATGGCCTGAAAATTGCACCAAAGTTTTGTTATCGGCTTTTCACCGTTTATTTTAATGAAAAGTAAATATTTTATTTTTTTGTAAAAACCTTTTTTAATGAAGGAGCCTATTCTTATGGAACAAAATAAGGATAAACAACAGCAATCTCAAAAGCGTCAGGAAGAGGTACAGAATAAGCTGGAAGAAGAGAAAAAAGCCGATCAATCTGTAGGTGGAGAGGAAGGCGTGAATGAGGAGAAGAAGCGTCAGGATCTTTCGGTAGATGAGAAACAAGAGATTTTCGATAATGAATTTTTGCCTCATATTGATTCCTTGTACAATTTCGGTTATTACTTAACCAATGATGAGGATGAAGCGAAAGATCTTTTGCAGGAAACTTACCTTAGGGCTTACAAATACATCAATTATTACCAAAAAGGCACTAATGCAAAAGCTTGGTTGTTAAGAATTCTTAAAAACACTTTTATCAATGATTATCGGAAAAAATCTAAACGACCGGTTCATCTAAGTTTTGAGGATTTTTATACGGGAGATGAAAGTGAGGATACGGGTTTCATTGATTTAAGACAAGAAGTTTTCGATAGCTTAATAGGCGATGAAGTTTCAAAAGCATTGAACGGTTTACCGGTGGATTATCGTTTAATAATTTTATTATGTGATATTGAAGGTTTTAAATACGAAGAAATAGCCAAAATTATTGATGTCCCGATTGGTACTGTCCGTTCCCGTTTACACAGGGCCAGGAACATGCTAAAGGAAAAACTGAAAGATTATGCCAGTAAAAAAGGATACAACGGTTAAAATTTATAATTATGGATTGTAATGAAGTTCACGAGAAACTTGAGCTATTGCTGGACGGAGAACTTTCAGAAGAAGAAAAACAGCAAGTTTTTGACCACATCAAGCAATGCCAGCAATGCGATTGTGAAAGCCGTTATGAACAAGAGCGTTGTTTCAAAGAGTACCTGCAGAAAACTTTGTTTCCCAGAGAAGTTCCTGACACCATCGTTAAAGAAATCAAATCCTACGTAGGTAATCACGTATAAACACTTCTATGGGTAACCCGCCTGATCTGGCCGATAAACTTGCTCGGGGTGATCTAAGGGCCTTGGCAAGGTCTATTAGCCTTGCTGAAAATGAGGCTGAGGGTTTTGAAGGATTACTTACCCAACTTTCTATTCCTGAAAAAACTCCTGTTATTGGTTTTACCGGCCCACCCGGTGCTGGTAAGAGTACCCTTATCAATACCCTTATTCACTTTTGGACTAGTCAAAGTAAGACGATTGGTATTATTGCCGTAGACCCTACTTCTCCGTTTAATCACGGATCTTTATTGGGTGACCGGATTCGTATGAATGAGCATTACAATAACCCCAATGTCTTTATTAGATCATTAGCGACAAGAGGCTCGCTTGGGGGTGTTTCTGCCAAAGCGATTGAGGCAGTGGACCTGATGAAAGCTGCTGGTTTCGATCATGTATTGGTGGAAACAGTTGGTGTGGGGCAATCAGAAGTTGAAATTGCCGGGCTTGCAGATACCACAGTAGTCGTTAGCGTACCTGAAGGCGGTGATGATGTACAAGTAATAAAGTCCGGCTTGATGGAAATCGCTGATATTTTTGTGGTAAATAAAGCAGACCGCCCGAATGCAAAGCGTTTCATAAATTACCTTAAACAACTAGTCCATGAGCGCAGTGCAGATGATTGGGAAATACCCGTTATACGGTCAGTGGCCGCTAATGATGAAGGGACGGGCAGCATAGATGAAGCCATCCAAAAACACCGGTCTTATCTTTCGCACAACAAGAAAAAGCCTTATCTCTTAACTGAAAAAGCTTATCGTCTTATTCAGAATGACCGAATGAAGGATATTGAAAAGCAACATTTGTTGGTTGCTATTCAAGATGCTTTTCAACATTCGGATTTTAATATTTATCGCTTTGTCAGGGATTATCAGGCATCTACCATTTCTTAGCCTTCTTTTAAATCAATGAAATGTTTTGTGCAGCCTATCTTATTACCGCATTGAAATTTTTTAAGGGTAAGTTATTAATTTTGAATAGGGCTTTAAACTTTATTATCAAATAGAAAAGAAATGGTATTATGTTTTACTCATTATTTATATTACTTGTATCGCTGACGCTAAATCCTTTAGGTGGTCATTCTCAGGAAATAGAAGTAGAATTAGTGGATGAAAGGATGGATAAAGGAAAAAATCCCGGGCTTTCAGTGGTTATACCTGCAACGGAAAGAAACCCTATTAAACGGCAGTGGAAGAGGCGCCTTAAGGATTTTGATAATGAAGATGTAGATAAGTCAAGGAAAAATGTCACTGGAAAACAAGTAGAAATTTCCTCTATCAGAGAATTTCCCTTGAATGTTTACACAAATTTAAGTCAGAAGGAGGAAGGCGTTAAAATGACCGTATTCTTTCAGTTAAGTGATTCGGAATTTCTTGACGATGATCACTCAGGGTTTTCAGAAGCCAAGGAGTTAGTAAGAGGATTTGCTGTTACAAAAGGCGAGGAGGCTTTATCCGATAAATTGTCAGACGCGGAGGACAACCTCGAAGACAAGCAAGATGAAATGGAGGACCTTAAAGACGATAAAGATGACTTGAAAGAAACAATAGAAGATTGCCGGGAAACCATTAAAGAAGCGCAAAAGGCTTTAGAGGATAATAAAGAAAAGCGAAAAGAAAAATTGAAAATTATAAAGGATAGAAAAGCGAAGGTGGAAAACATCAAAGAGCGTCTGGATAACTTGGATTGAGAATGTTAAAATTAAATAAAGGTGCGGAAGGGCAAATCATTGCTGACTTGTAACTTTTCCCAGACCTTGAATCAGTTCATATCCCCGAAACGGTAGGCAATCCCTAATTCAAAACCGAAAACACTGTGCCTTGTCCGCTCCCGCGCTTGAATATTTGGTTTTCTTTCCTTCTTGGTGCTTACAGGAAAATACCATTCAAGAGGAGCATTATCGGGATAATTGAACCCTTTATTTTCAACATCACCTAAACCAAAATTCATCTTCAGCCCACTCCGAATCCACCATTGATCAGACAGACGAATGTTTAACATGGCATCTGCTACAAAAGAGGGGCTGACTGATTGGTAAAGGTCTTTGTAATTGATACTTTGTTCATTTGTATTGAACCCTGGTTCTGTGTTCGTTTGCACATTCATTAATATATCAATACTAAAACCGGTACTAATACTGAGAAAAACGTTCTTAATATCCGCATCCAAAGAAGAGCTAAATTGAAATTTTAAGGGAATCCGCAGGTAATCCATGGAAACATTCGATTCGTAATTAAGCATGCTACTGTCTCTAAATGTGCCTGAGTAACGCTGGCCTTGCTTTGAATAAATAATACCTGTTTCTAAACCATAGTTTGGTTTGTATATATAGGTGTACCTGAGGGAAAAAGCCGGATTATATGTATCCTCAGGCTTTAATTTAGCAGTTCTTCTGGCGTAATCATCGGCATTGTTAAGTTTAGTAATTTGCCCAACTCCGGAGAGTGTAATATAACTGCCTTCTTGCGCCAAAGCACTGCTTAGAAGTGCAATAGCCAGAAAACAAGTGCAAAAAATGACTTTTGATGGCTTAAATAACATGTTCAATTTAAACGCCTAAGCCTTTTATTTATTTTATTTAGCGTAATAAGAGCCTATCATTAACTATCCCAATTAACAAAACTAATTTGGATTAAAAGAACTACTCAAATTGCTTGATGATTTGTTTTAAATCTTCCAGATAAGGCCCGCCAAATAAATTGACATGAACCAGTACCGGGTATAGGTTATAAAGGTCTTTTCGCTTATTAAACCCTTCTTTTAAGGGGTTATGATGGCCATAGGCTTCATAAAAACGTTGGCTAAAGCCACCAAACATTTGGGTAAAGGCTAATTCCATTTCCCTGTGACCATAATAGACAGCGGGATCAATCAAGACCGGTTCTCCTTCTGGCCCTACCATGAAATTCCCACCCCAAAGATCACCATGTAATAAAGCTGGCGATTCTTCAGGAAAAATGGTCTTTAACTTAGGATAGAGACCGCGTATATCCTTAATAATCTGATCATTCAGCTTACCATTTTCCTGGCCAATCGCAATTTGCCTTTCTATTCTTTCTTCCTGGAAAAAGGTTGGCCAATCATCATGTTGATTATTGTATTGAGGTAGAGAGCCTATGTAATTGTCAAAATCCAACCCAAATGTGGCATTGGAGAACATGTGCATTTTTGCTAACTGTTCGCCAAAAGCATCCCAGAAGTGGCTTTGTCGACTTCCTGTTTCAATCCATTCAAGAATAATGAAAATGATGTTATTGTTCGTACTACCTGTCCCATAGACTTCCGGTATTCTGATTGCATCAGCCTCTTTTAATACTTGTAATCCTCGGGCCTCCTTTTCAAACATGTTAGGGAAACGGGCATCGTTATACTTGACGAAAAAAGCTCCTTCATTAGTAATCAATTGGCCGCCATTGTTAATACAGCCTCCGCTAACGGGTTTAAAATCCTCCACTTTCAGGTGACTGCCAAATAGGGGTTGCAGTGTTTCTTCAACACTTCTTATCAGGTTTTCGGGTATTTGGCTCAATGAGGCATATTTTAATAGTTTTTAAAACAAACCGGATCTTTCGGCTTCTATCCGGTTAATGATAGTACCCAGGTTTTCCTGGCTGCGCGTAAAATCGTTTTCATCAACGTTTACCACTAACAGGCTTTTGCCCTCATATTGTTTGATCCACTCTTCATAGCGTTCATTTAACCGCTTGAGGTAATCCAGCCGGATGGAATCCTCGAAATCGCGACCCCTTTTTTGTATTTGGTTGACGAGGGTAGGGATACTTGCTTTAAGGTAAATGAGTAAATCGGGAGGTTGGATAAAGTTATTCAAGGTTTGGAAAAGATTTTGATAATTCTCAAAGTCCCTTTTGCTCATCAAACCCATATCATGGAGGTTTGGAGCAAAAATGTGAGCATCTTCATAAATGGTACGGTCCTGAATGATGCTACTTTCCCCGCTACGTATGTTCATAATTTGTTGAAAACGGCGGTTCAGGTAATAGATCTGCATGTGAAAAGACCACCGTTGCATATCGGCATAAAAGTCGCTGATGTATGGGTTGCTTTCAACTTCCTCAAAGTGCGGTTCCCAATTATAATACTTAGCCAGTAATTTAGCCAGCGTGGTTTTGCCGGACCCAATGTTGCCGGCCACTGCAATGTGCTGGAAATCTGCTTTTTGCTTTTTACTATGAGCCATTGTAATTGCGTATGATTTGAATGCTGTTTAAAATGACTTGTGGCCAATTGCCTCCCTAACTTCCGACATGGTTTTTCTGGCATTTTCCCTTGCCTTCTCTGCGCCTTCAGTGGCCACTTTCCTAAGGTACTCGGAATCCTCAAGAATTTCTCGTATCCGTTCCCGCAAAGGCTCTATGAAGTCAATGGTATCCTGGGCCAGCTGCTTTTTAAGGTCCCCATAACGGATAGTGCAATTGTTATAAGCTTCATCATAGTAATCATAGGCTTCTTTACCGGAAATATGGTAAAGCAGGGTAAAAAGGTTTTGAATTGATTCTGATTTTTCTTGATTATTTTCCGTAGGGCCGGAATCGGTTACAGCCCTCATGACTTTCTTTCGGATAACTTCCGGGTCATCATTCAGGAAAATAGCGTTGTTATCCCCTTCACTTTTCCCCATTTTACCTGATCCATCCAGGCCAGGTATTTTAACCAGATCCTTTTGATTTTCATTGAAAGGCTGCGGGTCTGGAAAAACTTCCCGCTCATAAAGGTTATTAAAACGCCTTGCAAATTTGCGGGCCATTTCAAGGTTTTGTTCCTGATCTTTACCTACCGGAACCTTTCTGCCTTTGTGGATAATGATATCTGCTGCCATGAGGGTGGGATAGGTGAGTAACCCGGCATTGACATTATCTGGTTGCTGGCGGGCTTTTTCCTTGAAAGTTGGTAC
Source organism: uncultured Sphingobacteriales bacterium (assembly GCA_964595485.1). Lineage (GTDB taxonomy): Bacteria > Bacteroidota > Bacteroidia > CAILMK01 > CAYYUA01 > CAZQQN01. Next base: position 59,812 of record CAZQQN010000009.1, on the reverse strand, counting down.
TCGCTCTAACTCGCCTAAATAAGCGATCATATTCAAATAAAGGTAAAGCTCGGTAATCTCCTTGATATCGCTTTGCCGGTAAATAACTGCTTTTTCGGGGTCAAGCCCACAAGCCAGGTATTCTGCCATCACTTGTCGCGTGTTCTCAAAAAAGTGGTCAGGGTTTGGATGAGTGGTCAGGGAATGAAGGTCTGCTATGAAAAAATAGCAATTGTATTCCTCCTGCATATCCAGGAATTGCTTAACGGCGCCATAATAATTCCCCAGGTGTAAGAAACCGGTCGACCGGATGCCACTAACAACGATATTGGACGTTTCCATTTTAGCAAAGTTTTTCTTTATCAAGCAATTTATCAGCCACTTTAGAAATCGCAAAAAGCCGAAAAGGTTATGCTTTCAAAGGATGGCTTTACGGCTTTGGCCGGAAGTTGTATTAGTTTTGTTCAAGTGAATATTATCGATTGATATGACAAATTTCCGAATTACCCCCCGATTCCTAAACCTTTGGGTCAATAAAAGTCGAAAAAGGCATCAGAAGCATTTTAGCAGGATAATATATCAAGACGTAACAAATTTTCCTTTTTCAAAAGGTTTTTTAAGTGGTTTGATGGTTGGTTATTCAGGTAACGTATAAGAAACATGGGTCATTTACGGCTACATAAAATAAAAACGTTTGCTGAAAGGATCTTTCAGAGGATATGGTGGTATTATTTTTTTGTTGCCTTAGGGTTTAGCTTCATCTTGGTTTTTCCGGTCTTTCGCTATTTAATAGCCCAGCCCAGTCGCCACCCTAAGGCTTATTGGCTGAGACATAAACTAGCCAAATACTTTTTAATCCTTAACGGTGTTAGGATAAAAGTTAACGGCTCTGATCAATTATCAAAACACAGGCCTTTCATCTTATGTAGTAATCACCTTTCCGATATTGATATCCTGGTTTTACTATCCGTTTTCCCTGAACCCTATGCTTTCATGGGAAAATATGAGTTAGGAGAATATCCTTTGTTTGGCCCTTTTTTCAAAACCTTGGATATTGCTGTTGACCGGGATAATCCCAAAAGGGCATCTGCCAGCTATAAAAATGCACTGCAGCGATTGGAAAAGGGTCAGAGTATAGTGATTTTTCCAGAGGGCGGTATTAAGGATTCCAGCAAAGCGTTGAAGCCTTTCAAACCGGGAGCTTTCATCATGGCGGTTAAAAAACAAATACCCATACAACCTGTCACAATTCAGGAAAGTGGAAAGGTGATCCATCCTTATGTGGCAAAGGGTAGGCCTGGCCGGATAACTGTCAAGATCCACGAACCAGTTATTGTACATGGAAAAAGCTCTGATAACCTTCAAAAAGCAGTATTCAATCAAATAAATAAAGGCTTGGATTAAGCCATTATGCTGTCAATTTGACTGAACGGTAACGGTAACAATGGAACGGAATACCCAATTATCGAATTATTTTAATCCTGAAAAAACGGGCAGGTTTTAACTTTGTTAAGCAAATCAGGGGAAAATCAGCAGTTAAAAATCATTAAGATTTGAACGTACAGGATATTCTTGAAAAATACGGGAGCCAAAGTTTCATAGGAGACATCAACCAACATGTTGATGATAGTACCATGGTGGCTCATTTAGGAGGTCTGAAGGGCTCCGGTCGAAGTCCTGTTTTATCGGCGATCTTTCACAGCAATCAGCTCAACCAACTTATCATACTATCAGGCCAGGAAAAAGCGCGCTATTGTTACACCGATCTTCAAGCCTTTGTGGACGAGAAGAAAATTCATTTTTTCCCTTCTCCCTACAAAAAAGACGAACCGGAAAAAGGGTATGACAATGGCGCTATCCTTGAGCGTACCGATGTTTTAAATGCTGTAAAAGAAGAAACCTCAACCGGCCACTTGACTATCACTTACCCGGAAGCACTTGCTGAAAAAGTCATCACCCGCGAAAAATTACAGGAAAACACCTTTCAAGTAAAAGTTGGAGACCAGTTAGGCATTGATTTTATCATTGATTTCCTGACCGAATACGGCTTTGAACGCACTGACTTTGTTTTTGAAGCAGGTACCTTTTCCATACGGGGAGGGATCGTGGATATTTTTTCCTATGCCAACGAAAATCCTTACCGCATAGAATTTTTTGAGGATCGGATTGATTCTATCCGGATGTTTGACCCGGAATCGCAGCTTTCTATTAAAAAACTTAACACTGTTACCATTATTCCCAATGTTGAGGAAAAGGAAGACAATGCCGCCCATATTCCTTTTCTGGATTACTTGCCTGACAATACCTTAGCGGTGTATGATGATTTGCCATACATCACGGAAGTTATTGATAAATTCTACTCAGAAACAGAAACCGCTTACCAAGAGAATCCTGAAGCCTTCGAATCAAAGCCAGCGGAATTCCTTGATAAAGGAGATAATTTCTTAAAGGGGATTCAACAGTTCGCAAGGATAGAATTGGCGAATAAACCTTATTTTGAGCCTACTTTGGATGTCCCTTTCAGTATGTTACCCCAACCGGCTTTCAATAAGAATTTTCGGATGTTAAGGGAGTCTCTCCAGGATAATACGGAAAATGGTTTTCAGAATTACATTTTCTCAGAGTCCCAGAAGCAGATTGAACGCATCTATGCCATTTTTGACGACCAAGGTGTGGAAGTAGACTTTGTACCTATTTACCATACCCTGCACGAGGGTTTCATTGATAAAGACCTTAAAATTTCTTGTTTTTCTGAGCATCAGATTTTTAATCGTTACCACAAGTATAAGTCAACCAATTATTATAAAGGTAAACAAGCTTTAACCCTAAAAGAGCTTCGAGAATTAAAAGCCGGTGATTTTATAACGCATGTGGATCATGGCGTAGGGGTTTTCCAGGGGCTTACCAAGATTCAAAACAATGGTAAGACCCAGGAGGCTGTCCGCCTGGAATATAAAGGTGGGGATATGCTGTATGTGAACATTCATTCCCTGCATAAAATCTCGCGTTACCAGGGTAAAGAAGGTAAATCACCAACACTGAATAAGCTTGGCACCAGTAAATGGGCGAATACCAAACAGAAAGCCAAAAGTAAGGTAAAGGACATTGCCAGGGACCTGATTAAACTTTATGCCCAAAGAAAGACAGAAACAGGCGTTCAGTTTTCACCGGATTCTTATTTACAAACGGAAATGGAAGCCTCATTCCTTTATGAGGATACACCAGACCAAGCTAAAGCTACCGAGGATGTTAAGCATGACATGGAGAGTGAGTATCCAATGGATCGCCTTATTTGTGGCGATGTAGGTTTTGGGAAAACAGAGATTGCCATGAGGTCAGCTTTCAAAGCTATCACAGAAGGTAAGCAGGTCGCTATTCTGGTGCCTACAACGGTGCTATGCCTGCAACATTATAAAACGTTTCAGGAGCGATTTAAGGATTTCCCCGTAAACGTTGAGTACCTTTCCCGTTTTCGCTCTAAAAAGCAGCAAACAGAAACGCTCAAGCGCTTAGCAACGGGAGAAGTGGACTTGGTTGTTGGGACGCATCGCTTGACTGGTAAAGATATTAAATTCAAAGATTTAGGGCTGCTAATCATTGATGAAGAACAAAAATTCGGAGTTTCAACCAAAGAGAAACTCAGAGCCATGAAAACCAATGTTGACACCTTGACTATGACAGCCACCCCTATTCCCAGAACCATGCAATTTTCCCTTATGGGTGCGCGGGATTTTTCTGTTATTAACACTCCTCCACCGAACCGGCAGCCTGTTGAAACGCATGTCGAGGTTTGGGACCAAGAGAAAATAAAAACCGCTATTGAAAATGAAATGGAGCGGAACGGCCAAATATTTTTTGTCCATAATCGGGTAAGTGATATTTATGCGATCCATGATACCTTGAAAGACTTGGTACCTCAGGCTAATATTGCTGTGGGCCATGGCCAAATGGAAGGTAAGAAACTTGAGGAGGTCATGCTGAATTTTGTGGATGGTTACTACGATGTGCTATTATCGACCTCCATCGTGGAAAATGGCCTTGATATTTCGAATGCCAATACCATCATTATCAATCAAGCCCAGAACTTTGGTTTAAGTGACCTTTATCAGCTTAGAGGTCGTGTCGGCCGCTCTAACATCAAGGCTTATGCCTATATGCTTACCCCTCCTAAGTCTGTCCTTAGTCAGGATGCTAAGCGGAGATTGTCTGCCTTAGAAGAGTTTACGGATTTAGGTAGCGGCTTTAACATAGCCATGAGGGATTTGGATATAAGGGGGGCTGGAAATTTATTAGGGGCTGAACAAAGCGGCTTTATAGCCGAGGTAGGGTTTGATATGTATCAAAAAATCCTGAATGAGGCTTTGCAGGAATTAAAGCACACAGAGTTCAAAGAGTTATTCCAGGATGATGAGCGGAAAAATGAGGCGGAGGTTTATACCAGCAGTGATTGTCAGATTGAAACGGACCTGGAAATCCTCATACCAGACTACTATGTTAGCAATGTAGAAGAACGCTTAAACCTTTACCAGTCCCTCAATAACCTCAAAAATGAAAACGAGCTCCAGGCTTTCAAACAAAACCTGGAAGACCGGTTTGGTCCTATCCCCTCGCAGACTGAAGAATTGTTAGATACTATCCGCTTGAAATGGTTGGCAATGGAGGTAGGTATTGAAAAAATCATTCTTAAAAATGGTAAGCTGAAGGCCACTTTCATGGGATCTGAGCAGAATAACGAATTCTACCAATCGGAAAAATTCGGGGAGATTCTTGCTTATGTTCAGCAACACCCCGAAAAATGCAAATTTGATCAGAAAAAAGAAGGATTAAAACTTACCATTTTCAAAGTACGCAATATTCAGGATGCCCTTCAAACATTAAGAAGTATAGCTGGTAAGGAGGAAGTAGTCGCGCCATAAGATTGCTATTGTATGATGAACCCTTTATGCTACAATTAGAATTTAAGCCCACCCTAAAAGCTACTTAACTGGTTGAATCATAGCCAATGATAGGTTATTCTTAATTTTAGTTTTTAGTGGTAAGTTAACTATGCTTCAAAAGGTTGTTTAAATTAAAAAGCAATTTTTAAACAAAAGCATGAAGCACATGTTAAAGTTGGCACCTTCTTTGTCGAAAGGATTTTTCACCAATAATACCTCTTTAAAAACCATCTTTTAAAATTTTATGATTAGCTTCAAAGATCTAAAAAAAGATTTACCTGCTTCCATTGTTGTTTTTTTAGTTGCTGTACCCCTCTGCCTTGGCATTGCACTGGCATCAGGAGCCCCCCCTGTTTGCTGGCATCATATCTGGTATAATTGGAGGAATTATTATTGGTGCGCTCAGTGGTTCTCAATTAAGTGTTAGTGGCCCCGCAGCTGGGTTAACGGCTGTCGTACTGAATGGACTGGACACATTGGGCTCTTTTGAGGCTTTATTGGTTGCTACAGCTTTGGCTGGCGTTGTTCAAGTAATTCTCGGTTTTGTAAGAGCAGGCTCTATTACAGCCTTTTTCCCTTCCCCCGTAATAAAAGGGATGTTGGCAGGTATTGGCCTTATAATTATTTTTAAACAGATTCCCCATGCGGTTGGCTATGATGCAGACTGGGAGGGAGATTTAAGTTTTTTCCAGGAAGGGGGTGAAAATACCTTGTCAGCCCTCGTTCAAATGTTTAACTATTTGGTTCCCGGTGCTCTGGTAATTGGAATAATATCGTTCGCTATTCTTTTAACCTGGAGAATTCCAGCATTGCAAAAGCAAACGTTCTTTAAAACTGTCCCGGCACCCTTAGTGGTCGTTATTGTGGGAATCCTGGTTAAATTGGGCTTTGATAATTTTTTTCCTTCTTTGGCCATTACCGATTCTCATTTGGTTACTTTACCCGTTGCCAATAATTGGGGTGAAATCTCTGATCTTTTGAGGTTCCCTGATTTTGCTGCTTTAGCCAATGTTGATACTTATGTTATTGCTTTAACCATTGCCATTGTGGCAAGTCTGGAAACCCTTTTGTGTATTGATGCCATTGACAAGATTGACCCCAACAGACGAATTTCCCCTCCTAACCGTGAACTGAAGGCTCAAGGAGCTGGTAACCTGTTATCGGGTTTAATTGGCGGGCTACCCATCACATCGGTCATCGTTAGGAGTTCGACCAACTTAAGTTTTGGTGCGCAAACTAAGAAAAGTGCCATTTTGCATGGAATATTCCTGTTGCTTACGGTTTTATTAATCCCGAATATCCTTAACATGATCCCCCTGGCATCCTTGGCGGCCATCCTGATTATGGTAGGGTATAACCTAACTAACCCCGCTCTTTACATGGAATACTGGACTAAAGGGGTGGATCAATTTTTGCCTTTTGCGGTTACTGCCATTGCTATTTTCTTTACCGATCTTTTAACGGGTATTGCCATTGGTCTGGCTATTGGGATATTTTTTGTTGTTAAGACCAACTTCCATTCTGCTATTAAATTTTCTAAACGTGGTAATCATTTCCTTATTCTTTTTAAGAAGGATGTTTCTTTCCTTAATAAAAATGAGTTATTAAACGTACTCAAAAGTATTCCGGATAATTCCTATGTCTTGATTGATGGCAAGAATGCTGAATACATTGATTCAGACATTTATGAAATGATAGAAGATTTTAAAATTACAGCCGAACACAAGAATATTCATCTTGAGATTAAAAGGATGAGATCTGCATTGAATCAACTATTTAATAAAGGTAGTCAAATATCAAAACAAAAAGAAAATGCCGAACAGATTACTATTGAAAAATAAGGCTTGGGCTGCTGACATGTCGCGGCCAGAACCGGATTATTTTAAAAGATTGGCTGAAGGCCAAGAGCCCCGGTTTTTCTGGGTGGGTTGCTCAGATAGCCGAGTACCCGTTTCTCAAATAACCCAAACCGAACCGAATGAAATATTTACTCATCGGAATATTGCTAATTTAGTACTTCACTCCGATATCAGTGTTATGAGTTCGCTACAATATGCTGTAGAATTTTTAAGGGTTCCGTACATTATTGTATGCGGACACTACGGTTGTGGGGGTGTTAAAGCCTCTATCGAAAACCAAAACTTAGGGTTGATAGATGATTGGCTAAAGAACATTCGCAATGTCCATGAGGATAACGCAACTGAACTCAATGAGATCACAGACAAAAAGGTCAAAGCTGATAAGTTGGTTGAGATAAATGTAAAAAGGCAGGTTAAAAACATCGCATCAACTGACATTTATCAAAATTCCTGGAATAGTGAGGAAGGCCCAACCATTCTTGGGTGGGTATTCAATATGGAAAATGGCCTTCTTGAACAATTAACCGAGGTTAACAGCCCTTCTGAAGCAGAAGACATTCTTTAGTCCCTGCAAAAAGTTCCGTAAAGTTTATTTGGGGTACCCCAAAGACTTTACTTGGACTTGTGTTTAAGCACTTTAGCCTCAATGTAGAAAATAATCTCTTCAGCCATATTGGTAGTCTGATCCCCAACCCTTTCTAATTTTCGGATGATCGAAAGTAGTGTAAGGTAATGCCACTCGTGCTCCGGATCTTCTTTAATTCGCTGAAGCGTTAGCTCATTGGATTTACGGTTAATTTCATCCAGTAAATCATCCTTTTGAAAGACCTTTCTTGCCAGTTTGGTATCAATATTTCCAAAAGCTTCCATTGAATCGTCAAACATCGATAGCGCCGTATCATACATTAGCAATAATTGGTAATCTTCCACCATTTTTTCACTGAATCCCGATGGTATTTCTTTGATAAACTGGGCAATGCTTTGGGCATTATCTCCGATTCTTTCCAGTTCCGCATTCATTTTATAAGTCGCTAAAATGAACCTGAGATCTACGGCAACAGGATTGTAAAGTGCTAATAATTTTTCACAATCTTTATCAATTTTTAACTCTGAAGCATTAACCCGTTTCTCATTGGACAGGACTTCATTGGCCAAATCAACGTCACACTTCATTAAGGCTTCACGACCTTTGCTAAACTGGCTTTTTACCAGTTCAATCATTGATGAAAGGTCCTCTTTTAAGTAGTGTAGCTCTTCGGATAAATGTGACATGGGGCTGTTTTTCGGATATTATAGCGCAAATACCTTAATTAGGCAATCATTGATAAAATTAAATCCTATTTATAGCTTTTCCAAAAGATTAGAGGTAAAATTTGTGTAATTTTTATGGCTATGAAATTAACCTGGCTTGGTGTTATTATTTAACCAAATCTGCCGGTGATATAGTTTTGGGTTTCCTTTTCCTGAGGATTGGTGAAAATCTTTTTGGTTTCCCCTGTTTCTATCAGTTTTCCCATGTAAAAAAAAGTGGTTAAATCACTAATCCGGGAGGCTTGGTTCATGTTGTGAGTTACCATAAGAATGGTATAATTACTTTTCAGGCTGTAAATGAGATCTTCAATTTCGGAGGTGGAAATAGGATCAAGGTCGGATGTGGGCTCATCCAGCAAAAGAATTTCTGGTTTCATAGCAATTGCTCTGGCGAGACAAAGGCGTTGTTGTTGTCCCCCTGATAAATTCGTAGGTTTATGGGTCACTTTATCCTTCACTTCTTTCCATAATGCAGCCTTTTTCAATGATTCTTCTACAATTTCCTCTTTCTCGCGTTTGGATTTTTTGATTCCGTTTAACTTGTAACCCGAAATAACATTATCGAAGATATTCATTGTCGGAAATGGGTTAGGTCTTTGAAAGACCATACCAATCTTCTTACGCAGCATAATGGGATTAAGCTTGTATATATTCTCCGAGTAAAGGTGCATGGAACCCTTGGTAGTAGCACCCGGAGTGAGCTCATGGAGGCGATTAATGCAACGGATATAAGTTGTTTTACCACAACCGGACGGCCCCATAATCGCCATTACGGTTTTTTCAGGTACCTCGAGGTTAATATGGTGTAAAACCCGGGTTTCCCCGAAATAAGCACAAAAATCTTTTGAAGTTAATACTGTATTTCCCATCGTTTAACGATCAGTTTAGCTGACAAATTTAAGATCAAAATCATCAGGATTAAGATAAAAGAAGCACCCCAGGCCATTTCTTGCCATGAAGCGTACGGACTCTTCGCATATTTGAAAATCAAAAGGGGTAGCCCACTGACCGGTTCTTTAAGGTCAGTGCTCAGAAAGGGGCTACCGAAAGCTGTAAATAACAAGGGAGCCGTTTCACCGGCAATACGGGATAAACTAATCATAATCCCCGTTATGAGACCGCCAGCCCCTGAAGGCAGAATAACTCGCAAAATCGTTTTGTAATACGGCACACCTAAAGCCAGCGAAGCTTCACGGTAAGATTTTGGGATTAAGAGAAGGGTTTCTTCCGTAGAACGCGCTATGAAAGGAATCATCATAATAGCTAAGGCTAAGCCCCCGGAAAAAGCTGAAAAGCTACCCATTGGCTTTACTACCCACAAATAAGCAATGATACCAATAACGATGGAAGGGGTTCCTTGAAGGATTTCAACACAAAGGCGAACCCAATACGATAATCTATTTTTTCGATCTTCCGCCAGGAAGATACCGATTAAAATCGAAATGGGTAAAGCTATAAGGGTAGCTATGCCTATCAGCATCAAAGTCCCTACAATCGCATTGGCAATCCCTCCACCTTCATCTCCGGCAGATTTAGGGACATTAACCAGGAAACTCCAATCAATAACAGCAATCCCCTTACTTGTGACATAATAAATAATGAAAATTAAGGGCAGGGCTGAGATTAACGCCAGTAAGCCCATAACTACCTGAAAAATGCGATCTTTCCAAATGCGTAAATTTACATTGTTCATCCTGCTAACCGCCCTTTAAAACTTTAACTTATTAATGACAAATTTACCTACAATATTGATAATAGTGGTCACCACAAATAGTAATAATCCTATTTCCACAAGGGCTGACAAGTAGATATCCCCGGTAGCCTCCGTAAACTCATTAGCTATTACACTGGCCATCGTATTACCAGGCTCAAAAATACTTCCCGGAATTTTGTTGGTATTACCAATGACCATGGTAACAGCCATGGTTTCTCCTAAAGCCCTTCCCAATGATAAAAGGATTCCCGCTACAATACCAGATTTGGCGTAAGGAACAATGGTATTTTTTATAACTTCAAACCGCGTAGCGCCCAGTGAATAGGCAGCTTCTTTCAGATCCTTGGGTGTCATGTTGATCACTTCGCGGGCAATACTGGCAGAATACGGAATGATCATTATGGCAAGAATAACGGAAGCTGTTAGAATGGAAACGCCATACGGTGTAGCCCCCGCGGCCACTTGTATTTGTTCTACAATAGGAACCAGGATTACTAAGGCCCAAAAACCAAAAATGACGGATGGAATAGCAGCCAAAAGCTCTATTAGGTTTCTCATAATGTTCGATAACAGGCCCTTTCGGTAGTATTCCCCTAAAAAAATAGCAATGGCTAAGGAGAAAGGCAATGAAATTACTAAAGCCAAAAATGAAGTGAGTAACGTTCCTACTAAAAAAGGAACAACCCCGAAATGATCAACAACGGGATTCCATTTACTACTGTAAAGGAACTCCAGCCCCATTTTTTCAATGGAAGGGAGCGAATGAACAATTAAGGTAATGAATATACCTACTAATAAAGCTACTGCAAACCAGGCGAAAAAATTCAGTAAAAACCGGAAAAGCTTTTCATTAAAGTTTAACCATTTTATAGCAGAGGAATTTTGAGCACTATCATATGCCGGCTTGCTGTGCTTTTCCGGTTCGCTCATCCTTTACAAAATTTTTAATTTAAAAACTTCACTTGATGAGGATTTAGCGTTGTTCATTTAGAATGGGCTCACCTTCAAAAGTGATAGATTTCAATTGTTCTTCTGCCTTTTTAACAGCGGGCTCCGCCAAAGGAGCATAGTGAAGCGGTTCAGCGTAATGCTGTCCATCGTGAATCATCCACCACATTAAATCCAGCATCTTTTTTACTTTGGCTTTACTCCGGTTATTGTAAGACTGTTCTTTGTAAAGCAGCAACCAGGTGAAGCTGGCAATGGGATAAGCGTTTTCTGCTTCGGAATTGGTAACCGTAATACGAGTATCATCCGGGATGTCCATTTTGGCGGCATTGGAAGTCGTCTCTACAGTAGGTTTAATAAAATTACCTGCTTGGTTTTTAACCTTGGCAATTTTCAGGGCATCATTTTCTTTGGCATAGGATAATTCAACATAGCCAACCCGGCCTTGCTGTTGCTGAACGTATCCTGATACCCCTTCATTACCTTTGCCTCCTATACCGGTCGGCCACTGAACAGATTTTCCGCGGCCTACTTTTTCTTTCCAGGCTTTATTCGTTTTGTATAGGTAATCTGTAAAAACGAAGGTCGTACCGGAACCATCAGAACGGTAGACAAAAACGATCGATTGGTCCGGCAGATCTTTATCCGGGTTTAAAGCTTGAATTTTCTCATTATCCCACTGCTTGATCTTACCCATGGCAATACCTGCTATAACATCCGAAGTTAGCTTTAAATTATCTACTCCTTTCAAGTTATAAGCCATGACTACGGAACCCAGACAAGTTGGAACATGAACAATTTCATCACCTATTGAAGCCATTTCTTTTTCATCCAAAAAGGCATCAGAAGCACCAAAATCTACGGTTTTATTTTTTATCTGGCGGACGCCACCTCCGGAACCGATAGACTGATAATTGATTTTTAAATTACTTTCCTTTCTGTATTCTCTCATCATTTTGTCGTAAAGGGGATAGGGGAAGGTTGCTCCAGCTCCTGTAATTTTGGTAGCGTCATTGTTTTTGTCGCTATCATTGTTGCTGTCTTGCTGATTTCCGCCGCAGCTTGCCGTAATGAAACCAATCATTAGTAATGGGATCACCTTTTTCATAAAAGTTTTAACTTTAGGTTTTTATTTAAAAAGTTACTTGAAATCTGGTTTGAAAAATATCGCTTTTGCGGGGGCCCTTAGGGTCAGCCAGAACGTAATTAAGCATAATACGACTGTTTGGGTTCAAATACCAGTTCATGCCAGCCGTTATATCGGTTATTTCTTCACCATTATTGAATTGGTCATCCAAATCCAGGGTTGAATAACGCAGCGCTATTTCTATAGCACCTGTCCCTTGTTCTTTGCTAAGATTGAAATCATTATCCGGAATGGTACCATCAAAACTTCCATCTTGCGGGTTATAATTCCGGGAATCCCCTGTAAGGAAAAAACTAACCTGGCCATAATATCCCCTGAACAACATATTGGTATTGCTAATTGAACTGAAAGGGCGTGCAGCCATGTACTCACCCTGAATCGATAACGGCCCGTAAACGGTTGTTAAACTATGATTACTGACCAGGTTCTTCGATACATTGCGAATGGTGCCGCTATTAACATAAGGTTCCGCTAAGCTACTTTCAGGCTTAGTTTGAAAATTTACCAGGTTGTTATCCGGGTCTCTTCTTGAAATAGCGGAACCAATTGCTAGTAAATGGGTATCATCTTGCTGCCAGGGTATACCAGCAATCCGTCCTGTTAATAGGAAATTGCCCTGTTCCGTTTGCTTGGGGATGCCAAAACCATCAGCTTCCCTGTGAATGCCAGCTCCCCATGTTAAACGGCCCCCATGGTAATGATCAAAAATAGTTAACCCGGGATTTCGGGTTGGTATGAACAAATCACCCAGCGAGCGCTCCATGAATACCACATCATTACTGCTGGCAATTTGTTCCATACTAAAAAACTCTTTTTGATGACCTACCCGAACGTTACCAACAACCGGGATCTCTGAAAGATGGATAAAAACATCTTTGACAGCAGCACTTCCCCCGGCAAAATCCAATTGCAACTTGTAATTAAAGTTTTTGCCAACAGATCCTTCCTGGAATAAACGCAGTCTTCGAAAACCTGTAGCATACCTGTCATCTTCTCCAAAGCTATTGGCTAATTCCCTGTTTCTATTGATATATGCCCAGTCTTGCTGAATTCTCCCCCCCATTGATAAGGTCACTTCATCATTTTTGGTGGCCATTTCCAAACCATTGTCCCAGTAAACCCTGAAATCATTGGCTTTTTCTTGTCCTTTTGCTTGGATACATGATAACCAAACCAAAATTAGAACTCCTACTAAAGTTTTTAAAAGGGTTGTTAAATCTCTTAATAGTTGGTTTTCAAACAGGAAACAAGACAAAATTAGGCTTTTTAAATGGTGAAAATGTTAAGCAAATATTAAACTTTCAGGCATGTTTTCAAAGGCTTGAAATAGGCATATAATCGTTAATCGTAGCATCATTGGGCCTTAGGGCGTATTAACATTATGTTAATAATTTATTGGCTTGCAACTAAAAAAATGGGAATACCCTTTTGTAAATTTGCTGCCTTAATCTTAACCAAAACATATGGAAAAAAAATTACCCCAATTTTTTACAGTTTTTATCTTGATATTACTCACCTCATTGCCATCCAAGGGGCAGGATACCCTCAAAGTTATGCACTATAACATTCTCAAATATGGAGACCCTAATTGTAGTAAAGACAATGAAAATAAGCATTTCCGGGAAATTTTTAAGCAATATAGGCCGGATATTCTTACTGTAAATGAATTAGCTGCTGATAAAACCTACGCGGGGCGTATTCAGAATAAGGTGCTAAACCGCGTGAGCTCTGATGCATATAAAAAAGCTGAATTCACCAATAAGAATGGCATCAGCAATATTGTTAACATGCTTTTCTACAACAGTGAAAAACTGGGGCTGGCAAGTCAAACCGTATCCAACACCCAATTGAGGGATATCAATCACTACCGGCTTTTTTACAAAAACCCGGATCTTGCTGACGGATCTGTTGATACCGTTTTCTTAAATACCAGCACCATGCATCTAAAAGCCGGCGATGATCAAAGTGACAAGTCTACAAGGGATGCCATGACCCAAAATATGATGGATCACCTGGCAGAAAAAGACTATGGGGGTTATCACATAGCCACCGGTGACTTCAATATTAGTAGCAGCAATGATCCGGCTTACCAAAACCTAATAAGCCCCGGGTCAAATGCCCCTGTTAATTTCGGGGATCCGTTGGAAAAGCCGGGCTCATGGCGAAAAAATTCCAACTTTAGTGACTACCACACCCAATCGACCCGGGATAGTGATATTGGTGATTGTGGTGTACCAGGCGGTATGGATGATCGCTTTGACTTTATCTTACTTGATAAGCCTTCTATGAATGATAAAGCACCCCTCTATTATGAAAAGGGTTCCTATGAAACCATTGGACAGGATGGTAACCGATTTAACCAATCTATTACCTCCCCTTCCAACCAAGCGGTTTCTGCATCGTTAGCCAATGCCCTGAAAAAGATGTCCGATCACTTGCCTGTTACCTTAAATCTGGTAGTTGATCAACCTTCCTCTTCTTCCTTTGAACAATCGACTTCTGCATCATTGAAAAGCCTTGTAAAACCGAATCCCTTCAATAATACTTTAGAAATTAATTGGGAAGGCACCACTACGTCTTCTTACCACTTAGAATTAAGAAGTGTCACAGGAGAAAGGATCCTTGATCAGGAAAAAGAAGGCAATGCTACCACTGTAGAAACAAACGGATTAAAACCTGGTATTTATTTCTTAACTATAACAAAACCCAACGGAGATCGGGCGAGGCATAAGTTAATAAAAAGATAATAAGGGTTGGATTGGAATGGGTAATCCTATGACGATTTTTGCCTTTTAAAATAGAAGTCATTTGTACCGTTTACTGCTTATCACAGCTTTTTTAACCTGCTTTTTTAGCTCAACAAATGCGCAAAATTCCTTTGAGGAAAAGGTGACATCTGCCTCTAACCTTGCTATGACTATCAATAACCTTGGTATGATCGGTAATGGATTCAGTGGTAGTTACCAGGTTCAGGGTTTCCCCTCCTGTGAATATCCTAAAGGTTCGGGCATTGAGCACCTTTTTGATGGCGGACTTTGGGTGGGCGCTATTGTTGAAGGGCAATCGGATGTTAGTACCGGGGCAGTTGATGATCCCTCAGGCTACTCAACTGGTAAGTCAGGTTTTGAATTTTCAGCCGAACCGGGTTCGGGTTTGGTGGAACGGTCAAGCTTAGTTGATAACCCGAATTATAGCCCAAAAGCTGTTTCTCATGAGGATTTTGTTGCCCGGTTTACTGATGCCAATAGGCGTGTTCCTGGCACAGAAATAAGGATATCTGATCATGAAGATCCTTTAGGGATAACCGTAAACTATGAAACATACAACTGGAATTTCAATTTCGCCAATTTCTTTGTCATCCTGAATTTTGAGATTAAAAACACCGGAGACCAGGTTTTGGATAGCCTACACACCGGTTACTGGATGGATGGCGTTGTGCGGAATGTGAATATCACGCCACCAGGTGGTTCCCCATTTTACAACAAAGGCGGTAATGGTTACATTGATTCCCTTCAAATGGCCTACGAATTTGATGCATCAGGTGATACGGCTTACACCAAGAGCTATATCGGGCTGAAGTTTTTAGGTGCTGAACGGGGTGATGAATTCCTTCACCCGGACATTACCGATAATATGAAAGCCCATTTCCAAACCTGGCAGTTCCAAAATTCTTCAGACCCTATTTATTTTTCTCCCGGCTCTGATCAAGCCAGGTACCGCAAAATGACCAGGGGTTTAAATAACAATGCCAGCCTTGAATGGTCTGAAGTAAAAGCTGAGATAGAGCAACCGAGCAACCGGTCTAACATGTTATCGGTCGGTTCGCTTGGTGATCTTAAACCTGGAGAAAGCGTGACGGTCGCTTTTGCCATTGTTTGTGGTAAAATGGCCGAAACAAGTGACCCTGTTAGTGCCAATACAGGAGCTCAAAGGGCAAAGCTCCGCCAAAATGCCTCCTGGGCTCAACGTTCCTACAATGGAGAAGATCGAAATTTTAACGGTCAATTAGAAGAAAAAGAAGATTTGAACAACAATGGCGAAATAGATCGCTATATTCTACCAACCCCACCAGATATTCCCAATACGCGTTACGAGGCTAAAGAGGGTAAAATTGAAATTTACTGGTCTGATAATGCTGAAGAAACGATTGACCCTATTTCCCAGGAAAAAGATTTTGAAGGTTACCGCATATACAAATCTCAGTTTGGCTATGATTTATCATCCGATATCAATGCCCAGGAGGCATTAGATCCCGTTGCTGAATTTGACAAGAAGGGCAATGAAGTTTTTTTCAATACAGGCTTTAACCCTATTAAGCTTGAAGAACCCAAAACTTTCCCTAACGATACGATTCAATATGATTACCGGTATACGATTGATAATATTCAGAGTGGCTGGCAACATGTGGTTACTGTAACGGCTTTTGATAGAGGGGATGAGGAGAATGACCTTCGATCCCTTGAATCCAGTAAGGTAGCCAATGCGAAACACGTTTTTCCGGGAACCCGCCCTACCGAGAACATGGAAGAAGATGAGCCCTTTGTTTATCCCAATCCCTATTATGCTTCAGCCCAATGGCGTGGGCAGAGCAGCTTTGAAGAAGACCGGAAAATTATTTTTGCGAATTTACCAAAGAGGTGTATTGTACGCATATACAATCCGGCAGGCGATAAGATTGATGAGTTTAAGCATGCCCAGGATTATGAAGGCAAGGATATCAAATGGTATAAAAGTTTTTCCAAACCGGATAAAACTGAATTTTCAGGGGGTGAGCATGCTTGGGACCTTTTATCAAGTGCTAACCAAATCATTGCAAGGGGTATCTACCTTTTTTCAGTTGAGGATCTGGAAACCGGGGAAAGTTATCAAAGTAAGTTCGTTGTTATTAAGTAAGGGTTTATAAATTTTGATAAGCATTAAATGAAAGAAAGCATTATGAAACGTTTAGCCAGTTTTTTAGTCATGGTATTGGTAAGTATTTCCGGGATTTTTGCCCAATCCTATGACACCGTATCTATTGAGAAAATCCAGAAAGTCCCGCAAGGTGATTTAGCCAATTGTGAAGAAGAGTCTAAAATGGCTGGTGACACGGTAGTGATAAAGGCTACTGTTGTAATGGATGGTGATTTGTCTCGTATCCAGGGAGCTGAGTCTCGCAATATTTGGGTTCAGCAGGGTAAAGGTCCCTGGTCCGGCATTGATATTTTTGGTTTTTCGGACCCCACGTCACCAGTGGATATTCAAAATTTAGTAGCTGGTGATTCGGTAATGATAACCGGTGAGATAACGGAATTTGACGGAGAAACGGAAATTATTCCTTTAACAGGAAACAATGTGCAAAGCGTTCATTTAATAGGGCAAGGCCAGCCGGTTCAAAATAAGGACCTCACCGTGGATGTGCTTAATGACCAGAACCGCAAAAATAAGTTAACCACTGGCGAGAAATGGGAAGGCTCTTTTGTGACGATTAAGAATGCCACGGTGGTAAGCGTTCAGAATTTTACGGGTGATCGGTACAGTTTTGATATAAAAGGACCAAATGGCGGCCGCATGAATGTTTCCGATCAATTCCTAGCCCAAAGAACTCCTCAAAATGATACAGCCGGGAATTTCCAACCACCCAGTGTTGGAACATCAATCGACTCCATCAAGGGTGTGATCACGCATGCATTGAACGACTGCCCGGGTGCCAGTTCAAGGGGATATGAGCTTAATCCATTTGATTCATCCCATTACAACTATGGTGCCGCCCCGCCAACCATCTCCGACATCAGCGTTAATCCCTTAGTTCCCGATAACAATGAGCAAGCCACTGTTAGTGCTACCATTACCGATGTCAATGGTGTTCAGGAAGCCTCCCTGTTTTATGCGGCCGGTATCAATGCCAATAACTACACAAAGGTTTCCATGACGAATACTTCAGGAGATACTTATGAAGGGACCATACCAGGTCAAAATAATATTACATGGGTTAAATTTTACGTCCAGGCAAAAGATAACCAGGGGCTGGAGAACACAATTCCTGATGTCCCGAATAATAGCCAACCTGAGGTTTACAAGATCAAAGACAACCCACTTAGTATCTATGACATTCAGTTTACCCCGTTTATTGATGCTCCTTTCTTTAGTGATGCCTCAGTTTATCAAGGAAAGGAAATTACTGTTGAAGGGGTTGTTACTGCTACTAATGATGGTAAAAAGAATAATTTGAATGCCATTTTTATCCAGGAGCCTAATCAATCGGAATATGCGGGCGTTCAGCTTACCAATAAGATTAATCAGTTAGATTCTACCCTTGATGCTGGTGAACAGATTGAAGTGACTGGTGAGGTGGAGGAAAATTTCGGTATGACCGTCCTTACTAATTTTAAAGTCAATAAAAGGATGGGGGAAACTCAGGTGAATGCTCCTGATGTGCATCCGGCTAACTTCTCCTCAGGCCAGGCAGGTATGGACAATGAGCCTTATGAGGGCATGCTTGTTAATTTGACTTCTGACACCAGTAAACTCTACGTGGTAGATACAAACCCTGATGCACCTGATAATTTTGGTGAATACCGGGTTGGGGTAGATACGTTTGATCCTAACACTGGTACGCGGATTTTGGCGGGAAGGAACACCAGTAATGTTTTCTCTTCCAATAATGTCTCGTATATCAACAGTGAGCAATGGGCTAATTCGGCTGGTCAGCTTAATGTCAAATCTAAACCTGTTGCTAAGGGCAATTCAATGGATAGCCTAAAGGGCATTTTGGTTTACAGTTTTAGCAATTACAAAGCCCTTCCCCGCAGTAATAAAGATTTTTATAACTACAGTGATAGTGTTAGAGAAGATGATGATAACCAGGATACTAGTTCAAAAGTAATATTGGAGAAAGAAACAGATCTCAATGTATTCCCTAATCCAACTGAAGGGAAAGTGACCATTCAAGTTAATAAAAATCAACTGGACGGGTCCATGACTATCTCTGTAATAGATATGACCGGAAACGTAGTTCACCACGAAGCAATGCCTGCAAATACAAAGACCAGTCATTTAAATTTACAAGAAGCTGATGCCGGAGTTTACGTGATTCGATTAAGGGATCAGGAAAGTGGCAAGACCTATCAGAGGCGCATAATGGTTGAATAAGGTTAATGAGGGTAGCGTTAAGCTACCCTTTCATGCTTTATATGAGGCTTTTGAGCAGCAGTATTTTACCATGAGTGGTCTTTTATTGCAGTGAATAGAAGACTGTTGATCAACATTCGTAAATCTTTTATCAAGGGGTGATTTTGGGGCAGGTTGACTTAAAAAGTACGACATTATTGGATCAAGGGCGGGTTGCTAAAATAACATCCGTGGTTTTTTTGTCTCTTTGCCTTTTGATATTAGGGTGCAATAAAGACCAGGATCCTAAAAAAAACCAACCGCCTGATTCAAAAATTAGCCTTCACGCGATTGACAGGGAAGGCGAAAATCGCTTGCCTAGTACTGTTGAACTTAAATGGTCAGGTACTGACAAAGATGGTTTTGTTAAAGGTTATGAACTTTCCTTTGACGCTAATGAGTGGTTCTTTACCCAAAAAACGGATAGCACTTTTAATTTCCGGATCAAAGAAGGTTCCAAACAGCAAAATATTGAATTTTTTGTTCGTGCCGTTGATAATGAGGGCCATAAAGATCCTGATCCGGCTAAGCTAACGATTCCAATAAAAAACAGGCCTCCTGAAGCAAGGTTCAAGGTAAATGAAATGCCTGACGATACGGCCTATACCGTTTTCCCTGTTTCATGGATTGCCACTGATCCGGATGGGGGGGGCACTATTGATAGTATTTTATTGAAAGTCAATGATGGACGCTGGTTTTTGGTCGATCCGTCAACCCGCTTTACCACATTGGTACCAAAAAACCCGGGGCAAACTGCCAGGGAATTAGAAAGTACGGTTTATAAGGGAATCCAGCCGGAAAAACTGGAAAAGCCTATTCAAGGGTTGGTTTTAGGTGCCAAAAACCGATTTTATATAAAAGCAAAAGATATTGCTGGCTCAGGGAGTGGCATCGATACCACCGAATTTTATGTGAAGCCTAAAACCAGTGATTTGCTAGTTTTGGGAGCCACATCTTCTTCCCCTCAGACGGGTAATGTTTTCAAGCCCAAAATAAGGAATGTTTACGGCAATTTTGATTTTATCAACTATTACGGCAATAATAACTTTAATCCCCCTCAATTCTGGAATTCAGTTTTCAGGTTCCGGATTGAATTGTATGACAAAGTTTTCCTTTACACCGATGATAGTAAAGTGGAAGGTGACCTTTTTCTCGAAGCCGCAGGTTCCGCTTTCCAGCAGTTCCTGAACAAAGATGGGAAACTGCTCATATCAACGGAATTCCCTAATGATTTACGTGCTAATTCCAATATATTTAGCTATTCACCAATGGATCGCCCTGTCAACTCAGATGGTCAGGCCAGAATTCCACCAGACAGTCTATTGGAACCAACTCCTTCTGCTGATAACTATGATACCCTTCAGTCAAGCGATTTCCTGGTAGCCGTAGATCCTTTTTACCCGAAGCAAAGCGCTAAAGTGCTTTACAAAGCCCAATTAGCCAAGCTTCAGGGATGGGAGGGTCCTAATACTGTAGTTGCAAGCACATCCAAGGGGGGCAATGTTAACCAGGTTTTTAGCTCAGTACCCCTGGAAGTTATGAATAAGCGTAAAGCGAATCTGGAACAATTCTTTGAACATGTTTTGAATGATGCCTTTGACTGGTAACCTCCATACAAAGCTAAAATTTGCAGCGATTTCCTTGTCGCTTGTGGCTCTGTGTATACCGGCTATCGCGCAAAAGGGTACAGGTAAGCTGGAAGGCCGGGTTTTGGATAAAAGCAATGGTGAGCCGCTTAAAGGTGCCGATGTCATAGTAGTAGGTACTTATGAAGGGGGTGTTTCCGATGATGATGGTCGCTTCTCCATTGCAGGGGTTAAAGCCGGTGGGTATTCACTTAAAATCAAGTACATTGGTTATAAGGATAAGAAGCTTAACAATGTTAGTATAGCAGCAGATTCCACGACCAACGTCACGGTAAAACTAAGCGAAGGTTCTATGAACCTTGACATTGTGGAAGTATCCGGTAAAAGGGAGCTTGTCAAACTGGAATCCGGGCAATCCAGTACCAATATGAATCAAGCTCAGATAGAAAACACCAATGCCCAGGAACTAAAGGATGTGGTAGCCATGCAGGAAGGTGTTTCGAAATCCATGGATGGTCTCCACCTACGAGGAGGGCGGGTTTATGAAAATCAGTATATTGTGGATGGTGTGGATGCGCAAGATCCTTTAGCCGGTACAGGTTTTGGTCTGGATGTATCATCGCAATCACTCAAAAGCCTGGATATTGTTACCAGCGGGCTTGGGGCGGAGTACGGGAATACTACTTCTGGTTTGATCAATGCTGAGGTACGGGAAGGTGGGGATTCCCTTGAAATTGCTGCTTCATGGCAACGAGATAACTTAGGTTTTAACAAACAAAACAATCCTACGAGCTGGAATACAGATAACGTAAGCTTTAGCCTTGGGACGCCCATTCCCTTTACGAACAGGAAGTTAACCTTATTTACAAGCTTTAAGGCCCAGCTATCCGATAATTACTTTGGCCCCAAAGCTGATCAGCTAAAAAGCTCCTTAACAGATGACCCAACTCAATGGGCACCCCGGCAGGATAATAATTTCAACCATACCATTAAATTAGCCTATGAACCGGTAGATGGGACTAAAATTACCCTTTTAAACCAACATAGTCTTAAAGTGAATCAGAATACCAATACTCTGCGGATCATAGGATTTGATCAAATCCTGACCCCGGGTTTTCAGTACCCATTCAGCCTTAATATGGATAATGCTACCACTTTCACGCATAAGTCAAACCTTACAGCTTTAAATTTTGATCAACAGCTAAGCGACCAATGGTTCCTGAAACTCAATGCCGGTCGCTTGTTTACCAACCTCAGGGCGGATGCTAACGGCCGTCCTTTCAGGCAGGAAACAGTTGATGAAATCAATGATCCCCGCTCTATCGTTTCTGACCCGGTAACTGTTTTTAATCCCAGTGATACGGTAAAGTTTGTTAATCCTGGTCCGGGCCTTTATAACAATGGAGGAATAGCCGGTACTTGGCATGATCACTATGTAGCCCAATATTCTGGAAAAGCCACAATTAATTTTACCCCGAACAATAGCGCTCATTACTTTACATTTGGAATGGAGCATAAGGAAAAAGAATTTCAATGGATCGATGTGCAGAGACCATGGGTCGGTGCCCCTATAAAGATTAGCGAAGATCGAACCACACCTTCCACTCGCTTAGGCCAATCTAGTGATGTTTGGAATACAAGGGCTGCTTCAGGGGGTATTTTCTTTGAAGATAAAATCCGGTACAAAGGCATCGTAGCGAATATGGGTTTTAGGTTTAACTATTGGGCGCCCGGCAATTTAGTAGATGATGCTATTAATAACCCTGAGGCGCCTATTCTGGATACCATTCGCTACGAGTATAGGCAAAAAACAACAAAGGTTTTTGACCGGAATTTCAAGGGCCGTTTTTTACCGCGATTACGTGTATCTTTCCCGGTGACAGAAAACAATGTATTGTATTTTAACTACAATCACTCCATGAAATTGCCTCACCCACGCTTTGTCTACTCAGGCTTAAACCCGGATTTTCAGGATAGATCTTTCCTGGCTAATTTAGGTAACCCTGATTTGGATCCTGAGACTTCAGTATCCTACGAGCTGGGGCTGAAATCCCGCATAACAAGGGATTTTGCTTTGACCATTTCTGCTTTTTACAATGATAAGTACGATTATATTGTCAACCGGAATATTACCATACGGGATCAGACAGGCCGCTTTGTTAATCGTAGCTTTTTTGTGAACCAGGATTACGCAAGGATTCGTGGTGTTGAGGTAGGCTTGCAAAAACGTATTGGGGATTGGTTCAGGGGCCGTATCAATGGGTCCTACCAGGTAGCAACCGGCAAATCCAACTCAGCTCGTGAATCCAAGTTGCAAATAGAAAATACGGGAGCGATCAGACCATCAGAAGAACAATTCCTGGCTTGGGACCGCCCTTTTGAGCTGAAGGCTTCTATCACCCTTACGCCTGAAAAAAATGACCGTTTATTTGGCGTTAGTATGAAGAATTTCCGTTTATTCCTTTTCACCTTGTATAAATCAGGTTATCGCTATACACCCCATCAAAAGAATGGTGTAGACGATATAGGCCGCCCTATATATGAACCGGTTCGTGAAAAACAATTCAGTGAGATAGGTAGTAATTGGTTTAAAGCAGACATGAAACTATCGCGCGCTTTTGATATAGGAGGCGAAGTGAAGCTGGCGCTAAGTGTTGAAGTACGCAATGTTTTTGATAACCAGAATCCGCAGGTTGTTAACCCGGTAACTGGTGAAGGCTATCGCGAAGGTGATCCCGTTCCTTACACGGTGCGTAATCCTGAATTTGATAACCCTCAAAATACCGGGCTGCCGCCAACTGACCCGTCTCGCTGGCGCCCGCCCAGGCAGATTTTATATGGGATAGAATTTAAATACTAAACCCGCTATGACAGATAGCAGATAACATGAGAAACCTGTTGATGAAAATACTATGCTGTGCTTTGATGGCTTTTTTCTCCATAACCACAGCGCATGCTCAGGTTTTGAAAGATTTAGGAGGCCAACGGGCAGGGATTTCAGGCTTATCATTCCTTAAAATGGAGGTTAGTCCGAAATCTGATGCAATGGGTGGGGCTCAGCTAACTGCGCATGGAGACCCTTATGCTACCAATTGGAATCCAGCTGGCTTAACGGAGCTAACACAAACAAGCTTTGCAGCTTCGGATAAATTACTACCGGGTGGGGTTCATAGTAGTTTTTTGTCAGGAGTTTTCCCTACCGAGAACAATGGTATATGGGGCGGATCGATCACGATGCTGAGCACAGGTGAAATGAAAAAACGAACAGCTTACCAGCCAAAAGGTACCGGTGAAACCTTCTCTGCTTATAATATGGCCGTTGGGTTAAGTTTTTCAAGGCGTCTTTCCGACCGTTTTAGTTTAGGTAGCCGAGTCCAATACGTTAGGGAGCAATTAGCTGAGTTCAGTGCCAACACTGCTGTTGTTGACCTCGCCTTCATGTATCAAATGGATGTGCAGGATATACGGTTTGCTGTTGCGCTTAAGAATTTTGGTCCCAATTCTACCATTGATGGTCCGTTTGATAAGACTCCGCCTCCGGTAAACGGAAATCAGAATAACCTAAGCGAATTTCCCACACCCACTCAATTTCAAATGGGTGTTTCCATGCGGATTTTTGAAAATGGTAACCAACTTATGCGTGGTCATTTACAGCTTAACCACCCTAATGACAATTCAGAAAACCTTCGCCTGGGTGTTAATTACCATTTGAATCAGGTGCTTTTTGTCAGGACGGGTTACAAGGTGCCAAATGATGAGCAGCCTCTTCCCACTGCCGGCATTGGTTTGAAAACCCATGTTGGACGTCATCCCCTGCAGGTTGATTATGGCATCGTTAATCGAAAATATTTTGGCATGATGCACAACCTGGGTCTGAACTTTAAGATCAGCAATCAAACGCGATGAAAATGGTTTTACGCTATCTCCATACCCCCTGCTTTTTGTTAATGGCAATTTTACTGATCATCATTAGTTTGAATAGTTGTGAAGGAGATTTTTTTGGTTCTCGTACAAGTAAGGATTTTTTGGATACACCTGTAAGACAAAAGCAGTTCGCTGCATATGTTCCTATTCAACCAGCGATTAATGATCCGGTTAAACCGGTTGATGTGCTGGTGGGATTTGATAAGTTGATTTATGTAGCTGATGCGGGTGAAGATGAGATTGTACAGTACGATCTTTCAGGCGAACGCCTTGGAAGTTTTCCTATACCTGGTTTGAAAGCCATTGCTCAGGATCGCCGTCTGGAGTTAATGGCTATTGGCGAAACCGATACCGTCATTAGCGGTGAAACCTACACCCTCAGTACGATCTACCGGTTAGATTTAGTGAATGGCGAACGGCTAAGCCTCGATGAAGCGCAAATTAAAAATAGGGTTGTTCATCCCTTTTACTTTAAAAGTGGCATTGAGCAAAGTGATACAGCGGTGCAATTTCAGGATTTGGATATCCTGTCTGATCACGAATACTATGTGACAAGGACAGGCCCTAGTAATAATACGGCACAATTTGGTGGTCCGGATAACGCTGTTCTACTTTTCAGCGAATCCGATGAATTTAAAACACCAATACCCATTCAAACACAGGGCGGTGTATTTTCAGATTATTTTGAAGAACCAGAAGGAATTTCAACATTTGTGAAACCACCCCAAACTTCTCAGCCCAGTACCGGCGGTAATTTTGTGTTTACATCCCTTAAAAGGAGTAGGGCACTGCAAGTACAATTCATTGAGCGGAATGCCACTGAGAACGGTGTTTCATATAATTTTAGAGAACTCAAGACTGATGATACAAGTGAGGCCAGGGGTTTTCTTTATGAGCCCAACAGGTTTGATCAGCCATATGATGTGACAATAGCCGGGGATAACACCCAATACATTTTCGTGGTTGACAGGGCAAAGGATTCCCTTTACCAATTCACTAGTACTGGCTTGGAAGGGGTGGAACCACCACCAGGTTCTAACAAGAGTAAACAAATTAAGGTCTCATTTGGTGGTACCGGTAGTGGACCGAGAAAGCTTCGTGATCCCGCCGGTGTTGCTTACTACGAGGAAATTGTTTATGTGGCAGATGCAGGGAACGGGCGTGTTGTAAGGTTTAAACTTTCTACAGATTTCAGATAATTGCAAAATATGAGACACGTAATTTTGAAAGTTTTGGTTATTGGTTTCATGCTGATTGCTTTCCGAGGATATGCTGGCTCCCCTTTGGTATCCGGGCCTATGCTGGGTTACGTGGAACATCGTGAAGTGATGATCTGGTTGGAAACAGAACCTACGGTAGACAAAATTGCCATTGATTATTGGGTGTCAGAAAATGGTGAAGCCGATACCCAAACGGTTGCTTATAAAAAGCCGATAAAATCGCCATTTAATCCTGTAAAAGTTCCCATTCCCGGGCTTGAAATGAATACAACTTACCATTACCATGTTATAATCGATGGTCGGCAATTGCCAAAGGAAACCTATTCCTTTACTACTAAGAAACTTTGGCAATGGCGAACAGAGCCTCCCGACATCAGTTTCCTGTTTGGCTCTTGCGCTTACATCAACCAGGAAAAGTATGACCGTCCCGGCGATTCCTATGGTAAAAGTTATAAGATCTTTACTAGTATGGCCGACAAATCTTCTGATTTCATGATCTGGGGCGGAGATAATACGTATTTAAGAGAAGTTGACTGGCATTCTCCCTATGGAATAAAGCAGCGTTATCACCATACGCGGAAAACTGAGGAAATGCAGGAGCTTTTATCAAGTCGCGCCCATTTTGCCATTTGGGACGATCACGATTATGGCCCTAACAATTCACACCGTTCCTATTACCTTAAGGAAGCGTCTTTATCTACTTTTAAAAAGTACTGGCCCAACAAAACCTATGGGCAGCCCGATAATCCAGGTACGTACTCCCATTTCCAATGGTCTGACGCAGATTTTTTCCTCATGGATGACCGTTACTACAGGGCACCTAATCAGTTGGGTGCCAGAAATCCGGATGGTAGCCCTAACGGTGATAAGCCTTACTTCGGGGAGCGACAAATGCAGTGGCTAAAGGACCAGTTGTTAAGCGCCCAATCTACTTTTAAGGTAATTGTTGGGGGTGGACAATTTTTGAACCCTTTAAATAGTTATGAATCTTTCCGGGATTATCCGGCAGCATATCAGGAACTATTGGGGTTCATCAAATCCCATCGAATTTCCGGTATTATTTTCCTTTCCGGTGACAGGCATTTTACTGAGCTGATTAAACTTGATAAGGAAGGAATGTACCCGATTTATGATTTTACCTGCTCTCCTTTAACTTCGGGGGCACCAGACAACATTGGAGAGGAAGAAAATAATCCCTACCGAGTGGACAATACACTGGTCAAAGATCAGAACTTTGCAAGGATTGCTATCAAGGGAAATGATGAAAGGGAATTTCGGATAACGGTTTTTGATAAGAACGGGGATTCCCTTTGGCAGAAAAGCATCTCCGCTAAGCAATTAAACTTTGATGATAGCGGTGATTAGCTACCATCAAAGTATAACCATAGCCCCTACTTTGGATGCATGTTTTGCTATTATTGAAAGGAAAAGGCTGATTGGTTGAAACGAATTAAGCCTCTTTTTCTTTCAATAGTGATTCAAGGCGTTTTTTGATATCCCCGGAAGGCCTTTCCGCCTCAGCGTCAATAATTTTTCCGTTTTGGTCTATCAGGATAAACCGTGGAATCCCTTTGATTATGTAATCTTCTGCAAGCTTGGAGTCAAAGGCATTGCCATTCGCGAATAACTGAATACCTTTCAATCCTTTTTCATTGACCATTTCCTCCCATTTATTTTTATCTTCAGCACGGTCAAGAGAAATACTAACGAATTTGATATTTTGGTCTTTTAGTTCATCATGTAACTTTTTAAGATGGGGGATTTCCTTTCTACAGGGTCCACACCAAGTGGCCCACGCATCGATATAGACATAATTTCCTCTTAGATCCTGAAGGCTAATTGTATCTCCATTGATATTTGGATAACGAAAACCAGGGGCCTTTTTACCCTTTGCTAATTTAGCCCAATCTTTCTTCAAGGATTTAATTTGCGCTTTGGTAGCAGAATCAGCGGGCAGAGAGTTGTAGAACTTCATGCCTGCCTCAATGTTCTCAGGGCCTCTGTATTTTAATTGCTTTAAAAGGGATTTTCCCATTAATGCTGCTTGAACTTCTTTGTTGTCAATTTCATTTTTCAAAACCTGAGCGGCTATCCAGGACATACTTTTTTCTTTGTCCATGGTATCATTTTTCTTGAAATTCCTCATTTCTTTATTCAGGTAGGTTTCGAGGTAACCCCTGTAATTAGGGGCCCTTAATAATTCGGGTTTATTTAGGGCTGTTTTTGATTGGAAAGCATAAAATTGATCGGGTACCTGAACGCTGTCCTTTTTGGTTAAACGTTTGTGATAACGGGGGTAATTAAGCTTCATCTCGTAGAAACGGTAATCAATATTGGGTTTTTCAAGGTTAGCAAAAGTCTTCGAAACATTGCCATCTTGAAAGTGACGCTGGTAATAGCCTTTGAATATTTGATGAAAAGAGTCAACCATATTAACAAATTTCATAGGAGCTTTTTTATAAAGCTTTTTCATGTTCTTCCGATTCATTAATGGGACAGAATCTTTTACTAAGATCTTTCCAGCCATGTAGTTGTTGATGTTTGAACGCTCTCCTGAATATTCAGCTGTCTCATCAAATTGTTTCGTGTTTATGGTTAGGTAAATGCTATCGCCAGGTTTGGCAAATAAATTGGTATATTCTTTATGCGTAAACCGGAGATAAGAAGGTTCATTTATTACGTATTCGCCGTGAAAGACTCCCTTATCATTTAGTTGAAATGCTTTCTTTTTTCCATTTGGTTCTTTCTTAAAGCCCACTTTTTCTTTTTGCGGATTTTTGATTTTGCCAGCTAAAATGATCTTGCTTTTTGATGTATGGGATTCCTTACTTTCCGTGGATTCGCCCGATTGGGTACAACCTGTTAAACCTGAAATAAAAATTGTAAAGCTTAACAGGCAAGTAATTTTTAAATATTTCATGGCTAAATGTATTTTGGTTATAATACAAAACTATGAACTAGCACGGACTTATAAAAGTTGCTTGGCTATATTCATTTGGCATTAACCACCCAATAGTTCGTTCAATTTAGCTCCAATATTGCCGGAAGGCCTTGGCGCATTGGCATCCACAATTTTGCCTTCAGGGTCAATGAGAATGAATCTGGGGATAGAATTGATCATGTAGTCCTGTGCTAGTTTAGCCTTAAAAGCCTTGCCTTTGGCATATAATTGATGGCCTTTTAAGTTTTTATTATTTACCATTTGTTTCCATTTCTGCTTGTCTTTGCTTTTGTCAAGCGAAATACTGACAAATTCTATGTTTTCATCCTTAAACCGGTCGTGAAGTTTTTTAAGTTGTGGGATTTCCTTAATGCATG
This sequence comes from uncultured Sphingobacteriales bacterium, assembly GCA_964595485.1. Classification (GTDB taxonomy): domain Bacteria; phylum Bacteroidota; class Bacteroidia; order CAILMK01; family CAYYUA01; genus CAZQQN01. The sequence goes on along the minus strand of CAZQQN010000009.1, from coordinate 30,720 downwards.
GCCCACACCAAGTAGCCCACGCATCAATGTAAACATAACTTCCCTTAAAATCTTTGAGCGAAACCATCTCCCCTTCCAAATTGGGGTATGTGAAACCGGGAGCTGGCTTTCCTTTTTTGAGGGCCTTTAAGGATTCTTGCTTTTTCTTTAGTTTTTTATGAACCGCCTTCCGGTAAGGTAGCTCTTCGTAATAAGCCATGGCTTCTTCTAACCCTTCCATGCTTCCTCTTTTAAGCTGCTGAAGCAATACTTCCCCTAAAATTTGAGCTTTTATAGTGTCATTGTCGAATTCCTTTTTTACCGTGTTCATTAAAACCGTAGCCTTCCCTTTATTTTGATTAATATTATTTTGTCCGGCTTCTCTTGATTTTACATTCAGTCGGGTTTTGGCATAGCCTCTGAAACTTGGTATATTAAGTAAGTCCGCATCATCAAATGGGGCTTTTTCTTGATACGCATAATAGTCCTCAGGCAAGTCAGGTTTTTGCCCCCGGTTTAACCTCTGATAGATTAAGGGGTAACTCTCTTTCATCCGGTAAAAAAGGAATTTGTTACTGGCTTTTTCAAATTTTTCAAAAGTTGGCGCAGGAGCTCTATTGCTTGATGATTGGTCAAAATAGTTTTTGAAGAAATCCTGATATTGGTTCTCGATGGATTCTATTTCTTGAAGGAAATTGTCCGGTTTCTTTTGATACAAGTTTTTTTGAGATTTCCTTGAAAGTAAATTCAAAGAATCCTTCATTTTGGCTTTTTTAGCAAGGTATTGGTTCTCGAATGAATGGTGACCTGAAAATTGTATCGATTGCGGTATTTGACGGGCATTGAAATTAACATAAATGCTATCGCCGGGCTCAGCATAAAAGCTCAGGTTCTGTTTCCCTTGCTTTAAGCTGAAATAGGCGGGTTCTTCCAGTGATAATGGTTTATGAAACGAACCATCTTCGGAAAGTTTTGCTGTGGCAAAATTTCTTGGCCCAGCAGCTGGATGTTTTAGTCGAATTTTTTGACCTCGAGGGCTTTTAACATTGCCTGCTATGACAATGGTATCACCCCTTTTTTTCTGGCTTTTGGATTTTTTATGGCCATCCTGGCTCTGGCAACCTGCCCCTAATATGAATACAACCAGCAAATACAATGTGTTGGATTTCATGGAATGCCTGATCATACGACTAAGTGTTTAACGGTTATTTAAGGATACCAAAGCTACAGCTTTTCTATCAGACTGCCCAAGATTACTTCAGTATTACTGCCTAATTAAAATAGCCTTTAAAGGGACTGTTTCTAACCTCGAAAAAGGGGTATGAGCTCATTCTTTTACTAAGTTAACATTAACTTAAACTGGTTTTAACAAGGGCTTTAAATAAGTAGTCTTTTTTTGCAGCAGAAAATTAAGACGCATTTTAAACTTAGAACAAAAAATGAAAACAATGAGAAAGTTAAACTTATTACTTGTATCGCTTTTAATCTTTGGCTTAATGTCATGTGGTGATGATGAAGAAGTACCACCTCCGGAAGATCCGGCTGATGACATTGACCTTTCAACATTGACTGTAAAAAGCAATGTAACGAGTGACCAAACATGGAAGAGTGGAAAAGTTTACAAATTAGCGGACAGGATTTCCGTTACAAATGGTGCTACGCTTACTATTGAGCCTGGTACTATCATCAAGGGTGAAGCTGGCACAGGTTCTAATGCCACTGCTCTTGTAGTGGCGACTGATGGTAAGATCATGGCTGAAGGTGAGCCAGAGAATCCTATTATATTTACCACTGTAGCGGATGAAATTGAACAAGGGCAAGTAGAAAGCCCTAATTTGAGCCCGAATCAAAATGGATTCTGGGGAGGCGTTGTTCTCTTGGGGAGTGCTCCTATTTCAGCAAGAGCGGAAACCATTCAATTCGAAGGGATACCTGCCAGTGACGAAACCGGGCAATATGGAGGAAGTGACCCTAGTCACAATGCAGGTACTTTAAAATATGTATCTATCCGCCATGGTGGAGCCAATATTGGGGAAGGCAATGAAATCAATGGATTAACACTAGCCGGTTGCGGTAAAGAAACTACCGTAGAAAATGTTGAAGTGGTAGCTAACCAAGATGACGGCATCGAATGCTTTGGCGGTAATGCTGAGGTAAAAAATACTGTAGTTTGGAACCAAGCTGATGATGCTTATGACATGGACCAAGCTTTTAAAGGGACCATTGATAATTTTATAGCTATTGAGGGGTCTCAATCAGACCACGGCTTGGAGCTGGATGGCCCGGAAGGATCCAAAACCGGACTCTATACCCTGCAAAACGGAAGCTTGAAAGGGTATAACGAAGATGGCACCAATTCTAACGAATATGCGGATTTAAGGGATGACGCCGCTTGTGTCCTTAAGAACCTTTATTTCTTTAACTATGGACAAACCTCTGATTTCGAGTTTGATGAGAAAGAAATTTGTGAAAATTATACCAGTGGTTCCGGAGACGAAAGGGTTGAACTATCAAGCCTTGAATTCAATGTGGATCATCTAAGTGATGGAAATACGACTATTGACGAAATCTTTGTCTATGATGGAGAAGGAAGTGATTGCTTTGAGGAAAAAGAACCAAACGCTTCTATTGTTTCTTCTCCGTCAGTTGGCGCCAACCCTGAACCTATGCAATGGACTTGGGCCGGCAAAGCAGGTGAATTAAGTGATTTTTAAACTGAGGATTGACTTAAATTTTAATAAGCCCGCAAGGATACTTTCCTGCGGGCTTCTTATTTGAAATTGTAGAATTAAACAAAGAATAATTAATGAAAATCTGCACCTTCCTCTCATTATTAGTATTGCTCCTTACTTTTTTTGAAATGGATGCACAAACCGGAAAAATTCGTGGTACAATCGTAAAATCATCCAATGGTGAGCCGGTTATTGGTGCTAATGTTCATGTTAAAAAAACTACGAAAGGGGATGCTACTGATTTGGAAGGTCGTTTTGAAGTAGATGTCAAACCAGGAAAATATAACCTGCGCCTCACCCATGTGTCTTTAAATAAAAGGATTGTAAAGGATATTAAGGTAAGAAAGGGAAACGTAAATTTCCTTGGAAAACTGCAAATGGCCAAAGACTCCAGTGCTTTAAAAGAGGTGGTTGTTAGTGCAGAGCGTGTTAATAATAACGAAAAAGCCATGCTGTCTCTTAAAAAACAATCCACTAAAATGCTTGATGGGATATCCGCAGAACGATTCAAGAAAACCGGAGATGGTAATGCTGCTTCTGCCATGAAGCGGATTACTGGTGTTTCGGTTATCAAAGGAAAATATGTATATGTGAGAGGGTTAGGAGGTCGTTATACCAACTCGACTCTCAACGGCGTGAGTGTACCTGGTTTGGATCCCAACCGGAATGCTTTACAGATGGATATTTTTCCCACCAATGTTTTATCCAATATGGTGGTCTCAAAGACTTTTTCCGCGAATCAGCCTGCCAATTTTGCCGGCGGCCTTATTAATATTGCGACTAAAGATTTCCCGGCAGAGGAAACTTTTAATATTTCAGTAGGTTTTGGCTTTAATCCATCAATGCACTTCAATGACAATTACTTAACTTATGAAGGTGGAAAAACCGATTTTCTTGGTTTTGACGATGGAACGCGTGCCATTCCGACCAACAAAAGAGAAGATATACCAACTTTTGTAGATGCGTTTTCCGGTGGAGAAGATGCTGAGCAATATGAATCCATTTTGAACGATTTTAACCCAAACTTATCGGCAAAAAGGGGAAGAAGCTTTATGGACGGAAGCTTTTCCGTTTCTTATGGTAACCAGGTAGAATCAGGTGAAGTTGATATTGGCTATAACTTGGCCTTATCATACGAGAATTCAACCCAATATTACGACTCTGTTCAGTTCAATTTCTATGGTAAGCCAGAAGATCCCTCTGATTATGAGTTAGATGGCCGTGAGCTTCAAGAAGGGGAATATGGAGTAAATAATGTTCTCATAGCTGGTTTGGGGGGTTTTAGTGTTAAGACTGACCTTTCCAAATATAAAATCAATGTTTTAAGAATTCAGAACGGTGAGAAAAAAACCGGCCTTTATGATTACACAGGCGCTGATCAAGGTTCTAATTTCAAAGCCAAACAACATAACCTTGAGTATACGCAGCGGGATATGACAAACTTGCTGCTAAGTGGTACCCATACAACAGATGGTGGCTCATGGAAAGTTAATTGGCGGGCTTCCCCCACTTTTTCGAATAGCACCGCGCCGGATATACGTTACTCGAGGATAAGGGTAGATGGTGAAGGCTTTACTGTAGGCAGTGAATCAGGAATACCACAGCGTATCTGGCGGTATCTGAATGAGGTAAATTACCAAGGCCAACTGAATATTACCCGGGAATATGGATTTAATGGAAGGGATGCAAAATTCAAGTTTGGAGGCTCTTATACTTATAAAAAGCGGAATTACGAGATCCAGGCGTTTCAAATAGTCCCCAAAAAAAATGTTGAAATTACCCAAAGCTCGCCTGAACAAATCATGATGGACAAAAATTTATGGTCTCAGAATAATAAGCAGGGAACTATTTACAGTCCTAATTTTCTTCCTAATAATCCCAATAAGTATGAGTCAACAATAAACAAACCTGCTGCTTATATTACCAATGAGTTGATGCCTTTCAAGCGCTTGAATACCGTCATTGGTTTAAGGGCTGAGAAGTATACTCAGCGTTACAGCGGTATCGACCCGGTTTCTGACCAAGAAATTCGGAATGAAAAGTTTATAGATAACATAAACCTTTTTCCATCTGTCAGTTTTACCTATGAGCTCACGCCTGACAAAAATTTAAGGGCTTCCTACTCACGAACGATCGCCCGCCCATCATTCAGAGAAGCTTCTAAAGCTACCATTTTTGACCCTATCACAGGTAGAACTTATATTGGCGGGTTTGTGCCAGATAAAACCCCTGGCGGGGAAGTTATATGGGATGGTGAGCTGACCCCAACCCGCATTAGTAATTTTGATCTCCGGTGGGAGTGGTTTCAACAAGGCAACCAAATGATTTCCATTACAGGCTTCTACAAAAGCTTTGATAATCCCATTGAGAAGGTTCAGTACTTAAAGGCTAAAAATAATATTCAACCCAGGAATGTTGGCGATGGCAGTATTCTTGGAATAGAGTTTGAGCTGCGCCAAAGCTTAAGCGGCATTGCCCGTTCATTGAGTAACTTTTCTTTCAATGGTAATTTCACCCTTAATAGGTCACGAATCAATATAGGACCAAATGAATTTAAAAGCAGGGAAAAAAATGCCCGAGAGGGTAAAACAGTGAATGACTCGCGTCAAATGGCCGGTCAGGCACCTTATATTGTGAATGCTGGTTTTGGTTACACCAATGAATCGGCAGGGATTGAGGCAGCTGCTTACTATAACGTTCAGGGTAGAACTTTGCATATTGTTGGGGTTGGTTACAGGCCGGATGTTTATACTGAGCCTTTCCACAATATCAAGTTTAACATCAGTAAAACATTGGGTAAATCTGATCAACTAAAACTTGGTTTAAAAGCAAGTAACGTTCTGAATGACGACCGGGCTAAGTGGTTTCAAGCTTACGAAGCGGAAAACCAATACTTTAGCCGGAAGTTTCCGGGCCGGTCTTTTAGTTTAAGTTTTGGTTATGAATTTTAATAAGTAAGATAAAAAGTTAGAAAAATGATAAATTCACCAGCTAAGGAAAGCAATAACCAAAGTTTTCAAGCCATGAACAATAAAGCTGTTAAAATCCTCGTAGTAGATGATGAGCCTGATATCGTGGAGATTCTGCAATACAACCTTGAAAAGGAAGGTTACTCCGTGACCACAGCTTATAATGGAAAAGATGCTATACAGATTGCCCAGGAAGCCTTTCCGCACCTGATTATTCTTGACATTATGATGCCTGACATGGATGGAATAGAGACTTGCCAGGAAATCCGCAAAATTTCCAATTTAAGTGAAACCATGATCGCCTTTTTAACAGCTCGCAATGAGGATTATTCGCAAATAGCTGGTTTTGATGTTGGGGCTGATGATTATATCAAAAAACCTATTAAGCCCAAAGTCCTGACTAGCCGTGTAAAAGGTTTGTTAAGGCGGGTCATGAAAAGTGAGAAATCAAACACTGTTCAAGCAGGCGAATTGCTTATCAATAAAGAGGAATATTTGGTATACAAGGCTGGTGAAGAAATTTTCCTTCCCCGAAAAGAGTTTGAAATCTTACTTCTTTTTGCCAACAGGCCTGGTCGGGTTTTTAGCCGGGATGAGATCCTTGAGAATGTATGGGATGATGATATCATAGTGGGTGACCGGACAATCGATGTTCACGTAAGGAAATTACGGGAAAAGATTGGGGAAGATTACATAAAAACCGTTAAAGGCGTGGGCTATAAGCTGGACAAATAATAGGGTCTGGTTTTTTCTCCTTCTCCCTTAATTTTGATCAGCAGGTAACCAGGTTATTGATTCATGCGCAGACTCACCCCCCAAAAGCTCCTTATTTTCTTTTCCCTGGGAACTGGTGCAGTTTCTATCCTTGTAATAGTCTTAATCCAACAATTTTCTAAACCCTTTTATGGGGTTGGGAGTATTGCTGCAGGCATATTGATTGGCCTTTTATCGTATTGTTTGGGTTATTTCATCATAGGTCGCTATTTGAAAAACCATATGAACGCTGTTTTCGGAAATTTAGAAAAAGCCAGGGGGCAAGGGGAGGAACCCGTTAAAGCTCAGCTTGATCATGACATCTTTTACCGTTTAAACCATGAACTTATGAACTGGTCTGAACAAACCCAGGGGCAAATCCAGGAACTTAAAAATGCCGAGAACTACCGCCGGGAGTTTGTAGGCAATGTTTCCCACGAGTTGAAAACGCCAATTTTTAATATCCAGGGTTATGTCCACACTTTACTGGAAGGTGGTATGGAGGATACCAATATTAACAGAAAATACCTTGAAAAAGCGGTAAAGAATATAGAGCGACTCTCGGCTATTGTAGAAGATTTGGAGGCCATCTCTCAATTGGAAACCGGTGAACTGAAACTTTCATTTGAAAAATTTGACATAAGACGCTTAGCAAATGACGTAATTGAATCGCAGGAAATAACAGCCAATGAACGCCAGATAAGTCTTCAATTAGAACCCAGCGATGATAACAGGATTTTTGCCAAAGGAGATATCGGACGTATAAGGCAAGTCCTCACAAATTTGATGAGTAATTCCATCAAATATGGTCATGAAGGGGGTTATACAGCTATTCGTTTACACGACTATCACGATCATGTAAGTGTTGAAGTTGCTGATAATGGCATAGGAATATCAGAAGAACACCTTCCGCGCTTATTTGAGCGGTTTTACCGGGTAGATAAAAGTAGATCCCGGGAGCAAGGAGGAACTGGATTAGGGCTTTCTATTGTGAAACACATCCTGGAAGCGCACGGGAAAAATATTCAAGTAGCCAGTGAGGTAGGGGAAGGCACTGTTTTCTATTTCCAGCTGGATAAGCCTTGATTTACCTTTGTCATTAGCCAGAAATAGCTTATGCTAAAAGCGGCTAAGGCTTCCGTATTTTTCTAATTGTGAGGAAAATTTCTGATTTTTGCCCAAAATGAGCACTTATGAATAAGCTATTAGTTCCTACCGATTTCTCGGAAAATGCCAAAAATGCCTTAGCCTACGCTTATCACCTGGCAAAAGCTGTTGATGCTAAAATCCATATGTTTCATACTTACCATATTCCCTATATCCATGCGGAAATGCCGGCAGGAATGTATCAGACAGCTATTGATGAGGCAGAACAAGAAGCCAATGATGGCCTGGAAAAACTGGCAAATGAAGTACTTAAAAAGGGAACGGCCGAAGAAATACCCCTTGAATACAGTACAAAGTTAGGCTTTGCCGTAGAAGAAATTCTCAATGTAGCCGAGGAACAGGAAGCTGATATGATCTTAATGGGAACGCAAGGTATCAACGGTGTTGCTGATGTGATTTTTGGAAGCATTACTTCCAGCGTAGTTGATAAAGCCGAACGTCCAGTCATAGCGGTACCTGAACAATCCGAATACAAGGGCCTTGATAACATTGCTTTTGCCACAAGTTATGATGAGTCTGACATAGAAGCCCTAAAAGGATTGGTGGATTTTGCTTCGCGCCTTAATGCTACCATAAAAGTGGTGCATGTCAATAAAGAAGGTGAAAGCATAGCTAAGCAAGACGAAGAAAGCTTCAAATCAATGATCAAAAAAGAAATTGACTACGATAAACTGGAATTTGAAGTATGTGAAGATGATGATGTAGCAGATGGCGTTAATCGCTATGTGGATGAACATGGAGTTAAGCTGATTGCTATTAAAAAGAAAAAACGGGGTATGTTCAATAGTCTCTTTCATCAAAGTATAACAAAGAAGATGGCTTTCCATACCAAAGTCCCCATGATTGCTTACCACGAATAAATCAGGGGTTAATGACTAACCTGGATCAGATTATTAGCAGAATGTCCTGTAAAGTCATTGTACCCCTTACTTAATCTTCCCTTCATTGGTCAAAGGTGTGGTGAAATTGATGTTGCTGATTAGGTAGTAGGTTATTGAGCTGCCAGGGTAATCGCTCTTTGAAGACCTGTTTTCTAACCGGACAATTTTCCAGCGTGCAAATGGGGCAGGACATAGGGCGGCATGGGTCAGCATGCACAAATAGCTCCACGTTATTTCCCATGGCTTCATTCACCAGATTTTCAAGGGCATTCACCTCTTTATGCACCTCTTCCAATTGGTCATACCAAGGTAGTGTCAGGTGGCAATCAATATGCAAGAGGCTGCCATATTTCTGAACCCTGAGGTTATGGATATCAATCCATTTGTCACGCCTGTTCTCATTCAGGATGGTTATGATGGTTTTGAGTGTTTCATAATCAGCTTCATCCAGGAGGCCTGCTATCGAACTTCGTATCAGTTTATATCCTGTAAATAATATGAATATTCCAAACAGGACCGTTAAAACGTTATCCAGCCAATCAATCCCAGTTAGGTAAATAATACCCAACCCAAATACCAGGGCAATACTTGAGTAAGTGTCTGTTAATAAGTGATTGCCATCAGCTGTCAAAGAAGGCGAGCGGTGCTTTTGCCCGGATCGGATGAGGTAATAACCCATTACCCAATTGACTAATCCGCCAAAAGCTGTAATAATGATACCCCAATTCAATTGGCTTAATTCCCTTGGAAAGAAAAATCCATAAGTCGCCTTTCCGATCATGGTAAAACCCGCAATTAGGATCAATCCCCCCTCAAAACCGGCTGATATGAATTCAATCTTTCCGTGGCCGTATGGATGGTTTTCATCCTTAGGCAGAGAGGAAAAATAAATACTGAAAAGGGCAAAAGTCCCTGCTGCCATGTTAATAAAGGATTCAAGGGCATCGGTCAGAATGGCATTGGACTTGGTAAGGTAAAAACCCACGAATTTCAGGCCACCAAGTAAGATGGTAACCACCAGTACCGTAGCCATTGAGCGAAATTTAGCGTTCTTGTCAACCACTGGCTAATAACCTTTGAATCCTGGCTAAATTTAGGAAATTGATCCCGAAAAGGATGGTTTCAAGTAGAGATCTTATGAAATACAGAAAGAATAGCATGGCAGTGCTTATCCCATTCAATGGTTCATTGGGAAGTTTGGCCTGCTAACTTATAACTAACCGCTGATACCTTTAGCCGGGAAATCCTGGTATACCATCTGGGCTGTATCTTTGGTTGCTGCCTGCCATTGATCTACATTAAACTCGATATAAGCAATTCCGCAAGTTGGGAGGATGTCAGCCTTTCCACCGCTCAGCTCTATGACCAATTCACTGATGCCTGGGTTATGCCCGAAAATTTCTACCGTCTGAACATGATCACCCAATTCAAACAAGGCTTGGTGAATGGTATCTGCTTCGGCATTATACAGCTTCTCCTGGGTTTGGATTTTTTCCTCAGGGTATTCAAGGACTTCAGCAAAAGCTTTTGCTGTATTAAGGGCCCTAAGGGCAGTACTACTAATGATGAGGTCAGGATGAATGCCGTGCATTTTTTGTTTTTTGCTCATAAGTTGAGCATCTTGTTGACCTTTTGTAGCCAAATCCCGGTCTTTATCATCACTCCCTGGTATTTTATCTGCCGCTTTGGCATGTCTGATGAAATAAACCGTTTTCATAAGGGTTAGCCTTTGTTTTGGTGCTTCAAAGATAAAGCTTACTTTTTGTAAATGTTTGTTTAAGGGGTCCGGTGTTCTTGTTATTGAATTTTACAGCTGCTTTCCAATGAACTCAAACAGGATAAAATGTCTTTACGGCCTATTGAATCAATCGTTGGTATAGCCTTATTAATTTTTTTTGAGGTATTCTAAGGAAAAAGAGGATAAAAATGCAAGCATAGAAGAATTGTAGCCTGAAAGTTCCTTTTTCGCGGTATTTGCGGTCAGAAACGATCACGTTCCTTGCTATAACTTTAAAGCGAGTTGCTTTTTTTATCCGCTGAATCAGCTCATACTCCTCCATTATTTTCATTGATTCTTTATAGCCACCTAATTGATGGAACAGTTCTGCTTCAATAAAAAGGGTCTGCCCGCCTCCTCTGAAAATAATTCCGGAAAACCTTGTGAAAAAAGAATTTGCCAACAAGAAGTAGCTATTTGTATCAAACCTGGAGCGAAAGCAGCCTGCTCGGTATCCGGCTTCACAGGCTTTTTGGATATCGGCTGGGAAACCGCTTGGTGGGGTAGTATCAGCATGAACAAAGTGTAAAATCGGAGCTTTAGCCTCTGAAGCTCCGCTATTCATTTGGACCGCCCTGCATCGTTCCGGGGCAGTTAATACGATTGCGCCAGCTTTCTTGGCTTCCGGAATGGTAGCGTCTTCGCTTCCCCCGTCTGCAACGATAACTTCCTTAACGCCTTCCTGGTCTTTACAAAAACTTACTAATCTACGAATGTTACCAGCCTCTTGGTAGGCTGGGATAATGACACTCAGGTTGACAGGTTTTCTTTGATCTGATGATACCATGGTGAGGCAATTAAATCATCGTAAGAATCAATATCGTTTAGGGTTTCGAGCAAATAATAGGATCGTCTTTGGCTATCCAGGATGGCAGTTGTTTGAGCCAGTACCTTACTGGTGCTCCAGTCTATTTGCTTGAAAAGGCCAGGTATGAATTGGCGCATACCTAATAAATAATAACCGCCGTCTTTAGCTGGTCCAATGACCGTTTCATAGGAATCAAGTTGGCTAAAAGCTTCCTCTAAGTGAGCCTTGGTAAGTTCTGGGCAATCACTGCCAACGATAACGACCTTTTGGTAATCGCTTAAATTGTCTAAAAAACCGGATGCCATTTTTTGCCCCAGGTCTCCACTATCCTGAAGTGCCTTATCAAATCCGGCAGCTTCCCAAATGTCATCGGGCTCGATGAAATGGCTGTAATAAACTTTCTTAGGGTAATTCAGGGCAGCTGTAACCCTATGCGTATGCTTGAGTAATTGCCGGTAAACCACCAAGGCTTTTTGCTGTCCGATTGATTCAGCCAGTCTACTTTTAACCCATCCTTTAACAGGATTTTTGGCAAAAATCATTAACAGACCGCTATCAGTCATAAACGGCCTTCCCTTTTTTTAGGTATTCTCCCCAGTCTTCCGAATAGGTATGTACTTTATTGGTTTCCTCCCCTTTGCTGCTATAAACCGGGTAACCGTTGTTAACCCAAGAGATCATACTCCCATAAAGGTTATAAACGTTCTCATAGCCATTTTCTTGTAATTCAGCTCCGATTTTTTCACTCCTGTAACCTACTGTGCAGTACATAACTACAGTAGCATCTTTTGGAATATGGCTAACCTTGTTAATGCCAAAGTCATCATAACCTACCCTTTCTGAATGTCGGAGGTGGCTGACTTTGTATTCCTTTTTCTGCCGGGTGTCAAGCAGATAAACGGTATCGGATACTTGCTTCTTCTCCCGGAGCTCTCCAGGCTTTAATAAATCCACTTCATGACTGTAAAGGTCTTCTATCCTTTCTTGAAAGGTTTGGGCTTTTGGTGTACAAGCATTGGTGACCATTAATAGCGGGACAATACCAAAAGTAATGAGTTTCGCGTTTAGCATTGCGATTTTCATGGGGTCGTTAATTTGGTTACTCAAAAATAACAGGTTTATCTAAAACGCTGTTTAATAGCTGGCATTGTCTTCATCCTTAGCCATTCAAAGGAAGCTAATTGAGCAGCATTGCGTTGTCATCTCCATGACAAAGGGTTGTCAAAACTTAGCCATGTATTTTTCCAACAGCCTTTCAGGTACAAACCAAGCACTGGCCTTGAAGGGTGCTTTCCGGTATTCAATCTCTTTCTCTTTAACGTGCCGGAAGTAGTTCAATACTCATATCCAATGCTTGAAAGGTAAGGCAATGGCTTTAGCAAATAGAATGAAGGGCTTTTGATCGGCAGGTCTGTTAATTCTATTTGAATAAGCTGCACTATCCCTAAGAAATTGGCAACTTTGCCTTGAATAACGGATCGGTTAAGGAATTATAGCATGAGCCACTTGTACATTGTACCCACGCCAATTGGAAATATGGAGGATATGACTTACCGTGCTATCCGGGTGTTGGGAGAAGTGGACCTTGTTCTAGCCGAGGATACCAGGCAGACGGGTAAATTGTTAAAGCATTATGGTATTGATACACCAATGAAAGCTTATCACCAAAATAATGAGCATCAATTAACCGATAAAATGGTAGGTGAACTTAAACAAAAGAAAAAAACCTTTGCGTTAGTATCTGATGCCGGTATGCCCGGTATTTCTGATCCTGGTTTTATGATTATCAGGCAATGCCAACAAGATCAGATACCGGTAACTTGCTTGCCCGGCGCTACGGCTTTTGCTCCGGCTTTGGTTCAATCCGGGTTACCATCTGACCGTTTTGTTTTTGAAGGATTTTTGCCTCACAAAAAGGGCAGGCAAAAACGAATTAAAGCATTGGCTGAGGAATGGAGAACGATTATTCTATACCTATCGCCATACCGGGTTTTAAAAACCCTTGCTGAATTGCAGGAAGCTTGCGGGAAGGACCGAAAAGCTTCTATAAGCCGCGAAATGACAAAGGTGCACGAAGAAACTGTTCAGGGGACCCTTGTTGAACTGGAAGCCTATTTTCAATCAAAAACCATAAAAGGAGAATTTGTCATTGTCATTGAAGGGAAACCATAACTTATTACGGAATCTGGCGCTTTGTTTATTGACGCCATTATTGCTGTGGCTGGGTTGGCCACCGAAGCCTTTAACTTTTTTGATCTTCGTAGGGTTGGTACCCTTACTTTTGCTTGAGGATCAATTCACCAAGAATTCCCAAGCTAAGGTTAAGCATTTTTTTGGATGGGTTTATCTTGGGTTATTGGGCTGGAATGTTCTTACTACTTACTGGGTCCTATATGCTACCGTAGGCGGGGGATTGATGGCTCTTCTTGCTAATTCCCTGCTTATGAGTATTCCTTTTGTCATTTATCACTGGACAAGGAAGCGTCTGAATTGGGGTTTTGGCTTATCTCAAATTGCATTGGTTACTATGTGGTTTTCCCTGGAATTGCTGCACCTTAATTGGCAACTGGCTTGGCCCTGGTTAAACCTGGGCAATGTGTTTTCCCAGCAGCCGGATTGGGTTCAGTGGTACGAGTACACTGGGGCATTTGGTGGTACACTATGGATTTGGGTGGTCAACTTGCTAGTGTTTCAATTTATTCAGCTTGTTTGGACAGTGAAGGTTCCTGTAAACCGTTCCAAAAGTATTCTTCTGGGGTCAGGATTTATCATAGCAGTTTTAGTTCCGATTTTGATAAGCTACAGCATCAATTTTAATAAGGAACCTAAGCACAGGATTGAGGTTGCTGTTGTTCAACCTAATATAGATCCGTATTCAGAAAAGTTCAATAAAGCCACTTTTGATAAGCAGTTAAACAAATTTTTTGACCTTACGAAAAAGGAAAGCAACGAAGATACGGATTTGATAATTTGGCCTGAGACCTCAATTCCCGGTAATTTCAACGAAAAACTTTTTAATAAATCAAGCCGGATAAAAAAGGTAAAGGATTTCCTGGGTCAATTCCCGGAGGCGAAATTGTTATCCGGGGTTACCACTTATAAGTTTTACAGTGACAAAGCTACACCAACGGCTCGGAAAAGGGGAAATAGCGAAGGTTATTACGATATGTTTAATTCTGCTGTGCTCATGGATTCCGGTAATCTGAAAGATTTCTACCATAAATCCAGGTTAGTACCGGGAGTAGAGAAGATGCCTTACCCAAGTATTTTTGGTTTTCTACAAAATTTGGCTATTGAAATGGGCGGAACTTCCGGTAGCCTTGGTAGTCAGGCAGAGGCTTCAAATTTTAGGGTTTATGACACGTTGCGTATCGCGCCTGTCATTTGTTACGAGTCTATTTTCGGTGATTATGTAGGAGATTATGTGCAAAAAGATGCTGACTTAATAACCATTGTAACCAATGATGCCTGGTGGGGTGATACGGATGGGTACAAACAACATTTTCAATACAGTGTACTGCGAGCTATAGAAATGCGTAGGAGTATAGCACGTTCTGCAAATACAGGCATATCCGGTTTTATAACGCCTAATGGCCAAATCCACAAAAAGACTGAATATTGGACAAAAGGAGCCATTAGCATGACATTACCAATCAATGATAAAAAAACATTTTATGCCTTGAATGGCGACTATTTAGGCTACCTTGGTTTTGGCCTAGGGGTTATTATGGTTTTCCTGATGGTGGGTCAGCGTTTTTTATGGGGTGCAGGAAGAGTAACCTGAGCTATGTGTTGAATTTTAAAAAGGGATTCTGGTTTAGAATGAAATGGTTTGAATTTTGTTTATTTGTATAAGCTAACCAAAAAACATGTAATATGATGGTAAGAAAAATTTTAGGTATTTTTTTGTGTTTAGGGCTAATATGTTCTTTTAACGAGGTTAATGCCCAGGAAAGTGATAATGGATCTAAAGGCTCTCCGGAAATTGAATTCGAAACCACTTCGCACGATTTTGGTAAAATCCCCAAAGGTAAAGATGCGAGTTATAATTTCGAGTTTACCAACACCGGCGATGCCCCTCTGAAATTGAATAACGTTAAACCTTCTTGTGGTTGCACAACTCCCCATTGGCCTAAAAAGCCGATCCGTCCCGGTGAAAGTGCCAAAATCAAGGCTGTTTATGATGCAGGATCACCAGGCCGATTCCACAAGTCTATTACAGTAAAGACCAATATTGAAGAAGATGGCACAGAGGTGCTAAGCATCAAGGGCCGTGTTCAAAAAAGTAATTAATACTGGTTTTAATAAAAAGTTGAATCCGTCTGTTATTTATTCAGCAGGCGGATTTTTTATTGGTGGTAATAATGAAAGGGTACCGCTTTATGACTAAAAAGTTATTCTTTTCAATCTTATTGCCATTTTCCTTCATTTCCTTTTTTGCTGGGAGTTACCAGGAGCCAGAGCCCCAGATAGCATTTTTCGAAAAAACCCATGATTTTGATACCACGGTATTAGATGAATCCTATGAGCATGATTTCCACTTCGTGAATACCGGTGATGGTCCTTTACATATCGAGCGAGCCAAAACTGCTTGTAAATGTTTACCCCCTTCCTGGCCTGATAAGCTTGTTCAGCCGGGTGATACGGCAGCCATCCATGTTGATTTTTATCCTTCTCAAGTAGGGGATTTTTTTAAGTCTATTCAAGTTAAGACAAATCTACCTGACAGACCCCTTCAGCTATTATATGTTAAAGGTACTGTGGTAGATGAGTAGATTGTTTTGGTATTCTTATGCTTTCTTCATCACAAAGTTTTTAAAATACCTGCATGGAAAAGCAAATAACAATATTCTGAGCTGGTTTCTTTGAATGATATAGCCGTATTATAATTGTAATAAAAGTAAAATGAGAGATACAACAGTTATTATTATTGGTGGTGGCATTGCCGGGATAAATTGTGCCAGGCATTTACAAAAACAAGGTGTTGATTTCTGCTTAGTAGAAAGTACAGATTCATTAGGTGGACGTATTAAAACTGATGAGTACAAGGGCTTTCTATTGGATCACGGTTTCCAGATTTTTTTATCTGCTTATCCGGAAGCTCATCAGGTGCTTGATTACGATGCCCTTGAATTTAAAGCTTTTAAGCCAGGTGCGGTCATTCGCGTTAATGAGCGTTTTGAAAAAATAACAGATCCTACCAGTCAACCCCTACAAGCGCTTGGGTCCCTTTTTGCCCCGATCGGAACATTTTCCGATAAATTTAAGCTGGCTTCCTTAAGAAACCGGGTTATGAATAAATCACCGGAAACAATTTTTGCTGACCAGCAAAACCTTTCAACCCTGGATTATCTTAAGAATGAGGGGTTTTCAGACAAGATTATTGACCGGTTATTCCGGCCTTTCCTTGGAGGTATTTACCTTAATAGCGATCTGCAAACTGGCTCAAAAATGCTGGAGTTTGTTTTCAGGATGTTTTCTGAAGGAGATGCTTGCTTGCCTAAAAATGGTATGCAAGCCATTCCAATACAGCTATCTTCTGATTTACCAAGTGGTCAAATTATCCTCAATAGCCGTGTAGAAGCAATTGAGGGCAATCAAGTGAAGTTACAATCCGGTGAAACATTAAGCGGAAAAGCTGTGGTAGTAGCAACTGAGGGCCCTGAGGCGGCTAATTTACTGGAGATTAACAACATTGATGTAAGCTATAACCGCAATTATTGTTATTACTTTTCTACAGAGGTCTCGCCAACCGAAGAGCCCATGTTGATGCTTGATGGGGACCGCGGAGGTCCTGTCAACTCATTGACGGTCATGGATAAGGTTGCCCCCAATTATGCTCCGGATGGTAATCATCTTCTTTCATTATCTATCATTGATGAGACCAATATTCAGGATCCAAACCTTGACGAAAATGTTCTTAAACACATGGAATCCTGGTTTGGCCGGGAAACGGTTAACAGGTGGGAACATCTCCAAACTTACTCAATTGACTATGCCGTCCCTAAAAAGGAAAGAGGTGATTTCTTGAAAGATCCCTATGCATTGAATATTCCGGAAAACCATTTCATTGCAGGGGATCACTTGGTTACAGCTTCTACTAATGGTGCTTTGGCTTCGGGTCGTTATGCAGCTGAACGCGTTATCAAATATCTGGGATAAGGCCTATTTAGCTTTAGTCCCAATGAATTGCAAAGCTACTTTCCTATTCCTGGGCCTGGTATCAAAATCAATGAAAATCACTTGCTGCCAGGTACCTGTTATCAATTGCCCATTTTGAAAAGGAAATGTTTTGGATGTACCCGTAAGGAAAGAGCGTAAATGAGAAGCACCGTTATCATCGCCCCAGGTTTTATTGTGCTCGTAGGGTACTCCATACGGTGCTAATTGTTCCAACATCCGGTTGACATCGTAATTGACCAAACCGGGTTCATACTCAATAGTGGTTATACCTGTAGTTGAGCCAATGCCAAAAACAGTCACCTGGCCTTCTGTGAAGCCGGTTTCTTTTAATATTCGTTCAACTTCTCCTGAAAGGTCCACAATATCCGTGCTGCCCTTGGTGCTGAAAGTTACGTTATGCGTTTCTAATTCGATCATTTGCTTATTTTTATAAATCAGTTGTTCAAAAATTCTGGTACGAAAGTGACCAAACCAATGGCGGCAGCAAAAATACTGGCCAGAAGAACTCCTCCCGCTGCCATATCTTTTATGAATCCTGCGTTCTGGTTATAATGCGGGTGTATTTCATCAACAAGCCACTCAGCAACTGTATTGAAGGCTTCAGCTACCCAGACAAGTCCCATTGCTGATAAAATGGCCAACCATTCGAAAACCTTAATAGGAAAGTAAGCCCCCAAGGCTAAACCAAGTAATGTGAAACCGGTATGAATTTGCGCATTCCTCTGGGTAATGATCATTAGCTTGATTCCCCGAAATCCGTTATAAAGACTTTTCAATATTTTCACCATTCCCGTTTTTTCAATGGATTTGATATTCTGCCAGCTAAAGGGGTTTTTAAAAGTAAGAACCTTATCATGTAGTAGATTTTTTTTACATGCTAAAAAGAGCCCTAATATCCCGAACAGGTTTTTATACCTTGCAATTTATAATGAATAGGTTGCTTAAAAGTAATTGAACCATCATTGCATTAAAATTTAGCGATTGGATGCGAGTTTTAGTTATAATAAGCTTTACACTGATTGGGCTTTATTTCCTGTATGGGCTGTTTGTCTATTTATCCCAAAAACAGATGATTTTCCAACCGGAAAAATTGCCCAAAGACTATGTTTTTAAATTCAGCGATGAACACCAAATTTACGAAGAATTCAATATTGAAGCGGATGATGGAACAGCTTTGAATAGTTTGCTTTTCAAAGCGGATAATCCAAAAGGCATCATTGTATACTTTCATGGTAACGCAAGTAATAATGCCATGTGGGGAACCATTTCAAAATCCTTCGTTAATAGGGAGTATCATCTGTTACTTTGGGATTATCGGGGGTATGGAAAAACAAACGGACCGTTAAAGTTCAATAACATTCACCGGGATTCGGAGGCTGTCTATGAATATGCCAGCGAAAACTTCCCTGACCTGGAAGTGGTACCTTACGGCGTTTCTTTAGGGTGTGCCCTGGCTACTCATGTTGCGAATAAATACCAAACAAAGCGGCTAATCCTTGAAACGCCATTTTTTTCTATGAAACAATTAGCTGCTGAACATTTCCCGGGGTTACCCTATTCTACTTTGTTGAAATTTCCATTTAACAACTATAAGTCTTTGAAAACATACAGTGGTCAGGCATACGCAATCCATGGAACCGCGGATAATGTCATCCCTTATCACCATTCTGTAAAGTTAAAGGATTCTTTTCCCGATAGGTTTCATCTGACCACGATCAATGGTAGTAGCCACAACGACCTGAATTATTATGAAAGTTACAGTAAGTGGCTGTCGAAAGCCCTAAGTACTAATGATCAGGAAATGAGGAAATGATGAGGCCTTCATCACCACTTGATTTTCAAAAGCACTTTAAGGTAATCTGGTAAATTTTTGATTAAACTGAACTTGGAATGGCCTTTTTCTCTGTTTTTCCATTGGATGGGTGGGGTTGCAATTTTTTTTGTGTAAGACAGGGCTTTTAAGCTAAGTTCAATGGTTATGCTAAAGTCGGGAGATTTTAAAGTAGGTATGTTCTGAATAACCTCACGCTTATAAAGTTTGAATGAATTGGTGAAATCATTGTAGGACCAATAGAAGAAAAGGCGGATTATCTGATTGGCGAGGCGGTTAAGCAGGTAGCTTAGGTGGGGATACTGGTGTACTTTTCCGCCTTTTATAAAACGAGAACCGAAAACACAATCTATATCCTGTTGGTTGAGGATTTTGAAGCATTTAACGATATCATGCGGATCTTCAGCGCCATCAGCCATTGCAATAGCAACGGCATCACCCTCAAATTGATCCAGCCCGAAACGGATAGCATTGCCAAAGCCTCTTGGGCGTGGATTATCCATGACAACCAACGAAGGGATGTCATTAACTTTGGTTTGAAGGGTTTCTACGGTTTTGTCCTTTGAATGATCATTGATCACCAGGATGGAATGATCAATGTTGGCTTCATTAAGGGCCTGATAAATATGCTTAACAGTTTGAGCAATGGTCTTTTCTTCATTTTTGGCCGGTATCAGGATGGTTAATTTCATGAGCTTATGGAATGACAGACAATCATTTGATAAATATTCAGTGCTACTTTCTAATGGTTAAGCTTTGAGTTGGTTAAGGATTTCGTCAATGGTAGCGGTGAGATTATATTGGATTTGCCATTCTGGGTAGGCTTTTTGGAATTTTGTATAATCCGTAATCCACCATTGGTGATCTCCTACCCGCTTTTCAGGTTTGTATTGATAAGCAAGGCTTTTATTAGTCCTGTTTTCCACCAATTTTACAGCCTCCAAAACCGAACAACCATTTTCCCGTCCGCCACCAATGTTGTAAACCGAGCCTGGAGAGGGGTCACGGTAAAAAGCCAGGAAAGCGGCCACTAAATCCCGCGCATGTATATTATCTCTTACTTGTTTGCCTTCGAAACCATATACAGTGTACGTTCGCTCTTTTTGAGCACAAGTGACCAGGTATGATAAGAAACCATGCTCTTCTGCGCCAAGATGGGCTCCACCTGAAATGCACCCAGCCCGGAAAACACTTGTCTTTAAACCAAAATACAGGCCATATTCCTGCGTTACAATATCCGCAGCAAGCTTTGAAGCCCCAAAGGGAGAGTGTAAACACTGGTCTACCGGCATAGTCTCTGAAATACCAGAATAATAAGGGTGTTCCGGAGCCAGGTCATACCGTTCTGGGTAACGGCGCAGAGGTAATCGGTTTGGATGATCACCATATACCTTATTGGTAGATACCTGGATAAACACCGCATCAGGGCAATAATTTCTCATCAATTCCAATAATTGAAATGGTCCGCTGGCATTAATAGAATAATCAGTGGCCGGTTCCTTGGATGCCCAGTCATGACTTGGTTGAGCCGCTGCATTAATGATCAGCTTAATGGCTGAACCATAGGATTCAAACAAATCACTAATAGCTTGTTGATCTCTTATATCGGTATTTTTATGCTCGTAATCGGGTAAGTTATGTAGTAACCAATCTGCATTGGCGCTTATTGAGTAACTCCGCCCAAAAAAATAGGAGCGGAAATCCGCATCGATTCCGATGATTTGGTCAAACCGGCCGCTGAAAATTTTACAGGCTTCAACCCCTACCAATCCTGCGGCTCCTGTGATGATGGCTATTCCCATTGATTCATTTTATTTCTCCACAATAGGCTCAAAAATAGCAAAAGGTAACCATTAAAAATATGTAAAGCGATCATCGAGCATCCCCCTTTAATCCACTAAGAGTTATTAAAGATAAATACGAAGGAAAGTAAGTAGGTAACTTTAAGGGTCAGCGGATGCAGGTTCTTTCTGATCTTTCCTCCTGAGTATGCGAACACGGGTAGCGTTCTTCTGGGTAGTATAATGATGCATGTTCATCGTTTCACGGTTCTGGTAAGGCAAGTCGGGTGCTGGAATACGTGTTTGCTGGTATTTACTCCGGTCAATGTTATTGACAATGTACTCTTTCATGGCGGCATCTTCCTTCATGATGCTATGCTTTCTTAATACTATCCAGTCAGCTCTTGAAGCAGGTTCATAATCTTTTTCAGACAAAGCTCCGATTACATGGAGGTCTGTATAAAATTTAACTGGTAAATCCCCATAAGGAATGGCAACTGTATCAGTGGGTTTAGCATATTTATTCAGGACTTCGCAAATCCCTTCCATGGGGCCGTGGTAATCTTGAGTAAGCTGCTTTGTATATTGATGGATGTGCTGGGTAAATGCCCATACAGCAACGAATGCCAATGGTATAAATACTTGAATTCTCATGCTCAGCCTGAGTAGCAAAGCCATCAAAAGGAAAAGAAAAGGAATTATCGGGCCTATGTACCGGAAATAAGGCTTATGGACCAGGAAGGCTATAACAATAAGGGAAAGCAAAACGTATATGATCGGCAATGCCCACTGATGACCTGAGTAGGGCTGAGAGGGCTTTTTATCGGGTGTTTGGAAAAGGCCAATCAAAGCCAGGATTCCCAATAAAAGCAATAAAACCACGGGTAAAAGAAAGTCTAAAATGTGATTGAAGTAGGAAGTGATGAAACTGAAAAAGTCGTTGAAAGAAAGGAATTGGCCTTCATTTTTTTGCTGTACACCAGCAAACCAAATTATGCCCGGGATATTAATCAGGGTGACAATTCCCATTTGAATGACTACTTGCTTTAATGCTTGGCGTTGGTAAAACCAGGTGTAAGCCAAGAGCGAAAGGAATAAGGTTCCTATGTAAATGTAATGAGAGTGAAACAAAAAGATAGCACTCACCAAAAACAGGATCGAACCATACCGCTCACCTCTGATCATTTTAAAATAGCTGAGAGTAGTGGATAAAGTGAAAAAAATGGCAAAAGCATAGTAACGGCATTGGGTTGCTAATAGCAGGAAAGCTACTGAAAGGCTTAGCAGTCCGGCCGCTATGAAAGCGACCGACTGATCCTTGTAAATTTTGAGGCCTAAAAAATAAAGAAGTAGCACTGAACAAACGCCTAATAGGGCGAAAGGCAACCTGGCAGTAAAAGTGGATTTCCCCAAGATAGCAAATGAAGCAGCCGTTGAGTAAAACGGCAGCCAGGGATGAAATTTCCAGATTTTATTCTTGCCATATTCTGCGTCCTTAACCTGGGCAAAACTGTTTTTACCATCCGTGGCTTTTGGAACGCCGTATTTTAAAATGGATTGACTGACTAATGCTGTCTGGGCTTCATCCTGCCATAGGTAATCATCATGAATATCACTCAACAAAAGTACTCCGCTGACAATGGTCAAAAGCGAAAGCGGGATTAGGTGATTACGCCAATGGTGTTTAAAGAAGTTGTTATCTGCCATAAAAACCCGATCAAACGGTGGTTATGAATTCTATTCTGAAATTTAATGTTAGCGTGGGATTAACAAAAATTTAAAATAGGAAAATGCTTTTTTATCCCGCATAATCTTTTTTAAGGTAATGCTTTACACTTTGGCATTTTCTATTAATTTTGAGGGAAGTATATTTTTGAATAATATAGACAAGGGGAACACAATGGCGAAGTTTTTACATGTGGTAAGTTGTTTTGCCTTATTTTTAATACTGCTTGGAACCGCATTTGGGCAAGAAGTGGTAACCGAGCCTGGTCATAAAAAATTTGATACTATTTGCTCGCGTACTTTGCCAACCCATGTTAAATTAGACAGTGTAATGGGTAATGGCTACCAAAGCTTTAGTTACTTGGTGACCAACGGCAATAATCAGCTTTTAAAAGTGATTAGCAAGGGGGATCGCTTAATGGTAAAAGACACGAATATCAGTCAATATCGTGTTTGGGGCATTGCTTATAATGGTAAACTGGCATCTCAACCCGGCATGAATGTTAACCAGGTGACAGCTACTAAAGATGACACCCTTTCCCCTGACTTTTTAGAGATTCAAAAAAACCTGTTTGATGGGGGACGGATCAAATCACCAAAAGCTATTAATGGTGTTATTGAAGCTTGTTATTCAAGTGCTACAGTGATCAGGTTCCAACCTTTACAATACAAACCATCTGATGCCAAATACCAATTTATTATTACTGATTTTGAGCAAGATACGGTAAAGGCTGTACCCAGTGGTAATCAGTTTGATATACAAAAATTGGGCGTTGGCTATTTTAAGGTAGTGGGTATTGTGTATAAAGGTCAGCTCAAAAATGTTAAGGCTGGTGAGTTGGTTTCAAAGATCAATGCCAGTAAGTGTTGGGCTTTTTCTCAAAACACGATAACGATTAATCAAGGACAGGTAGATGGTGGCCAAATACAATCTAATGACTTCAAAGGGGATACCCTGCGTCTTTGTAAATCAAAAGACTTTGGTAGTATAGGCATTGAAAAAGAAACAAAGGCTGCCGGGGATGTTAGTTACCGGTACGTGGTTACCGGCTCGGAAAATGATACCATTGTCCGAACACCGATCAATGATCGCCTCAACTTTGATCAGAATGGAATTGGAAAATGGCATGTAAAAGGGTTATCTTACCAAGGAGTTCTGCAGAATTATTTTGCTGGTTCCAGGTTGAAAGAGGTCCGTTCTACCGGTTGTATCAATTTTTCAGACAACCATTTTACGATCAGAAAGGATAGCCTTGATGTGAATGCGGTTTCTGTAAATGGAGAAAAGGATAGCCTTATCATACCTCAAACCAGAGAGAAAGCACTTAAGCTTGATGCGACCTCTAAAGCTACCAAAGGTGCTGACTTGGCTTACTTAGCCACCTCCAGGAATAAAGACACCCTTTTACGTTTTAGTCGGGATAATAGGCTTGATCCCGGAGAGATTGATCGTAAGGTATTTTACCTACTTGCTTTATCATACATAGGTAAGCTTAACTCACCTCAACATAATCAATTGGTTGATAGCTTGTCCTTAAATTATAAGCAATGGTCCCCGAATAAGGTCAAGGTGATCAAAAAAGATGAATCTACCAGCTATCTGGAAAATACTACAAAATCCTTAGATTTAAAGGTTTACCCTAATCCAGCCCAGGATTTTATTCATGTCCGGCTTAGCAATAAAGTCCATGGTGATAAGCAATTAAAGTTGCTGAACACTGTTGGTAAGACTTTTAAGACCGTTTCCTTAGACAAATGGAGAAATAATGTGGTCTCTCTGGATTTAGGTGATTTACCTGCCGGGGCGTATTTTCTCAGGGTAGAAAGGCAAGGTAAACAGCCGTTGCATGAAACTGTTATTCTCCGTTGAATAACCATTGCATAAATGGCTTTTTTACCTTAAATCTAATGTCGTCTGGGTTAAAATCGTAAGTCATGTATTGGTACCTTAAAGGTTTTTGTCTTGCCATAGGAATTATCATACTACCTTTGATCATAAAATCTCAAGATACGGTTAGTGGTAAGATCTTTGACAAAGTTCATAACCAGCCGGTTAATGATGTAACAATCAGGGTTATCACACCTGATACAACCGACCATTATCAGGAGAAAACAACGCAGGATGGCTTTTTCAAGTTTATAGCTGAATCAGCTCCGGATAGCCTTATCCTCAAAAAAACGGGCTTCATAAAAGAAACCATTGATTTACCCCAGAATAAAGGCCAGCTAGGTAATTTGAAGATCGGTATAACCCCCAAATCAGCAAGGGCTTTTGAGGAGGTAGTCATTGCTGGTTATGGTAATGGTGAAAAAACAGACAAGGTAACGGGTAACATAGCAGTTTTGGATCAGGAAAACATTAAAGCGACAAGTGATCATACAATGGCCAGGACATTGGACCAGGTACCTGGTTTGCATTATCAACAAGGCGCTTATTCAACTGGGCGAATGACAATTCGGGGTATTGGTTCCCGCTCCCCTTATTCGACTACCAAGATAAAAGCCTACTACCATGAAATACCCATCAGCACGGGTGAAGGTGTCACGAACTTGATGGACTTAGCCCCGAATTCGCTGGCTAGATCGGAGATCATAAAAGGGCCTATATCCTCCGTCTATGGTGCTGGTTTAGGAGGTGCTGTTTTGTTAGAACCAAAAAGGGGATTGAAAAGAGGAACCCGCGTCAATGTTCGAGGTGGGGGCGGATCCCATGGCTACTGGAATAGCCGGGTTTCATTGAAGCATGTAGGGGATGACCAGCGGGTATTGGCTAACTATAACCGGACCCACATGGACGGTTTTCGGGAAAATAGCCAATTTGACCGTCATAACGCGACTTTCAGCGGTAGTTTTTATGCAGGCGAAGGCAGTACCATTAATGTTTTTGGTTCCTTTATTCACCTAAAAAGCTATATTCCCAGCTCCTTAAGCAGGGAAGCTTTTAATAGCAATCCTGGCCAGGCTGATCAGGGATGGAAAAATGCCCGAGGGCATGAAGAGTATGATAAAACCATTTTTGGCGCTTCTTATGAAGCTCAATTAGCTTCTAATCTTCAATCAACCACCGCGTTATTTACAAACTACAAAAACAACAATGAACCCCGACCTTTCAATATACTCCAGGAAGAGCGATTCTCCTATGGCCTACGACATTTGACAACCTTTAGTCCCGAGGTTTTGTCAACCAGGGCCTCTATCACACTGGGAGGGGAGTTTTACAATGAAATGTATCAGCGGCAAACTTTTGAGAACCTTGACCGCAATTTAGGAGGGATATTATCCAATACGAAACAAAACCGCCGGTATGCTAATGTTTTTCTGAGTGTGGATGTTCAGGTTTCTAAACGGCTTTCATTATCAGGAGGAGTTAATTATAACCAAACCTATTACGAGCTAAAAGATCGGTTGATACCGGACACTATAGGGCCAGAAACGCAAGCTTATCAAGAGGCTGACCAATCAGGGACTTATCAATTTGACCCGATTTGGTCTCCAAGAGTAGGGCTCAACTATGAATGGATAAACAAGCATAACCTATATGCGAGCGTAAGTTCAGGATTTTCCCAACCCAACGTTCAGGAAACATTAGGCCGCGAAGGTGCTTTAAATCCGGCTATCAAACCAGAAAGGGGGGTCAGTTATGAAATTGGTGGAAGGGGATATTGGAAAAAGCTGGGACTTGATTATGATTTGTCAGTGTATCATATGAAAGTTCGGAACAAGCTTGTGGCCAGGCGTATTGAAAGGGACCGCTACATTGGTTTGAATGCTGGTTCGACCGTACACAATGGCCTTGAAATAACCGTAGAAGGAAACAATTGGTGGGATAAAAAACAGGGATGGTTAAGTGATTTTAAACCATTTATTCGCTATGCTTTCCAGAACTATCGATTTGAAAATTTTGTGGAGGAAAATCCCAGTGGTAGCTTTGATTACTCCGGCAATGAATTGACCGGTACAGCCCCCCACCATTTGACAGCGGGTTTCAATACTGCTATATGGACTGCTCCCGGTGCTGAGAAGCAAAATCAATTATGGCTAAGGCTTTCCTATCGTTACAGGGATCAAATGCCTGTTCTGGACGACAACTCAGTTTACACCGATCCTTACCACATTTTCAATGGTCGATTAACCTTCACACACCATTTCGGTGGTTTGACGCTTGAGTCGTTTTTTGTTATCCGAAATATCACTGATCATCTTTACGCCTCAATGGTAGTGCCCAACGCTCCGGGTTTTGGAGGCTCCCCTCGCTATTTTTATCCGGGTGAGCCCCGGGCTATTCGTTTCGGCCTGAACGCTAACCTGGGATTATAGGCACTATTCAAAAGGTAATGCTGGGTGTTGAGGGGAAAACCATTTTCATCAGGTGTTTTTGAAATACTTTTTATAAACGGGCTTCCGGTACCAAAACTGCATGTATAATAACGGGTAAAAAAGGAGGTCCGTAAGCCAGGTTCCGGTGTTAAAGCGGATATCATCAATGATGGTGGTGCCACCCCCTTCCTTGCGTATAACGTGGTGATGCTGCCAACTTTTGAGGAAAAAGGGTAATTGCTTCCCTTCATCTATGAAATCGTAACCATTTTCATCCTCATGGTAATGGGTGATCACACTTACCCAATCCTGCTTAAACAGGACTAAATTGATGCGCAAGTGAACTTGATCATCAACCTGATTGCCATCGTAGCGCATTAATTCTGCGGAGACCCATGGCGGGTTGGCCTTTTCAAGCAGGTTATTATCAAATTGTTGCCAAATCGCTTGGGGATCTTTTCCGGGAATAAAAGTGCTTATCAATATGTTTGGCATCGTAGTGAGTATCTAAGTTCTTGTCAAAGGTCTTCAATATGCGTTAAATAATGCTCAGCTTGCTCCAGGATGGCCGCCTTATCTTTCATTTTATCGAGGGTTTTGTACATCATGCCCATGCGATGGTTGCCCTTCAGTTGTTCCCTGTTACGTTCCATAAAATGCCAGAAAAGGCTGTTAAATGGACACGCCTTTTCCCCGGTTTTCTTTTTGGGGTCGTAGTAGCAGTGCCGGCAATAATCGCTCATTTTATTGATGTAAGAGGCACTGGAAACATAGGGTTTCGTAGCCAATTTTCCGCCATCCGCGTATTGGCTCATGCCTCTTGTGTTTGTGATTTCCACCCATTGCACCGCATCCCGGTAAACGCCAAGGTACCAATGGTCAACCTCATCCGGGTGGACGCCTGCCAATAAGGCAAAATTACCGGTCACCATTAATCGCTGAATGTGGTGGGCGTAAGCGGTGCTAAGCGACTGGTCCAGGGCTTGGGCCATGCAATTCATCCGCGTATTTGCGGTCCAGTAAAAATCCGGTAGCCGGCGTTGGTGGTTAAAGTGATTGTATTGCTCATAATCCGGCATTTCCGCCCAATAAATGCCACGCATGAACTCCCGCCAGCCCAATATTTGTCTTATGAAACCTTCCACCTGCGCCAGGTCAATGGTTTCTTTATGGGCTTCCCAGTACGCTTCGGCCTTATCAATGACTTCCTTGGGGGCGATTAATTTGACATTCAATGAAAAAGAAATGAGCGAGTGGAATAATTTGCCTTCATCCTGCTTCATGGCATCCTGGTAGGTGCCAAATGATGGCAAAGCTTCCTCCAGAAACCGCTCGTAATGCTTAAGGGCCTCATCCCTGGTTAAGGGGATATCCATGTTAGCCGGCTCATCTACCCATCCCATGGTTTCAACACCAGCGTCTTCAAGCATCCTTTTAATAGCAGACAGGTCATGCCTTACCGGCGAACCTTTGGGTAACGGGACTTCCCCATCATACCGATTCCGGTTTTCCAGGTCAAAATTCCAGCGCTCCCCAACCGGTTGCCCATTGTCCATCATAACTTGCCATTTTTTTCGCATGGCCCGGTAAAACGATTCCATTAAGTAGGTTTTCTTCCCCTTAAAGAAATCCCGGACCGCATACCGGTCGGTTAGAAAATGTTCTGTATCAAAGGCTTCAGTGGTAATGGTTAAGGTATCTGCGAATGCAGCGAGTCGCTCATCCAGGCGATACTCATCCGGGTAGAGGTATTCAAAGCGCTGAAAATTATGGGTTGCTATCAATTCCCGGATTTTGGTTTCAAAATCGGGCGTGGTGTTCGGGTCATCCAATTGGTAGTAAAGGACCTGGTGTCCGCGAGACTTGAGCTCTTCGGCAAAAGCCCGCATCGCCCCGAAAAAAGCCATTATCTTCTGGATATGGTGGGTGGTGTAATCGGTTTCGGAACGGCACTCCATCATGAGGTAAGTGACCTCAGGGTTTACCAGCTCAAACCAGGAATGCTGAATATTGAGTTGATCTCCTAAGATCAGGCGCAATGTGTGACTCATAGCTTAAACCGGTTTGTAACTAACAAAGGAACAAATCCCAGGGAATTCCGTTTTTTACGGGGCTTTTTCTATTGAAATTACCTTTTCGAGGGCAAGTTTGTTACTAGCAAGTGGAACTCCATTACCTGTTTTAAATGGAGAACAGAAGCCATATAAGCTTACAAAGGCCTAAGTTACAAACTTAGGCCAGTTGATAAGAAAGAATTACTGCTCAATAGGTTCTGATTATTTCTTTTAAACCCAACTAACAAGGGTAAGTTTGTAACTTACCCGCCCCCAATCCCTTCACAAACCACAAAACAATCTGAAAATCAAAAAGCTGGAAATAGCTGTTTCCAGCTTTTATTACCAAGCTATGCGGTTACACGTAGGCTACAAAGCATTTTGGCTCAGGTATTCTAATTACGATTTTTTGATGGCTTGGCTCCTTTAAAAGAAGCCCAAAGCGCTTATGTCTGAAACAACTTTTTAGGCCTGTACTGGCTTAATTCGGATTTTTGATGGCAATCCGGGTTAATTAAAAGGCGTACCATTAACCGCTGCACTAAGGAAGTAAAGTCAAAGCGTCAATGGCACGCATTTAGAAAATCTCGTGCTTAATCCCCCTTTATAAACCTTTGCTGAACTTTCATTTGGTCATTTTTTAGGATCAGGATGTATTGGCCGTTTTCTAATTCCTTAACCGGCAAGTTATTGATGTTTTCCCCCTTGCTAAGACTTGCCTGGTCTCTGTAAATTTCCTGTCCGTAAATGTTTTTGATGATCACTTGCGCCTCCGATTGAATGTCTGCTTTCACTTCAAAAGTGAGTTTATCTGAGACAGGATTGGGATAAACGTTAACTGAAGCAGTAACCGCTTCATCTACCCTAACGCTTCTGATATCAGAATATTCATGGCTACCGTCAAAATCCACCTGCTTGAGCCGGTAGTAGTGGGTTTGACCCTTGTAGAATTCCGGATCTTCAAAGCTGTAACGGTGTTTTTCGGTGGTGGTGCCATGGCCTTCAACTCGGCCTATGCTTATCCAATCATCATTGACTCGCTTTTGGACGATGAAATGGCTGTTGTTGGTTTCAGAGGCGGTAACCCAATTAAGGGCTACATGATCACCAGCAGCTTTTGCTTGGAAGTTTATCAGTTCAACCGGTAGGGGGTTATCATTGGAAGAGGTAGAGCCAAAAGTAAACGGACTGAAATTACTGACTCCCGTTACCTTTATGCTACCTGAGGAATTACTGCCGGAAGTACTGGCCTGGCTATAATTTTCCCATTCACTATTAGTGCTATTCCAGTGGGCTATGGTAAGGTCCGCAAGTTTATCAATGTTACTGCCTGAAGCAGAGCCATCTTCCCAGTAAAGCGTGACATCAACTGTGGGACTGCCACTGACGTCATTCAAGGTCCAGTATTCAGCACCGCTTACATTGTTTAGCTGAGGGTTGCTGTTGGGATTATTGGACTTTGGAGCCATGGACGATGTATTGGAATAACTTTTATCATGATAAGAAGCTTCAAAAGCATCGGTGGTATTAGCCGGGGCTGATATTTTAAGCCGCGCCCAGGTGCTACCATCCCCAATGGGAAAGGTGAAGGCATCATCGCCTTTTTTCCTTACCGTCCCGTCTACATATTTACCACTTGCGCCCCCAGAAGGCCTAACTTTGGCATCATCGGTTAAGGTTAGGGTGTTACTTCCCATATCCAACTTATTTTCAAGGATCAAGGTGTCCTTTACCGTAACATTGCCTTGAACAGTCGGATTGAC
>CAZQQN010000008.1:0-89517 GCA_964595485.1 uncultured Sphingobacteriales bacterium | reverse complement strand
TGGTACAGCAAGGAATATACACTTACCGCCTTGTTGTAACGGGTAAGGATGGTTCCACTGAGACGTTTGAGGGGACATTAACTGTAATACGGTAGTAATAAATAGAAATAAAGTCGAAATAAGGTTGAAATGCGGTGTTTTTAATGGGGCAGGATTTCCTTTTGGGAAAAGGAGGGTGTGTGGAAAAGGCATAGCATTTCTGTAGAAACCGGGTTAAAATGAGGTAGTTTCAAGGCGGTTTTGGAGGTTTTACGATCTTACAATTTTGGCATTTACTATTTTGGTCTACCCGGAGGATTTTTAGGGGAGAGGAACCGTCAAATGGCAAAACAGAGCGTTAACTTATTGTTTATTATCCCCATAATAAATTAGTAACAAGACTAACGGAGCAGCCCAATTGGTACCTCTTTCCACGAATTCGAGGAAAGGCTCTCCAGATAAAGGACGGATGATAGCGGTTGCCAACGCCCAAATAAAGGCCCAAATAAGAACAGGCTTACAAGGCCGAATAAGTATGATCAAGGCTATTACAAGGTCTAACCCACCAATGACCTGCATTACAGAAGGAGCGTAAGTTTCCGCTATACCAACTGTCGTTAAGTATTTGAGCCACTCCTGACGTATCTGAAGGGCAAGAATACCATGCCCTGTAAACATTAAAGCGACACCAATTCTTAAAATTATCGTAATGATCCTCATAATTTTATTAAACCATTGCTTAAAGTGAATCAAAAGTATTAAACCATCTTGCTTACGGATTATTGGTCTTCCCAATAAAAGTAAAACCCGTAGCGTCTTCCAGGTTGATAAATGCTAATCTTTCCCATTGCTTCATTTCACTAATTCTTTAACTCAAATCAGAATTTTCTCCCAATAATTTGCGCTCTTTCCGGCTCAAAACAAAAAGTAGCCCTAAACCAACCAGGAAAAATAAGACCAATACACCAACGGAATTCCGCATAGAACCGGTTATGTCCTCAATCATGCCATAAGCCAATGTGCCAAGGACTATGGCTAATTTTTCGGTGATGTCATAAAAACTGAAAAATGAGGCATGATCCACAGTAGTGGGTAATAACTTGGAATAAGTAGAACGTGATAGACTCTGAATACCGCCCATTACTAAGCCTACCATGAAGGCAAGTAAATAAAAACCGGTGGCATCATATACAAAATAAGCGCCTCCACAAACCCCGATCCAAATCATAACCATGGTTATCAAGGTTTTAATATTCCCGATTTTTTCTGACAAGCGAGCAAAAATGGTAGCGCCTAATATGGCTACCACCTGGATAACCATGATACTAATGATCAATTTATTACCTGGTAATCCAACCTACTTTGCGCCAAAGGTTGGGGCCATATACATGACGGTCTGCAATCCTACACTATAGGCGAAAAAGCTTCCTAAAAACCGCTTAAGCAGGGGGTGATATCTTAAGGACTGCCACACACCTTTTAGCTCTTGAAAGCCTTTTAAGTAAGTACTACCCCTTGGCATTCGTTGATAGACATTAGAGGGCAGCCAGTAAAAGGTGATCAGGGAAAAA
The DNA here is from genome assembly GCA_964595485.1 of uncultured Sphingobacteriales bacterium. GTDB lineage: Bacteria > Bacteroidota > Bacteroidia > CAILMK01 > CAYYUA01 > CAZQQN01. The sequence goes on along the minus strand of CAZQQN010000008.1, from coordinate 87,967 downwards.
CCAAACCACCAAATGCCTACTGTTAAGAAGGAAATCCGGGCTGGGAGGGAGGAGTCCTCGGCAATACCGAAAAAGGTAGGCTGCATGACCATCCAAAGGTTAAAACCCAATAACAAGATACTTCCGATATACCCAAGCGAGAAACCTCTTGCACTTAACCGGTCATGCCGGTCAGGTGTGGCGATTTCAGGTAAGTATGCATTGTAAAATACCAAGCTACCCGAGAACCCAACGCTAGCAAGCGTAAAAAAGGCTACTCCGTACAATAAGTTGGGCCCGGTGAACCCAAAAAGCATAGCGCAAGCTGCAGCGCCGGTCCATGCAAAAAATTTCATAAACCCTTTTTTCCTTCCCGTATAATCGGCTATACCGGATAAAAAGGGTGATAAAAGAGAAATGAATAAAAAAGAAAAGGATAATGCGTAGGAATAAAGGGCTGTATTAACAATCTCGAAACCCAAAAAATTGACAAGGTCGGTTTCACTGCTTGAAGTAACCCGGTTGTAATATTCCGGGAAAATGGTGGAGGTGATCACTAAGGGATAAACGGAATTAGCCCAATCATAGAAAGCCCAGGCATTGGTTATTTTAGGGTCATTCTGCTTTATGGATTCATGTTCCAGAGCCATTGGGCAAATATCTGCACTTAGGAGCGTTTAAAACTAATGGTACATTTTGGTTATCTCCGGGGGTGCTATTATAGAAAGGTCTCTTCCCCCGAATCCGATGCGATGCGTTTGAAACCCATTGTTACAGATTCGGCGCTATCATAGAAAGATCTTTTCTACGGATACAAATTTGGCTAATGAAATTCTTAACTTTTGAACTAATGGTATTTCTTTTACTTATTTATTTTTTCCGCACATTTTTAAGATCTATCAGGTTTTTAGCATTTTTACCAAGCCCTTTTATATCATTTTGAATCAGGCGAACCACTTCATCATAATACAATGGGATAATGGGCGATTTCTCCATGACTATGTTTTCCATTTTATGGTAAAGTTTAAATCGCTTTTCGGGTTTTTCTGCTTTGAAAGAAGCTTCATAAAGGCTATCGAACTTTTCATTGGTAAAGTGAGTGTAATTTGGCCCATTGGGTGAAAAATTGTTGCTGTTAAACAGCGCTAAATAATTTTCGGCATCCGGGTAATCTGCAATCCAGGATCCCCGGAAAAAAGGTGTTTTGGACTGGGCCATCCATTCCCTTAGCTGGGAGGGTTTAACAACCTCCACTTCCAGCGGTATTCCCAACTCTTCTAGTTGTTTTTCAATAAAAATACACAGATCGAGGTAAGATTGCGTGGTCTGTAATTTGAAATTAGGCATGCCTTTACCTTTCGGATAGCCAGCTTCCCGAAGGAATTGGCTGGCTTTTTCAGGGTTGTACCGGTAGCCTTTTACGGCCTGCGTGTCAAATGAAGGTAAGCCAGCAGGGACAAAACCATTATTGGCCGGCCTGCCTATGTTATTTCTTAAGTAACGTAGCATTTTATTTCTGTCAAAACCGTAATTGATGGCCTGCCTAACCTTTTTTTGCTTTAGCGGGTTATTGGCCATATCAGCTTTACTGGTATCCATCTGGATACCCAGGTATTCTGTATTAAGGTAAGGGATCTTCTGCATCCGGAATTGGCCTTCAAATTTTGGGTCAAGCCGGCCATCCGGCGTAAGGAGGTTATCCTTGAAACTGCCATCGATTCCCGATAAGAAGTCTAAATCTCCTCGCAAAAAAGCAAGGAACTCATTTTGTTTGTTGGGTATGAATTGGATAACAACTGCATCTAAAAAGGGTAAGTCTTCTCCTTTACTGTTAGTATCAAAATATTGATCGTATTTATGGAGGATAATTCTTTCCCCATCAATGAAAGTTTCTAGTTTAAACGGGCCTGTACCAACCGGATGCCTGCGAAAGTCCTTTTCGTAGTGTTCTACTACTTTTCTAGGCACAACAGAGCAATATTGCATGGTTAGTAACCCTAAAAAAGGTGGAAAAGGCTGTTTTAACCTTATTTGCAGGGTAGAATCATTTAGTGCCTTAAAGCTTCCCTCGCGCTCCCCATTTATCTTTTCAATGAAAACTTTATCGTTAAAGATCCAGGCACCCGGTGAGGCAGTTTCCTGTTGTAAAATACGGTTAAAACTGTATACAAAATCTTGAGCAGTAACTTTTCTCTCAGCTTTACTTTTAAACAGGGAATCTTTTTGAAAGTAAACATCATTCCTCAAATGGAAGGTGTAAACGGTCTTAGTAGAATCTAAATCCCAGGATTTTGCAATGCAGGGAACCGGCTCAAGGTCATCGTTTAATTGGAGCAGGCCATCAAATATTTGGTTACTAACCCAAATATTAGCCTGATTCCTGGCATAAGCAGGGTCCATGGAAGTGAACCCGGCATGAAGGTTGAGCCGAAAGACTTGTTTATCGCTGTTGGTCTGGCTTTCATGACAACCTATTTGAATGACAAGCAGTAATGAAAGAAGCCATTGAAATTTTGACATTAGATCAAATATTAAATACCTTAGCGTTTGATTTCAGGTGAATAATGCCAACCGACAAAATAAAAAGTTTTTACTATGAAAGTAAGGTACTATGGTCAATCAGCCGTTGAAGTGGAAGTCAAAGGTAAAAAAATTCTTTTCGATCCTTTTATCTCCCCGAACAACCTTGCCTCCCATATAGATGTAAGTTCCATTAACCCGGATTACATTTTGGTTACGCATGGCCATGAAGATCATGTGGCAGATTTGGTGGAAATTGCCAAGCGATCGGAAGCACAGGTAATCACCAATTTTGAAATTGTTAATTGGCTTACAAATCAAGGGATTAAGAATTCTCATCCAATGAACCATGGCGGCGCAGCCAATTTTGAATTTGGGCGAGTGAAGTACGTCAACGCTATTCATTCAAGCATGTTACCTGATGGCTCGAATGGTGGTAACCCGGGTGGTTTTGTCATTGATTCGGATGAAGGTACATTTTATCATGCAGGTGATACGGCTTTAACCTATGACATGAAACTAATTGCCGAGGAATTTAAGCTTGACTTTGCTTTCTTACCGATCGGAGATAATTTTACGATGGGCTATGAGGATGCCGCTAAAGCTTGCGATTTTATTAATTGTGACAAGGCAGTTGGTGTCCATTATGACACTTTTCCCTACATTGAAATTGACAAGGAAAAAGCCAGGCAGCATTTCCAAAGTAAAGGTAAAGAATTGGTTCTTATTCCCATTGGTGAGGAAAAAGATCTTTAGTGAATGAAGGGATTTTATTTCCATTTTTGCTGTTGAGTCATTTAAAGATTGTAAAGGATTAAATTATTCAGATGGGAAAAACGATTGCATTAGCAAATCAGAAAGGAGGCGTAGGTAAAACAACGACAGCCATCAACCTGGCATCCAGCTTTGCTGCTCTTGAATACAAAACTTTGGTGATTGATGCGGATCCACAGGCTAATGCTACGTCTGGTTTGAACTTTGATCCCCGAAATGTCAGTACCAGTATTTATGAATGCATCATAGACGACATCAATCCCTCAGAAATCATCCTGGAAACAGACATTGCCCAATTAAACCTGCTACCTTCTCATATTGACCTGGTTGGCGCTGAAATTGAGTTAATCAATATGTCCAATCGTGAGAAAATGATGAAGAAGGTGATCGATAAGATAAGGGATGAGTACGATATGATCATCATTGATTGTTCCCCTTCACTCGGCATTATCACTGTCAATGCTCTTACAGCTTCTGATTCGGTTGTTGTACCGGTGCAGTGTGAGTATTTTGCCCTGGAAGGTCTCGGCAAGTTATTGAATACAATCAAGATTGTACAGAATAACCTTAATACGGCCCTGGAGATAGAAGGCATATTACTTACCATGTATGATGGCCGTCTTAATCTGTCTGGCCAGGTAGTGCAGGAAGTTAGAACGCATTTTCAACAACTTGTATTCGAAACAATCATTCAGCGCAATATCCGGTTAAGCGAGGCTCCAAGCTTTGGGAAACCAGCCTTGCACCACGATGCAAGGTGTCGTGGAGCAATTAATTACCTCAACTTAGCACGGGAAATCCTTCAGAATAACGGATATACAAAGGTTTCTGAAGAAAAAGAAATGTTAAATTAGCCTCTCCAGGCCTGAAAACGGGTAATATAAAATGTGTGCAAAGCGCAATGCTTTAGGAAAAGGGTTAACAGCTTTACTTTCGGATTCTCAAACGGATATTACCGGGGAAGAAGCTGTGCCTGTGAATACTATTTCCGAGATCCCAATTAATCAAATTGAGGCCAACCCTTTTCAACCGCGTGAAAACATAAATGATGATGATTTAGGCGAGTTAGCGGAGTCTATTAAAATACATGGTGTTATCCAGCCTCTGACTGTTAGGAAGATCGGGTACGACAAATACCAGATTATCTCCGGTGAACGTAGGGCAAAGGCTGCTATTAAGGCGGAATTGCAGAAAGTGCCTGCTTTTGTGCGTGTAGCCAATGACCAGAATATGCTGGAAATGGCTTTGATCGAAAACACGCACCGGGAAAACCTCAATGCCATTGAGATTGCCCTTAGCTACAAGCGTTTGATTGATGAGTGTGGTTTATCGCAAGAAGAATTGGCTGATCGGGTAGGTAAGAACCGCACAACAGTTGCCAATTACTTAAGGCTACTAAAGCTACCGGATGAGATCCAGATAGCCATAGCTGAAAATGAAATAAGTATGGGCCATGCCCGTGCTATTATCAACCTCGATGACCCGGATTTCCAAGTGCATGTTTACCGGCAAATAAAGCAAAAAAACTTATCCGTTAGAAAAGTAGAAACGCTTGTCAAGGAACAAAAACAGGCGCAAAAGCCTAAAACTGAAAAGAAAAAGGATAAAGCAAATCCTTTCCAAAAATGGGAGCAAACCTTTGCTTCACTATACGGGACAGAAATAAAGATCAAGCCAAAGCGAAATGGTAAAGGTGAGTTGGTGATCCCTTTTCAATCAGAAAAGGAGCTAAGGCGTCTTTCCGAGTTGCTTAATAACAACAATAACCAGGATTAAATAATGGCAGGGATATTGTTTTATCCATTAAAAATATCCTTAATACCATGGCAGGAAAGGTGAAGGGTTTGGCCCTTTTGCTGCTACTTTCCATTACTTATACTGTTAGCGAAGCGCAGCACCTAAAGAACGATAAAGTTCATTCCTATTCAAATGCTGATTTACTCGGTAACCAACAGGTTTCCAACAAGCCAACGATAAACGAAAACAATGCTAAACAGGATAGTGCGGAATTTGATTATAACCAAAAAGCAAAAAGGTCCGCTATTCAATCTGCTGTAGTTCCAGGATTAGGACAAATTCGAAACGGGCAAGTCTGGAAAGCCCCAATTGTATGGGCTGGTTTAGGAATAACCACTTATTTTTTAATTAATAACCACAACAACTACCAGGAATTTGCAGAAGCTTATCGCTTGAGAACGGATGATGACCCAAACACAATTGATCCCTTTTCTCAAAGGATTAACAATGATAAGCCCGTTTATTCAGATCAAGCCTTAAAAAAGGCAAGGTCAACATTTCGCAGGCGCAGAACCTTGTCAGCTTTTTCAATATTTGGGGTTTGGAGTCTTAATATCCTTGATGCCTATGTGTTTGCTCATCTTCAAGATTTTGATATATCGGATAATTTGTCTGCGTCCGTTAATCCTCCAAATTTTGGTAATATTGCAGGAGCAAATACTGTAATGACCGGAATCACCTTAAAAATATCACCATGATCATTGCTCTATTAGGATATGGACGGATGGGTATTGAAGTGGAAAAAGTCGCCCTGGAAAGAAATCACGAAATTCGCCTTGTTGTCCGTTCTGATAATCCCGAAAATTTAAACTCGAGCGCATTTCAGGAGTGTGATGTAGCCATTGACTTTACCCTTCCGGAAGTAGCCCGTGAAAATATCATGGCCGCTTTCAAACATGGCGTCCCTATCGTTGTCGGTACTACCGGCTGGTATAAACATTTAGAAGAACTCGAAAAAGTAGCCAATGACCAAAATGGTACCCTCTTTTATGCGCCCAATTTCAGCATTGGCGTTAATATCCTTTTTCAGCTAAATAAAAAATTAGCGCAATTAATGGTTGATCAAGCAGAATATCAACCTCTTATCGAGGAAAGCCACCATCCCGGTAAAAAAGATGCACCCAGTGGAACAGCGGCTAAATTAGCTGAGGATCTCATGCAGGAAGATCAGCGAAAAGAAAAGTGGCAATTGGTAGAGAAGGGTGAAGTACCCGATTTACACGAAAAGAATTTTCCGGTGTATTATTCACGAAAAGAAGGGGAAATTGGTATGCACCGGGTAAATTACCAGTCTGATATCGATGAGGTTGAGATTAAGCATCAAGCTTATAATCGAAGGGGATTTGCACTTGGATCCGTCAAGGCTGCTGAATGGGTATGTAATAAACAAGGTTTATTCACAATGGAGGATTTTTTAGGGTTATAAGCTATAACTTGACAAGCATTTTTTTAAAAGCATTATCATGGAGAATACCTACGCAAACTATATCCTGTTTTTATACTTCATTCCTTTTTTTATCCTCCAGATCGTAGGATTGTACAGGTTATTTGAGAAAGCTGGGGAGCCAGGTTGGAAAGCAATAATTCCGATTTACAATTATTGGGTATGGGTTAAGATTATCGGTCGTCCATGGTGGTGGTTTGCTTTACTATTCGTCCCTGTTATCAATGTTTTAGTTTACTTGGGAATCCTGGTTGAAATAGCCAAGGTATTCGGTAAGTTTGATTTTAGTAGCCATGTATTGGTTGTTTTATTTAGCCCGATATACTTTTTGTATTTAGGATTTGCAGGTAGTGAGATATACATCGGACCTGACCGAGTAGAAGCTTTCAAGCAAAACCACCCTAAATCCGCAGGACGTGAGTGGTTGGATGCCATTGCATTTGCTGTAATCGCAGCAACGATTATTAGATGGTTTTTTATAGAAGCTTATACCATTCCCACGTCATCTATGGAAAAATCGCTTTTAATAGGGGATTTTCTTTTTGTGAGTAAGGTTAACTATGGTCCAAGGGTGCCTAATACACCCCTTTCATTCCCTTTTGCTCATAATAAAATGCCCATTTTGGGCACTAAATCCTACCTGGAATGGATCAACCTCCCCTATATGCGATTTCCCGGATTTGAAACCATAGAAAAAGGGGATATCGTGGTTTTCAACTTTCCCGAAGATAAAGAAAGGCCTGTTGATAAAAGGGATAACTATATCAAACGCTGCGTTGGGACGCCTGGCGATTCACTTCAGGTTGAAAAAAGCCAGCTTTATGTGAACGGGGAAGCTGCAACAAATAGGCCAACATACCAATATCGTTATATGGTCAAAACCAATGGTAATCCTATCCCACGTGACTATATCGAGGATGAGCTAAATATCAGGAAATGGGGGTATGTGAATAGAAAAGCAGGAAAATACCATATTTGGACCACTAAAAACCTAATTAACCGAATTAAAAATCTTGAGTACGTACAAAAAGTGGAAAGAAAAATTCAGCCTTCCGGTAAAGCTTTATCGGATATTTACCCCTCTTATCAAAAACTACCCTGGAATGTCGATAACTTTGGCCCTGTCTACATACCTGAGAAAGGAGATACCGTGAAATTGAACAAAGTTAATTACCACCTTTTCAAGCGGGTAATCAGACGATACGAAAATCATAAAACCCAATGGAAGAACGGCGAAGCTTATATTGATGGGGAAAAATCCGATCAGTATGTCTTTGATATGGATTATTACTTCATGATGGGCGATAACAGGCATAACTCACTTGATTCGCGTTTCTGGGGTTTTTTACCTGAAGATCATGTGGTCGGTAAAGCGTTATTCCTTTGGATGTCATGGGATAGTCGCGGACCAACCTATAAAATATGGAACCGGGTCAGGTGGGAGCGCTTATTCCAATGGATTCACTAAAAGCTTCAGGTTATTTGATCGGTTTTGGACCTTGTTCTCTCGATAACATAATAAGCGATTGACCTAACCTTTTTCAGCTGCTCTTCTCAAACGGTCATTAATGGCCATTCCCAGTCCTTCTTCTGGGAAAGATTCTGCTATAATCACCTTGAAACCACTGCTATCCAGGTTTCTTAAAGCCCTGAAGAGGTTCCTGGCCGCCTCATTCAGGTTTCCTTTGTGCGAAAGCACGTATTGGTTAGCTTCCGGTATCTCCGGAAATAAGTCCTGAAACCTGATCATTCCTATTTGGTGTGGTTTGAATTTTTTTAGCCACTTCTCAGTTTTACCGAATTTTAAAGGAGTTCCGGGTGCATAATGGGATTTAAGTTGTCCCGGGCTTTCCGGATCACTTGTTGAACTTCGCTGCACTTCCACTTGCTTTACGTGTCTTTTGAGGGCCTCTACTGGGGTACCTCCTAATCTTAGCACTTTTAAAACTTTGTCTTCCGCCTTTACAATGGTAGATTCCAATCCTACTTGGCAAGGACCACCATCCAGGATGTAAGTGATTTTATCATTTAGCTGGTCGTATACATGCTGGGCGGTTGTTGGACTAACATAGCCAAAAGGATTTGCACTGGGTGCTGCTATTGGAAAATCCAAATTTTTCAATAGTTCAAGCGTCAGCGGGTGGTTGGGAATACGAACAGCTACGGTCGGTTGGCCGGAGGTCACCAAATCAGGTATGATTGCTTTCTTTGGTAAAATGTAAGTGATTGGTCCCGGGCTAAATTGGTGGGCTAGCTTTTTGATGATGGGAGGGATTTCTTCAACAAAAGGTTCGGCCTTTTCAATGCTATCCAGGTGAAGAATAAGCGGGTCAAATTGGGGCCGCTGTTTGACCTCAAAGATTTTGGTAACGGCTTTTTCATCAAGGGCATTACCACTAAGCCCATAAACTGTTTCTGTTGGGATAGCAATCAGGTTCCCCGATTTTAGCTTTTTGGCTGCTGTTTCAACTGATTGTCCAAAGGTGTTTGCCATTTAAAATACTTCCTTTTACTGAAAGATTGGATGTGTGATAACCCGGAAGTTTAAATTGTGGTTTAGTAAAATAAGAATTTGAAAGTTTTTAGCACTTGTTAAGTCAGGCTAAAGCCGATAAGTTAACTGCTTGACTACCTGAAACTGGTTCAGAAACTCCTTTGCAATGATCCGGATAAAAGTATAAGCAGGAATAGCAGCTACCATTCCCGTAATTCCTGCCAGCCGTCCACCAATTAAAACGATAAGAAAAATTTCCAAAGGATGGGCTTTAACAGAATTTGAGAAAATGATCGGCTGAAAGATCATATTGTCGATCACCTGAACAGTGGCAAAAACAACGAAAATTTTCAGAATAAGGGGAACTAGTTCGTTTACAAGATTGGCCTCTAAATGAGAAGTAATGGCCACAATAACTCCGAATAGTGCGCCCATAATGGGCCCCAGGTAAGGAACAATGTTGACAATACCGGCAAAAAAACCTATTAGCAGCGCGTTTTTAACCCCGGCAATAGTAAGACCTATGTAAGCGACTATGGTGATCCCGGTTATTTGAAAAATGAGGCCGATGAAATACCGTGATAGCAATTTTTCAGCCTGAATGAGGACACGTTGAACTTTTGCTGCATGCTTTACAGGTACAATACTTAGAATGATCTGCTTTGGTAGCTTTTCATTTTTTACAAAAAAGAAAGTAATGAATGTTAGGGAAAAGATCGCCACAAAAAGATTACCGGTAAAACCAACAAAGAAGCTGAATAAGTAACGCAGATTAGCGATATTAAAGATCTGGCTGATTTTTTCATTAAGGTATTCGCGAGCCATTTCCGAGGGATTTTCGGAAATTTTGTATTTGATCATTAGCTGCTCCAGGTAATTAAGTGGTTTCTCAAAATTTTCGACCACTTTTTGGGTGTCTACCGTTGATAAAGTGAAAGCTTGTTGCAGTATTAAAGGTATGAATATGGAAAAAAATGCTATCACAAGTGAATAAAGTAAGGCAATACAGAGGATAGCATTCAGCCAATCCGGAATTTTCAATCTGCCTATCCGGATTTTACTGATCATATGTTTTACTGGCTTCAGGATCAGGGAGAAAATCACTGCTATAACCAAGTAGGAAATGATCCAGCTAAAAAACCAAGCTAAGTATAACCCAATTGCTATACTTACAACAACAATTAGGTATGTTCGTAAACTATTGGTCAAAGTAGGTCGATTCTATATGATTGTGTTTCAGCAAAATTAAAAAATCCCTTTTCATACTGGTAATTTGATTATAACTGGCAGGCATGCTGCTCCTTCCTTTAATCGTATTATTTGATTATGGTGAATTCTACCCGTCTGTTCAGCTTTCTACCTCTTGGGTTTTTATTGCTGGCAACCGGGTCTTTAGAGCCATATCCTTTGTAGCGCATTCTTTTTTTTGTTATGCCTTGGTTTCGTAAATAATTGTAAACAGCTTTAGCCCGCTTTTTGGATAGATCGATGTTGTATGATTTACCTCCTCTTCCGTCTGTATGGCCTTCAATGATTAGATTAAAGTCTGAGTGTTTTTTCAAGAATTCAGCAAATTGATCCAAAACCTGGTAAGAATTATTCAGAATCGCTGCTTTATCAGTTTTGAATAGGATATTGATGAATTCAATGTGGGCTGAATCTTTCTTTTTGATTAGTGTATCAAGGTTTTGGCCAATATCTTGGTAAGCTAATTTTTTACACGGGCAGTCATCTAATTTCCGGCAAGGAAAAACTTTAACCTTATCGACATAATAGTAGCTTTGCCTTAAGCTTTCCTTATCAGTTGTATTTCCAACCCATTTTGTTGGGGTTTGCCCTTTTTTAAGAAAATTGCCAATCGTCAAATGTGTTTCCCCGCCATCAGCTTTATAACATCCGGCTATCAAGGTCCATTCTTCTTTATCTTTTATGATGCGGTTAGGATCTCCTTTCAGGGGTTTTAAAGGCGTAAAACCCTTGTTATTACCAAAGAAATCCGCTTGTTCCGATAGCAAAGCGCCATGCTTGTTGGTACCAAATGTACACCTGTCAGCGAGCGAAACTCTTGCTTTCAGGAAATAAGACTGGCCATTTTCCAGGGACTTTTTCAATTTTATCTGTAAAAATTCTTTTGTTGAAACTTTGGCAACTATTATCCCGGCGTACCCCTGCCCTTCAAAAGGCGGTTGCTGGCCATAGAAATTATTGGGTTGACTATATTTTTGAGCGGCGCATTTGTGGAAAAAATCAGGTGAGTGGGTGAATTTGTAAGAGGTTGAGTCTTTCCACTTGGTGTTCTTCCATTCCTTAACAAACTGTAACGGAAAATTGCTATCTCCTTCCGGACAATCACTAAAATCTTCAAAACCTGGATTCGGGACCAGGTTTTGGGATAAGGCAGGAACCATGCTTATCAAGAGAAATAAGATAAGCAGGAAAAGGATCCTGGCTTTTACTAAAAATGGGTCAAGGATTGAATACGTCATTGGCTTTTGCAAGGATTGTAGACCAATTGTCAAGATTGAGTGGCATATTGTCCTTTTCCTCCAGGTATTGGATGAGGTTTTCAGTGGCTATATTACCTACAAGTTCATCCTCTGCCATTGGACAGCCACCATAACCCTTTACAGTTGAGTCGAAGCGGCGGCATCCATTTTGGTACGCTGCTTCTATCTTTTCGCGCCATTTATCCGGCCTGGCATGAAAGTGAGCTCCGAATTCCAGCTTAGGGTAATCTTCTATTAAATGATTAAACAAGTAAGCTATGTCATTGGGATTAGCTGTTCCCACGGTATCTGAAAGGGAGAAAATTTTAATTCCTTCTTTGCGCAGTTTTTCGACCCAATATTCAACGATGTCAGTGCTCCATTCATCACCATAGGGATTGCCAAACCCCATTGAAATGTAGATTACCAAAGATTTATGATTGTTAACAGCAAGCTCCTGGATGGATTTGACATTCTCGAAAGCTTCTTGTATGCTGCGATTAGTGTTCCGTTGTTGGAAAGTTTCGGAGATAGAAAACGGATATCCCAAATAATCAATAGCATCAAATTTTACAGCATTTTCAGCCCCTCTCTGGTTGGCTATAATGGCTAGCAAATTGGATTGCTTGTTATCTAAATCCAGGTTTTCTAAAACTTCGGCTGTATCGCTTAATTGAGGAATTGCTTTTGGTGAAACAAAACTTCCGAAGTCGATGGTATCAAAACCTACTTTTAACAGTAGGTTCAGGTATTCAACCTTTTTCTCAGTTGGTATGAAAGGCTGAATACCCTGCATAGCATCTCTAGGGCACTCGATGATTTTCATTTATTCCTGTTTTAAGACAAATTTAACAGGAATTTCATGGCTAAAACAAATTCCTGATCAGCAAGACCTTATTGGTATTTACCTTGCCACTTTCCAAGTTGCTTTTTTACTGCTTTATAAATTGGGTCAACCTCTGACCATCAATACTCAATAAGTAACTTCCTTCACTTAATGATTGCAGGTTGACATTAAATTCCTGGATGCTGGGGGTTAACTTAATACGTTTAACCGTTTGCCCACTCAGGTCTTTAATAGAAAGTTTACGAGGTTTTTTAAGCAAACGATTGATCTTTACCCTAAGTTGATGCTTAACAGGGTTTGGAAATACTTTAACGTTAATCGGAGCTTCCGAGTCGGGGATAAACGTGGCATCTTTCACGGTAATGGGCTTTGTAATGGCGGATTCACAATCATTGCTATTGGTGACTCTTAAAGTAACTTCGTATTGCCCGCCGGTGTCGTATGTATGGGTTAATATTGCTTGTTGCTTGGTAGTATTATCCCCTAATTGCCATTGACGGGTCTGAATATTTCCGTTCGTTGTATCTTCGAAATCTACGGTAAGGTCATTTGGAGTATAAGTAAAACCCACATCAGGTAAATCATTGATCGTAAGGCCAATCATAGGGGTGGTGTCGATGCATTGGTTATTGTCCTTGACTATGGCAAAAAGGCTATCCTGATCAGAGAAATTGGTAGAACGAATGGTCTCATTCGTATCGGTTAAGTATGCGGTTCCATTTCGGAAATAATCGTACATGCCATTTGCTAAACTTCCTGTAATAGCCACGGTGTCGCCCTGGCAGAATGTATTGTTTGAGTCATTGGTGTTTAGCTTAACCGAAGGAGAGGGTAATGGATTGATCGTAATGGTATTGGTTGTGTCAATACAACCATTGGTATCCGTAACAACAGCAAAAACGCTGTCCTCATCCTTGAAATCACTGAAACTGAAGGTTGAATCAGCATTAGTGGTAGCCTTATTATTGTTGAGGTAAAAATCATAATTTCCTGAAGGCTCATCCCCTGATATAGTTACAGTATCGGATTTACAATATTCAGCGTTCTGCCTATCCGGGGTCAAGGTAACCTGAGTAGGTGCTAACACTTTCACTGGATATTCAAATACCCTTGGTGGACAATTCAGTTGATTAGAATCAATGATTTTTACGGTTACAGTATCGGTGGAATTGGATCGGTAGGTAAAGCTCTGCTGCTGCTTGTAAGCGTCACCGTCAAATGAGATGCCGTAATTACTAGTGGATAAGTTGCTGAATTGGAATTCTGATGAATCCGATGGACATATTACGGAATCCCTGTTAAGGGTAAAACCAATGTTGGCACAAGGATCACTCTCACAAACCTTAACAGCGACATTGCTTAGGGAACAAACTGAGTTACTATTGACTGCCCTAACCCGGATTTCTACTTTCTCTTCAAAATCAAGGCCTGTGGCTTGATAGCTTGTAGCATTCTGAGAATTCCAGGTTTTACCTGTGTCTAAGCTTACTTCATAGCTTGTAGCCTTACTAACGGGATTCCAGCTGAAAGTTACGCTGTTTGTCGTTGAATTAGAACATGTAATTTGCGGCGGAGCTGGAATAGTATCAATTTGTTTTTTGATCGTGTCTGAATACGCAATGCAACCATTGGTATCAGTTGCGCGAACAAAAACTTGCAAATTATCCTGAGGTTTATTGAGTGTAAAGGAATCACTGCCACTTTTCGCCAATGTCTTTGAAGTATTGAGGTTTATGAACTCATACTGGGTAAAACCCGGCTTGGCAGTGAACAAAAGCGTATCATTTGTGCAAAGGGTATCCTGTTGCTTATCAATAGCCAAAGAGAGGGTAGGGCGTTCATATTTATCAACAGAAAGGGTGTCACTGGTGTCAGCAGGGCATGGGCTATTCAAAGCAGTAACATAATAGCTACCCTCGTCCTGGATTTGAATAGAAGAACCGGATGCACCGTTAGACCATTTGAAAGTGTTACCGTTGGGTGATGAGGCATTCACGGTTAAAGTATCATTATAACATAGCGTATCTTTACCAACCGGCGATATACTTGCCTTGGGCTCTCCTTTGACGGTAATTGTTTTAGTAGCCGCTTTGGAAGTTGCGATATTATCGCTGGCCACTAAAGTAACATTGTGTTTACCCGCTTTGGTGAAAACAACCTTCTCATTTTGATTAGTTGATTGTGAAGGATTGCCAGACGGGAAGGTCCACTCCCAATCAGTGGGATTACCAGTTGCTGATCCCTGGAAACTCACCGTATCACCAACACACACAGTAGTATTACTGGCTTTTATGGATGGGGTTGGCGCAGGGTGATGCTGGACTGTTAAGGTTTTTGTATAAATATAATCGTTGCTATTAAATCCATCATTATTAGCTTCGTTTAGGGCTAAATAAAAACGTACATCTCCCTGATTGGAGGAGGGAGCTTTCCAATCAAATGTCCAGTTAACTGAGTTACCGGTAACCGCACTACCACTGCTGGTATGAGCAACATATTCACGACCGCTACCCATTATTGTCTGGGTATTGGAACTTGTAGAAGTGAAATTTCCAACACTGGAACTTCCAGCAGTGAAATTACCTAATGCGGTTATTTCAAATCCGGCCCTGCTAATAGAAGGCGGATCAAAGGATACAGTAACTTGATAAGTAGAATCCTGAGCGTATTCTCCTCCTATCATTGTGGTTGAAATGTTTATATCGCTTCGGTTGGAACCTGAATTTAACGAATAAGTACTGTGGCACCCCGATTGTTGGCAGGTAGCATCGCCTGGTGCTCCTGATTTTCCGGATGGCGGGCCACTGGTGTTCGTATAAGAATTTGAGAACTGGAAAATAGTGATGCCTAATACCATTGAGAGAATACCCAGGGTCTTGTAAATCTTTCTCATAAGCTTTACCAATATAAATGTTTAAACGTCTAATTTAAAAAAATTGTGACTTTTTCAATGCTCGAAAAAACGCTTCCTCATTAGTAACAGATCAAGTAATTTAGTTAATAATTAACTAGCTTACAAGTATTTATTTAAAATTATCAAGTGAGGTGGTAAAAGTGCAAAGCAATTTATTTGATACAATGCGCCGCGAACCGTATTTACATTATTATCACACATTAGCCTTCAGCTTTTCTGACGTTAAAAGATTTTTTTAGTTTAACTTAGCATAGTGATTGACAAGAGTGTAAAATAATTGCTAAATTTGCTTAACGCCAGTTGCGAGAAATTTTCTCTATTAAAAAATGGCCTTAGCAAGTATTGATTAATAAGGTTTGTTAAGAATTCGAAAAATGGTATGAAGATGATAAATGAAGAAACGACAAACATTAATGATGCGGGTACAAATAATGCCAATTCGGAAGAGGATGAAGTGCTAAGTCCTAATAATGGTAACAGTCAATCAATAACCACTGGTGAGCATGAGACCGAAAAAACCCAACATGTTATAAATGAGGAACATGAAGAGGAGCATTCGGAAGCGAAGGAGGAAAGGGAAGAAGAGGATTTTTCCCATTATAGTAAAAAAGGCCTTTTATCCCGGCTAAAAGAATTGGCTCAGGAAGAGGAACCACTAAAAGTGAACCATAAGATCCAGGATATTAAGAAATATTTTGAAATTTTTCTTGAGAATGAATACCGGATTGCGCTTAAAAAATTCCAGGAGGAAGGGAATAGCGAGGTTGATTTTAAGCTTAATCCCGACCCGATGAAGGAAGAATTTTTCCAGGTTTTCAATGATTTTAAAAAGAGAAGGGACGCGGAAATTAAACGCCGTAATGAAGAAAAGGAAGAAAACCTAAAAGCTAAGCGCGCTATTCTGGATAAGATGAAACACATCACGGAAAACCTGGAAACTGTCAAGGATGGTTACAATGAGTTCAAAAAACTCCAGGCAGAGTGGCGCAAAATAGGATATGTACCGAAAAAGGACCTGGAAAATCTGCGAAAAAGCTATCAGTTTTACGTTAATAAATTTTACGATAACCAGAGTATCTATGCAGAATTCAAAGAGCTGGACCGGAAAAAGAACCTGGAAAGTAAGCAACAGCTTTGTCATCGGTTAGAAGAATTAGCCTATAGCCAGGATTTAAGGGAGATAAAAAAAGAAACCCGGCGAATAGAAGATGAGTGGCATCACATTGGACCAGTTACGCGCGAGGAATCCGAAAAAATCCTGAACCGCTTTAACCAGGCAATGGCAGCTGTTGAGCAACAGAGGCAATCTTTGGAGGAAGCCATTGAACGCGAGCGGGAAAAGAATTTAAGAGCTAAACAGGCGATCGTTGAAAAAATCCAGGCTTTTGAGCATTTTGAGTCTGAAAACCCCAAGGATTGGGTTCGGAAAGATGAGGAGCTTGAATCCCTGATCAATGAATGGCGTTCAATCGGTTTTGTGCCTTATAACAAGAAAGACCAGATAACTGCGGAATTTAAGGAAGCCGTAAAGCGATTTAACCACAATAAGAACCAATTTTTTAAGCGCAAGAAAAAAGAAAGAACCCAGCATTTAAATCGCAAAAAAGAAATCATTGAAAGGGTTCGAAAACTTGTTGAACCGGCGGATTATGTAGCAGCCAAAAATGAGATCCTGGATCTGCAGAAAGAATGGAAAACCCTCAATGCCGCACCGAGGAAAGAATCGGAAAAGCTTTGGAAAGCGTTTCGTGCGCTCTGTGACCAGTTCTTCGATAAATTAGGGGACTTTTACAAAGAGCGAGAAAAGGAAGAAAAGGAAAACTTAAAAGCTAAGCAAGAGCTTTGTAGCCGTATAGAAAAAGCGGCTGAAGAAGGTGTTGAAAACCCCGAAGAGGCCGTTAAACAATTTGAGCAAGAATGGCAGGAGATTGGTTTTGTACCCCTTAAAGAAAAGGATAAAATCCGCAAGCGTTTTGATAAGGCCTTAAAACAACTTTTAAAGAAAGCAGGAGATAACGTTGAGACGAACCCTGAATTAATCAACTTTCGCATTAAAATAGAAGGTTTGAAAGAGCAGGAAAAGACCAATCAATTGAAATCGGAAGAACGTAAGCTCTCTAAGAAACTAAAAGAAAATGAAGAGGAAATTGATATCTTAGAAGGGAATATCCAGCTTTTTTCAAAATCAAGTAAGGACGGTGAGAAAATGATCCAGGACTATCGCAAGAAGATAGACCAGCTGAAGGAAGAGACAGCTTTGATTCGGGGGAAACTAGATTTAATCAATGATTAATTGCTTTTAAAAGAGGTTTCTTGGCTACCCATCACCTATATAGGTTTCATACGTATATCAACCATTGGCTTAGAGCTAAAAGCCGTTTTAATGTTCATTCTCCATTTCTGCATCGGTTTATTGAGCAGGTTATAAGGGATAAGACAGATTATCCTGCTTACCAGGAAATAGAATCGATGCGTGAAAATCTTTCGAGAGATCGAACATGGGTAAAAAAAACTGACTTAGGGGCCGTTAAAAGAGGAGATTCACCCATTATTCAAGTTGGTAGTGAAGTAGAGAAGATTGCAGTCCCTAAAAAATATGGCCAGCTAATTTACCGGTTAGCTTTGGATCTTGAACCGCGCTATGTTCTGGAGTTAGGGATGGGATTTGGTATTGCCACCGCCTATTTATTGATGGGCTTGAATAAAAGGGAGCCTTCTCATAAGTTATTAACCATGGAAGGGTGTCCTGAAACGCTGGATATCTCACGGAAGTACCTTGAGGAATGGTTTGCCAGTCATAATTCACCAAACCTTGAAATCTTTCAGGGTGATTTTGACGATAACCTGAATGAAGCATTGGCTAAATTCCCAGGCCTTGATTTGGTTTTTATGGATGGCAACCATCAAAAGGATGCTTTGATTAACTACTTTGATGCCATTTTACCTTCTATGCATGAAAACGGTGTCATGGTAATAGATGATATTTATTGGTCACCCAATATGCAGGAAGGATGGCAGTACCTTATTTCTCATTCGGCTGTTACCCTATCCTTGGATTTTCACCGAATGGGCATGCTATTTTTCAATACTGACCTTTCTAAAGAAAATTTTAAAATACGCTATTAGCCTTTTTAAGGGCGGCATCCTATTTTTGTGTCATTCAAAGAAAGTTTTATGAATGTTTTATTACTTGGAGGCGGGGGCAGAGAACATGCGCTTGGCTGGAAGCTTGCTAATAGCCCGGATTGCGATAAACTTTGTATAGCTCCTGGTAATGCTGGTACTGCTGAAATCGGTACCAACGCAAATATACAGGAAGATGATTTTGGTAGTATTAAGAGGTTGGTGCTGGAACAAAAAATCAACCTTGTAGTGGTAGGCCCTGAGAAGCCTTTGGTAGAAGGTATTGTCGACTACTTTCTGAATGATCCGGATATAAAAGATGTGCCTGTTTTGGGGCCTGATAAAACCGCAGCGCAATTGGAGGGCAGTAAGGCTTACGCTAAAGCATTCATGAAGCAATACAATGTCCCTACCGGTGAATTTGCTGCTTTCCAGTCAAGCGAAGTGGATAAAGCGAAAGACGCGATTAATAACCAGCAACCTCCTTATGTGATCAAAGCAGATGGTCTGGCAGCAGGCAAAGGAGTTGTCATTTGCGATAACGAGGAAGAGGCGAAGCAAACCCTTGAGGATTACTTGGTCAAAGAAAAATTAGGTGGCGCTGGTAAAAATATCGTTTTAGAGGAATATCTGCCCGGTGAAGAGCTCTCCATAATCATAATGACAGATGGGGAAGATTATGTAATGCTACCCAGTGCCCGGGATTATAAGCGAGCAGGAGAAGGAGACACCGGGCCAAATACCGGTGGAATGGGAGCTATTTCCCCATTACCTGGAATAAGTCAAAGCTTAACCAATAGAATCAGAGAGACCATTATCGAGCCTACCATAAAGGGTATCAAACAGGAAAATAACCGCTTCCGGGGTTTTTTATATTTTGGTTTGGTGCTGGTGGACGATGAACCTTACGTACTTGAATACAACGTACGATTAGGTGATCCCGAGGCGGAAGCTATCTTACCAAGGTTGGATGCTGACCTTTTATCAGTTGCCAGGCAGACCATAAACCAGGATTTAAGCCAAGTAAACCTTCCTATTAAATCAGAGGTTGCTGCCTCTGTTATGATGGTATCCGGCGGTTATCCCGGGGATTATGAAAAAGGAAAAATTATAAAAGGGCTGGACCAGTTAAAAGACAGCTGGGTATTCCATGCTGGTACAAAAGTAAGTGATGGTGGTGATATCCTAACTTCAGGCGGTCGAGTTTTAGCTGTTACAAGCCTTGGTAACCATCTTTCAAGTGCTTTAGAAAAGTGTTATGCTAGCCTCGAAAATATTCATTTTGATAATAGTTACTACCGGAAAGATATTGGTCAAAGCTTCTGAAGATTCAGTTTTGAATTGTTTCCTATGAGTGAGTTAACCCCTAAAAATCAGTTTAAAAAATCGAGCTCCTATAAAGAGCAAATGCAGAATATACTGCAGTACTTTGTACGCGGTTTACTTTTTGTTTTTCCCGTTGGTGCTACCATTATCATCCTTATTGCTTTGATCAGTTGGATAGATGGTTTGGTCAATAACCTGCTTAACAACCTTTTTGGGTTTGAACTACCCGGTATGGGTATTATCATTGTTTTTTTCGGGATAGCGCTTTTTGGTTATTTGTTATCCAATGCCTTTTTCAAAGCTGTTTTCCGGATCCTTGATAAAAGTA
Source organism: uncultured Sphingobacteriales bacterium (assembly GCA_964595485.1). Taxonomy (GTDB): domain Bacteria; phylum Bacteroidota; class Bacteroidia; order CAILMK01; family CAYYUA01; genus CAZQQN01. Next base: position 67,935 of record CAZQQN010000008.1, on the reverse strand, counting down.
TCAGTAAAACGCCTTTTGTAAGCTTGATTTACACTTCCCTAAAGGAATTGACGGAAGCTTTTGTAGGGGATAAAAAGAAATTCAATAAACCAGTGGTGGTTGAAATGACAAGTTCAGGCATGAACCGGTTGGGTTTCATAACTCAGGAAGATTTGAGTATGCTCAATTTGGAAGGGTTAGTGGCCGTATACTGTCCGCATTCTTACAATTTTTCCGGTAACTTATTCCTGATCCCAAAGGACAAGGTTTCACCCATTGATGCCAATCCGACTGACATTATGAAATTTATTGTATCAGCGGGTGTTACCAATATTACCTCAAATGCCAAAAGCGGTCAAAACGATCATTCTACAGAAGCAGATGATGTTAATTAATTGATCAAGTTAAAGGAATTATTTTGAAGCAATAACCTCTTGCTTAGATTAGGTTGGTAAGGGATACTGAGTTTTAAAGGGTGTTTTCAAAGCAAATGGTGGTAAGCAACGTGATTTGTTCCCGAAAAATAAAAAACCCCTTGCAAAAGCATTGCAAAGGGTTTAGCGAGGTCCCGAGCGGATTCGAACCGCTGTATAGGGATTTGCAGTCCCCCGCCTAAGCCACTCGGCCACGGGACCATTATTTTTCAGGTGCAAATATAACGTTTAAAAGCCTTTTAAACAAGCTGAGTAGTCCTCTCTAGTTCTTGAAACGCATGGTTATCACTGAATCACCTCCGCTTTTGACTTGTAATGGTTTGTATTTTCGGATACTGACTTCCAGCTCTTCAAAAACTGCACCTTCAGCTTTTAAACCTTCGTATATGTGGTAAGCGGCTGTTTCAATCAAGTCCATCTCATTTTTCATAACAGCGTGAACAGTGGCAAAGACTGTTTCATAATTCAGGGTGTTTGCTAATTCATCCGACTGCGGTTCTGGCATTGGTATATTCGCCATTACTGAAACCCGGAAATCATTGCCAATAAGTTTTTCCTCATCGTAATAACCGATTGGTACTTTTTCAATTTCCATGTCCTGTAATCCTATCCAAGCCATAGTAATTTTCTTTTAGGCGCAAAAAAACAATTTTTTCGTCTCATAAAGGTTGATTCGGCCAAAAATGTAGCGCTTCATGGCCTCGGATGGCATTGTTTTTTCGCATTGGGATCATCTTTTAAAAGTCAAAGGCATTTAAACAAACAATGGATGGATAGCAATGTTCCCAACAATGGGTGAATGGTTATGTGCCCTTGCCTGATTTTAGCTATTTTTGCATGAAAGAAAAATTCATATATGACACCCGACTTATACCAGCACTGCGACTATTTTCAGATAGATGACCTGCTTACGGAAGAGCATAAGATGGTCAGGGATTCTATGAGAGACTGGGTTAAAAAAAGCCTTTCTCCTATTATCGAAGATGCGGCCTTGAATGGTGAATTCCCTGATCATGTCGTTAAGGAGCTTGGAGAAATGGGAGCGTTTGGTCCTAACATCCCAAGAGAATATGGCGGAGGTGGAATGGATAACATTGCCTACGGAATTATTATGCAAGAGCTTGAGCGATGTGATTCCGGTATACGCTCCACAGCATCTGTACAGGGATCTTTGGTGATGTATCCTATCTACCGGTATGGGACGGAAGAACAAAAACAACATTACTTGCCGAAGTTAGCTTCCGGGGAATACCTGGGTTGCTTTGGGCTTACCGAACCAGATCATGGGTCTGATCCAGGTGCCATGGAAACCCGCTTCAGTGATCAAGGCGATCATTATTTGCTAAATGGGTCGAAAATGTGGATTTCGAATTCTCCTCTATCCCAGGTTGCTATTGTTTGGGCCAAAGATGAAAACGACAAGGTTCGCGGTTTGATAGTGGATAGTCATTTAGAAGGTTTTTCAGCACCTGAGATACATGGTAAGTGGTCGCTAAGGGCTTCTACTACCGGTGAGCTGGTTTTTGATAATGTGAAAGTCCCCAAAGAAAACCTGTTACCTGAGGTGGAAGGCTTGAAGGGTCCACTTTCCTGTCTTTCGTCTGCCCGTTATGGTATAGCCTGGGGCGCTTTGGGTGCTGCAATGGACTGTTACGATACTGCGCTTCGTTATTCAAAAGAAAGAACACAGTTTGATACACCGATAGCTGGTTTTCAACTCAACCAGAAAAAACTGGCGGAAATGATTACTGAAATCACCAAAGGTCAGTTAATGGCATGGCGTTTAGGCACATTGAGAGATGAGGGTAAAGCATCCCCCGCTCAAATATCCATGGCAAAGCGAAACAACGTTGAAACAGCATTGAATGTAGCCAGGGAATCGCGACAAATACTCGGGGGTATGGGTATTACCAGTGAATATTCTATCATGCGGCATATGAATAACCTGGAGTCTGTAATAACCTACGAAGGTACGCACGAAATTCATTTACTGATTACCGGAATGGATATAACGGGTTTATCTGCTTTTCGTTAATGTAAAATGACTGGAAAACCCGATTTTTGCAAGTGAGCGATAAGAATCAAAAGCAAATTATATGACAGACATCAAGTTTGGCACAGATGGCTGGCGAGCCGTAATTGGCGAAGATTATACGACCGATAACGTCAGACGTTTAGCCAAAGCCACTGCTGATTGGTTAAAGGCCCATGCACCCAACAACCTAACTGTGGTAATTGGTCATGATTGCAGGTTTGGGGGTGATCTCTTTGGTAAACATACAGCACAGGTAATGGCAGATGAAGGTGTTTATGTTTATCTTGCTGAAGGTATTTCCTCCACACCAATGGTTTCACTTGGTGTTGCAAAGTATCAGGCCGGTGCTGGTGTTGTCATCACGGCTAGTCATAATCCACCTTCTTACAATGGATTTAAGATCAAAGCTCACTACGGAGGACCTGCTGTGCCATCCATGATAGAGGATGTGGAAAACCGGATTCCAAAGCATTACGAGGGTAACCCACCTGCTTTAACCGAACTTGCACAGCAAGAAAAGGTGTCGTTTGTCGATCTGGAGTCTCTCTACATTCAGCACGCAGAAGAGCATTTTGATCTTGACGCCATCCGTAACTCAGGACTAAGGTTTGCTTTTGACGCAATGTATGGGGCTGGTCAGAATGTGATAAGACGGTTATTACCCAATGCGGATTTGCTACACTGTGAATTCAACCCATCCTTTAATCATGTACCCCCTGAACCGATTATGAAAAATTTGGAGGAATTTGTTAATCATGTGGGTAGTCAAGACGATATTGCTTCTGGCCTTGCTGTTGATGGCGATGCTGACCGCATAGGCCTTTTAAATAGTAAGGGGGAATTTGTTGATTCCCACCATATCATTCTAATGCTTATCAATTATTTATACAACTATAAAAAGGAAGAAGGGCTGGTGATAAACACCTTTTCGTGCACTGACCGTGTTCGACAGATGTGCGAACAGTTCGGGTTAACGAATAAAGTTACCAAAGTCGGGTTTAAACACATTTGTGATATTATGCTAAATGACCCCAGAAATACGCTGGTCGGAGGTGAAGAATCCGGCGGCATTGCTGTGAGTGGTCATATACCGGAAAGGGATGGTATTTGGGTAGGCCTTATGATATGGGAATATATGGTGAAAAGCGGTAAAACCCTGGATGACCTTTCCAGAGAGGTTTACGATTTAGTAGGCGAATTTGCGGTTGAGCGGAATGATCTCCACATCGATGAAGCATTGAAACAGTCCGTCATGAGCAAATGTGAAAATCAGGAATTCAATGCCTTCGGGGATTTTCCGGTAGAGGCCATTGAGACCATTGACGGTTATAAATTTCACCTTGGGCCTACGCAATGGGTTATGATCAGGCCTTCTGGGACCGAACCTGTGCTAAGGATCTATGCTGAGGCTGATAGTCGGGAAGCTGCAAAAAAGATTCTTGAAGCAACCGAAAAAACCATAAAAAACATTTAGCTTTCAATAGCCAAGAAAATGGCTGGCAGGTTAATTTGCTAATGAATGCTTCTGAAGGCGTTCAGGAACAGATCAAAAAGATTGTTGATAACCAATTGGTAGAAAATGAGCCCCCTGAAGTTCAGGAAACTTTGGAGCGCTTGAAATATAAAGGATATACGGAGGAAGAGGCCAAGAAATTGATAGGGCAATGTGTAGGCACTGAGTTATATGCCATGTTCAACTGGAATGAATCTTTTAATTACAAACGTTATGTTAACAACTTACTAAATCTTCCCGATAAGCCTTTTGAAAAGCTTGGAGGGGAATGAAGGTAAATTGTTAAGGAACTATTCAGGGGTTACCTCCTTACGGAATTAGAAAAACGTTTAATGTTACCTATCAGGTTTTGCCACATTGTGGCTATATTATTGATTCCGTTTTTTTACTTGGGCAATTCTTGTAAAGCTCAGGCATTTTTCGAATCGTCAGATACATTTCATAGTCCGCGTTTTACCGGAGTGGTAATAGGTACATCCACGGCCTACACGGCAACTTTAATAGGGCTAAACGAACTTTGGTATAAGCAATATCCGCGAACATCATTTCATTTTATTAAAGACCGGGATGATTGGCTCCAAATGGATAAAGCAGGTCATGTGGTAGGAGCCTACTATGAAAGCTATGCTTTTTACAGGCTTTTGAAATGGTCAGGGGTTCAACAGCAAAAGCGGGTTTGGTACGGAGGATTAGCCGGTTTTGTTTTACAAACCCCTATTGAGGTATTCGATGGTTTTTCAGAAGGTTGGGGTGCTTCACCTGGAGACATTGTTACCAATGCCCTGGGTAGTGGTGCTTTTATTGCCCAGGAAAAGCTTTGGGGCGAGCAGAAAATTCGTTTTAAGTATAGTTTTTCACCATCTCAATATGCTGATAAAAGGCCTGATTTGTTAGGAGAGAACTATCTTCAACAAACGCTGAAAGATTACAATGGCCAAACATACTGGATGTCAATAGCTATCAATGAAATGATACCCAGGAAAGATCCGCTACCCAGCTGGCTGGATGCATCAGTTGGCTATGGTGGTGAAGAAATGTTAGGTGGAGAGACCAATCCTGAGCAATACAGCCAATACTCACGATACCGTCAATACTACCTTTCCCTGGATGTCAACACCGCTGCCATTGATACAAAAAGTCGATTCTGGAACACAGTCCTTCATGCCCTTAGCTTCATCAAATTTCCGGCCCCCACTCTCGAATACAATGGGGAAAATGTTTTCCAGTGGCATTCCTTGCATTTTTAAGCCTATATAGCGTAATCATCTGTGCCATTACATTGGCCATACCCCAAAATGATGCGTAAAACTTATTAACCTTGAAACCTTGTGAAACCAATTGCTTACGTTAACTCCCTTGCTAAAACCCCTTCTTTAACTGCATAATCAGAGTAGTAAAGCGTATCGATACCCGTGCTTTCCAAGATTAAAGCTAATAATACCGTGGATACAGGCATCATTTCCACCCTGAAAGCTTCCATACCCGGCATTTTATAAAGCTCATCCTTACTACTGTTGAGAACGCGATTGCTTATTTCATCAAAGGCGGTTTTACCCATAGTGTAATAAAGCGGCATTTCATTGGGAGTTGAGTTGGATATCTTGTAGCGGTGCAAATTGGCAAACGTTTCAAAAAAACCGGAAGCGCCTACTAAAGCTTTTAATTGATAGTTCTCGAATGAATTAAATAAAGGCTGCAGGACCTCTTTCAGGTAAGATTCCAAGTTTTGCTTTTCGCTATCCTTCATGGGAAAATGATGCGGAAATTTATCAATTAGCCGAGCAGCGCCAATTTCAAGGCTTTTTTTCTGAATTATTTGACTTTTATTACCAAGGATAAATTCCACACTTCCGCCCCCAATATCTAGTATTAAAGAGGGCTCTGGCCATAAGCCCAATGCTTCCCTTACACCGTAATAGATATATTCTGCTTCATCGTTGCCATCAATAAGGGAAATCGGGCAATTAAGCAAAACCTCTGTATCAAATAGAAAATTGGGTGCATTGTCCGCATTGCGAAGGGCAGAAGTGCCGATGATCTTTTTCAATTTTGCGCCGGATTCAATAATGAGTAAGTTAAAATCCCGCAATGCTTGTAGACCCCGCTTATAAGCTTCATCTGTAAGATGGCCTTCATTGATGCCCCCTGAACCGATTTTTACTGGCTTTACCTCTCGCTTTAATATCCTGAACTGATGTGACTCGGAAGTCTCTGCAATTAATAAGTGAAATGTATTGGTGCCAAGGTCGATAATGGCTGTTCGCTCTACCATAATGCTAACAAATCTAAAGCTTAATCTTAAAATCATGTTATGTGGTATAAACTGCCTATTTTTGACTAAAATTACCGGAACAGCCCTTTGACTCCCTGTAAACAAATCATTTTGTTGGTCTTATGTTATTTGATAGTAGGTGATTTATCTGCGCAAAATCAGGAATCAAATAATCCGGAACAAGTCGACTTTTTCCTGGCTAAGCATTCGGATATTGAAAGGTGTGTTATCCGGGAAATCAAAATTGTTGGGAATGATCAAACAAAACCGTTTATCATTCATCGGCAAATGAATATTGATAAAGGAGATACGCTGCTTTTAGCTAATTTAGAGGAAACCCTTAAATCTAATCGTGAGCAGATCAGGAATACGCAGTTATTCACATCCGCTGACATTAAACCATTCTGGTTAAATAAGGAAGACGCTAAATTGCTTATCCAGGTTAGTGAGCGATGGTACTCATTTCCTAAGCCCATTTTCGAATTAGCTGATCGCAATTTTAATGAGTGGTGGGTAGAGAGGGATCATGACTTGTCCCGAACGGTGTTTGGTATTAAATTTTACCAGGAAAACTTAAGCGGGCGAAATGATCCATTAGAAATTGGTTTGGAATTAGGCTTCAGGGAAAATTATTCCCTGTTTTACACCTTACCATTTCTAACCAAAACCAGTAGCACAGGACTTAGGGCAGGAGCCTCATTTAGTCGATCTAAAAAACCAGCGAGCCGGATTGAAAACAATAACCTGGTATTTGAAGAAGGCAATGATTACTTGCAGCGGGATTTCATGAGCGAGTTAACCTTTACACACCGAGAAAAGGTCAGGGTTGAACATGAGCTCAGTAGCACCTTCCATTCCCAATGGATTGCTGATACTATTCAAGCCGTTAATGAGGGATACTTCGAGCAAAAAGGACAAGTTCAACGGTTTTTCAAGCTTTCCTATGCTTACGAGCGAGATTTCAGGGATCGGATTAATTATGCCGAAAAAGGGTATTATTTGAAAGCTAAAGTGGAAAAATTAGGACTAGGCGTGTTTAATGATGTTAACCATACGCGCGCAGAGTTCACATTTCAAAAATTTTGGCCTCTTGGCCGGGATTTTTACCTGGCATCTGAAGTTCAGGGGCTAGTATCCCTGAAAGGCAATCAAAGTTTTTCAATTGCACGCGGGCTAGGATATGAAGATATCCTTGTCAGAGGTTATGAATACGATGTAATCAATGGTCAGCAATATGGTTTAAACAGAAATAGCTTGCGTTATAAGCTTTTTGATACCAAATTTCGCCAATTAAGCTTCATTCCCATTGAGCAGTTTAGCACTATACCGCTTGCTATGTATTTAAAAGTTTTTGCTGACCAGGGATATGTCGTTGATAATTATGAAAAACCCGTTAATCAACTTGCTAACCAATACTTGACCAGTACGGGATTAGGTTTTGACTTAGTCACTTATTATGACGTAGTTTTCCGGGTAGAATATGCATTTAACAATCAGGGTGAAAACGGGCTATTTCTGCATTTTGTTAAACCATTCTGACAAAATACAATATCAGGGAACTATTTGGCTTCACTTTTTTTGCTTACTTCTGTATCCGTATCAAAAATACCAAAAGCGTATTTCACATTCTCCCCATTTACCTGCTTGATTACCTGGTAAGATTTACCCTTGTAATAGTAAGCGGTATGCTTCAGATTCTGGGAAGGTATGTTGAGGATTTTTTCTTTTTTGAGCGGGTATCCAAGAAAGTTTTTCCCTACCCCTTCTTCATAATAAGAAAGGGCTTCCCGGGTAACAAGCTTCTTACTTTTACCTTTCATGTATTTTTTAAAATCCTCATAAATAATAATCTCATCAAGGCCTGAGTTTTTATCATTCCATTTAAAATAGCCCAGCGGGTCATTTTTTTTATTTCCTTGGTTGTATTCATACAAGTATAGACGGCTATTATTGAACTTGTCTTGCCGGAAGAAAATTCCTTTTTTACGGGCAATTTTCTGTTTAGTTTTCTGAATAGATGTTCCGAGGTGTACACCTAATACACTAATCTCACTGGCATCAATATCCTTCACTTGAGTAATATCGACATCCGTCACTTCTTGGTAACGGGGTTCTTCAATGGATGAAGTTTTGGTCTTTGGATTTTGCTGACCAAGAGAATTAAGGGATATAGCAATTAAAAAAGAGAAACAGAGACAAGTATAAGTACGGGTATTGATTGGTTTCATTTGATTAGGTACTATATATCGGATCCTTACAAATCTAAAAAGAAATGCTTTTTACAAATGGAAGGTGTCATATCACAGAGTAGCCCAAAAATTTATTTTTTCGTCCAGAAGCTTAATTCGCCATTTCCGAAATAAACTTAATACGCATCATTTTTAATTCTTCGAATGAATAAACATCTTCTCCGAATTCTTCAATGGCATCTTCGATGGAATCAGACTCAGATTCTTTGAAGTAATCAAAGATCTCACCCTGGTATTCACGGTCTAACAAGCTGTCGATTTCGTGGTCAATATTAACCTTAGTTCCGGAGTAAACGATTTGTTCAATTTCTTCAATGACTTCGTTCACAGAAATGCTTTTTGCCTTAGCAATATCCTCAATAGAGAATTTACGATCAAGGCTTTGAATGATGTAAACCTTAAGTTTGGATTTGTTAGCCACTGACTTAACCACAAAGTCATCAGGCCGGTCAATGTCATTCTCTTCTACATAATTGGCAATGGTTTCTATGAATGGTTTACCGTATTTTTGAGCTTTGGATCCGCTTACGCCACTGATTTTGGATAATTCATCAAAATCGACCGGGTATTTAATAGCCATTTCTTCCAGGGTATTTTCCTGGAAAACGATATACGGAGGCACATCTTTTTCCTTAGCAACGCGCTTTCTAAGATCTTTTAGCATGTTAAATAGCGTTTCATCATATCCGCTATTATCCCCATAAGAAACTGAATCTTCCTGGACATTCTCTCTCGAAATTTGATCAAAGTCCTGGTCAAGAGCAATCATAACTGATTTTGGATTCTTCAGAAAGTCCAGGCCTTTATCGGTTGTTTTGAGAGTGCCATAAGTTTCAATGTCCTTATCCAAATAGCCATGGATCATTGATTGGCGTATTACCGATTTCCAGGTATTGTAATCATCTTCCTGGCCAATGCCAAAGTTATCAAGTTTATGATGCCCGTAAGAGGCTATTTCTTTATCTCCATCTCCTCGAATAATTTTAATGATATGATCTAACTGGTGTTTGTCTTCTAAACCATGGATGACTTTAATGGCTGTTTGAATTTGCTTTTGACCGTCAAATTTTTCCTTGGGATAACGGCAGTTATCACAACCTTTATTGCAATCTTCTTCATTAAAGGGCTCACCAAAATAGTGCAACAGGTTTTTTCTGCGACAATTGGAGTTTTCGCAAAAAGCAGCCATCTCATTCAAAAGCTGCTCACCAACTTCCCGTTCAGATACGGGCTTATCTTTGAGAAACTTTTCAAGCTTGACAAGGTCATTGTAGTTATAGAATAATATACAATCGGATGGGCGATCATCTCTTCCGGCCCGACCTGTTTCCTGGTAATAACTTTCCAGGCTTTTAGGGACATCATAGTGAATAACAAACCGTACATCTGGTTTATCAATGCCCATACCAAATGCAATAGTGGCTACTATCACATCCACTTCCTCCATCAGGAATTGATCCTGGTGATTTGTTCTGGTTTGCCCGTCCATTCCGGCATGGTAGGGGAGTGCTTTAATGCCGTTGACCTTAAGTGTTTCCGCTACATTCTCTACGGTTTTACGGCTCAGGCAGTAAATGATACCAGACTGGCCTTTCCGTTTATTGAGGTATCCTACAATCTCTTTGATTGTTTGATCCTTTGTGATTTTGGGGCGGACATCATAAAAAAGGTTGGATCGATTGAATGAGGATTTGAATAGGTTTGCGTTCTGCATGGAAAGGTTTTTCAGGATATCTTCCTGAACCTTGGGGGTAGCAGATGCTGTTAAGCCTATAATCGGTACAACGCCAATGGCCTCAACAATATCCCTTATCCGGCGGTATTCAGGCCGGAAATCATGCCCCCACTCTGAAATACAATGCGCCTCGTCAACCGCTACAAAAGAGACCTTCACTTTCTGTAGGAAATCTACTGTACTTTCTTTGGTTAGGGATTCGGGTGCTACATACAGGAGTTTGGTTTTCCCCGCTATTATATCATCTTTTACTTGTTCCTTCTGTTTTTTACTGAGGGATGAATTCAGGAAATGGGCTATTCCATCTTCATCTCCATAAGTTCTCAAGTGGTCAACTTGATTTTTCATTAAAGCAATCAAAGGAGAAATGATAATGGCTGTGCCTTCCATCATTAAAGCGGGAAGCTGGTAGCACATGCTTTTACCCCCACCAGTGGGCATAATGACAAAAGTGTCGTTACCGTTATAAATACTTTTTATAATGGCCTCCTGATTGCCTTTAAAGGAATTGAATCCGAAGTACTTTTGAAGGGCTTCCTGGAAAGTATTAACTTCCTCTTCTGGGGTTTTAACTTGTAAATCCTCCATACCACCAATTTAGTCTTTGTTTTTCATGTAGCAATGTTTTATAGGACCCCTCCTTTTTTTGTGTTAAGCCTATATTAAACTCAAAGTTAATGGTTTTATGATAGTTTGAAAACCTTTTGCTTAAGTTTTTTTCAGGGATATTGTTCCTTTGTAAACGATGATTTTGCAAAGCATTCTTACATTCTTCAAAAGCATTTTCAAGGCCTTTTTCTACGGCAACATTTTCATGGCTATATGCGGAGTTGCCTGGACGTTAATTACTCCGCTCCAGGTTGGTTTCTCTATTTTAAGTTTGAACAGTGCTTTAGTAGGCCTGGTATTTTTTTGCACTTTAGTTGTTTACAATGTTGCCCGGTCTGATGTTTTTGGCCAATCTGCAGATGATAAAAGTAATAAAGGTTATGGAGGTTTTGTTACCAGGTCTGATGCTTTTACAATAGTACTTATAGTTTTTGGGGTGACAGGAATACTGGCAAACCTCTTTTATCTCCATGTTGAAAACCTATGGCCACTTGCTATTGCCGGTATATTAGTCCTCGCTTATTATGGCCCTTTTCCGGGCTATACTTCATGGCGCCTTAGGAATTCTGGTATGCTTAAGAACTTGGTGATTGGAATAGTATGGGCTCTGGTAACAGTGCTTTTACCCTTGACAGTTATGGAGGTGGATTGGCAGCAGCTGGATGTGCTTCTTTTGGGTTGTGAGAGAGTCCTTCTCATCTTTACGATAATGCTCCCTTTCGACTTGACCGATGTTGATTCAGACCGAAAGGAAGGCGTAGTAACGTTGCCTTATTATTGGGGAACAAGTAAAACCAAGTCAGTAATTGCCGTTTTGACATTCATTTTGGCTGGAATGCTCATTTTCCATTATGATGGTATGATGCTTTGGATGCAATTAATTAGTCTTGCCTATATTCTTTTTCTTACACCATTTTTGAAAAAGAATCGCCTCAATATTCATTTCTTGGTATTCTGGGACGGGGCTATTTTTTTGCAAGGGGCATTGATTATTGCTAACCTGCTTTGGCAATTAGGTTAATCATTTATTGATTAAAAATCACTTTTCTCCCAAATATTGCAAGCCTTTTTGCACGTAGGTTTCCGCATTTTGCTTCACATTTTCGAGGTCTTCATCCGTTAACTGCCTTACAACCTTGGCAGGGGATCCCATTATAAGAGAATAATCCGGAAATTCCTTGCCTTCAGTAACCAGGCTATGGGCTCCAACGATGCTATAGTTACCAATTTTGGCGTTATTCAGGACGGTAGCACGCATGCCTATTAAAGTATGGTTACCTACCATTGCCCCATGCACAATGGCTGAATGGCCCAGTATGACATCATGGCCAATGTTAACAGGTACACCGGGGTCTACATGAATGATTGAGCCATCTTGAACGTTGGTACGGGAACCAATGGCTATATGGTCACTATCACCGCGAATAACTGCTTGATACCAAACCGAAGCATTATCTCCTAAGGAGATATCACCGATTACTGTGGCATTGGGAGCGATGAAAACCTGGTTGCCTTTTTTTACCTTTGCCTCGAGTTTTTTTACATAATCAGCCTTTTCCATAAGTTAAAATATTGCTTTATGAACCTGCTTATCCAAAATATCAAAGGGCTTATTCAAGCAAGGGAGCAAGTTCCTGACCGACTCTCCGGGAATGAGCTAGAACATCTGCCGGTTTTGGAAAATGCCTACCTTTATATTCAAAATGGCAAAATTGAGGATTTTGGTTCAATGGAACAATGCCCTTCTGCCAATGCAAGGGTTATTGATGCAAGCGGCCGGCATGTGCTTCCGACCTATGTTGATTCTCACACCCATATAGTTTTTGCCGAAAGCCGGGAAGGGGAATTTGTTATGCGGTTAAAAGGTAAAAGTTATGAAGAAATTGCCGCTGAAGGAGGAGGCATCCTCAATTCAGCAAAGCGGCTTAGGGATACGCCCGAGGACGAACTCTATGAAAGTGCCAAAACCAGGTTAGATGAGGTAATCCGAATGGGTACCGGTGCTATCGAGATAAAAAGCGGTTATGGGCTTTCCTATGAAAGTGAGCTGAAAATGTTACGTGTTATCCAGCGCTTGAAAAAGGTCAGCCCGATACCTATTAAGGCCACCTTCCTTGGTGCTCATGCTATTCCGTTGGAATACCGGGAAAACCGGGATGAATACGTAAGGCAGGTGATTGAGGATATGCTACCTGATATAGCTAAAGGGGCATTGGCTGATTACATTGATGTTTTTTGTGAAAGGGGATTTTTTACCAAGGAAGAAACTGCAAGGATCTTTGAAGCTGGTAAAGCTTATGGCTTAAAACCAAAAGTCCACGCCAATGAATTAGGATACACTGGCGGGATACAAGTTGGGGTTGAACACAATGCCTTATCAGTAGACCACCTGGAGTGTACGGGAGAAGCGGAAATGGAAGCACTTAAAAACAGCCGGACTATTCCAACTGTCCTACCGTCTACAGCCTTTTTCCTTAATATAGATCCTCCTCCTGCTCGCCAAATGGTGGATGCGGGATTGCCCCTGGCATTGAGTACTGACTATAACCCGGGTAGTTGTCCATCCGGCAATATGGGATTGACCAAGTCTCTTGCGTGTGTAAAGCTTAAGTTGACTCCTGAAGAAGCATTCAATGCAGCTACCATTAACGCTGCAGCGGCTATGAAAGTTGGTAATAGCCATGGGGCTATAGCAAAAGGATTTGACGGGAATGTTATTATTACTGATCGGATTCCTTCCTATACTTTCATGCCCTATAGTTTTGGCAATGATCATATCCATCAGGTCATTTTAAATGGAGAAGTTTACGAGGGGCTTAAATGAGAATGGTTTATCAAAAATCATTAGCTAAACTACGTTGAAACTTAAGTAACATTATGTAAGGGCAAATCTTCTTGATTATGGCGAAAAAGCTTTTAGAATGTGTCCCTAATTTCAGCGAGGGAAAAGACAATGAAGTAATAAATGGGCTCAAAAAGGCTATAGAGGGTGTTTCAGGTGTCCAGTTGCTGAATGTTGATTCAGGTGAAGCAGCTCACAGGACGGTTTTTACTTTTGCGGGTCCTCCTGAGGCTGTGGTTGAAGCTGCTTTTAAGGCTATCAATCATGCGGCCCAGACCATAGATATGACAAAGCACATGGGTGCGCATCCCAGAATGGGGTCTACGGATGTATGCCCATTAATACCTTTGGAAAATATGACCATTGAAGAGGTAGATCAGTGGGCTAAACACCTGGGTAAGCGTGTTGGCGAAGAATTAGGCATACCTGTTTTCTTGTATGAATACTCGGCTTCAAAGCCTGAACGCCAAAACCTGGCCAGGGTTAGAAAGGGGGGCTATGAGGGTATGGCTAACAAATTACTTGATCCTGAGTGGGCGCCTGATTTTGGACCGGACAAACTTCATGAAAAGGCTGGTGTAACAGCAATCGGGGCACGGGATTTTCTAATTGCCTATAACATGAACCTTAATACAAAAAAAGCTGAGAAGGCGCATGCAGTGGCTTGTGAAGTGAGGGAAAGCGGCAGGCCCAAAAGGGATAAAAATGGCAATCTTTTAAAGGATGAATTTGGCCAAACCAAAAGAATTGAAGGAATCTTAAAAAAAGTGAAAGGGATTGGTTGGTACATTGAGGAATTTGGCCTTGCGCAGATCTCGCTGAACTTAGTTGATATTCAAACTTCTCCGCTGCACCAAGTTTTTGAAACGGTTGTAGAAAAGGCTAATGAACACGGATTAAGGGTTACGGGATCAGAAATTGTTGGAATGGTCCCAAAACGAGCTCTGATGGAAGCTGGTCGATATTTCCTTAAAAAACAAGCTGAGGATCCAGTTCGTTACACTGAAGACGAAATGATTGATGTGGCAGTATTATCGCTTGAGCTTAACGATGTAGTGCCATTTAATCCAGAAGAAAAGGTCATTGAGTACCAACTAAAGTAAGCCGTTGTGATTCGTATTGCTTATGATCCCATTTACAAACATCCGCTTCCGGCCCACCATCGTTTTCCAATGATGAAGTACGAGTTGATCCCAGAGCAATTGGTGTATGAAGGGACAGCTACTGAAGAACAGTTTTTTAGTCCGGATTGGATGTCAGAAAACCTTATTCGTGAGGTACATGACCAGGATTACATAGCGCAGCTGCAAGCTGGTACCATTTCAAGAAAAGCAGCAAGACGCATAGGCTTCCCATACAGTGAACAATTGTTGAAGAGGGAATTCTGCATTACCTACGGGACAATCCAGGCAGCGATTTCTGCTATGGATACAGGCATAGCGTTCAATGTAGCAGGGGGTACGCACCATGCCTCAAAAGACACGGGTGAAGGGTATTGTATCTTCAATGATATTGCGGTGGGGGCTAATTACCTGTTAAGGCACATGAAGATGAGGCAAATCCTGGTTATAGACCTGGATGTTCACCAGGGAAATGGTACAGCATCTATTTTCAAAGAGGAACCTCGTGTTTTTACATTCAGTATGCATGGAGCCAGGAATTTTCCCCATACTAAGGATTTTTCTGACCTTGATTTGCCCTTACCTGAAGGGACGAAGGATGAGTATTATTTATCCTTGCTTGGGGATTATTTGCCTTACTTAGTTCAAAAGGTTAATCCTGATTTTATTTTTTACCAAGCTGGTGTAGATATTTTGGCTAACGACAAGTTGGGGCGATTAAATATCTCAAAATCAGGCACTAAGGAACGTGACAGGATGGTTTTGAAAATGGCCCGGCAGTACGGAATTCCGCTAACAGCAGTAATGGGAGGAGGGTATTCTAATAGCCTCCGGGAAATTTTAGATGCTCACTGCAATACTTACCGCCTTGGGCAGGAATTATTTGGCTAGTTCAAGATCTAATCTTATGACCCGTTACAGAGTAGGTAAACCAATCATGACTATAGTTAAAAAGCATTATTACTTAATCATTTAACCTAATAACACTCCCTCCTTCGTCCGGATGGTATAATTGACCAGCTGAAATGGTTTATTACCAATATTACTTTCAGAGGGTTGGTCAATTATTTTAACATTTGCATTAAAAAAAGCCCACCGGCATAAGTGGGCTTTTTAGCAAACAGTTCAAACAGCAAGCAAGTTTTGTTAGCTTACTTGATGTCGATCTTCTTTGTTTCGGTCTTTTCCTTATCTTTGGGGATGCTGATCTTCAAAACACCTTCCTCATATTGGGCATCAATTTCATCAACCTTAGCATTATCGGGTAAGGTGAAATACCTTTCAAAATAGCCATAAGTGGATTCTACCCTGTGATAAGTTTTTTGCTTGTCATCATCTTTCTTTTCTTTTTCGCCACTTATGTGTAAGGTTTGACCATCTAATTCCAGATTGATGTCATCCTTCTTCATGCCAGGAACGCTTACATCAATTTCATAATTGTTATCATCTTCTTTCAAGTCTACGGTTGGCATGAAATTACCCAATGTTCCTGGTGTTTTAACAGCTTCATCAAAGAAACGATCTAACATGTTGCTGAAGGATCCTGTCAAGCTCGGGATTCTGGGTTCGTTAGCTTTTATAAGTGTCATAACTCACCTCCTTTTTTTTGTTCGACAATGGTTTTCAGTTTAGTTTAGCTATAGCTGAAACCATCATTTGATATCGATTTTTTTTGTGTTTTCTTTCTTTTTGGATTTTGGAATGCTCAAGTGCAAAACACCATTTTCATATTTGGCTTCAATGCTCTCGAAATCCCCATCTTCAGGTATTTGTAATTCCCTTCGGAAATGGCCGTACTCACTTTCAATCCGGTGAAAAGCTTTTTCCTTATCCTCTTTATTCCTTTGCTTTTCACCAGTAATTTTAAGTGTATTACCGTCAACCTCTACATTGATATCATCTTTCTTCATGCCTGGTAGATGGGTTTCTACCTCATAGCTTTTATCCGTCTCCGATAAATCAACAGAAGGAACAAAGCTACCTCCATTAGAGCTGCGGTTAGCTTCCTCAAAAAACTGATCTAATACATCTGATAGCCGTCCTGGAAAATTCGTTTCATTTGTTCTTAAGAGTGCCATAATGGTTTATTTTTTTGTTTTCCCCCTCTTTATTACAAAGCTTTTGCCAAGCAGTGCCAAATGCATTTTTGACAATGATTGAAAAAGTTTGGCAGAATAGTACGTCAAAAAAACAATCGACCTGTCTTTTTCGTCAGGTTAGTAAGTCGAATTTGCATAACAATTTGGCAGGAAGGTTTTTTTATCCTTATGAAGGGGTATGATTATAAAGATAAGTGCTACTTAGTTTTCGATAAATAATGCAGGAACCCATAACTTTGCCTTATGAAATTTGGTGTAGTAATCTTTCCGGGTTCAAACTGTGATGGAGATACCATCCATACCCTTCGCAATGTTTTTCAACAGGAAGTAGAACCGCTTTGGCATAAAGAGCGGGGTTTGAAAGATTGTGACTTTATTGTATTACCGGGTGGCTTTGCCCATGGGGATTACCTCAGAGCTGGTGCTGTTGCCAGGTTTTCGCCTATCATGGAAGATATTATTGACTATGCCAGCCGTGGAGGATATGTTTTGGGTATTTGCAATGGGTTCCAGGTATTATGTGAGGCTCAGCTTTTACCCGGAGCCTTGATTGAGAACCTTAATCAAAAATTCATTTGCAATAACCTTTTTGTACAACCGGTTACCAGTAATTCGCTCTTAACCCGGGATATCGGTACCAATGAAGTTCTCAAAATGCCTGTTGCGCATGGCGAGGGGCGTTACTTCGCTCATCAGGAAACCATTGATAAATTGAAATCAGAAGACCGGATTTTATTTCGGTATTGCGATAAAGAAGGCCATTTTTCTGAAGCCGCAAATCCGAATGGCTCGGTAGATGGCATTGCGGGCATTTGTAACCAAAACCGCAATGTTTTCGGTCTAATGCCACATCCTGAGCGAGCTGCTGAGGATGTACTTGGTAATACCGATGGCGCAAAAGTATTGTCAGGAATCATTCAGCCCGCTTTAGAATCTTAATGCAAGATGAAAGCTATCCAGGTTAATCAAGATCAGGAACTCCTTTGGGAGGACATTAAGCGCCCACCTGTTGCATCTCATGAAGTTATAGTTGGTGTCCAGGCAGCTGGGGTCAACCGGGCTGACTTACTGCAAGTGAAGGGTTTATATCCGCCTCCGGAGGGCGCTTCCAACATTCTTGGTCTTGAGGTCGCAGGTTATGTGAAAGCGGTCGGAAAAGAAGTAAAAGAATGGAACGCCGGAGATCCGGTTATGGCTTTGCTCCCCGGCGGTGGTTACGCAGAGGAAGTAGCAGTTCCTGCTGATTTGTTGCTACCGATGCCCTCTGATTGGGATGCTACGCAAGGGGCAGCTGTCCCGGAAGCTTTATTCACCAGCTATCTCAATTTGATACAATTAGGCCAGCTTAAGCCAGGCAATAATGTACTGATCCATTCTGCGGCAGGCGGTGTTGGCTCTAAGGCTATTCAAATAGCAAAGCTATTCGGTGCCAATGTTTTTGCGACAACCGGCAATCAGGAAAAGGCTGAATTTTGTCGTAATTTGGGCGCGGACTATGTCTTTAATCATCAAACCAATGATCTGCGCGAAAGCATACTTGATAGGGCTCCGAAAGGTATCCAGCTTGTACTTGACACAATTGGGGACAGCAACTATGCTAAACTTCATACGGATGTTTTATCATTTCAAGGACATTGGTTGTTAATTGGCCTTTTAGGTGGTATTAAGTCCAGGATAAACATGGCGCAAATTTTAGCTAAGAATATCCTGCTACGTGGTTCTACCTTGCGCAACCAGCTGTTACCGGTAAAAAAATCCTTGGCAGAAGCCATCAAAAAAGAGGTGTTGCAAGCTTATCGTACTGGTCAAATTTTACCCTGTGTTGATAGGGTCTATCCCATTACTGATGCCTCAGCTGCTCATGCTTATGTATCTCAAAACCAGGCTAAGGGTAAAGTCATTTTAGAAATTAACGCAAATCCATGATTGTATGGAACAAAATGAAGGTTTATTAGCCCGTATTATACGCTTGATCATTGCTGGAGTAGCGGTTCTGTTGACGGCTTATCTTCTTTCAGGTGTTGAAGTAAGTGGTTTTTGGGTTGCTGTCTTGGTAGCTTTTCTATTAGCCTTTGCTAATACTTATTTAAAGCCCTTACTCATGATCATTTCATTCCCGATCACCGTTTTGACCTTTGGTTTATTCCTTCTGGTCGTTAATGTATTAATGGTTTATTTAGTTGAATGGGTCGTTCCCGGTTTCAGTGTTTTAAATTTTTGGTGGGCTTTATTATTCAGTATCATTCAATCATTATTGAACTCCCTTTTTCAGAAGGCTTTTTTGTAAAAGAGCTGTCATTGCTTTTTACTAACCATTGATTGACTTTCCTGTCAAAGTCAAGGTTATTGTGAAGCTTTAAGGAAGTTATGTACCCTCTGGACTTCTTAGCGAGGGTATTAGCTAACTTTAGTATTCTGAAAGCTATGCGCCCACCACCTGTAATAAAATCCCGCAGAACCAGGCTGCATAGGTTCCAATAGCGTAGCCAAGTACAGCTAATAGCACACCTACCGGAGCAAGGGATGGGTGGAAAGCTGATGCTACGATCGGTGCCGATGCGGCACCACCAATATTGGCTTTACTTCCGACAGCTGTGAAGAAAAATGGGGCCTTGATTAACTTACCCACACTAAGCAGTATTATCACGTGGATAAGCATCCAAATACCGCCAACCATAAATAGCCCTGGATTGTCAAAGATCGCTAATATGTTCATGTGCATACCAATACTTGCTACTAAGATGTATAAGAAAACACTACCCATCTTGGAAGCCCCAACGCCTTCCAGCCGCCTTGCCTTGGTAAATGACAATACCAAGCCTGCCGTAGTAACAACAACGATAATCCAGAAAAATTTAGAGGTTAAACTGAACTTACTTAAATACGGGGCAGTCTCTTGAATGTAAGGTGCTATGTTATCAGCTATAAGGTGCCCTACTGCGGTAATACCTAAGCCTACTGCCGCTAAATTCATTAGATCCGGGAATGTAGGAATGCGAGCTACGCTTAGATTGTAATTCTCTATCCGCTGTCTTACCTCGTCTATTGCTGAGGCATCGGCATTAAAGATTTTATCGATCTTACTGGATATACCTGCTCCGTACAATAAGAAGGCCATCCAAATATTGGCAACAATCACATCCACAGCAATCATGGCTGAAAATAATTGGCCGCTGGCGCCAAATACCTCATACATTGCTGTCTGGTTGGCTCCACCACCAATCCAGCTACCGGCTACCGTTGTTAATCCTCGCCAGACTGCATCTGGGCCTGCTCCCCCTACGATTTCCGGAGCAAATGTGGAAACTATTAATACCGCTAAAGGACCACCAATGACAATACCTACTGTTCCTGTGAAGAACATAATAACCGCTTTTGAACCTAACTTTCTAACCCCCTGAAGGTCAATGCTAAGGGTTAGTAAAACCAAGCTTGCCGGCAACAAGTAACGGGAAGCAATGTGGTATAAATGGGAAATTTCACCGGAAAAAACGCCCAAGGAGTTTAGCAGGGCCGGTAAAAAGTAACACAATAATAAAGGAGGTACGTAAGTGTAGAATTTCTTGAAAAAGGGAATATCGCTCTTAGAGGTAACAAATATCAGGGCTAAAAGGATAACAAGTATGCCTAAAACAATGGCATCATTGGTGAAAACGGGTTTTTTTGCCATGAATTTGAATTCCATGCTGCCAAGCTGTTTTTCATCACCGCTGGTTTTTACATGGATATTGACATCGCCCGTTTTTAATCCGGTGATAAGAACGGGTTTTATTTCCGTTAACTTGTGATCTTCCTGATTAATGGTAATGGTTAATGTACTGCCTTGAAATTGTTCTTTGTCGAGCGTGCTAAAATCCAGGAGAAACCGGGATGTTTGATCAGCAAAGTAAGTGGACTTGTGAGAATGGAAGCTTATTCTTGTATAGTCCTGTTCATCAAGATTAGCTAAATCCTGGCTTTCTACCGGCTCAAGTTTTATATCACTGTTACCAGACTTTTCAGCTTTTAGAGAATGATTCGAAAGGATTAGGGGGAGTAGGGCAAGAATTGAAAGCCACTGAAAAAAGCCGTTATTCCTGGAAAATTTCATTTATGACAGTTTTTACGTTAACTTCAGCAAAGAAAATAAAATTTGATGACGTGATAGGTAGGACAGGAGAAGCACTAAAAAGGAGGTAAAGGCCGACCTGGCTTGCTGTTTACGATCGTAAAATAGGAGCCTACTGTAAAAAGATGAATAATAGAGCGGTAATTTTGCTCCAATAGAAAGTAATTCTGGATTTTTAACCCATTTGTTACTGAAGTTACTTTTAACTTTGCCTTTTAAATTAAAAAATCTTTCTGTGGAAGGCATTTTTGAGGGTTTGACTCGCTAACTGAATAAATTGTTATAGGAAATGAAAATCGCCGTTATAGGAGCTGGACCAGCAGGTTTAACCGCGGCTTATGAATTAACCAAGGCCGGGTATGAGGTGGAAGTTTTTGAAGCTTCTGGAGATATTGGCGGCATGTCAAAATCCATTCATTTATGGGGTCAAACTGTGGATATTGGGCCGCACCGGTTTTTCAGCAGTGATTCAAAAGTGAATGGGCTATGGCTGGAAGTGGCAGGAGATGACTATAGGATGGTTAACCGGCTTACCCGGATCTATTACAAGGCACAATTTTTCCATTATCCCCTCAAGCCTTTTGAAACTTTATGGAAACTCGGGCCTTTAGAGGCTTTACTTTCCTTGCTAAGCTATTTTTACCAGTATTTACAACGTAATAAGGTTGATGCCGACAACTTCGAGGAATGGGCGACCCGTAAATTCGGTAAGCGGCTATATGAACATTTTTTTAAATCCTACAGCGAAAAATTGTGGGGGATCCCTTGTGATCAGTTAGATAAAGATTTTGCCGTTCAGCGTATTAAGAACCTCGATCTTTGGGAAGCTATTAAGAATGCTTTTAGCAGTGGAGGCACCAAGCATAAAACCCTGGCAGACCGTTTTGCGTATCCCATTTATGGCACAGGCATGATATACAGTAGAATGGCCGAATATATCAGGGAAAGTGGCAATCAAATTTACCTGGGATCACCAATCAATCAAATAAAAACTAATGATGACCAGAAGGTGAATGGCCTGGTTTTAAAAAATGGCGAAATAATTGATTGCGATGCTGTTATTTCATCCATGCCCATTACCCTTTTAGTCAAAAGCCTTCCCAGGGTCGATGAAGCAGTGAAAGATGCTGCTAACCAATTGCAATTCAGGAATACCATCCTGGTTTATCTGAAAATTGATAGCCCTGATGTTTTCCCGGATAATTGGTTATACATTCATTCTCAAGGGCTTAAAGTAGGTCGAATCACGAACTTCCGTAACTGGTCGGAAAACCTTTACGGCAATGAAAAGGCTACTATTCTGGCCCTGGAATATTGGTGCTCATTCGAGGATGATTTCTGGCAAAAAGGTGATTCTGCGTTAATAGCATTAGCAAGCCAAGAGCTAAGGCAATCAAGGATCATTAACGAAGAAGCAATCCTGGATGGTTACGTCTATCGCATTCCGCGATGCTACCCCATTTACCAGAAAGGTTATAAAAACCATCTGGATGTTGTTAAAAATTACCTGGATCAGGTAATGGGCTTACAGGCCATTGGCAGGTATGGGGCATTTAACTATACGAATCAGGACCATAGCATACTGATGGGTATTTTAGCGGCTCAAAATATTACTAACGCTGAATCTCATGACCTGTGGAAGATCAATTCAGAAGCTCAGTACCAGGAAGATTCCATTATCGATGAGCGGGGTGTTGTGAAAACTTAATGCTATTCTGTGTCGAGTTTTGGGATTTTTATAATTGGTCGTTAATTCTAAATTCTACTAACCATTCAATGTTTTTAAGCCATTGTTCAAAAGGTTAGAACAGAGCGTTTCCTTTATAACATTATTAACCGCCCCAAGCACTTGGATCAATGTTAAATGCCTTAAGGAAGCAATTCTACGATTTTAGAAAGTTTGGTCAAGTAACCGAATTATGGGCTTATTTTTTAGCCAATGTTTTAGATGCAGGTAAAAAGAGACGCTTTCTTATTTTTAGCCAGGGAAGAACCGGCAGTACCTTACTGGTTAAGCTATTGAACCAGCATCCTGAAATCTATTGCGATAATGAGCTACTGCAAAAAAGCTTAAAACAATTTGAACAATATTTTGAGGGAAGGGCCTTGATGACCACTAAGCCGGTTTATGGCTTCAATGTGCATCCATACCAGATCATGGATTTTTTAAATCACACCAATTCACGGTCTTTTGTTAAAACTTTGCTTAACAAAGGCTGGAAAATTATATACTTAAGGAGAGACAATATTTTTCGCCATGCTTTGTCCAATGAAATAGCTAAGAAACGAGGCTATTTTTTCAGGAGCGAAGCGGATTTTGAACAGGCACCTAAAGTTTATATCAATCCTGATGATTTTAAACAATCCCTGGCTGCTCGATTTAAATTCAGAAGGGATGAAGAAGATGCCCTTGAAGACCTATCTTTTAAAGAAGTTATTTACGAAAGAGACATGCTCAAAGATCACCAAAAAAGGAAAACGATGGCTGAAGTTTACCGGTATTTAGGCGTTGATCCTGCCTTTAAACCTCAAATCCCCTTTATCAGATCTACTCATGATGACTTGTCGGATATTGTTGATAATATTGAGGAGATTAGTAAGATCGGGAGAGAGGCAAACTTGCGGATTCAATAAGCGATAAAAATTTCCTGAAGAATTAAGTTTTTTAGGGAAAGCCAACTAAGGCTATTGATGTATCCGCTTAAAAACGATGCAGCAATTGGTTTTTCGCTTTGATACATAGTGTTTTTGAATGATTGTTTCAATGCATGTTTTTTCAGCAACACCTTTTTCTTTAATGATGAATACTGGCTTTTCCTTTTTTAAATCCTGGTTGACCTTCTTTTTAATAGCTTCATTGGTAATGAAAAACGTGTTAAAATATTTACTTGCGGAAACCCTTTTGGAATAGCTCAGAATAGGGTTCATGAATTTACCGTAATAGTAAATTTTCTCACTTTTTGGAGTATTCTCCTTAACCCACTTTCCAATGGATGGATGTTCGGAATTATCCTGAATTTGTGCTTTTAAGGCACTAATGGTAGGCTTTTTGGAATTTATAATAGCATCTGCATTATGGAATAGGACATTGTAGGGTAATAAAGCAAGAATAACAGCACTACCAACCACTTGAAGTTTACGAATACTTAAACAATGGCTAAAATAGCTGACAATAATACCGCAAAAGATGCTTAAGGGAGGCAGTAATTGGGTTAATTGATGGCCGGAATAATAGCCAGATGCATTAACGCCTGCCAATGCTATGATTAGCCAGCCAACAATGATTGGGATAAAATCAACTTGCTTTATTGCTGACCAAGAAAATAAACCGGCCATTAGGATAGGATAAAAAATGGCTAATCTTGAGTCGAAGAATGTATCGAAAAAACGCGCTAACCTGTAAAGGGAGAGGGAATAACTGGAACCATCATTGAAGAGGATTAACCACGCACCTTCAATGTACTGAAGGATTGATACCCCACTGAGCAATAATGGTAAAAGTAGTATGAAAGTTGATAGCAAAACGCCCGCAGAAGAGGCGGAAATCAATTTGACAATGAGCCTGGGCCGGTTCCGGTACCGATAAATCAAATACATCACTAATCCGCCAAAAGTTAGTATAGCTATTTGCTTAAACCCAATTGCCAGGCCCAATGTGAATCCTATGAGCAAGTAAGTTAAAAAAGAGGGATTATCTTGGTTCTTGACAAGTACATAAAAGGCCATTACATTGAAAAAAACCATAAAGATTTCCGTATTCGCCTGATTAGGCCCATTGGTCAGTGACCATAAAAGGCTGCAAAAAAATAAGGTGGCAGCAATAAGGCCTGTTAATTGATCTTTTATGTTACTTCCGATTTTGACAATAAAATAGCTGGTTAATAGGCTGGAAATCACTCCTATAACCCTCGGGAAGATGAAGTTAATACCAAAAATTTGGTAGGATAGGAAATGTAAGATAAATATGCCGGGTGTCTTATTTTCTACAGCACCTTGATAAGGGGCTACGCCTTGTTCTGCCCAGACTCTTCCAATGTAGCTCCAAATACCTTCATCAATAGCCATTTTTCCATTCAAGATACAGGCAATGCTTAGAAGCAATTGAAATAAAAGTATCCCATAAATAGCGAGGTTTCCCTTCTTGCCTTGTAATACGTTCATAATTAAGTGCCTGCTAATTATTGCTTATCCCATTTAACAGGCTTAGTCAATGCTTTTAAAAATTTGCCACTTATGATGGGTGAAGTCAATGGCATAATGACTTTTTACATATTTGTCAATTACTTCGTATTGGTTACTCATTCCGGTTCGCTTAACTATATACTGAGGTTGCTTTTCGTTTAAATCGCGAAGAATCTGTTTTTGCTTTTCAACACTTCTTCGGGGACTTAACAACCGGCTTGCGGATTTTTTCCCGGAATAGCTTAAAATAGCATTGTTTTTAACCCCGTAGTTGAATATATAATCACAATCATTCTTCTTACTGATCCACTTACCCACCGCTTTTGCTTTGGTATTACCGTTAAGTTGATTGAGGAAGGAGGATCTCAAACTTTTGCCCGAGCTCAAAATATCCGATGCGTTACCTATCAATGAAGAGTAGGGGATAAATAATGCTACCGTGGCTAAAAAAATTGGTTTGAATGGTTTACTGAATTGATTAATGGCAAAAGCAGTAGTAATACCCAAAATAAGGCTTAGAGCCGGTAATAATTGTGAGAATTGGTGACCATAGTAAAATCCCGAAATGTTAACACCTATAAATGCAAGGAAAAGCCAAATGGAAAGTTTGTTCATATTATGGCTGCCCCCGATCTTATCTTTGTAAACCCAGCCAAAAAGTAGAAAAGGATAAAAAAGAGCAATTCTCGATGTAATGAAAGCATCAAAAAAATTAGGAATACGCCAAAAGAATGATGGGTAAATGGTAGGATTTAGCCATGTGCAGGTAAGGTATTCATTAAAGTTCTCAGTGTTAATGACCGGCCAATGAATAAGGGTAAAGCTTAAAAAAGCGCCTGTTAAAAGTATAAAACTCTTGGTTAACCCGGGTTTGGTTAAACCTTCTTGCTTAACCAGGATCCATAATAAGGCGATTAAAGATAATCCCGCTACTTGTTTAAAGGAAATAGCCAAACCTGTTAGGATACCGGCTAACAGCGTATATTGAAAACTCAGGCTAAGATGGGGTTTTTGAAGCACTATGAAAAAAGCTAAGCTTGAAAATAAGACCATGAACACTTCAGTTTGGCCGATAAAATGACTATTCATCATACTCCAGGGCATTGTTAAGCAGAAGATACTCATGGCAAATAGACCAGCTTTTTTATCATAGCGGGTTGAATTCAACCGGAATAAAACTAAGCCGGTAAGGACAATTGATACGGCTCCCAACATACGAGGAAACCAATAATTAATCCCGAAAATAGTGTAGGAAATACTATGTAGTAAAATAATACCAGCTGGCTTATCATCTACAGCATTGCTGTAAGGGAGTAAGCCATGGTCAACCCAGACCCTTGCTATATAGGTCCATATACCCTCATCATTGCCCATTCTGCCATTGATTGAAGCCAATACGCTTATTAACAGCAGGAAAAACAATAAGCAATAAAAAGGTAACCTATTTTCCGAGCTCATGATTTTCGTTTAATTCAATAAGTTCTTAATACTTTCTTTCACGTTGTAAAGTGCAAGCTTTGAGTGATGGTACCAGCTTTTGAACAAGACCTTATACCAGGGCCAATAAGCACCGACTTTGTATTGGGAATAATGGGCAAATAGTTGGGGAGAAATAGCTTTTAGCTTTAAGGATGTTATCGGAGAATAAGGCTTAAAAACCTTATGCACAAGGTTGGTATTTTTAGGTGTTAAATTACCAGGGCCCCATTTAACGTTGTAATATTGATTTAACCATTCAGATTGGTTCCTCGTAAAATTTATCACTGTCTCTAAATCCCGTTCCATTTTGAAATAACTTTTATGGAAAGGGATACCTTCCTTGTTAAGGGTTTGAATGAGGGATTCCGTTTTAAAGAAAATATCCTCATAGTGTACAAGCAGGTCAAAATATTGGGTCCAGTTTAATAAAAGCTGGTTTGCTACCTGGAATTTTTCAGTAATGGTCCCATTTTCATTAGAATAATCCTTATTAGCGAGTGATTGATAGTTATGAATGGGGTGCCGCAAAAAAAGTATTGTTTTATCAGGCTTAAAGGTGCGTTTGTGTTCTTCAATTTGATATTCAGAACCTATCACACATTTGCCTATTAAATCAATGTTATCGTCTATTCCCTTAAGTTCCGGCATTAAAACCTGGTTGTACAAGTCTAAAATAACAGCTGATTGAGGGGTTTGCCCTAATAGAAAGGTGAAAAAACTAGCACCGCTGGACTGTAAACCATGAATCAAGATCCGCATCGAGAAAAAAGGGTGTTTTATTGCTGAATATTTTGCTTATAGGTCTTAAATTTTTCACTGTCGACAATTAGAATTTTAGGATAGCCATTCCAGGTTGGATAATAATTCACGTTAACTTCTTGCTGACCGATTACCTTGTCCACAAAATTATGAGAATACCTTGGCCAATGAGGCGAGTGTTCTCTCGGTAAATAAGTTACTACTTTGAATTCACCTGTATCGGGTAAAGCCTTATCAGCTATAACATTAGCATTCAGATCAAACCCTTTCTCTTTATAATCAGCTTTTAATTCTTTAGTCAGATAAAACGTTTGGTTAGGTTTTTCCTTTAAATGGGTTTTAAGGGTAGTATAAATTTTCTCTTCTGTGTAATGGTAAATTGAAAGACCGGCTTTAAAACCAAAGTAAATATTAAAGCCAATAACAATGAAGGTTACGCTTAGTACAAAAGTCTTGATATATGTATTTTTTGAAATGTTGATTAGGAATTGAATACCCAATGAAGAGAGGAGGAATAGGAAAGGAAGAATAACCTGGTAATTCCTTGCAATCATTAAATGCTGAAAGCAAAAGAACCCCAGGTAAATAATCGGGAAAGCCATTGTTATGATTATCACAGGTTTTTGAACCTTGGTTAACGCATAAATACCCGGTAACACCAGTAAAGCCGCTAATAAGCTTAGCACAGGTTGATAAGAAAATACCGCCAAAGAAAAGTATTCTAGAAGCACCAAAAAATGATCAAAGGGAGGATTTGATAAGGGGTTAAACTGATAATTGGCATGACTATTTTGGTAAATAGTAATGTGTTCGTACAAGTCCTGCCATAGCTTAGAAAAGTCTAAAATAAAACCAGGTGTTGTAAGGATAAAGGTGAAAGCGGCGATTAGGCCAATCAATAACCATCTTTGGATGAGATGTTTCCAAAAGTATTTTCTATCAAGCACTTTAGCCTTAACCCCATAATATGTTGCAATGAGCAAGGGTAGGGCAACTAAACCGGCGGGGTACTTGCACCCTGTTGCTAAACCCCCAAATATACCTGCCGCCATAAAAGAACGGATTGTTGGCTTTTGGTAATAGCGTAAGCAAAAATAAACACAAGCCATAACATTGGTCATCATAATGCTGTCCGGCGCTATCCAGCGAATGTGGTAGCCAAACTCCCACGAAAAAGCGAGAAATGCAGCCCCGATCAGGGCATAGAAATTACTTTTGGTGATTATTCGGGTTAGCAGGAAAGTGAAAACAATACCAGCAGTCGAATAAAGTATGAACACACCCCTTACGCAAAGATGCTGCTTCCAGGGTTCTTCAAAGCCAGGGTAGATAAAAGATAGGTGCTTGGTGAATTGAACCAAAGTCGCTAAGTCATGGGGAACAGAGGGATAAACATACCAGCCTGGTAATAAATTGCCAGTTTGGAAGCTCTCACGGGCACTATCCATGATCCGATTTTCATCCCAATGGTGGCCAAACATGATCCCCAATAAGCTAAACGCTAAGGTAATGCTTATGATGATAGTTAAGCTTATATAGGCTTGCCGATCACTCATGGTTCATAGCTTCTTTAAAAAGGTCGTGGAAGGCTAATTTTTGTACTTGAGAATTAAATTTTTCCCGAATGATGGATTGACCATTTGCCACAATCTCCTCTTTCTCTTCGATAGATAAGCCTAAAACTTCTTTAATTTGATTGGCTAAGGCTTCAGCGTTCCTTTTTTCCACGATCCAGCCATTCCACTTATGGGTTATTAATGCTTCAACACCGAGCCAATTGGTGACAATGCACGGTAACCCCAGGTATTGCGCTTCCAGTACAACATTTGGTGTTCCCTCCGATAAACTTGGTTTCACAAGTAAATCTGCTTGTTTCATTGCCTCCATAGTGGCTTGTTTAGGTAGGGTCCCTTGGAACGTCACCCATTCATGGAGACCCATTTCTTTCACAGCAAAGAATAGTTGCTCATACATCGCTCCATCCCCAATGAACGTGAGTTTTATTTGATGGCCATCTTTATGTAATATACCGAGAGCCATTATTAAGTATATATGGGCTTTAATCCAATGAAGCCGGCCAACTACCAAAATTTCCGTTGGGGTATTATTCTCCCAACTTTCCTTTGGCGAAGGCATAGTAGCCTCATCTATGTAAGCAGGGATATATTTAACCTTTTTATTGTACGGAAATCCTATCGCTTTGGCCTTTTCGTGAAGCCCTTCTGATACAAAGTAAAAAAGGAAATCATAAGCAAAAACTTTATTGAAAACGGCTTTATGATACTGATAGGGGTAAATGGAAATATCAAAGCCTTTGAAGCTCACTACGGTTTGGGCTTTATGGGAATGACCTAAATTTTCCCGGGTTACTGCTAAGTTGCCGTAGCCAAAAACAATGACATCGAGGCTTTTACATACTAATAAATGTTGATTAGCGTAAATGCGCGCCAATAATTGCCTTAATGATATGTTATCCTGTCTTTCAAAACGAATGAACCTTAAAACCTTACTAATGGAAAAAAGGAGCCTAAAAGCGGTTCTAATAATTTGAGAGAGCCTTTTCAGGGGATTCTGAGACAAGGGGATCGGAGGTAGGTGGTAGCTTGTTTTTGCAGGACTTATTTCATTGTTTCTCTGAATAGGAAATATATGAACTTCATAGCCCAATTCCTGCCAAATCCTCACATCAGACGAGTAGAAGGTTTCTGAATAACTGAATGGTTTAGCAACAACCAATCCTATCTTATGAGGCTGGGTAGTGGTCATTGCTTTAAACTATTTTGATATAAGCTTATAAATTTGTCAATCTGGCGCTCCCAGGTCAATTGATCTTCAACAAGTTGCTTGGCATTTTGGGTTATGCCTTCCACCTCATCCGGGGTAAGTTTTAAGAAATGCTCAACTGCCTCTGCTATTGCCTCCGGATTCCTGGGAGGAATTAACCAGCCATTATGATGATTAACGATTAATTCCCCCATGCCTCCGCAATTAGTTGATATTACTGGCTTTTGTAGCGCCATTGCTTCGGATACTACCGTAGCAAACCCCTCTTCAACACTAGGTAATAAGAATAAATCCGATTGCTTTACTTGATCAAGTGTTTGATCATGAGGCAAGTCGTTTATTAAAGAAACCTCTTTCTGGAGCTGAAGATCAGCAATATGAAAGTTGATCGCTGTTGGGTCCCCCCAGCCTACAATCGTGTAATGAAAGGAAATTCCGCGCTTTTTTAAAATCGCCATTGCATCCAATGCGTGAATATATCCTTTCCGCCAGGCAAATTTGCCCGCAGAGATGATCTTTAGGGTTGAACCATGACCCTCATCAGAAGGTCGACTTCTCACATAGGCTTTTTCTACCATTGAGTAGGATATGAAGCTATTTTCCCTGCTGGCTCCGAAGAGACTTGCATTGTCAAGCAAATGCTTAGATGCGCTCTGGAAACCCTTCACTTTGGGAAAAAACTTTTTGTAAATACTGGCTATGCCTTGATCATGGAACGGGGTTACATCCTCTAATCTGCCGTGCAGACTTTGCACAATGGGATAGTGCTCAAATAGGGGTGCTAAAGGTGCCAGTGCAGGCGACCATTGATTGTGAATAACATCCGGCTGTATGATTTTGCAGGCCCCCAGTCTTATAAAGTCTATTAGCCATTGCCTCCTTCCTTTAACGCCCCAATTTTGGTAGTAATCATTTTTCAGAGTTCTCATTATGCCCCGAATAGCTTGGGGGCGCACGAGCAATAACTGAACCCCAATGGAAATAGACCTTTTGAAAAGCTTCATTGTCTCATGGTAAAAAGGAAGTCTATAGGACTTGATTTGGCTATTAGTGTTATCAATAGGTATCGGGTTGGAACTATGGCCCATAAACGTGACCTGGTGCCCCCTGTGGTTCAAATGTTTACCCAGTTTTTTGATGAAAGTGGGCAAATCAAAATCCCTTGTGTAAATGAGAATGTTCAATTTCGGAGATTCCATTGTCCGCTCGTAAAACTACCTATGCAGGGTACTTTGCCCTTTTAAGTTTTTGCGTGCTGTAATCAAGCAAAAATAAGAACAAAAAAGCAGGGACTCTTTAAAAATTTAGCGAAGACATTACGTTAAACCTATAACCCTCATTGCTTGATTTGGATAAAATTACTGTCCCGGTATTCATCCATGAAATCAAAGACAGAAGGGTGATACTTATGGGGGCTATCATTTTGTTCCAATTCTTTGATTTCCACATAAACATCGCCAGGAAACGTTTTCATATTGTTTAAAAATGTATCCATGGGGACCGCATCTTTAGGGGATTTAGCAACATTAACCGGTACGGTTATTCTGACATTGGGTCTTAAATACCGAAGCTTCGGGTCACCACATACAATTAGGGTTGGTTTGTTTGATATGAAGCTGTACTTATTCTTTAGTTCTCTTTGTTCCTGAAAATAGGTTCTGTAGGTGTCTGTTTCTAAATAATAGTTGTAAATATGCTTAACCGGAGCATTGATAAGGAAGGATCCAAAACCTGTTAGAACGAAGAAAAGGCCTATTGGCTTCACCAATTGACTAGCATTATGGAGGATGAAATCAATAAACCCAATTAAAATCATCAATACAAAAGGAGATAGGTACCTATAGCCAAAGTCATCCAAAGGGAAACTGAAAACAGCTGTGCAAATAATGATCAAGTAAATCAAGCCAGCGGTAAAAGCAACATGGTAAATCGGTGTTTTTTTACTGGTAGCTTTAGGCCCTCTTTTATGGTGGAAATCAGGCTGGCGAGTGATCTTTACCAGAAAAATTACCAACAATACCTGGCAAACGATTATAAGGAATACGATACTTATCCAGCTAAATTTCGTTGTTACCGGAAAACTTAGTTCTTTGGCCAAAGCTTCCAGCAATTTTAGTAATTCAGTCTGAAAACTTTGAACATTTTCCATGCCCGGGCGGCCAGTTACTTTACCGACTAAAACATAGTTACTGAACCAATAGGATAGGCACAAGAGACCGCTAATAGAAGAACTAGCAATGAGTGGAAAATCAATTTTTCTTGATCTAACGAGATCATAAAAAAGGAAAGCCCCAATAACGAAGAACAAGTAGCCCCCTACATACCTCATGAGAAACGCACAAAGGATACTTAGGCCTACACCTACTAAATTAATACTTTGATTTCTCGTATGATAACGGTATTGGGATAAGTATTTTATGAAAAACCAAATACTAACGATAAAGCCTGTTTCAGCCCAGGAAAAAGTAAATACCTCCAGGAAGGTGGCAAATAAAAGGATGCTGACGAAAACCCATGAATAGGATTTGAATTGACTGTAAAAGGAAAGCATCAAGATGCCGCCAAGAATCAAGTTTAGCAGTTTAGAAGACCAGAATACGGGTATGCTTGTAATCCAGGATAAAAGTCCTATAAGCCCAGGATACCCAGCTGGATTCCTGGAATAATAGCGGAAATCCTGTTCCGTAAAATAATCTGGAATATATAGGCCATTGCCATTTTTTATATTTTCAGCCAGGCGCAGGAATCCTGAAGAAACAACCCCCTGATAGCCATTCCCGTAGAGGATTATGTTACTTAAAATTGCGGTAGCAAATAGTCCAAATAGGATCAAGGTTACCTTTAGCGGATTGTCTACGCTATAGTTGTAAATGGTATTGAGCAGGCGCTTTGTGAATTGAATGAAGCCTTTCATGCAAGTTTTTATCCGTTTTGATAGAAATGTCTGAACCAATAAGCTACCTGTTCAAAGCCTTGCTGATAGGTAAATGATTGAGCATAGCCCAGGTCTCTTTTAGCTTTGTCCGGTTTGAAAGTAGCTTTAGCGGCAAAATACTCAGCCTGCTCTTTAGATAGCGGTATGGGACGATTTTTATTGCTAATGCTTGATAGAAATTTTTTCAGGTTATCTTTAAATGATCTAGGTAAAATGCGGGCTAAAGGCTGTTTAACTTTATCTTTCACTCCTAAAGCAGGCAATTTTGATTGGGATAAATTTCGTGTGTAGGTTTTATCAAGGGTTCTTTTTGATTCCAATATGTTTTCAAAGTAACCGTAGAAATCCTTCCAGGTTAAGGGCGTTTCATTATTAGCAATGTAGGTTTCTCCTTCTATGGCTGGTTTCAGAGAAGCTTCGATTAAAAGGTCGACTAAATCATCTATGTAAATAGCGTTGCAAATACCCGTTCCACCATTGATTAACGGGATTTTTCCCTTTGCCATCTGGTCAAAAATACGAATGGTCCAAGGCTTGCACCAAGGCCCGTAAACAATGGTAGGTTGGATGATGACAACCGGTAGTTGGTATTGATTGATATAATGATGACAAACTTCCTCCACAGCCAGCTTTGATTGTATATAATTAGAAGTGGCGTTTGTTTTTTTCGGGGTTGCTTCATCTATGGTTCCTTCGTGCTTTGATTGGTAAGTGTCAGCAGTACTTAAAATTACAATCCTTTTAGCTTGCTTCTCACGAGCTACCGCCAATAGGTTTTTTGTTGCTTGTTCATTATCTTCCGGTGTGCCTTCAAAATGGTGGGCAGCGTGGAAGATTATCGCCTCCTCATCCACAAAAGATCGAAGGTTTTCCTGATCCATGATATTTCCCTGATGCATCTCAATTGGGAATCGGCCAATGTTAACAGCTTTCACAGGGTTTCTTACCAAGGCTTTCACACTTTTTTCATGCTCAAGCCATAGCTTTTCAATCAAACGGCTTCCTATAAAGCCGGTTGCCCCGGTTACAAAGCATTTTTTATCACCTGAGAAATGGGTATTCATGGTTAAATTTTGAACTGATAATAGGAGGTTCTTTGTGTTTCCCTGTTTGCGTATAATCTATTGATTAAGTCCAGTGTATAAGGTATGACAGGGTCATCCTCTGGTATTTTTTCCTGGTTTTTTTCGTAAAAAGTTGCCAGTTGTTGGTTAAAAGCAGTCTTCAGGTTTTGTTTGCGAGTGGCTTTAAGTTGCCTGATCGAATTGTGGTTTTCGTATTCTTTGGGAACGGATAAGCTTAGCCGGCCATCTGAAAAACAAATTTGCCCTTTCTCAAAATTTAGCTGCCAGGTTTGAGATAAAATTCTCATCCTGCTGAAGTGTAAGGATCCTTTTAGCCCGTTATCGAAGGTAAGGTTCACCTTGCATTCAGCTTCCACACCACCTTGCGAATCATCCTGGTAATTCAAGTGACTTATTTCGGGTATTTGTTCCTCTTTCTGGAGCCACCAGAAAATTAAATCCAATACATGGATACCGTTGTCAATTAAAACACCACCACCGGCCTTTGCTTTATCAAAGAAACCAAGGCTTCGGATTGGCCAGTTAAAATTCATCCCTTCTGAGATTTCAAAAGAGCGTAGGCCGCCTAAAGCCTTTTGCTGAAAACAATCGCCTATAACCCGGTTGATTGGTAAATGCCGCTTAACCATCCCGGATTGCATGATGGCTTTGTTTTCTCTTTGGTTTTCTTTTAGCCGATGATAGGTACTGCCGCTCAATACCACCGGCTTTTCTATTAAAACTGAAATACCTTTAGCCAGAAGGGTGGAAGCGATTTGGTAGTGGGTATCATTGGGGGTTGCTATAATAGCAGCATCTGCTCCATCAGCATTGATAGAGTTATAATCTGTAGTAAATGACCCTTTAAACTTTTTAAAATTCCTATTATAGATGGATTGGTAGTCCACGTCAATTATTCGGGTAATCTTCCAGAACTTATTATGCCTAAGCAGAGGCAGGTAAAACCTATCTGATATGGCACCTAACCCTATAATGGCTATTTTTGAAAGGTTATTTTTACGAGTCCTGATTCTCAAGTGATTAATCCCGATTTTTGCCTGGTATGCCTTACAGCTTTTCCGTCATTATCCCTTCAAGAGGGCAATTTCAGCCCCTTAAAAGCTCCCTGGATGGTATACTGAACTCTGCGAATTCTGCCGAATTTGAATTAATCATTATCAATGACGGCGCTTCAGAAGCCATAAGTGCTTACTTGACAAAATTAAAAAAAGCGGGATTTAATATCCATGAGATTGCAAACGCAAGAATGATTGGTGCTTACGGAGCTCGTAATCAGGGGATTGGGCAGGCAAAGGGTGAGTGGCTACTGTTCATGGATGATGATCTCACTATTCCTGATGATTGGTTTCAAAAAGTAGAACCTTACTTAGCCAATTATCATTACATCTGCTGTAACATCCAGATGAAAGCACTACCCAAAGAAACCCTTGGGCAAACTTACTCAAGGGTGCATGGCTTTCAGGCAAAAACTAAATTTGAGGAGATGAATTTTGGCCTGACAACGTTTTTGCTGGTTCATAAAAGCGTGTTTGAGACGGTTGGCCTTTTTGATGCCAATCTTTTTGCCGGTGGGGATTATATTTTTAGCAGGCAGGTCTGCGATTACGGTTTCAAACAAGCCTTTCTTGAGGATTTGGTGATTTGGCACAGGCCTAAAAGTTGGAAAAAGCAATTCTTTACGCTTTGCCGCATTAATAAGGGAAAAATCCAAAGAGCAAAACAATACCCGGAATATTCAAAAAAAGAAAATCTCCAATTCCTGGACTTGGCCAGGACGGTCAAATACCTGTTTGTTAGTCTGGTATTTTTCAGGCGTACGGCTTTATACCAAACTAATGAAGTCAACTGGTTAAGGTATCAAGTTGCCCAAATTACGTTTTATACGCTATATTTATGCGCTCAAATCTTAGTTTTAACATTTCCTCGAAGGAAGTTCAATTGGTAAATGAAATAATCCCAAATGCCTTCTGAATCGCCTGCTATTGTCATTCCAGTTTATCAAAGACTTAAATCACTGAGTAGGTTACTGGATGCTCTGAAAGCTTCTGACTATGAAGGTAAAAATGTAAAGCTGGTGATTAGTGTGGAAGGTGGGGCTGAACGGGATGTTAAAGCCATTGCAGAAAATTTGAAATGGCCTTTTGGAGAGAAAGTCCTGGAGCAACAGCCGGAGCATTTGGGTCTTGAAAGCCATCTGCTCAGATGCGGGAGGTATAGCCTTGAGCTTGAGGAACCGGTCATCATCCTCGAGGATGACCTTTTTGTCAGTCCTTTTTTTTACAAATGGGCTTTAAAAGCCCTAACCTTTAGTAAGGAAGATAAAAAAATAGGTGGGGTAAGCCTTTACAGTTTTGCCCGCAATTTCCCGTTTGGCTCTCCTTTCAATAGTTACAACACCGGGAATGTTTATTACCTGCAAAAAGTATCAACTTGGGGGCAAATGTTTACGCCTTCTCAGTGGGAGAGTTTTGAAAATTGGGTTCAGTCTGATATTGATTTCCGGACCATTGATCATAAGGCTCCGCCACCTATTCGGCAATATCCTGATGATAACTGGGAAAAATGCTACAATTATTACCTCATTGATACGGATCGCTACTTCCTTTATCCGGCGTGGTCATATTCTACCAACTTCGGGGAATTGGGAACGCATGTGGGAAGACGGTTAGAAGAGAACGCTTTTCAGGTGAACCTGCAAGTCGGTGAGGAATTACCGGCAATGGAAACTTTAACAAATTCCTTATCCGTTTATGATATCTTCTTTGAAATGCTACCATCCAAAATAAAGCAGCTTTACCCAGCCTTAGCAGCTTATGAATTGGCAATTGATCTGTATGGGAATAAATCCCTAAGCGAAATTGATAACCCCTATGTCCTTAGCGTAAAAAAGGCTGCTTCTCCTGAAATCCGTTTCGGTAGAAACCTGAAGCCTCATGAGCTTAATATCGCATATGGCGTAGAAGGGAATGATTTTTTCCTGGCAAAAAAAGAAAACTTCAGTGAAAATAAATTTGACCAATGGCGCAGGCAATTGAGAACCCATTATTACCATTACCCGGATATAAGCCTTAAAAAGGTTTTGAAAATGAAAGTACTCGAGGTATTAAGCAGGATCTTTCCTCGGTTAATTAACTAAAAAAGCTCACCGTTCCTTTTTTCCTAGCTCATGGAGTACTATGAACCGATATCAGTAAAAGGTACAACTTATTACCTGGCTTTCCATTTTCCATTAGTATAAATTATCCGAGTCATAAACCAATTCTTCCTTAACTTTGCTCACTATGAAAGTTGGCATTATTTTCGGTGGAAAGTCCCGCGAACGGGAAGTTTCATTTGCCGGTGGCCGGACAGTTTTTGACAGCCTTGATAAGGACCTTTTCGACCCTATTCCCATTTTTATTGATAGCTGGGGAAATTTCATTCACCTCGATTGGCAGTACCTTTACAAGGGAAGTATCCGTGATTTTTATCCTCCCATCCAGGCCTTACCTGAAAGCCCTAATGGATTTCAGGTTTATGCGGAAAGTCTGGGTCCGTTAAGTGAAGCCCAGCAATTGGATATGATCCAAGCCATTGGTACGCCCATTCAGGTTGAAGATTTACCCAAAATGATCGATTTTGCTTTTCTGTGCCTGCACGGGCCTTATGGTGAAGATGGTACAGTTCAAGGCATACTGGAATTCATCGATATTCCATTTTCAGGAGCTGGCATCCTTCCTTCTTCAATCGGAATTGATAAGTCAGTTCAAAAAAACCTTTTTAATGCCAGCGGATTTTCAGACTTGGCTTATAAGCTGATTCCAAGAAATGAATGGTTAAGTTTTGAAAGCCAAAAAGCCTTTTATAAGGAGGTTTGTGATACCTTCCAATTTCCATTGGTCGTGAAGTCAGCTTCTCAGGGCTCTTCAATAGGGGTAAACATCCTAAAGGAAAAGGATTTTGAGCGGTTTAGGGATTTGGTTAACAGAAGCTTTTTCATTCGTGAAATTTCGGCTAATTACTGGGCTCAATTAACTGAAGAAGAGGAAGTTAATTTTGTCCGCGATTTGGTTGATTTACAGGATGGCTTGGCTACTCCCGTTGTTATCAATGAAGACCTATACTATCATCCGGAGGCTATCCTGAAACAAATACGTGAATCATTTGTGAACAATCCAGATGAAAATGCCTCTATAACCATAGCTAGTTATCAGTCAGAACATACGGTTATCATTGAGCAACTTCTTGAGGGCAAGGAATTCTCCTGCATTGTAATACAGGACGAAAAACGGCAGCCACTGGCTTTGCCGCCTACTGAGATACGTAAGGCAAGTGAGGTTTTTGATTACCGTGCTAAATACCTGCCCGGTGTTTCCCATAAAATTACGCCAATAAACCTGCCTGATGAAGCGCTGGAGAAAATCCGAAAAGCCTGTGAAAAGCTTTTCCAATTTCTGCATAGTAATGTCTATGCCAGGATTGACGGCTTTTTTACGCCGGATGAAGAAGTGTATTTGAATGACCCGAACACTACGTCAGGTATGCTACCTTCCTCTTTTTTCTTTCATCAGGCAGCTGAAATAGGTTTAACACCCAGCCAGTTTTTAACTTACATCATTAGAACATCTTTACTGGAGCGGCAAGCAACGACTTATCCTGTTTTTAAGCATCAAATTTCCTTGAAAAACCTGGATGAAAATATCGAAAACCAACAAGGGGAAGAAAGGGAGAAAGTAAAGGTTGGTGTTATCCTGGGTGGCTATTCATCAGAAAGACACATTTCCGTTGAAAGTGGCAGGAACGTGTTCGAAAAATTGGCCTCATCCCAGCGTTATGCTCCGATACCAATCTTTCTCACCCAGGAATATGGAGAAATGGCCTTTTATAAGATACCTGTCAATTTACTACTAAAGGATAACGCTGATGATATAAATGAAAAGGTGACCAATTTCAAGATGCCTGGTAAAATACAGGATATTATAGAAGAGGCTGGTGGTATAACCGAAAAATACAGCGCAGCCGGCTATGCCTTTTATCCGGAAGCAATACCGCTTAAGGACTTCCCGGATATCATGGATTTTGCCTTTTTAGGCCTTCATGGGCAACCCGGAGAAGATGGTACCCTGCCAAGGGAATTTGAGAAAATGCAATTGCCGTACAATGGCTCTGATCCTAACGGAGGAGCTCTGACGATAGATAAATATAAAACCAATAACTTACTTAAATCCTATGGCATTGAGGTCGCTAATAACTTCTTAGTGACTAAACAAGATTGGTATCAAAATCCAGATAAGATCTGGAAAGCGATTGAAGGTGAGTTTGGATACCCTTTTGTTGCCAAACCATCTGACGATGGCTGCAGTTCGGCTGTTAAGAAGATTGATACACCGGAAAAATTGAAAGATTATTTGCGTATCATTTTCCGTGATCAAAAGGAATTGCCTGATTTAAATAATATTCTACTTGACGTTAAGCCCAATGAAGAATTCCCCGCTAAAGATTATTTTATGGTAGAAGAAAAGATTGAAAAGGGGAGCGCGCAAAAATTACTGGAGATAACTTGTGGACTGGTCACTCATTTTGATGAAGAAGGCCATATAACCTTTGAAATTTTTGAGCCCTCAGAAGCATTGGCAGAAGAAGGCATACTTTCTCTTGAGGAAAAATTCCTGGCAGGAGAAGGGCAAAATATTACGCCGGCCCGTTTTGCCAATGACCCGGCTGCCAATAAAAGGATTGCTGAAAAAGTCAAAAGCGTCATTAAAAGAGTAGCCGAGATTACTGATATGAAAGGGTATTGCCGAATTGATGCCTTTGTACGGGTTTATGACAATGAAAAAGTGGATGTTATTATTATTGAGATCAATTCGCTACCAGGATTAACCCCTGCTACTGCCATATTTCACCAAGCAGCATTGAACAATTATAAACCGGTTGAATTTTTGGGTCAGATTATAGATTTTGGCAAGAAGAAAATGAATACCCTTACGCAAAGGTTTTAGTAACCTGTAAAAATTTGGTTCATGACGGGTATTCGCTTATATTCGAAATTTCATTAAAGGCTTCAACTAAGTTTGAGACATTTTCTCAGGTTTCTAAAAAGTAAAGTTTTCTTTCTTAACATTGCTATTGCCATTGTTTTAGGTTTTGGCATTCTGATCGGGTTTTACCAATGGCTGAAAGTCTATACGCATCACAATGAATCACTATCTGTTCCTGATTTATCAGGTATGAAGATGAAAGAAGTTAAAAAAGTCCTTGATAAAAGGGACCTCAATTACGTAATAGATGATTCTACTTATGTCCCTGACAAACCCAAATTAGCTGTTGTAGAACAACAGCCTGAAGCCTTATCAAAAGTAAAAATCAACAGAAAGATTTATTTAACGCTTAATTCCCCTAATCCGCCAAAAGAGCCAGTGCCTAACTTAAAAGATGTTTCACTTCGCCAGTCGCTTAAGATCCTTAAAAAGAAAGGTTTTAAAGTTGGAGAATTAAAATATATTCCCGGATTAGCAAAAAATACGGTGCAACGATTGGAAGTTAATGGTAGAACCATTGGTGATGAGGACAAACTGGAGAAAGGAACAGAAATCGACCTTGTGTTAGAAGAAGGGAAAAATTCTGGTAAAACAGAAATTCCGAACCTTAAAGGGCTTACCCTTGATGATGCTGAATTTTATTTAAAAGGAAAAGGTTTGAATTTTGGCGCTGTGATTTATGAAGATAGAATAGAAGACAGTGCAATGGCAATAATTTACAAGCAAAAACCGTTTTTCAAGGAAGATGAAAAAATACCGAAGGGGGAAGTAATGGATGTATGGCTTACAACCCCGGAACAGTTCGAAAAAATGAATATGCCCGATTCAGCAATAAAAGATAAGCAATCGGTGCCTGATAGCTGGGAATAAATGCTTACTTATAAAAATTCGTCACCTGTAAAAAAGTCAACTACTTACGCTGTATTTTCCACAAAAGCTGGTTTGAATATTTCAATCCTACTGGCTTTCGCCACTTTATTAATGGTTTTTACCCTAAAAGCCTCTTATGCTCAGGAAGCAACCATAACCCCTCTGCAGAATAATCCTCAGCTTATTTATGATGATGCCAACAATCAAAAGGCTTTACACCCTAATGCTTTAGGTAAAAGACAAACACCCGATACCCTTGAGTTGCCTTTTTTTGAAGATTTTTCATACAAGCGCAATTACCCGGATGATTCCCTTTGGGTGGATCAAAAGGTGTATATCAATAATCAAATGGCTAAAAATCCCCCAAGTTTTGGCTTTGCTACCTTTGACGGGCTTGGAAGGGATGGCCGGCCATATGACCCCGGTCAAAATAATCAAAATACGGCTTTCCCGACTGATTCGTTAACCTCTCAATTTATTGATCTTTCCGGTTACGATTTTAACGATGATATATTCTTGAGTTTTTTTTACAAACCAAAAGGTATTGCCGATAATCCTGAAGCTGTGGATAGTCTTAAATTAGAATTAAAGGCTAAAAATGATACAAGTGATGCCATAAATTGGCGAACCGTGTGGTCCGAGGGTGGTAAAGCTTTTTATAACCAGGTACCTTCCTTTGAACCGGTTAACCTGAATTTAGCATCCTTTGATTCCTCCTCATTCTTTTTCAATACTTTTCAATTTCGGTTTGTTAGCTATGGTAATGTGTCGGGAAACCTTGATCATTGGCACGTTGATTATATAGAACTTGCAAAAAACCGCCAGCCTGGTGAACCCACCAAAAACGACATGGCCGTTGTTAACCCGGCGCAGACTGTTTTATCTGATTTCAGAGCTTTACCTTGGTTCCAGGTAAAAGATAATTCAGGCGCTA
The DNA here is from genome assembly GCA_964595485.1 of uncultured Sphingobacteriales bacterium. Classification (GTDB taxonomy): domain Bacteria; phylum Bacteroidota; class Bacteroidia; order CAILMK01; family CAYYUA01; genus CAZQQN01. Next base: position 25,891 of record CAZQQN010000008.1, on the reverse strand, counting down.
TAAGAGAAGAGTTTTTAATCAAGGGAAGCAATAATGACCGGAACCTACGCCAAGTTAGGAGTGGGTATAAAATTGAAGAAAATATTACAGCGACTTCTTTTGATAATTTTGATGAGCAAATCGTTGGTAATATTCCGTCAACTTTTGGGAAGCGGGTTTTTAAGCAAGAGAATTTATTCCAAAAGTCCAATTACCTTACTCAGGACCAACTTGAGGTTAGCATAAAATCTACAGTAGAGGATCAGCCAAACGATGAATTCAGCAGGAACGATACAATGGTTGTTGATCAGACGTTTAATAACTATTTAGCCTATGATGATGGAACAGCGGAAGGAGGTTTTGGAATTAAAGGTCGTTTTTTCGGCAGCTGGCAAGTAGCTTATAAGTTTGATTTAAGTAAGGATGACTCATTAAGGGCTATTGGAATGCGTTTCAGTAAATCAAAGGAAAATGTTAAGGGAAATCGTTTTGATTTAATGGTTTGGAGTGACTTAGGCAGGTTAGGGGTAAACCCCAGTGAAGAAAAAGTGCTTTTGGAGAAGGAAGATGTTCAAATTCGATACAACGGTGTTGCGAAAGATAATTTTGTGATTTATGAACTTGAAGAACCAATTGAGGTTTCAGGCCCTTTTTATGTGGGATGGAAGCAATTAAACCCTTATTTATTCAATATTGGGCTTGATAAAAATTATAAAGAACTATTTAATGATGAAGTGCCAGAGGAGCGGATTTTTGTCAATACTGAGGGATCCTGGAAAAATACTAACATTGATTCATCTATGAATTATGCTTTGATGATTCGACCCTACTTAAGTCAGGATCCTATTCAAAGCTATGAGGCTGCTAAAACCAGAAAAGAAAAAAAGGATAAGAAGGTTACTAATTCTGCCAGATTAAAAACCTTCCCAAACCCTGCTAAGAAGTTTGTTAAGATTGAAATCGATGGCAACAGGCATAATTACAAAGGCAGAATGTTTAATAGCAAAGGAAAGGTAGTCGAGAGGTTTTCATTGAGAAATGACCAAAAGCGCATCAATGTATCTGAAAAGCCGTCTGGTTTGTATATCATTACGGTAACCAATCCTTCAGGAATTGATTTAACTAAAAAATTACTGGTTAAGTAATAATAACGTTTTGATTGTTTAAACCAACAAGTTATGAACTCATTAGCTCCTACCGCAATGGTGCCTTATTAAAACATTTTTCTTCCCTTGGCATTACAAGACAGTTTAGAAATAGCCTTCTCCCTGCCAAAAAACATAGCCATAAATCAAGAAACGGATAAAACGGGTCAAAGCAAAAAGGCAATAACGACTAAACTTAAAGCCGAGCGTTGCGCTAATCAGACTGATGGTAGCAAAAGGTAAAGGTGTTAAACCAGAGAGGATAATGATAACACCCCCATAACGCTGATAATAACCCACATATTTACTAAAACGGCTTTGCAAAAGCCTGTCATAAAACCCACCATTTTTAATTTTTTTTCCAACAAAAAATGCTATAAAGGCACCCATAAAGGATAACAGGGAAAACAATGTTACCTGTAGAATGTAGATATCAAGGGGGCTTTTCACCGCCCACATTATGAAAAATTCGGGAGGTATTATGCCGAAAAAGGTTTCTGATCCAAAAAACACAAGGTAGACTAATGCCGGGCTATCAGTAATTGGGGCCAATATAGCTTTCCAGTTTTCGGGCATCCAAAGTTTGATAATAATAAAAAGCGCAACCATCACTGAGAAATAGACAAGACCGCGGATGGTGTTTTTAATTACGAAGCGAAAATACTCTGGGTCTTTGGCCATATTTTGGTACGGTTAACTTAGTAAGATAGACTCAAAATTAAGGGGTAATAAATAATTTCAAACAACGCCAAATGGTTTTTTACCGTTACCTACGGTGTAAGTATAAGTAGTGTAATAATAATTTTAAGATTTCGAAATGAAAAGCTGATTGAAATTGGTGAGTTTTGTCAGTGGCAATAAGTCATTTAATCTTTCGTAGGCGAAAAAAATTTGAAAAGCTATACTTAATAATCAATTATAGATTTTTAGTGTTAATAATGCTTTTAACCTTTTTTCCACAATATGATGTGGAAATTTTAAAATAGCGGAAGTCACAAATGCAAAATGATTTACATAGATTAGCATCAGTTATTAACATTCATTAAACTTAGCCCTATGTGGAAAAGATTTAACGGTGAAAAAATTTCATCCCCCATCAAGGAAGAAGTGGAAAATACCATAAAAACAGAAACCGAAGCTGGACATAACCTGAAGGTTTGTATTGGTACAGATTCCCTTGAAAGAACCTATGTAACCGAGTACGCTACGGTTATTGTATTTCTAAGGGAATATAGGGGCGGTTTTATGTTTATTCACACAGAGCAAACCGATAAAGAGCAAACCGTAAAAGAGCGAATGCTGGATGAGGTTACAAAGTCAATCGAAACGGCCTATGATTTATGTGACCTTTTAGAACAGTACGATGTTGACCTGGAAGTGCATGCAGATATTAATACCAATCCCTATTTCAAATCCAACTCGGCTTTAAGTGAAGCAATGGGGTATATTCTCAGCATGGGCTTTGTTTTTAAGGCAAAACCAGAAGCATTCGCCAGCTCTTATTGCGCTGATAAAATTGTTAATAACTAACGGCTAAACAGAGAATTCAAAAAATTTCTTTTGGCATTTTAGACAGCATTTTAGCTCATTCTTATCGCAGCTTTTCCTCTATAAGAACAAATTTTACACCCTTAATCCAAGTTTTTTAAAATTTAATAAATCAGCCACGTTTCCCATTATACAGTTTTTATAAGCTTTATAGCAAGTTTTCTATTGCTAGTCACTTTTCCCATTGTTTTGTTTTTATCTTGCATTTTTTAAATTGCGTATTCATTGGATCCTTTTTTTATTCTAAATAAAGGAAGGATATTTTTTAATAAAATGTTTGATAAAATGGTTTAGACGCACTTGATCAGGTCTCGTTGGCTTAGGGTTTTTTAACCAGATTTGCAGATTATGTTTTCTTAATAAAAAGGCTCTTTATGAGACAACTAAAGATTACAAAACAAATAACCAACCGGGAAACCAAATCCCTTGATAAGTATTTATCGGAGATTAGTTCTATCGAAATGGTTGATGCCAATGAGGAGGTTGAACTTGCGAGAAGGATTAAGCAAGGCGATGAACAGGCACTCGAGCGGTTAGTAAAGGCTAACCTTCGGTTTGTTGTATCTGTATCAAAGCAATATCAAAATCAAGGGTTAACCCTGGGAGATCTCATAAATGAAGGAAATCTCGGGCTGATCAAAGCTGCACAGCGATTTGATGAAACAAGAGGTTTTAAGTTCATATCTTATGCAGTTTGGTGGATTCGCCAATCTATTTTACAAGCAATGGCAGAAAATGGCCGGCTTGTCCGTATGCCCCTAAACAGAATTGGTGAGCTCACTAAGATTAACAAGGTTTCTTCAGAATTTGAGCAAAAAAATGAACGAACACCCTCAGAGGAAGAAATAGCAGGGAACCTGGATCTTCCCCAGGAAACGGTTAGGGAAACCCTTAAAGGTTCAGGTGGGCATATTTCAGTTGATGCTCCTTTTTCTGAAGATGAAGAAAACACCCTTCTGAACATCATGAAAAATAAAGATGAACCAGCGCCGGATAATAGTTTAATGAATGAATCCCTGCAGGAGGAGCTGAGAATGGTGTTAAACTATTTAAGCGAGAAAGAAAAAAAGGTTCTTATTTACTACTTTGGCATTAATGGTAACCAAGAATTATCCCTTGAGGAAATTGGTAATAAAATTGATTTAACCCGCGAAAGGGTGAGGCAAATTAGAGATAAAGCCATTAAAAAGCTCAAAAAATCCAAAAAGCTTACCCGTCTTAAAACGTATCTTTAGTTTAAAAGTCAGGTCATTTTTATTCAATTAAGGCTTATCCTTTAGCTCACTCCTTTAAATAAATCATCAGTCTTTCCTGATCACTATCATATATTGCACTTTTTTAGGTTTCTGCAAATCTCCTTTAAGAATTAGTAGGGCCATATTAGCCTATAAAAAATCCGCCCGAATAAGGGCGGATTAAGAATACGAATTGGATGCTACGGCTTTATTTATCCTGCTGGAAAGGATACCGGTAATCCTTGGGCGTTACAAAAGTTTCTTTGATAGCCCTGGTTGAGATCCACCGTGTGAGGTTAAGATAAGAACCTGCTTTATCATTGGTTCCAGATTGCCGCGCACCACCAAACGGCTGTTGGCCTACTACTGAGCCGGTTGGTTTATCATTGATGTAGAAATTCCCGGCTGCATCTTCCAATTTTTCGGATGCTAACCTAATGGCATCCCTGTCCTTGGCCATTATAGCCCCTGTTAAACCATAAATAGAAGTATTGTCTACCAGTTCAAGGGTTTCTTCAAATTTTTGCTCATCGTAAACGTAAATGGTTAGAATAGGGCCGAATAGCTCATTTTCCATAGTAGTGTAGTGCGGATCTGAAGTGAGGATGACCGTTGGCTCTACAAAGTAGCCGACAGATTTGTCGCAATTTCCGCCAAAAATGATCTCAGCATTATCATCCTGTTTAGCCTGATCGATGGCATTTTTATGCTTTTCAAAAGCATTTTCATCAATAACCGCATTGATGAAATTTGTAAAGTCCTCTACATCTCCCATCTTTAATGAATTAATATCTTTCTCAAGACGGTTTTTGACTTCTTCCCAACGATTCGATGGTATATAGGCACGGGAGACAGCCGAGCATTTCTGGCCCTGGTATTCAAAAGCTCCTCGAGTAAGGGCAGTAGCTGTTTCATCTATATCAGCGGATTCATGCATAACGAGGAAGTCTTTTCCGCCTGCTTCCCCGACAATTCTCGGGAATGATTTATACTTTTCGAGATTTTCACCGGTTTTTTTCCAAAGGCTTTTCAAAACCCCATTCGAGCCGGTATAATGCAATCCCGCAAAATCCGGGTGTTCCATACAGGCATCGGTTGCCTCTTTAGGGTCAGCAAGTACCATGTTAATGACCCCCGGCGGAAGGCCAGCTTTTTCAAAAACTTCCATGATCACATTGGCCGAATAAACCTGCTTATCAGAAGGTTTCCAAACTACGGTATTACCCATTAAAGCAGGTGCAGAGGGAAGGTTGCAACTTATAGCGGTAAAGTTGAAGGGGGTAACAGCATAAACAAATCCCTCAAGCGGCCTGTAATCTAACCTATTCCACATCCACTTACCGTTCACTGCCTGGTCCTCATAGATCATTTGAGCATTGTAGGCATTGAATTTCAAGAAATCGATCAATTCAGCTACTGACTCAATTTCTGCTTGATGGGGGTTTTTGGATTGCCCAACCATTGTGGCTGCATTCATTTTCTTACGGTAAGGCCCTTGTATAAGGTCTGCCGCTTTCAGGAATATGGCCGCCCTATGTTCCCAGGGTGTTTTACGCCATTCCTCTTTTGCAGCTAAGGCAGCTTCTATGGCTTGGTTAACTTCTTTTTGACCTCCATAATGGCAATTGGCAATTACCTGGTTTAGTCGATGAGGGGGGCGGTATTCTACTATGTTATTGGTTTTGACAGACTCGCCATTGATAACCATCGGAATTTCCCGCACTTCTTTATAGCATTTAGCAATCTCCTGTTTCAGGTCTTCGCGGTCCTGTGTACCTGGTGCATAGGAGTAAAATTCCTCATTTTTCGGTGGTTCTACTTTAAATAATCCATCTGCCATAATTTAGTGTTTTTGATTCATCAGACCTGCAAATATACAACCCCAGAATCCAAAAGCCTAATACAATATCTGCCCTTTTTTGGGAATCTTAGAACCTTTCGCTGCATTATTTTTAGGTTATATTTGCAGCGTTTTCCTGAATTAGAATAAATTTTTGAATGGCCAGTATTCCATTAGTTGATATCAATGCCCAGCACAGGGAAATAAAAGAGGAACTCAATGCAGCTGTTAACCAGGTGATTGACAGTGGAAAGTTTATCAATGGCCCTGAAGTAAGAGAGTTTGAGGAGTCTTTGGCTAATTATTTAGGTGCGGAGGCTGTCATAGGGTGCGGAAATGGAACCGATGCATTACAATTAGCATTAATGGGGCTTGATATACCAGGCGGAGCTGAGGTAATCATCCCTGATTTTAGCTTCATATCCACGGCTGAAGTGGTTAAAGTGTTAGGTTTAAAACCTGTACTGGTAGACATTGATCCAGACACCTTCAACATTGATCCCACAGCTGTCCGAAGTGCTATTTCAGAAAATACATGGGCCATTATTCCGGTTCATTTGTTTGGGCAATGTGCACCAATGGAAGAGGTTATGGCTATTGCAGAAGACTATCACCTTTACGTGATCGAGGATGTAGCACAAGCTTTAGGTGCTGATTATTACTGGCAACACACTAAGTTTAAAGCAGGTACTATTGGCAAGATAGGTTGCACATCATTTTTTCCGGTTAAAAATTTGGGTTGCATGGGGGATGGCGGTGCTCTTATTACCAATGATGCAGATTTGGCCGAAAAGTTAAGAAGTTTGAAGCAGCATGGTATGTCAAAACCATATACATACGATTATTTGGGTATGAACTCAAGGTTAGATACTATCCAGGCAGCGATATTGAATGTTAAACTACCTTACCTCGACTTGTATAACCAATCTCGGCAATTTGTAGCCGACCAGTATGATCAGGGCTTAAGCTCTCTAACTACCATAAAAATCCCGGAGAATAAGCCTTATGGAAGACATGTTTATCAGCAATATACCCTGCGGGTAAAGCCTGACCTCAGGGACGACCTGAAACAATACTTAGCAGAAAAAGGGATACCTACCAAGGTTTTTTACCCGGCTGCGATTCACGAGCATCCCATTTATAGGAAAGATCAGGCAAAAAATAATAATTATTCCAATTCGCTTAGAATTAGTCGAGAGGTTTTATCTTTGCCAATCTATCCGGAAATAAAAAGTGAAGATATCAGGTATATAATTGAGGTCATCCAACAATATGAGAAAGCGTAATTTCTGAAATTATCAAAAAGACCGAACAAATGAAAATTGCAGTTATTGGAACCGGCTATGTAGGGTTAGTAACCGGTACTTGTTTTGCGGAAACGGGTAATAACGTTACCTGTGTAGACATTGACGAGGATAAGGTTCGTAAAATGAAGGATGGAGAGATTCCTATTTATGAACCGGGCCTTGAGACTTTATTTTCGAGGAATATAGAGCAAGAAAGGCTTCAATTCACTACAAGCCTTGAGGAAGGTGTCAAAGATGCAAAAGTTATCTTTCTGGCTTTACCAACGCCCCCGGGAGAAGATGGTTCAGCCGATCTTCAGTATGTGTTGAAAGTAAGCAGAGATCTTGGTCACCTTTTAGAAGATTACACCGTTATTGTTGATAAAAGTACTGTGCCGGTTGGTACGGCTGACAAAGTAAGGGAAACCATTGCTGGCAATGCCAATAGTGAATTTGATGTTGTTTCAAATCCTGAATTTTTAAGGGAAGGTCATGCAGTTGATGATTTTATGAAACCTGACCGTGTTGTTATCGGCACCAATTCCGATAAGGCCCGAGAAATCATGGATACGCTCTATCAACCTTTTATCAGGCAGGGTAACCCTATCATCTTTATGGATGAGCGCTCTGCTGAAATGACCAAGTATGCAGCAAATGCTTTCCTGGCGACCAAAATCACTTTCATGAATGAGGTGGCTAACCTTTGCGAAAAGGTCGGAGCGAATGTCGATGCGATTCGGAAAGGGATAGGTACAGATGACCGGATTGGTAAGCGATTCCTTTTTCCGGGTATCGGTTTTGGTGGAAGTTGTTTTCCTAAGGATGTAGAAGCATTGGTAAAAACCTCCAATGAGCATAGCTATAATTTCCAGATACTTAATTCGGTTCTGAACATCAACGAAAAGCAAAAAACAATACTAGTTCCCAAGCTCCGGGAATATTTCAATGGAGACCTGTCAGGAAAAACCATCGCTATTTGGGGTTTGGCATTCAAACCAGATACAGATGATATCAGGGAAGCTCCAGCTCTTTATATCATAGACGAGCTTTTGAAATTAGGTGCTAATGTTAAGGCGTATGATCCGGAAGCCATACCGAATGTACAAAATTCAATTGGGGATAGGATAGAATACGGAGAAGATGAGTTTCAAGTGCTTAACAATGCTGATGCATTGCTTTTAGTAACTGAGTGGCCTGTTTTCAGGAATCCCGATTTTGATGCCGTCAAAAAATACATGAAAAACCCTGCTATCTTTGATGGCAGGAATATTTATAATCCTGATCAAATGGAAGAAAAAGGCTTTTACTATGTATCCATCGGCCGGGTAACCAAAAAAGTTGAATCTAAAAACCTTGCTTAACTTGTCAGAAAATTCAGAACCATATATCGGCAAAGATCGCAAGCGGATTTTAATCACCGGTGCTGCTGGCTTCATAGGTTCGCATTTGTGTAACCGTTTTGCCAATGAAGGGTATCATGTCATAGGAATGGATAACCTGCTGACGGGCGATATTGCTAATATTGAGGAGCTCTTCAAGGCTGAAAATTTTGAATATTACGAGCATGATGTAACCAAATTTGTTCATGTGCCGGGGCATCTGGATTACATTCTCCATTTCGCTTCTCCCGCCAGTCCGGTTGATTACCTAAAAATGCCTATTCAAACCATGAAAGTGGGGTCACTTGGAACCCATAATTTATTAGGCCTCGCAAAAGAAAAGCGGTCAAGGATACTGGTTGCTTCTACTTCTGAGGTTTACGGGGATCCCCAGGTTCATCCTCAAAGTGAGGACTACTGGGGCCATGTAAATCCCATCGGTCCGAGGGGGGTTTACGATGAAGCCAAACGCTTTCAGGAAGCTTTAACAATGGGATACCACCAATATCACGGGATAGAAACCCGTATTGCCAGGATATTTAATACCTATGGCCCGAGAATGCGACTCGAGGATGGTAGGGCCTTACCAACCTTTATCGGTCAAGCTCTTAGGGGTGAGGATTTATCTGTTTACGGAGATGGTTCGCAAACCCGTTCTTTCTGCTATGTTGATGACCTGGTAGAAGGTATTTATCGATTACTTATGAGTGATTATGAAAAGCCGGTTAACATTGGTAATCCTAAAGAGATCACCATTAAAGAATTTGCAAAAGAAGTTATTGAGTTAACAGGGTCATCTTCTAAAATTAATTACAAGGCTTTACCGGAAAATGACCCCAAACAACGTCAACCGGATATTTCCCTTGCTAAAGAGCTGCTCGACTGGGAACCCAAAGTGGATCGGAAAGCCGGTCTCAATGAAACCTTAAGCTATTTCCGTAAATTCAGGGAATTTGCATCCCAAGCCAATATGTGACCAAATATGGGATACTTTGTTCATGAAACCGCAGTGGTTGACAATGGCGCAGCTATTGGTGATAAAACCAATATTTGGCATTTTTCGCACATCATGACCAATGCTGCTATTGGTGGTCAGTGTAACCTTGGTCAAAACGTATTTGTAGGCAAGGATGTGAAAATTGGTGACCGGGTTAAAATTCAAAATAATGTGTCCCTTTATACTGGGGTTGAATGTGAGGATGAAGTGTTTCTGGGACCGTCTATGGTTTTTACCAACATTAAGAATCCAAGGAGTGCTATAAATAGGGGTGATCAGTTTGTAAAAACCTTGGTTAAAAAAGGGGCTACCATTGGAGCAAATGCAACAATAATTTGCGGTGTTACCATTGGCCGGTATGCGTTTGCAGGTGCAGGATCTGTCATTACTCATGATATCCCTGACTATGCCTTGTTCCTTGGCAATCCCGCCAGGCATATAGGTTGGATGAGCGAATATGGTCACCGCCTTCAATTTGATAAGGAATACAAGGCAAGATGTCCTGAGAGTGATCAATTATACCATTTAAAAGGTCAAAGATTAGAAAAGATTGATTAATTATGGCAGGGAATGAAAAAATCCTGGTAACAGGAGGAACAGGGTTCATAGGCTCCCATACCGTAGTCGAGCTTCAAAATGCCGGCTATGAAGTGGTTATCATTGATAACCTTTCTCACTCTTTTCAGGAGGTGGTAGAGCGTATTGGGGAAATTACTGGGAAAAAGCCGCTTTTTTACCCGATTAACCTATGCGATTATCAAGCTTTGTCAGAATTTTTTAAAGCCCATAATGATCTGGATGGCGTCATTCATTTTGCTGCTTACAAGTTTGTAGGGAATTCAGTAGAAAATCCCCTAAAATATTACCGCAATAACATTGATTCTATGCTTAATTTGCTTGATCTCATGGTGGCGTATCAAGTAAATTCCTTTGTTTTCTCATCTTCCTGTACCGTATACGGGGAGCCTGAAAGCGTTCCTGTTTCTGAAGATGCTCCGATTCAAAAGGCGGAGTCCCCTTATGGCAATACCAAGCACATTGGTGAGGATATCCTGGAGGATACAACCAATGCCACTAAAATGGAAGGCATATCGCTTAGGTATTTTAATCCCATTGGAGCTCATGATTCTGCATTAATAGGCGAGTGGCCATTAGGTAAGCCTGAAAACTTAGCGCCTTTTCTTACGCAAACAGCCATTGGTAAGCGGGAAAAGTTAACTGTTTTTGGGAATGATTACCCGACACCGGATGGTACCTGCATAAGGGATTACATACACGTTATGGATGTAGCAAAAGCCCACGTTATTGCCATGCAAAGGTTATTGGAAAAACAGAATGCAGGTACTTGTGAAGTTTTTAACCTTGGTACCGGAGCGGGTTATTCTGTGCTTGATGTCATCAAAACGTTTGAAAAGGTTACTGGGGTTAAAGTGCCTTATGAAATTGGTGAACGAAGGCCGGGGGATGTGGTCAAGGTATATGCAGATACTACCAAAGCCAACCAGGAATTGGGATGGAAAGCCGAAAAAAACCTTGAGGACATGATGGTATCCGCCTGGGCATGGGAAAAGGCCCTGAATCAGGAAAAAGCACCTTCCTCTTCAAACTAAACAACTTTTTTAGTTTGTAAAAAAGGTTTGAAAACTATGACCTATAGTAACAACATACTTATAACAGGTGGAGCAGGTTTTATCGGGTCTCATATGGTGAGGCACTGGGTCAAAAAATACCCTTCCTGGAATGTAGTGAACCTGGATAAATTGACCTATGCCGGCAACCTCGAAAACCTTAAGGATATTCAGAATGCGGATAATTACCAGTTTATTAAAGGTGATATAGCTGATAGCCAACTAATTTTCAATTTATTTCGCCAACACTGCTTTGATGCCGTAATTCATTTAGCAGCTGAATCACATGTTGACCGGTCCATCATGAATCCCAATGCTTTTATTGAAACCAATGTGGTTGGGACTACCAATTTATTGAATGCTGCCCTTGAGAGCTGGAATTTAGCTGAAAAGGAAAAACACTTGTTTTTCCATGTATCAACAGACGAAGTCTTTGGATCCCTTGGACCGGAAGGGTATTTTGATGAAGAGACGCCTTATAATCCACGATCTCCCTATTCAGCCTCTAAAGCAAGTTCAGATCATATGGTTCGGGCCTATTTCCACACTTTTGGCTTACCGGTTAAGGTTTCCAATTGTTCAAATAACTACGGTCCGTACCAGTTTCCGGAAAAGCTGATACCGTTGATGATCAATAATATCAAAAACCGGGAGAAGCTTCCTGTTTATGGGGAGGGAAAAAATATCAGGGATTGGCTTTTTGTTACAGACCATGTGACGGCAATTGATGCCATATTCCATCATGGAAAAGTTGGGGATACTTACACAGTCGGAGGAAGCGCTGAACTCACCAATATTGAGTTAGTTCGCTTACTATGCCGGATCATGGATGATAAACTTGGCCGGGAAAAAGGGGTATCCGAACAATTGATCACCTTTGTTAAAGATCGGGCTGGTCATGATCAACGCTATGCTATTGATCCCTCAAAAATTCAGGATCAATTAGGCTGGGAGCCTTCAGTTACCTTTGAGGAAGGGCTTAGCCGGACCGTTGATTGGTATCTTGAGAATGAGGAATGGCTGAAAAATGTGACATCGGGAGCTTACAAAGCCTATTATGAGCAACAGTATGTTTCAAGATAAAAGGATTATACAATGAAAGGCATCGTTCTGGCAGGTGGTTCAGGGACACGCCTACACCCGGTTACACTGGCAATGAGTAAGCAGCTCATGCCGATTTACGACAAACCGATGATCTATTACCCGTTATCAACTTTGATGACTGCTGGTATACGGGATATATTGGTCATTTCTACCCCTAACGATCTGCCTAATTTCAAAAAGCTTCTGGGCGATGGCAGCCATATTGGATGTCGTTTTGAATATGCTGAGCAAAGTGAGCCAAAGGGATTAGCACAGGCTTTTTCAATCGGGAAAACATTTATTGGAGAAGATTCGGTAGCCCTTATTCTGGGTGATAACATTTTCTTTGGTTTAGATTTTGAGCAGACGCTTAAAAACATCACCAAACCTAAAGGTGGGTTGGTTTTTGCATACCATGTTTCCGATCCGGAACGCTATGGCGTGGTGAATTTTGACAAGAATCAAAAAGCCGTTAATATCCAGGAAAAGCCTCAAAATCCACAGTCAAATTACGCCATTCCGGGTTTGTACTTTTATGATAACCGGGTAGTTGATATTGCGGAAAACTTAGTGCCTTCTAAGAGAGGCGAGTATGAGATTACGGATGTTAACAAAGCTTACCTGGAAGAAGGCTTATTGGAAGTAGAAGTTATGCAAAAAGGCACAGCCTGGTTGGATACTGGTACTTTTCAATCCTTTATGCAAGCTGGGCAATTCGTCAATGTTGTTGAAGAAAGACAGGGGTTGAAAATAGGATGTATTGAAGAAGTGGCATATCGGCAGGGATTCATCGATGAAAAGCAAGTGGCTAAAATAGCTGAAAAATTTGAAAAAAGCGGCTATGGAGATTACCTGAAAAATATCCTGAGAAACCAGTGAATGAATTTTTATTACCGACTATTGAACAATTAAAAAATGATCCTATGCGATTAAAAAGAATTTCAAGCTGTGCAATGGCAGGTTTAACAATTATTGGCATGATTACTATGTTTAGTTGTCAAACCTCTGAAGAATCGCAGCAAAGCGGGGATCTTCTTTCACAGGCTGATAGTTTTGAAACCACCGCTGATAGTGTTAGTTATGTGCTTGGTACGAATGTTTATCAAAATTTTCAAAGGGGCCAAATGGGCGTCAATGATACGATGGTTCTGAGAGGCTTATACGATGCTATTTCAGGTAATGACACCCTTCTGAGTGACCAGGAGAAGAAAATGGTTGTTCAGAAATTTCAAAAGCGAATGCAGGCCAAGCGCGATAAGCAAAAAAGTAGGCAAAATAGCGGGCAAGATAAGCGCCGGCAAAAGCCAAGCAAGGAAGCCAAAGAAAATTTGAAAAAGAGTAAGGCTTTCTTGGATCAGAATAAAAAGAAAGATGGGGTGAAGGTTACCCAGAGCGGACTTCAATACAAGGTTCTTGAAAAGGGCAGTGGAGATTCTCCCAATAAATCGGATACTGTAAAGGTTCATTACAAGGGAGAATTAAAGGATGGATCAGTTTTCGATAATTCTTACAAAAGGGGTGAGCCAGCGGAATTTCCCGTAAGTGCTGTAATCAGTGGTTGGACAGAAGGCTTGCAGCTTATGAAGGAAGATGCAAAATACAAGCTCTTTATTCCCCCGGAACTTGGTTATGGCAGGCGTGGAGCTGGACAGAAAATTGGCCCGAACCAGGCTTTAATTTTTGAAGTAGAATTACTTGAAGTAAAATAGCATGAAACATTTGCTTCATAGTCAATTGGAAAAATAACCCTGTGTATGCATAATTTCCTGATTTTTGCCTTTTTAAGTTTAATAGCAAATTTGAGCGTTGCCCAAGAGATTAAACTAGGGCCTAAATTGGGGTATAATTTAGCGAGCCAAAGAGGAGATTTTGAAAGTGTGAAAGGAGTAGGAAGTCTTACTGCCGGTGCATTCGTTAATTACAGGATAAACGATAAATTGGCCGTTGAAGGTCAGATCCTTTATAACGCCTATGGCTCCGATGTAACCAACACGGAAAATATTGAGCAAAATATAAATTTTATTTCAATTAATTTAGATTCTGACTTTGAAGTCCAAAATCAGCTTGATTATATTACTGTACCGCTTTTTGTGGAATATAACATTTATGAAAAAGAGAAATTAAGTTTAAACGCTAATTTTGGTCCTTACGGGAGTTTCCTTGTTAATGGCCAATCCAATTATGATTTAAATTTAGTTGCGGAAGTTAATCAATCACTCCCAATTGGACCAGGTGGGCCAGGTGGAGTTGGTGGTACACAAGTTGACACTGCCATTAACAGCACTGTTTCTGATTCTTACAAAAAACTGGATCTTGGAGTAAGATTGGGTATTGGGGTTGATTACCAATTAGGTCCCGGAAAATTAACATTAGACATCAACTATGCCGTTGGTTTGCTGAATATTGCCAAAGATGATTACATCGTTCCTGTCAAAGAAAATGAAAACCTTTCAAGCATTATCAATACTGGTGGGGGCACTGGAAATAATCAAACAGGTATCTGGGCTGGCGCAACTAGTGGTAATGATCCGTTCCAGGGATATACCCCGGATTATGATGCTACCATACGCAATTTTGCTTTGAATGCTATGCTTGGTTACAGTTTTCAGCTTTAATATTGGAGCGCCTTTTAGCGCCAAATTATTACCCTGCGTTAGCGTTTAAGGAAAGAAAACCCCTGCAAAGTAGGGTTGAGTAGGCTTTATTGCTATTTTTGAATAGCAGTAGAGACGTATTCATTTAACTGGAAGCGGTTTTGAAAATGATTTGATATTCCCTTTGAATAAAATAAAGCTGATGAGCCAATCAAATATGCTCATCCAAAGTTTTGACCAAACTTTCTATTTGAACCAACTCCTTCATTTCGCTTAGCAGCTCATCAATGTTTATCCGCTTTTGTTCCATTGAATCCCTGTAACGAACAGTTACGGTGTTATCCTCCGTTGTTTGGTGATCAACCGTTATACAGTAGGGCGTGCCAATGGCATCCTGTCGCCTGTAACGTTTACCAATCGCATCTTTTTCTTCATAGTGGCAACTAAAGTGGTACTTAAGCTGATGATAGATCTGCCGGCCTATTTCTGGTAGCCCATCCTTTCTGACCAATGGTAAAATAGCGACTTTAATCGGAGCTAAGGCGGAAGGAAAACGCAGCAATGCACGTGTGCTACCATCTTCCAGCTTCTCCTGCTCATAGGCCTTGCTAATAACAGCAAGCACTAATCGGTCTAAACCAATTGCTGTTTCTACTACATACGGTACATAGCTTTCATTACGGTCCGGGTCGAAATATTGGAGCTTTTTGCCTGAATATTCCTGGTGGCGGGAAAGGTCATAATCGGTACGGGAATGGATTCCTTCCACCTCTTTAGTGCCGAAAGCAAAGTCATACTCGATATCTACTGCCGCATTCGCGTAATGGGCCAATTGATCATGGTCTTTTAACCTGATCTCCCCATCTTCAAAGCCCAGAGCTTTATGCCATTCCATGCGTTTTTCCTTCCAATGCTCATACCATGGCATTTCCTCCCCAGGTGGTACAAAGTACTGCATTTCCATTTGCTCAAACTCCCGTGTGCGGAAAATAAATTGACCAGCCACAATTTCATTGCGAAAACTTTTACCGATCTGGGCTATGCCAAATGGCAGGTTTTTGCGAGTTGTTTTTTGCACGTTCAGGAAATTCACATAGATCCCTTGTGCAGTTTCAGGCCTTAAATAGAGTTGCTCAGAATCATCAGCGGTTGACCCCACATCAGTAGAAAACATCAGGTTGAATTGCCTGACATCCGTCCAGTTTTGCGTTCCACTCACCGGGTCGTTTATCTCATAGTCCTGAATTATTTGGCCCAGATCTTTCAGGTCATTGTTTTCCATAGCGCTGTTAAAACGGGCCTGAAGATCATCAAGTTTTTTTTGGTATTTCTGAACCTGTGGATTGGTCTCCTTGAAATGGGCTTCATCAAAATCTTCTCCGAATTTCCGGGAGGCCTTCCTGACCTCTTTGTCAATTTTACCCTGAATTTTTTCTATCTCGTCTTCGATTAGGTTATCAGCCCTGTAGCGCTTCTTGGAGTCCTTGTTATCAATCATTGGATCATTGAATTGTTCCAGGTGACCGGAAGCCTGCCAGGTCTTAGGATGCATGAAAATAGCGGATTCCAGGCCAACAATGTCCTCATGCATTTGCACCATAGCCTTCCACCAAAATTCGCGCAGGTTTCGCTTCAATTCAATACCGTAGGAACCATAATCATAGACAGCGCTTAGGCCATCATAAATTTCGCTGGACTGGAAAATAAAACCGTATTCTTTGCAATGGGCTACAAGGTCTTTTAGGGTTGCCGGATTATTTTCGCTCATGTTAGCAGTTTTTTTACCCTTTTTGTTTTGAGAGTTCCTTTAATTTTTATTGGGAGGTAGATTAAACCTTGAGCACCTAAATGCCATGGTATCTATTATTCAATGTCAAGCAGTTTCTGGAATATCTTCGCCCTCAAATATACCATCTACCATGTGGAGTCTCCTATCCGCCATTTTAGCCAATTCCTGGTTATGAGTAACGATTACAAAAGTTTGGCCCATTTCCTTTCTTAAACGGAAAAACAGGTTATGCAAGTCTTCAGCAGTCTGGCTATCCAGGTTACCGGAAGGCTCATCCGCCAGGATAACAGAGGGGTTATTAACCAGCGCTCTTGCTACGGCAACCCTTTGCTGTTCACCTCCGGATAGGGTGGAGGGCTTGTGGTTTAACCTGTTTTCCAAACCTAAATAGTTCAATAATTCCTCTGCTTTTTGGTAGCCGGCTTTTTTGGACATACCTTGGATAAAAGTGGGAATGGCAACGTTCTCCAGGGCGCTAAACTCTGGCAGGAGATGGTGAAATTGAAAAATAAAGCCAATGTTTTGGTTACGGAATTGCGATAAGGCATTGCCTTTCAAAGCCGAAACAGGCGTACCCTTCATCTGGATTTCTCCTTCATCCGGGTAATCAAGCGTTCCTAAAATTTGGAGTAAAGTTGTTTTACCCGCTCCTGATGGACCCGTTATCGAAACCACTTCAGAGGATTGGATAGTCAGTGTAACCCCTTTCAGCACTTCAACAGTGCTGAACTTTTTATGGATATTATTGGCTGTTATCAAAATTTTTAAGCTTTAGTGCGCAAAATTAGGCAAACATTTAGCTTTCGGAAAATTCAACACTTTTCGGATCGGCTTATTTACTGTGGCGTACTACCTGAAGCCCTTCAAAATTGGTAACCTGTTATTAATGCCGGAATAAAATGATTTTACAAAATTGCTTAAAGACCTCTCCAACATTGAATAGCAGACAAAGCTTGCCATGATTAAACGCTAGTATTAAAAGGTTTTCGAAATTGCTTATAAAAGTTGACATTTGCATGGTTAACATTAAAATACGCTTACTTTATGAAAGATTTTCTGAAATACACCCTCGCCAGTATGGTAGGTTTTTTCCTGGCTAACATTATTATTGGTATCATATTTACCATATTTTTCCTCGTTAGTGTGGGAAGTGTTATGTCAATGGCAGGTGATTTTAATAAAACAAAAGAGGTGGATATTGAGGATAATAGCGTCCTACAAGTTAAATTGGATTACCCCATTAAAGAAAGAACAAGCGATGATCCTTTTAAACGCTTTCAGAAGCTACTTCAGGATCAACCAACCGCGATTTCTATCAGGGAGGTTTTGAATAACATTGAAAAAGCCAAACGGGATGATGAAATCGAAGGCATTCTTTTAGAACCCAGTTTGGTGCGTACCAGCTATGCTAACCTTCAGAGCATCCGTAACGAGCTCAAAGAATTTAAACAAGAAACCGATAAGTTCATCTATGCCTATGGAAATGTGATCACCCAAAAAGGGTATTACCTTAGTAACCTGGCTGACAGTATCTTTCTTCAGAAGGAAGGCATGATGCAGTTTACCGGGATGAATTCAGAAATGGTTTTTTACAAAGGACTTTTTGATAAGTTAGGCATTACCCCTCACGTTTTCAAGGCAGGTAAATTCAAAAGTGCCGCTGAATCATTTTCGCATAAAAAAATGACCGAACCTAACCGTAAGCAAATTGATGCCCTGCTAACCACTATGGATGATCATTTCCTACGATCCATTTCGGAAACACGCGGCATCAATGTTAGCAAACTGAAAAATTTAAGGGATGAAGTGGCGGTAAGGGAGGCTGAAGATGCTCGTGAGTACGGGTTTGTTGATAAGCTTGTTTACAGGGATGAAATGGATAACCTTATCAAAACCCGGACTAACCAAAAAGAAGATGAGCTTAACAAAGTAACCCTTAAAGACTACACGGATGCCCCTGAGCTTGATGATGCTGATGCAGAGAATGAGGTTGCGATTGTTTATGCGACTGGTGGAATCAGTACAGGGGAAGGGGATAGGCAATCCATCGGTTCGGCCAGTTTAACCGATGCCCTCGAAAACGCCAGGGAGGATGAAGATGTCAAATCCATAGTTTTAAGGATCAATTCGCCGGGTGGCAGTGCATTAGCGTCTGATATCATTTGGCGGGAAGTATCCCTTACCACCAAAGAGAAGCCGGTAATCGTTTCAATGGGCAATGTAGCAGCTTCAGGGGGTTATTACATAGCTGCCCCTGCTGACACCATCATGGCCCAACCGAATACCATTACAGGTTCTATCGGTGTTATAGGGATTTTGTTCGACTGGAAGAAATTCTGGAATGATAAAACCGGGGTAACCTTTGACAGGGTCAAAAAAGGTGAATATGCTGACCTGGGTAATCCCAACCGACCTATTACAGAAAAAGAAAAAACCATCATCAATGACCTTATCATGAAATCCTATGATGATTTTCTCTCCCGGGTATCTGAAGGGCGCGGGATGGCAAAAAGCATGGTGGATTCCTTAGCCCAGGGCCGGGTATGGTCCGGTGAAGATGCAAAAGAAGTAGGGTTGGTTGATGCCCTTGGGGGTTTTGAAAATGCTATTGAAATGGCAGCTGATAAAGCAGATTTAGAAAATTTTGAGATTGAAGAATTTCCGGAACTTGAAGATCCTATTGAACGCTTCATGAGTGATTTTTCTGCTTCTCTATCAAATCGTTTTTTTAGTAGCGAGGTTAAGCAAAAGCTCGATCAATACGACCGCCTTCGATTGTTGAAAGAGGAAGGCAATGGGGTTTACATGCTAATGCCCTATGATTTTAATATCCAATAAAAAGTAAAAAACAACCTTTGTGGTAATAACGATCCTTTCCCGGCATAAGGGGAAGGGTGGTTTAGTTATGCTTAAATAATCAATTGCCCCACCTGTACAGCGTTTGAATAATTTTTTAGGTTATTGATATTTTCTCAACCTCACTTAGCAATTCCTGGTAAACCTCGTTTTCATTCAATTGGGTGGCATCACCTGTCATGATAAGTTTACGCCTTGCTCTTGTAATGGCCACATTCAAACGCCGGTAATCGGTTAAAAAACCAATGCGATTGTCTTCATTGGACCTCACAAATGAAAGGATAATGACCTCTTTTTCCCTGCCCTGAAAGCCATCAACGGTTTTGATTTCCAGGCGATCAGGATTGTCCATCCAGGTTTTGATAAGTTCTACCTGATCTGTGTAAGGGGAAATGATACCGATTTGTTGGGGTTCTATGCCGCAGTTTAGTAACTTTTCAGCCACATCTTTGACTATTTCTGCTTCCTTTTTATTGCGGTATGAAAAAGATTTAGCTACCTGCTCCTCAAAGTGGTGATGGCCTGTATTCAGAAAGATATTAACAGGATTGGCGGCAATGGATTTTTCTTGCCAATCATAGTTCTCAGCAGCCCCGCTGGAAGCTATAGGAAGGTCAGCCAGGGTATGTTCAGCAACTGTTTCATGGGCTTGTAATGAGCCTTCGTAGAACTTATGGTTGGGGAATGACATGATCGCTTGATGCATTCGGTACTGAACTGTGAGCATGGCTTTTATACTTTGACCATAAATGGCCATTAAGCGCTCAAAAAGGCTGAATTGTAAATAAGGTTGGGCTTGCTGGTTCAGCACGGTTGGTGGTAATTGTTTATGATCTCCGGCCATGATAAACTTTTTACCCTTTACCATGGGAATCAGGCATGCTGGTTCAATGGACTGAGTGGCTTCATCAATACAAATAGTTTCGAACTGATAACCTTCCAGGATATTGCTACCCGCTGTTGCATTGGTAGCGCAAATGACCTCCGTCTCAGTCAATAGCCGGTTAGTTGCTTGGTTTTCTAATGCCAGTGCCTGGTCCGCCATTTCACTGATTTCATCCTGGATTTTTAGCCATTTGGCCATGGCCTTCATTTTGCCCGGCGGAATGCCTCGCGAGGTCTTATCTTCCTCTGCCAATCTTTTGATCTGGGAATCCCTTAGACCTCTACGACTCTGCCCCGTAGCCGGCTGATGATTTTTCTGTTTTTCTTTAAGCTCGTCAATGCGCTCCCACAGGCTTTTGGCTTCCTTGAAATCCGCCTCGAACTGTAGTAAATAATCCAGTGAGTGGTTAACCAAATCCAGGTTTATCCTGGCTGGATTACCGAGGCGGATAACTTTACAGCCCTGGGCATTGAGTTTTTCTACCAGGTTGTCAACGGCTGTGTTAGAATCTGCTGTTGCCAATAACCTGTCTCCGGATCGAGCATGCTGGATAATTGTTTCCACGAGTGTTGTAGTCTTGCCTGTTCCCGGCGGACCGTGTATCAGAAAACAATCCCGCGATTGCAGAGAGGCTTTGACTGCTGTTTTTTGAGATTCGTTTAGTTCGGTATTAATCCATTCAGCCGTATGGTCATTTGCCTGGTTAGGTTGAAGCCTTTCTGTCAGCAGGTTTTGTAAGACATTGTTTTTTTTAAGGGCTTTAAGCGCCTCAAGCATGCGTTGATAACTGATGTCATTGGCAAACAGGTCTAACCGGAGGTTCTTTTTGTAAACATAGGAGGGAGGCTTATTATTGAAGGCGACCGTAATAGAAAAATTGGTTTTTTCAGTAATGGTGCCCTGAGGTTCCTGTCCATCTGGGTTCCCTGTACTTATAATTACCAGATCCCCTACTGCCAGTTCGTTTTTGGGAAGTCCCCCATTCCGTACAAATTTGATGAGATGGGTACCACCTAATCCTTTGCCGGCATCCCGTCCGCTAAGTTCAAGGATAGCCCGGCCGGCTTTTTCCCTTTTTTGAGGGGTCATTTGTTTGATTTCCCCCATGTGCCGGCTAATCTCTTCTTTCCGCTCTAATTCAATGAGATCCTGAAAATGTGTTTTGTAGGGTTTGAAGTTGTAAAAATGAGGGGTTTCCAATGTTTTTTTGCAAAGGTAACGCTACGCAAGAGTAAAAACCAGTCTTGAAAAAACGAAATTAACCTGAAGGATCAACAATTATAAATGCTCGAGAACGGTTGAACCATAACTTGTTCTTATGCTTCTAATCCCCTGCAATTAATAGGTTTAAACTTTTTCATTCAATTAGTGTTGGAACATATGGTTTTCAAAGTCACCATAAGTCTGTAATTTTGGATTAAATAATTTTTAAAGGAAATTAAAGGGAACGGAATCACTATGTATTTAAAAAAAGGAAAAGCGCTTATCTCATTGTTAAGTTCAGTTGCTATCATTGCAGGGTTTGTAGGCTGTAATGGTTTATCGGTTAAGAATGCAGAGGTTAAAGACCTTAAATGGCTGAAAGGAGAATGGACAGGTAATAAAAATGATACAAAAATTAAGACTACCTGGAAACAATTAAGTAGCCAAAGCTTAAACGGTACAACCTACTTTATTAACAAAAATGATACAACCGGCATCCGGGCGTTTAAGATTGAAAGCACAGACGGTAATATTATTCTTAAACTTAGGCGATCAGCTGAAAAATCGCCTGTTGGGTACCAATTGGATAAGATCAGTAAAAACAAAGCTGTATTCAAAAATCCTGAAGCCAGGTTTCCGAATGCCATACGGTTAGAAAAACAAGGCGAAAATTTAAAGTCCATTTGGTCGGGGGAAAATGAAGGCAAAGAATCTAAAAATGAGTACTCAATGACCAGGGTCGAGTCTTCCGAATGCGGCGCACGCTGAAAAGCGTTCTGACGTTTTTGGGTTGTTTATCAACATCAAGGTGTATGGTAATCAGAGTGGGTCTACATCTATGTTAATCCGGATATTTTTATGGTCGGCTTCTTTCTGAAAATTGGCTATGGTATCCATCATTTGGTGCTTGGCTGATTGCAGGTCAAAATTTTTCCGCTCAAACTTGATCAGTATGTTCATCAGGTATTGGTTTTTTATCCGCATAACGGGTGGTAACTCCGGACCGAGAACCCGCTCTCCGAAATGTTGCCTTAGCCGGTTAGCCAATACACTGGCCCCCTGCTTAATGTTTTGCAAGTCTTTGGCTTTGAGGTGAAGCTGGACTAACCGGAAAAAAGGGGGATACTTAAATTGCAGCCTCTCATGGATCTCGTGTTCATAGAACCCTTCGTAATCATACTTCTTAAGAAATTCAAAGATGGGGTGCTCAGGTAAGAAAGTCTGGATCACCACTTCACCTTGCTTGTTTTTCCTTCCGGAACGCCCGCTTACCTGAAGCATGAGCTGGAAACTCCTCTCATTGGCACGGAAATCGGGGTATTTGAGCATTTGGTCAGCACTGACGATACCCACCAAACGGACATTTTCAAAATCCAAGCCTTTTGTTACCATTTGGGTTCCTACTAAAATACCAGCCTTGCCGTTTTCAAATTCACTAATGATTTGCTGGAAAGCGTTTGCCCTGGTGGTGGTATCCTGGTCAAGCCTTAATATATTGTTATCCGGGAAAAGCGCTTTCAAATCATCCTCTAATTTTTCGGTACCGAATCCACGCATTTTCAGTTCAGTACTTCCGCATGCCCGGCATTTCCCGGGATTGGGTTCCCGGTACCCACATAAGTGGCAGCGGATCTCTTTGTAATATTTATGGTAGGTAAGGCTTATATCACAGTGCTGGCATTCCGGTACCCAACCACAGGTCTGGCATTGGATGAAGGGTGAATAGCCCCGCCGGTTTTGGAAAAGGATGTTCTGAAAGCCATCGTTCAGATTGGCCTGCATGCCATTGAAAAGCGCTGAGCTAAACTCGCTCTTCATCTTGTTTTGCTTGTATTCTTTCCTGAGATCAACCACCTCAATGTTGGGCATCAGGATATCCCCAAAACGTTTGCTCAGTTGCACTAAACCAAATTTACCGCTCCTGGCATTGAAGAAACTCTCAAAAGATGGCGTACCCGTTCCCAGAAGCGTTTTTCCACCAAAAAGGTAACTCATGTAAATGGCTGAATCCCTTGCATGGTAACGGGGTGCCGGATTGTTTTGCTTAAAGGTGCTTTCATGTTCCTCATCCACCACGATTAGATCAAGATCCTGGAAAGGCAGGAAAAGCGCTGAGCGTACCCCAAGTACTACTTTGTAATCTCCGTTCAGGACTTTGTGCCAGATCTCAACGCGTTCATTGGCACTGAAACGAGAATGGTAGATGCCTATGGCATTTCCGAAATAATTCCTAAGCCTTCTGATGAGCTGGGTGGTTAGGGCAATTTCCGGTACCAGGTAGAGTGCCTGCTGCCCCTTATTCATGGCTTCTTCAATCAGGTTCATGTAGAGGTGGGTTTTGCCACTTCCCGTAACTCCATACAAAAGAACCGTTGAATACTGCTGAAAGGATTGTTTGATTTCAGAATAGGCCCTTTCCTGGTCTTTATTGAGATCAAATGTGACTTGCTCTGGCTCTTCCCATTCCAGTCGCTCCAGCTCTTTTTCGTATAGTTCCAGGATTTCTTTCTCTGCTAATGACTTAATGGGGTTGTAGGTGGTCCCGGCTTTTTCGGCAAGTTCTTTTTTCCCAACATGGGCATTGGCTTTCGCTAAAACCTGGTAGGCCATCAGTAGGTCAATTTGCTTAGGCGAATTCGCCAATTCGCCAAACAGGGCTTTCAGGGATTCCTGGTCATTGAACGCTGGGTTAAGCCTTACAAAAGTTTTCTTTTTTGGCTTATAGGCCCTTTGTATTTCATCTTTTAGTTGTATGAGGGATTTTTCATGCATTGATTGAATAACGGAAAAAATAGAGCGCTTATTAAGAAATGTCTCCAAGGCACTCAATGGCATTTCCCCTTGTTCTTTCAGGGCTTCCAATAATTGCCATTCCTGTTTATCCAACTTCTCTTCCTCCGGAGTTGCCGATGGGTTAATGGATATCTTTGTTTCGCTCTCCAGTTTCAGGTTTGCCGGCAAAGCTGCATCCATTACACTGCCAATCGGGGCACAGTAGTAATCAGCTATCCAATCCCAAAACGCCAATTGCTTGGGATGAACAATGGGTGTATCGTCAAGAATGCCCAAGAGGTATTTGGCGGTATACTGCTTAGGTGGCGTTTGATGACATTCATAGATTAAGGCTGTGTAGATCTTCTTTCGGCCGAATTGCACAATCACCCGCTTACCTAAGGATATTTCCCCGGCCATGTCAACTGGAACACGGTATGTAAAAGGTTTAGCCAGGGAAAAGGGTAATATAACATTGACAAACCAGGTCTGCCGCTCTTCTTTTTCTTGGGGATTATTGAATTGAAGACCAGTTTGCATTGAATTTTTTCTTATGCTTTAAAAAGACAAAGTTAACATTAAAACAAAGCCTTTATTGGTTTAATGATAAATGGCTAACAGCCATGAACCGAGTTTAACCATTATTGTTTATCGAGTGTACACCAGTAAATTTGAGGCTATGATATTTCGTAAAATTCTGGGCTATATTACTTTTAACAAAGAAGAAACGAAAGCCAAGGGCAATGTAAACCTTAAAATGATGCATGGAATTAATCGGATTTCCATTTTTGTTTTTATCATAGCCCTCATCATTATGGCGTTCAAATTCATCTTTTAAGCGCTTGAAGACAGATTTGCACGATACTTGTTTAACTTAAATTAAAAAAGCTCATGTTTGGATTTGGATTTTTAGGACCGATACTGTTGATGGTGGTGATCGGCTTGATGAGCTGGCGTGTTCAAAGTAAATTCAAGAAAAAGTTCAAGAAATACTCAGAAACCCCTCTTGCCAATGGTATGAGCGGAAAGGAAGTTGCTGAGCGCATGCTGCGGGAGAAAGGCATTGATGATGTTAAGGTTCAGGCCGGCGAAGGCATGCTGACCGACCACTACAACCCCATGAATAAAACGGTTAGCCTCAGCAAAGGGGTATACAATGGAAAAAGCATTGCCGCAGCGGCCATTGCCGCGCACGAATGCGGGCATGCTGTTCAGCATGCTAATAAATACGCTTTCCTTCAATTCAGGTCTGCTCTTGTACCGGTTGTAAGCGCCAGTAACCAATTTGTGCCCTATCTTTTGATGGGTGGTATTTTTGCTATTATGCTTTTCAATGTGCCTCATGTATTGCTTGCAGGAATCATCCTTTTTGCGGCTTCTACTTTGTTTTCGTTCATCACCTTACCTGTTGAATTTGATGCCACCAGGCGCGGGCTTGAATGGTTAGATAATGCCAATGTGACAGATCCACAAGAACATGGTATGGCTAAAGATGCCCTGAATGCCGCTGCACAAACTTATGTAGTAGCTGCTTTATCATCACTGCTGACATTGCTTTATTATGTTATGATTTTCATGGGCGTATCAGACAATTAAAAGGTTACCTTAATCGGCTAGTTCTGAAAAATTAGCATTTAATAATCCTGAGAAAAATACAAGCTGGTTATATCT
>CAZQQN010000007.1:0-89530 GCA_964595485.1 uncultured Sphingobacteriales bacterium | reverse complement strand
GCAGGCTTCGGTTCTACATGGATGTCCTTGATAACCGTGGTATCACAACCTTCTTCATTCGTCTCGGTAACTTCTACCTGACCACTGCCATTACCGGACCAGTCTACCGTGATGCTATTACCCGAATCGCTTGCTATCTTACCGTTGGTGACATTCCAGCTATAACTATGACCGGAATAATCGGTCGTACTGTAAGAATCAACGGTCGTATATTCACAAACCGTGTCTTTACCACTGATTGACGGCGCAGGCTTTGGTTCTACATGGATATTTTTAGTAACTGTGGTATCACAGCCTTTAGCATTTGTTTCAGTTAACTTGAGGCTCTTATCACCCGCTTTATTCCAATTAACAGAAACAGAGGAATCTGAGTTATTAACAATATTACCATTTTTAGCAGACCAACTGTAATTATAACCACTTTTAACATCAATAGTTAGCGTGTCAATGCAGCCTTTGGTTGAGGTGAAATCAATACTAACTAAACCTTGTCCGTCATCTGCATCAATCTTATTACCCATGTTATTGGTTAGGAAATTATCATTGTTACTACCCTGAACATCGTCTATGTATTTGACTTTATTATCATTTGGCGAGTTAGCTTTTTGATATCCTACTTCATACTCTTTATCGCAATCAATATCTAAAGCAGAAAGAACAGATTTACTTGCCAGGCCTTTTGAACTTGGTAGTATTGTCGATTGAACCCCACTTGAATTAATAAGTTTAATTTCGTTAGCACCATCCACAATGGGTATTGATGCCCGACCATTGCCATTGAAATCCTTAGGATTGCCAATACCGATATTATTATTAGAGCCTGCTGTTACCCCTGTTGTCTGAATCGTACCGTTTTGGTTAAGATAACGAATTTCCTGAGAAGCATCAGCAAAAATTAATTCATTTTTACCATCGCCATCTATATCCTTAACGCCTATCAACGCATTCACACCACTTCCTGTGCTTAGCACTTGTGTGGGATTCCCACTGCGGTTAACACGATAAACTTTGTTTTTATTCTTTCCCGTGTAAAAGATAGATGGTCCACTTCCCTTCCAAAAACCAACTGCTAGTCTTGTCTTGCTTGTCCTTGCCTGCTTACCGCTTATATCAATGGTATCATAAACACCATTGGTTCTATTCCATAGACCAATCTTTTTGGAATTAAGCAGTAATGGCAAATCATTAAGACCATTGTTATTAAAATCATAAAATGCTGGCCCAAACGCTTTTATCCCACTAACGTTCCACGCAGTATCACTTCCGCCATCTCTACTGATAGTATGAAGGGTGTCATTTTGAATGAATGCAGCGCCTTCTCCGGTAACTTGTGGTTTAACCACTTTATAAGTGGAGGTATCAGAATGAACACAAACCGTATCATCACCTCTTAGGAAAGGCCTCGGTTTAGGCGATATTTCAATTTTTTTGGACACTGTTGTATCACATCCGCCACTATTAGTCTCTGTTAATGATACTTTACCACTTCCCTCCTGCTGCCATTTAACATTTATTTTATTTCCTGAATCGTGCGTTATGTAACCATTTTCAACAGACCAACTATACGTGTTTTTATTATTAAAGCTTGTTTGGTATGTATGACCATTTGTATATTCACAAACACTATCAGTGCCTGTTATTACAGGGTTTGGCATGGAGTCAACCTCAATTGAATCTTTAAGCGTAGTATCACAACCATTGCTGTTGGTTATTGTGGCTTCAATTTGCGAACCTCCATGCCCATTCCAGGCAACATTAACTTTATGGCCCGAATCCCATACAATACTACCATTGTTGACGGTCCAGGAATAAGTATTACCTGAATCCGCTTTTACCTTATATAAGGTCGTATCATTAGGACAAATGGTATCCTTACCTTTAATTTTTGTATTTGGCTGGGGATGAACTTGTACCTTATATTGCGATGTAGTATCACAGCCCTGATTATTCGTTTCTTTCACCTGAATATTCTGTGAACCTGTGTCATGCCAAACAAATTTCACAGAAGAAGAATCGCTGCCATTTATGAATTCACCGGCATTAGACGACCAACTATAAGTATGCCCACTTTGGTTAGTAACCTGGTAAGTTACAGTATCCTGGTATTGACAGGTGTTTGTGTCACCATTAACACTGAGGCTTGGCTTTTCTCGAATACTTATTTGGTCATAAAAAGAGAAAAAGTCCCAAAAAGCTCTTTTCTTGCAACTGCCGTCCATTTGCTGCCCCATAATAGCATCTCCGGCGCCCGTCCAGTTTAATGCTCTTCCATCAGGGCCGTTATTCACCCAAACTAAGCTATCATTAACCCGAAATTCAAACTTTCCACTCTTTTTATCATAGCAGAAATTAAAATTGCGAAAAGTAGTGTCAAACGGTGGAGAATAACCTGTGTTAAAAGTTCCTAAGTCCTTATAACCGCCAGAACCATTGTCGATGCGGTATTGAATGTAAATAGTCCCCCCACTCATATAAATTTCAGTGTAACCCCGGTTAAAGAACTTGCCAGTACTTTCATCCCGTTGAAACCGGTAAGTCATGCAAATCTCATCTTTATCGAACTGAGAACCCTTGATGGTGAGATCAATACCTTTACCACCTGTACAATTATTGTCTACGATAGGACCTTTACCATCTGAAAAATAAGCAGAGTCATAACTTTTGGCATCATTACCAACGGTAGCATGAGCAAGGTTATCATAATTAAAGTCAAACTTGGAATATGTTGAATAGTAAATAACATTACTACAGCCTGTTGCTGTATCTTTAATCTTAACAGAAAGAATCCCGGAACCAGAAGATAACCAACGTATATTGGCAGTATCATTGGAATTACCACTGAGGATTTCACCACCTTTTACCCGCCAATCATAAGTATAATTGGGATCATAAGGAACACTGTAAAAATTACCGGAGTCATAAGCACAAACAGTATCAGGTCCGTTTATTGTTGCTTTAGGTAAGCTTTCTATGTAGATTTCCTGGCTAACTGTAGTATCGCAACCGTTTTGTGCTTTTTCAGTCACAGAAAGGGTAACGGTGTCTCCCTTATGCCATTCTAAATAAACGGTATCCTTCTTACTCGATGAATCAATTATTGAACCGCCATTCACCTTCCAGGTAAAATTACTATTTGATTGGCCGTTTACGTAGTATTTGTATTTTTTCGAAAACTCACAAACATTAACAGGACCATTCAATACGGGATCCGGAGTTGCCTTTACCCATACCGCTTTTTTAACCACTGTGTCACAACCAGAGGGCTTGGTTTCTGTAATGGAAAGTGTATCCCATCCAGTTTGATTCCATTTTACGGTAATGGAATCCGTACCAACCCCATCTTCTACTGAACCACCTTTTGCAGTTGCCGCAAAAGAATTGGCCGAATCATAATTAGGTAGTGAATAAACATTGCTGTCGTAATCGCAAATTGTATCCGGCCCATTTAATACGGTATTCGGAGAAGAGGTTGTTTTTACAGAATCCGTAACAGAATCCACACAACCATTTACGGATGTGACTTTAAGACTGACTTCAAAAGTTCCTTTTGAACTGTAATAATGGGTTGGGTCTTTCTTAGCTGAACTATCTCCATCTCCGAATTCCCATGAATAGGTACCAATTGAGTCACCTTTTATGGAAGAACTATCGTAAAAAAATGTAGAATCATTAAGACAGAAGGGGTCATTTGTAAAACCAGCTTTTGGAAGTGAATCAACCAAAACCCTGCTTGTATCATAAGCTTGGCATCCCGTAACAGTATCTTTGGCAAAAACCGTATAATTTGTATTGGAGTCCGGATAAGCTAAGGGTTTAGCAATGGTTGAATCACTTAAATCGGAAGTGGGAGCCCATGAAAAGTCATTTCCATGAGTTACCGTTAATTTAGCACTATCGCCCCTGCAAATAGAGGTTGTATCGGGAGAAAGATTAGGAACCGGATCAACAGTCACTTCAACTGTATCAAGGTAAGAACATAAACCATTAGAGGTAGAAACCACATAATTGGTCGTGGTATCGGGACTGGCAATAGGGTTGGCAATGGTCGAATCATTCAGGCTACCTCCAGGACTCCAGCTGTAACTTGTACCGCCACTGGCTGATAAATGAACTGTATCCCCTTTACATATCTGCCGGTCAGCACTTGTACTAACGGATAAATTTTTACAAACATATTGTTTGTTTTTGGAGCCACCTGTCGAGCCGGTCCAGCCGTAATAAACCTTGGGATTGCCATTAAATAAGTCATTGATCAAATCTCTTTGATAAGTAACCCTTAGTTGACCGTCAAAGTAAACTTTTATAGAATCTGTACATGGATCCCACTTTATCCGGAAATTGTGACATTGACAATCTTCAACATTTGCGTTATTTGAATCGGCCTGAACAGGATCAACAAGGTTATGATAAATGTAACCATTCTGGGTAATACTTATATGATCTTCTTTGGGATCAATTGCGTTTCCTGTAGCAGTATCATTATCTGTATTTTGCCAGGTATCCATTTCGATAGAAAGGGAGGGCTCTATGCCATCACTTCCTAAATGAATTCCTTTAGAACTTGATCCCTGTGCTTTGGTAGAATCAGGATCATTCTGAAGCATAAAAGCTACACCATCTGCTCCGTTCGCATCCCGGCAACCTACATTTAGCCTGAATTTAAAGTCAAATGGTTTATTGAGGTTGATTGTTTGCTTTTGCCAAAAACTTCCGTTTTGGTTGTTTGAATCGGGGGTCATTTGGTAACATAAGTTGGAAATTTTGGATGCATCACCATTATAACTATAATTAAGGGTGGTATCTTCCTGAAAAGAAGTGGTATAATTATCACAACAAGTGTCAATTTTAATGAATGTTGTATCATAAAATTGGCATCCATTTGTATCGGTAGATGTTAATACGTAACGTGTACTGGTATCCGGATTAGCAATTGGGTGGGCTATAGAATTTTTATTCAAACCATTGCCAGGTGTCCATTGAAAATCATAGTTACTTGTATCCTTTGAAATGACAGGGGAACCTCCTAATAGGAGATTGCTATCCGGGCAAACAAAACTATCCTTTCCTGCCTTAGGAGATGGGTCTTCAGCTAAGGCGAGGGTAAATGTATCGTATACAGGCGGGCAGGCACTTTGATCAGTCACCTTAACCCAATAAGTCCCGGTATCCCCTTTAATTAATGAGTCTGTGGATTCAGTATTCCAATCATAATTATAAGGAGGAAATCCGCCACTTGCATTGGCTTTTAATTGTACAGAATCACTCGGACCCTGACATGGTAAAGAATCAGATATATTGTCGATTTCAACACTAACATCTGAATCAAAATGTACTGTAAGCGTATCACAAACGGTATCTTTTGCACAATCAAATGTGGGTTCCCCACATACCTTGTATTGAACGCTATCCGGAAAACCTGAAGAAGGATTTACAGAAACTGTATCACAACCATTGGTGCAATTCAAGTATGAGTTATTTGTAGAATCATGGGGAACAGAGGACCAAAAAATTGTGCTATCTACCAGGTTATTAACTGTTAAGGTACCGGTGCAGCCTTTTTTAACAAGTGAATCTCCCTCTATTTCTGGTGTTTTAATAGAGTTAATGGTATAAGTGTTCGGATTGTTTCCCGGCTTACAAAAAGTTAAATTATGCGGCCCTGTCCCACTTAAACAAACCGTATCCCCAAAATTATTGGTTGCTAATCCACAATTAACCTGGTAAGTAAGCGCACCTCCAGGAACAGCACCAGAAGAAATTTCCAGTTTAACACCTGCCGCGTCTTTGTCCAAGGTCACATCAAACTGAACGCAATTGGTATTAGAACAACAATTGCCATTCCTCGTAATAGAACTGCTTGTCCAGGAGCTATCCGGATTACCACTGAGATCTACCGTTATAGGATTGCAGGATCCACCACCGGGACCTCCTTGTCCAAAAGCATTAGGACTTGCCAATGTTAGCAATAATAAAATTCCTATGCAAGGCGCATTGAAGCACCTGAAAAGATAGCCAATCATAACTATTCCCAATTTTATTCCTATGAGTCTTGTTATTGAGGTTCTCTCTTTTCAAAAACTTTACGCTCTTAAAAGAAAAAACCCAACTTGATAATCAAATTTGAAAAGCTTCTTTCCTTTTTCTGTATAAAAATACAGTACTGAGTAACACTACTACTGAAAGGTAAATTTTAAATTTTTTACCTTAAGCATCTGTATGCCAATACTATAATAAGCTAAAATGTGATAAAAAAGCTTATTTATAGTAACATCAGAAATTAAACCTTTTGGAAACTAAAGTGAATTTCCATTTCTATTCCATGATTCAAACTTAAAAATTTCTCACGAGACTTATCTCATTTTTAATTATAATTTTATTCATCTTCTTTTTAAATTTGATTGCAAATAAAATATAAGATTTGGATAGCGGTCAATTCAAAGAAACTGGTAAACTAGTGCTAAACAGCTTTTTGGATATATTTTATCCGCGTATTTGCAATGGTTGCAACAATGTCCTCCAAATTCATGAAAAATATTTATGCTTTTATTGCCACCATAAACTTCCGTACACAAATTTTCACCGCTTATCTTCTAATCCAGTCGAAAGGACCTTTTGGGGTAGATTTCCAATTAATAAAGCGACAGCGTTCCTCTACTTTACAAAAGCCGGTCGAGTACAGCAAATCATTCATAACGTAAAATACAGGAACCAATGGGAATTGGGCTATTATGTGGGTAAGCTTTTTGCCGAAAACTTAAAAACCGGGAATTTTCTTAATGATATTGATCTTGTTGTTCCTATACCCCTGAGCGAAAGAAGAATAAAAAAAAGAGGCTATAATCAAAGTGTTTGTTTTGGTAAAGGCATTAGTCATCAGACAGGGATAACACTGAATAACGAGAATCTGATCAGAACACAAGACACCACTTCACAAACACTAAAGGGCCGTTTCAACCGTTGGGAAAATGTGAATGAAATATTTACGATAAAAAACCCAAAAGCATTTGAAAACACCCACATTCTCTTATTTGATGATGTGCTTACAACCGGTGCTACACTTGAAGCGGCAGCATGGACATTGAGAACCGTCAGGAATGTCACAGTAAGTGTAGCTACAATCGGTATCGCTTCCAAATAAGCATGACAAACAAAAGTTTTACTGAAAAATTAACTTTGTAGTTATTGGATAACTATTATTATCTCATCCTTTATATGCCAAAACGTTTCCTTTTCCTTACCCTAAGTTTACCGCTTTTATTTGGGGCCTGCCAAGAAGATCCGCTTACACTTGACTCCTCCGCTAAACTTCGTTTTTCAACAAGGGACGTATTTTTTGATACACTTTTTAAAAACCTTTCCTCAGCTACCCAGAGATTGAGGGTTTACAACCCAAACAACCAGGAAGTTAATATTTCCGAAATTGAGTTAATGGGAGGTAAAAATTCTATTTACCGCTTAAATATTGATGGAAGACCTACAAACCAGGAATCCAATATCACCCTTGACTCGAGAGATAGTTTATTCATTTTTGCAGAAATGACCATTGATCAGACCAAGCCTTCAAATCCCTTTATAATTAAGGATTCCATCCGGTTTGAGACAAATGGTAATAACCAATTTGTGAAGCTGAGAACCTATGGCAGACATGCTATTATACATAAGCGGGAAGTGATTAGTAGCAATACCACCTGGCGATCTGACACCCCTCACTTGATTATGGATTTTGCAGCGGTTGACTCCAATACTACCCTTACTATAGAAAAAGGAACAAAAATTTTCAATAGCGGTAGTGCCAATTTTTTTGTCTTTGGAACGCTGAACGTCACGGGAACAACAGATGAACGCGTTACTTTTCAAGGGACAAGACCAGAACAGAGTTTCATGGACAGGCCCGGGCAATGGCAGGGAATCCGGTTCTTACCTTCAAGCAAGAATAATATTATCAACAATGCCATTATTGATGAGGCAACAGTTGGTATAGAAGTCGATTCTCTTTCCCTGAATAGGAATCCCAAGTTAATCCTTTTGAATTCCAGAATAAGTAACATGGCCAGAACGGGAATAGCAGGTTTTAGCTCTTCTATATTGGGGATTAATACCATTGTTAGCGAATGTTGTGGCAATTTGGTAACTGGAATTTTTGGAGGTAGCTACCAATTTATCCATTGTACTTTCATGGCGAGCGATTGCCAATGTTCACCTGAAGGACCAGCCCTTGGATTCAATAGCCAAAGTTTTGAGGGAACTGATTTTACTTTAAATGTTACCCTCCTGAATTCGGTTATCTGGGGTAAACAAGAGGATGAATTGACCTTTGGGAACATTGCGGAAAAGGATACAATAGCAGTCGTGAAAAACGTTATAAAAACCTCGCAAGATTTGCCCAGTGGTAATAAGATTAATAAAGATCCCCTTTTTCAAGGTATATGCAATTATAATTTTAAAGTGAACCAGAATTCTCCAGTTATTGGTGAAGGTGCCAGCATTGGTCAATTTGCTAAAAACCTCCCATGGCTTCAGCAAGGTTATTATGATGAAGGACGGGATACAGCTAACCCGGATATTGGAGCCATTGTAAATAACCCCTAATAGGCTTATCTCAAAGCTCAAAATTCCCTATTTTATCCGGTTTTTAGGGATCCTTAATGATCCGGGTTTAAAGGCATACCGATTAATCTTAGGAAAATAGGATAATAAAGGTATAATATTGGATTTTGTACCTAATAATGTCTTTTTAGCTTTCCAAATAGAGTATTTTTCAGGTGGCATTGTTAGTTAGATTCCAAAGCTTAAAAGGAAATGAGGAGTTAGTAATTGGGATTTTTGTGTTTATACCCAATTAAAGCCTAAAAAACATGAAAAGGCTGAATAAAGCCAGCTACTTTTACCTGAGGGATGTTCTTACATTGCTCGCCAATACCATTGTTAAACCCTGCTGACTAATAACAAAGATTGAGGATAGGAATTTGACCATTACCCATATCCATAATCACTTTCAAAGTACTGTCGGCGACCCCCTTAAAATTTGTCGGCACTTTAACCGACAAATCCTTCAACTCTCTCGTGTTGCGCTTTCTGTGATTAATCTGGGTGGATGATGGGATTTGAACCCATGGCCCCCAGAACCACAATCTGGTGCTCTAACCAGCTGAGCTACATCCACCGTTTATTCAAATTGAAATTGCAAAATTAACACCTTATGCTTGCTAACAAAAATCATGGCTAATTTAATTCCTTATCATCAGGCTTTTGAAGTCCAGAAAAGATATGGCTAAAAAACGATCTAACGATCCAATTCATTATTTTTGTAAGGGTCTTAGGCCTGTGAATAAAAGCTGAAAGATAAACAACCCTAATCACAGCTAATTGTTTTGCAATTTAAACCCTGACCAAGCTTCTGATTTTAGCTATGAAAAAGCAATTGTCATATATAGATACACTCATAGAGGAGGGTGAAAGCATTAGCCTGGATTTTAAATACAATATCAGCAGTGCCAGGAAAATTGCTAAAACTTTTGTGGCATTTGCTAATACAAGGGGTGGAAAATTACTAATTGGCGTGAAAGACAATGGTAAAGTGATAGGAATCGAGTCTGATGAAGAACGGTACATGATAGAAACAGCGGCCACTTATTATTGTAGCCCAAAAGTTGGCTACAAAATCCGGGATTGGTTTTATGAAGGCAAAACTGTTCTCGAGATTTCAATTAATAAAAGTGACACCAGGCCTCATTTTGTTAAAGATGATGATGATAAGTGGTGGGTTTACATCCGGTTTAATGACAAAAACAAGTTTGCTAACCGGGTGGTAATTGAGTACCTTAAGCGAAAGCAAAAAGAAAAGAATACTTTTATAAGGTACTCCAGAAAAGAAAACCTGTTATTAGACTTCCTCAATCAAAACCAGCAGATTACCCTGAAAAAATTTGTCCGGATTGCTAAATTACCACCAAGAAAAGCAGAGGATATTCTCATCAACCTTACCTCTGTAGGAGTTCTTCAAATAAACCATAATGAAAAATTTTTTTATTACACATTAAAGGGATCTGATAAGGACGATAACCCTGAAACTATCTTTTAAAATTCAAGTTTTTCAAAGGTAGGCCAGCTTTCACCTTCATTTGTTCTGATTTGTTGCTTATTTTTGCCTGTTTAAAATCAAATAGCAAGATAATGGCTAAAATATTTCAGTATCCCTTTTTTTTACTCTGCGCCTTGATTTTGTTGAATGCTTTTTCAAATAAAGCCCAACCTTCTTACAATAAAGATTCAGATGAAATCATTCTTGAGATTGGTGATGAATCAGTAAAAAAAGAGGAATTCAAGTACATTTACGAAAAAAACAATTCAGATGACCCGAATTTATACAGTAAAGAGAGCCTAAAGGATTACCTTGATCTCTATACAAAATTCAAGCTTAAGGTGAAAGCTGCGGAAAAAGCTGGCATCGATACCACAAAGCAATTTAAAAAAGAATTTCAAAAATACCGGGACCAATTGGCCAATCCTTACTTAACCAATGATTCCATTATGGAAAATTTGGTAGAAGAAGCTTATAATAGGAAAATGCAACTCATTAAAGCCAAACATCTGACTATAAGAGTACCTAAAGGTGCCCCTACGAAAGATACCCAGAATGCCTATGAGACCTTGAAAACAATACAAAAGAAGCTTGAACGTGGAAAAGAATTCAAATCAATGGTTAAAGCCTATCAGGATCAAACTAAATACGGGAAGTTGGGGTACTTTACGGTTTTTGATCAGCCTTATCCTATTGAAAATGCAGCTTATTCAACGCCGGAAGGAGAAACTACCGGAATAGTTCGCTCGAAACACGGATACCACCTGCTAAAAATCACTGAAAAGAAGCCTTACCAGGGAAAAGTTCGGGCAAGTCATATCATGGTGAAACCAAAGAAACAGAAAAATGATACTGCAAACTGGGAAAGAGCTGAAAAACTAATCAAAGAGGCCTATAAGCAATTAAAAGGGGGCGAATCCTTCGCTGACGTTGTAGCTGAATATTCAGAAGATAGAAGGAGTAAAAGCAATGACGGTAAGTTACCACCATTTGATCGCTTAACTCGGCACTTTCCGGATAAGTTTAAAAATAAAGCCTTTCGCCTTGATGAAAAAGGAGCCTATACCAAGCCTTTTAAAACACGCTATGGATACCATATTGTCAAACGAAGGGGTATGAAAAAACCTGATTCCTTAAATAAAATGCGAGAGGATTTAGTCAAAGAAATTAAAAAGAAACCCCGGTATGACAAAGTGAAGCGTAGCGTGGTTAAAGATATCAAGCAAAGTAGCGGCTATACGCAAATTAATAAGCCGGATAATCTTCAAAAACACTTTGACTCAAGCCTGTTAAAGGGACATTGGACGATGGATGGAAAATCCGGCCTCGATAAAAAACTGTTTAAGATCGGAGATAAGCAACTTAGCGCCATTGATTTTGCCCGCTACATTGAGAATAACCAAAAGAAAAAACCTCCTTTTAACGATATCACTGCATTATTAAAATACTACTATAAGCAATTTGAACAAAAGGAGATCCTGGCTTATGAAAAGCGTCATTTGGATGAAAAATACCCTGAGTTCAGAAATTTGATCAGGGAGTACAAAGATGGTATACTCCTTTTTGAGATCATGGATCAAAAAGTTTGGTCAAAAGCAGTTAATGATACCAACGGCCTTAAGGAATATCACAAAAGCAATAGATCAAAATACCAGCGACCTTTAACCAAAGTTGGCTACTTTTTTGAATGCAATGATAAATCAACACAAAAATCTATAGCCAGTAAGGTTAAAAATGGTAAAAAACCTGCTACCATCCGGGAAAACTTGGCTGGAAAAGGTGCAGAGATAAGTTTGACCTACGATAGCTTTCGAAAAAATGAAAACCCGGTAATAAAGCAAACCAAAAATGAAAAGGGTATTTACACTAAAAAGCATAATGGCAAGTTTTATGTAATAAAAATTGATAAAATTAAACCTGCCGGCCTTGCCCCTTTAGAAACTGTTCGTGGAAAGGTGGTTGCTGATTATCAAGAGCATTTAGAGGAGACTTGGATCAAAAATTTAAAGCAAAAATACCCCGTAAAGATCCATGATGATGTTCTGGAGAGCCTTTATAAAGAGTAACATTCTCACCACCGGCTTAGTAATTGCTTCATGTTTTTTAGGAGTAACTTTCAATGCATGTGATAATCTGGTAAGTGAAAATCCGGAAGAGGACAAAGAACCTGTAGCGAGGGTAAAGGATCAATTCCTCTATGAGGAAGATCTGAAGGAAATTTACCGTAAAAATAGAAACCAATCGCTTAAAGATAGTTTGGCTTTCAGGAAAAAGCTAATTAACAATTGGATTACTGAGCAATTAATCTTTCAAAAAGCCCTTAATAATTTGCCCGAAAAAGACAAAGACAAAGATGAAGAACTACAAGACTATTACAGATCGCTGATCCGTTATGAATACGAACAAGCCTTGATCAATGAGAAAATAGATACAAATTTCAGCAAAGACACCATTCGCGAATTTTACAACCGCAACAGTGAAAGATTTAAGCTAAATCAGCCCGCGTTAAAATTTCGCTATATTATAATACCAAAAAATGCCCCTAAGAAAGACCAAATTAAGTCTTGGTTTAAGGAGGAGGATAATAAATACCTTGATTCGCTTAATTTTTATGCGAGGCAGTATGCCAAAAATTTTGATTTTGAGGATAATAAATGGTATTACTATAAAAATATCAGGAATAAATTAAACCTTCCGGCCCAGAGTAATACCAATTTACTTAATAAAATCAAGGAAAAGCAAGTGTTGGATACGGAAGATGCGGCTTTCACCTACTTGATTTACATAACTGATTTCAAAGGAAAGAATGATAAAGCGCCAATCAGCTTGAAAAGAGAATCCATTAAAAAAATGATGCTGAATAGAAAAAAAATCAATCTTATTCAGAAAATGGAGAACGAAGTTTTTCAGAAAGGATTAGAAAAAAAGAACGTCAAACGGTATGATTAAAAAAACATTTATAACAAGCCTGTTTATGGCTTTTGCTTGCTTTACTTTTGGTCAGCAAGAAAAACAGGTCGCTGATAAAATAGTGGCTGTTGTAGGAAATGAAATTATCCTGCAATCGGACCTGGCCAAAAAAATGCAAAATTTTACGACAGATACGATACCTGAATCAACCATGAGGTGCCGTATACTCAGTAAATCCATTGAAAAGAAATTACTCTTATCCAAAGCCAGACAGGACAGTGTAATGGTAAAAAGCCAAAGGATAGAAAATGAGCTAAACCGCCGTATTCAGTTTTTCATTAATAAGGTGGGTAGTAAAAGTAAATTGGAGGAATATTATGATAAAAGCATTCCTGAGATAAAGGAGCAAATGCGTCAGCCTACCCGAGAGCTGCTACTTACCGAAAAAATGAAGAATCAGATATTGTCAGATGTCGAAGTAACTCCGAAAGAAGTACGTCAATACTTTGAAAACCTCCCTAAGGATAGTATCCCGTATTTCAATACGCAAGTTAAATTAGGTCACATTGTACGTAAACCCAAACCGACCAAGAAAGCAAAACGTGAAAGCAAGCAAAAGCTTAAGCAGCTGAGGGAACGCATTGTTGAGCAAGGTGAAAGCTTTGATAATTTGGCGATTCTTTATTCAGATGATGAATCTACCGCAACAGACGGCGGTGATATGGGTATGCGGGATAAAAAAACTTTTAATGATAAGTTGGCTGCCAGGGCTATCAATTTGCCAAGCGATACGGTATCAGGCATTATTAAAACTGAAAAAGGATACCACATTGTCAAACTACTGGATAGGAAAGGTGATAAGCTGCATTTAAAACACATCCTTCAAAAGCCTAAGATTACACCACAAGCCCGTAGCAATGCCGGTAAGTTTCTGGATAGTGTCAGGGACCTGGTAAGGAATGATACCCTCACTTTTGAAGAGGCAGCTTACGAATTTTCTGAAGATGATAAAACAAAAAGGAATGGCGGACTTATTTTAAATAAAAAAACCGGCTCCAATAAGCTGCCGGTTGAACAACTCAAATCCAATATGTACTTTAACATTGATACCATGAAAGTTGGCAACATATCCAAGCCAGTTCCTATGGATTACAAAGGTAACCAGGATGCTTACCGGATTTTGTATTTAAAAGAAAGGACTGAGCCTCATAAAGGCAACCTTCAGCAGGATTACCCAAGGATTCGGAGAATGGCGGAGCAACAAGCTAAACAAAAAGCACTGGACGAATGGTACCAAGAATATGCCGACCAAACCTATATAAGAGTAAAAACCTCAAACATGAGTTGTAAGGCCCTAACCCCTTATTTGACCAATCAGTAACCTTCGGCAAAACCTTAGTTTGGTATTGGTTTTGATACAAGGAATGGCGTTTTAAAAAGAACAAACTTTAAACAATGGCAGAACAACAAGCAGCAGCAAGTACAAAACTTTCCGAAAGGTTCAATTCTGATGTAGAAGCCATTGATTACCTGAATGAGCGGTACAATGTGCTTAACAATGAGATAAAAAAGATCATCATAGGCCAGGATGAAATTGTCAAATCCGTCTTAATTTCAATACTGTCAAAGGGGCATTGCCTGCTTATAGGTGTTCCTGGACTGGCCAAAACTTTGTTGGTTCATACCATTTCAGATGTTCTTGATCTTGATTTCAGCCGCATTCAATTTACACCAGACCTAATGCCTTCCGATATCACAGGTTCAGAAATTCTGGATGATAAAAAGCAATTTCAATTCGTTAAAGGGCCCCTTTTTGCCAACGTTGTACTGGCAGATGAGATCAACAGGACACCCCCCAAAACTCAGGCCGCCTTATTGGAATCTATGCAGGAACAAAGTGTAACAGCCGGCGGTAAGTATCATCAACTTAGTGATCCATTTTTTGTACTTGCTACACAAAACCCCATAGAACAAGAAGGGACCTATCCCCTGCCTGAAGCTCAATTGGACCGCTTTATGGTAAATATCGTGCTTGAATATCCTTCTTATGAAGATGAGCTTCAGATCGTTAAAAATACCACTTCCGGAAATAAATCCGAAGTTGGTAAAATAATGGGGGCAGAAGAGATCATTTATTTCCAGAATTTAGTCAGGCGCATCCCAATACCGGATAATGTTTTGGAGTATATCGTTAAACTTGTGCATTCGACCAGGCCAGATTCCCAATACGCACCCGATAACATCAAGGAATACATTTCTTGGGGGGCTGGACCAAGGGCTTCACAATTCCTTACCATTGGATCCAAGTGCAATGCAATTTTAAATGGGAAATATTCTCCTGATATAGAAGATGTCCAGGAAGTAGCAATTCCTGTCTTACGTCACCGAATGCTAAAAAATTACAAAGCTGAAGCGGAAAATATGACCGTAGAGCACATGGTTAGAGGGTTGTTTTAACCTTTTCTGGGGCTATAATCATAATGAACCCTTCTACAAGGAAAGGTTAACCGTAACCTATTATTGAAGTTAACGATAAATACTAAGTCGGAGAAATGATCTATCAGAAAATTTCACACCCCGCACTTCCTGCGTTTACCTTGGGGTTCAGAGTATCCATTAATTATTAGCCATTTGGTAAACATAGTCGGAAACAGCCTTAATTTCCTGGTCATTTAGCGCTTCTCCGTAGGCTGGCATAGAATTTTTGCCATTTTTGACAAGGTGTTGAATCCCTTCTTTGCCTAACCCGGAATTCTGAAGGTTTTTAGAACCGCTTTTCTGTAATTTTCCATTTTTCCCGTGACAAGCGATACAATTTTGCTCATAAACATACTGACCGTGCGCCTCAATGTCATAGTCGGAAGCTTGAGGTTCCCAGTCTTTTTGCTCACCAGC
This sequence comes from uncultured Sphingobacteriales bacterium, assembly GCA_964595485.1. Lineage (GTDB taxonomy): Bacteria > Bacteroidota > Bacteroidia > CAILMK01 > CAYYUA01 > CAZQQN01. The sequence continues at coordinate 73,644 of CAZQQN010000007.1, read as the reverse complement.
GCTTTTTCCTCCGTACAATGCTTGATAGTCTGTGTTAAAATATAAACTCTTAGTTTCTGAAATTCCATATACGTAGAGAAAAATAACTAAGGTTAAAAAAGCCAAAAACCGGCTTTCCCGTTTAAATGCAACCACCCCCAGCACTATAATCGCTACAATTAAAATATCTTTAACAATGAACCAACTTCCCCAAATGGAACCGGACTCAAAACTCAGGTAAACCCCGGTAAGTAAAAACAACGTGGCCAGAACCATTTCAACTACCTTGGTTTTAGCCCTGAACTTACTAAGTCTTTCTTTTTGGCCTGCCAAAAGAAGAACGGTTTTTATCAATAGTAAAACCAAATAAAGACTAACCACAAGTGTGTGGGTGTGAAGAAGACCAGTGTACATATAAGTGTTAATTAATAAGTTGAAAACAAAGGTTGTTAAAAAATAAAAGCATGGCTTTTTACGAAATAAATTGTTGAAAGAGCAACAAATTTTCTCAATTTAGGTTTTTAGGCAGGCTGTCCTTATTCATGTTTTTCAATTTTTTTCTTAGCTGTTGTTTTTGCTGCATTTTCCGCCGAATTTTCGGTGGCACTTTTTTTCCACCCAGTCCTTTAGATCCTCCTTTTTCTTTTATCCAATCTTCCGGCTTGCCTTTTAAGGACCTTTTAAGATATGCATCTACGGCGTAAACCGAACTATCATTTTTATTACGAACATAATGGAAAGCTTGATTCCTGTTTTGAAAATTTAACTTACCCAGGACAACCTCATCATGTAATTCACCTTCCTCAAATATCCGCATTAATGTGCCGGTGCTATCCACTTCGTATTGCTCCCAATCCGATTTTTCACGGCTTACTAACTTGTCAGCCTTCAAATTAACAAAAAGGTCTTCAAGGGCTCTTTCCATTCTTTTCTTGTCTACAGCTTTGTATTGTTTACCACGTTTGATTTCCCAATCTCCTTCCTTTTTCTCCAGCTTTACCTGGTTAGTTGTATCAAACTCCGGTAATAAAACCAATTTATTCACTTTTCCGGAATCCATTGGCTTGACCATCTGCGTCTTTAGGGTACCTCCCTTTTCCTGGCTTGGCCAAAATTTTAAAATAGCCACTATTACCAATAATGCTAAGAATGCCGTTAAAAGTTGTGCGTTCGATATTTTTCGTGCCATGCCGGATATATTTTCCTTTTGATTGCTAAGCCTGCCATTTTTTACGTTTAGCTTGCTGAATTTGAAAACGGAGCAAACCAATAACAAGAATCAAAACGATAGGGGCAAATGCATTACTGTATTTCAATAAATTTTGATTTTGATCAGAAATATCGTCTAAAGGACGGGCATCAACACCCTGAGTCCGTAGCTCCATTAGGCCCATTTGATCAGATAGCCAATCCACCGCATTGACAAAAAAGTTGGCATTGCCTTCTCTAACCTTCGTCCTACCCCTTCTGCCCTGGTTTTTCTTTTGTTTTTGTATAAGCTTATCACTACCGACAACTACCAGCCTGCTTACACTATCACTTACACCCAATTTCCCTTTTGCAGCAATGGCAATAGGTTCATGGTTTTTTGGGAAATCGCTTTCTTTCCAATTTTTATTAACATTAATGCTGTGAGGAAGGCTGACTTGCCCGGTTTTTTTAGAACTTCTCGCTAAGACATGGAAATTTAGCCCGGTTTCTTCCCCGGTATCGATAGTACTTGAGAATGGCAGAAAAAGCTGACTAACAGACCTGGTAACCGGATGCTTCTCAAATTTTTTTATTATCGGGAAAAAAGGAAATTTTACATTTCGCATGACTCTACGACCCTGAGCAGTTTGCTGTACCTGAATTGCACCACATTGAGCATCAATCAATACCTGGTCCCTTAAGGTTATCCCCTTATTTTCAAGCCATTTTTCAAGGCCTGTATTCGCAGTAGATAAGCTTTGTTCTTGAAGGTTATCTTCCACCCGGTCTGTTGCAATTAATAAATTATTCCCAGCTTTCAGAAATTTGTCAAGTTGATTTAAAACAGGTTGACTAAACGAGTCGGACGTATTAACAATGATCCCGGTCCGGTATTTTGATGGGATACGATCATTTGTTTTTAATTGGTACTCCTCGACATTGTACATTACCTTTAGGTCTTGGAGGGTCTGTCCAAGGTCATTTTTCGCAATGCCACCCTGCCCTTTAAAAACTGCAACGCTAGGCTTCTCGGACTGAGTTAGTTTGTGGATATTAGATGACAATTTGTATTCAGCGGGTCCTTCAGGCTCAATCCTGGATATGACTTCACTTTGGTCACCTATTTGAATGACGGCCCCCATATACGCTCTTTGACGCTGAACCTGGTCCCTTTTGCGAGTTCCGAGAACAAATGGCTTGATACCTTTGCGGCGGGCTTTCTTCTCACTTTTTTCGTTCTTGTTAGGATTGATAAAGTTGTAAACAAAATCCTTCTCTGAGTGATTACTGTATTCCGTCAATAAATCCTTGAAATGACGTTTTGCTTTAGCAACTCTGGCGGGAAGATCTTTTGAGAAGTAGGCGTTTACAGTAACAGGCTTTTCCAAATTCCGAAGAATTTTCTTAGTAGCCTTACTTAAGGTATAGCGCTGATCGGCCGTAAAATCAAGCCGATAGAAATACTCAGCAGATAAAACATTAACAAGGATGAGAATACCCAAAACCAGGAAAATGCGAGTTAATAGCTGGCTTTTAGTAATCTGCATAGTGAACCGGTTTTAACCTTTTTTCAACAGGTAAATTCGTTATTTATTAAGCCCAATTTCGCTTAGACAGTATGATTTGTGCTGTAAACAAACCGCCGAAAGTAACTGATAGTAAGTAAATGATATTTTTAGTATCGATTACGCCTCTTGAAATGGATTCATAATGCGTTTTAAAGTCTAAATAATGAAATAAGTTACTTAGCAGACCAGTCAGATTATTGGAAATCAATCCAAATAATATTTGAAAAAAGATACCAACAAAAAGTGCTAAAAGCACAGCCACAATCTGATTACTGGTAAGGCTGCTGGTAAAAAGGCCAATACCTGTATAGGCTGCACTAATTAGCGCCAGCCCCAAATAACCACCTATGGTTGCGCCATGGTCAATGTTACCGATATTGGCTACGGTTATATAATAAGGTATTGTGCATGCCAATGCTATTAATACCAGTAACCAGCATGCCAGAAACTTTCCGAGTACTATTTGCCAATCATCTAGGGCTTTTGTGGACAGCATTTCAAGGGTACCACTTCGATTTTCTTCAGCTAACATTCGCATTGTAATGGTTGGAATAAAAAAGAAAAGCGTCCAGTACGCTACGCTAAAAAAAACCGTTAGACTGGCTTGATCAATTTTGAATACATTCTGCCCAAAAAGCCATGTAAAAAAACCGCTAAGTCCTAAAAAAAGAACTAAAAGTATATAGGCCATTAAAGAATCAAAAAATCCTTTTAATTCACGCTTTGTAATGATTAACACGTTGGCCATACCTAATAATTTTTTTTGAAAGTTATTGGGTTAATTGCCTAAAAACATCTTCCAGTCGAGTCTCCGCTTCACGCATTTCAAGAAGGTACCATTGATTTTTTACACAAAGGTCAAAAATAGGCCGCTTAGCACTACTACCTGCCTTACTGGTTATTTGAAACTGCATGTTACTGGTGTCTATTAATTGGCAATGCTCCACTTCCGGCAGCTGATTAATTTGGTCACTTATCGTATCCGGGTTCTGCTCCCCTTCTACCTGTATTACAAGCAATTCATTTTCCTGAGCTTTACCTCTTAGTTCTTCAGGTGTTCCGTCTGCGGTTATCTGGCCCTGATTGATGATTAAGATGCGGTCTGAAATAGCTTCTACTTCTGGCAAAATATGGGTGCTAAGAAGAATGGTCTTTTCTTTACCCAGGTATTTGATCAATTCCCGTATTTCAACTATCTGGTTCGGATCCAGTCCTGTAGTAGGCTCATCCAGAATAAGCACCTCAGGATCATGGATCATAGCCTGCGCTAAACCCACTCGTTGTTTATAACCCTTTGAGAGCTCCCCAATTTTCTTATGTTTTTCATCGTTCAAACCGCAAGAGTCAAGCATTTTTTGAATCCTTTCAGGTATATGCTCCCTTGAGATACCTTGCAAACGTGCAACGAATTGCAAGTAATCAATGATGAACATATCAGTGTAGAGGGGGGTATTTTCTGGTAAATAACCAATCTTTCTTTTGAAATCATAGGGTTCTTCAAACACCGATACGCCATCTGCTTTAACATCGCCATGCGTAGGCGCCATAAAGCAGGTGATGATCTTCATGGTCGTACTTTTGCCGGCACCATTTGGTCCCAGAAATCCTAAAACTTCTCCTGTTTTCAGACCAAATGAAATCTCATCTACAGCCTTTTGATGCCCGTAATTTTTGGTTAAATTTTCTACCGAAAGGTCCATAAGCTAATTTTTGGCTAATGCGTGATAGAATCATCATTTTCAAGAGGGTTGAGTTCTGACCTTTCTTGCTCAAAGGCCTCTATTAAATTCCGCCAAAAATCTATCTGCCAATTAGTGTAGTAAGGTAAAAATTTATTCGACAGATGCTCCCACCACGTATTCAAATTCTTTACCAAAAGGTAAGCTTTAAATTGAATGAAAAAATTTTGAGAAAATTCTTTACAAAGTTCTTGAAAAGCTTGCTTTTTGACCAAATCATCCCATAAATTCATGAAACGCTGCAAATCAGGTTTCCCCTCGTATTCCATCCTGTAAACCTCAAATTCAATAAAATCCCCTAATGCTGGATAATCAAATGCTGCCTTTTCCCAGTCCAACACCTTTAACCGCCCTTCTTCAATGGTCATGTTTTCTTCAGTAAAGTCCCCATGTACTAAAGAGACTGTTATCGTTTTATCAATGGGTAATCCATTCAAGAGGTGCGTCATGGCCCTATAAAGCCTGGCCAGGTTAGTGGGGCTTATACCCTTGGGTAATTCTTGCTTTTTAATTTGATCACCCATATAAGCCAATTTTTCAATTGCATTGACCTTTTTAAGCCAGTTTTCAAGCGTCATTTCCTTACAAAAAGCCCTTGTATACTCTCCTATAGCCCTGAAATGTTGAGCTCTTAGACTTGTGTAAGGTTTATGCCTAAGCGATAATATATTCGAAAGTTGGAGAAACCAGGATTGGTGATCAACAGCAGGAAAACGCAAATGGTTAAAATCATATTTATTCAATTCATGCAATACTTTATTTTCTTGTTCCAATTCAACCGTGGCATTGGAAAAAAGCGGGTATTTGGCATAAGTGACAATTTGATCATTTTGAATGAATTGTAGTAACCCTTTTCCTGTATGGTAGGAATCTTTTAGAAAAAGGGTGAAACTATCATACTGCTTACCACCTAAATTATCAAAAAAAAGCTGACCTTTGTGCAGTACGTAAAACTTACCATCGGCAATCCATTTCAATTCACGAAAAAGCCCAGCCAAAGCGCAAAATCCCTTAAAAAGGTTTCCGTAAGCTGCATCGGCATCATAGAAACGCAGAAAAAAAGCGTGACGTAGATTATTCGGGTAAACCCACCTGATGGTTTTGATATCATTCTGGATGTAGTAAAAAGTGTCCCTGGTAAAATCATTGAAGAATTCACCCTTTTTGCCCAGGTTGATGATCCCTTCAATCCCTTCTTCATAAAAAGGATACCGTTTGACCGGTATGTTGGTCATGTTAATTAGCACTAAACCTTCCTTAATCTGGGCAACTTCTTGGATTTTTTTCTGGTCTGCTACTTTAATAAATCCAGAGCGGAAATTTGGCTTCACTTGATTTTCAGGATCCAGTAAAGCCACGGTCTTTGCCTGCGGGAAAAAAAGTTGTTGAAGAAAATACACGTCACTCTCGAATAACATCGATTAAGCCTTTATACTACTACAAAATTAGGAATTCCACTGCTACGATTTACAGCTAAGTTACCTTTCACAAAAAATTGCAAAGCTTAATATAAACCATTTTTGAACATTGAAATAAAACTAATTTTGTATCCATGAATATTGTAGATACGCATACCCATCTATTCCTCCCACAATTTGAGGAAGATCGAAATGAGGTTGTTCAAAGGGCAAAGGAACAAGCAGTCAACCAATGTTTCTTACCTAATATTGATAAAGGCACTATTGATAAGGTGTGGCAGATGGTAAATGATTACCCTGGCGTATGCTACCCCATGATGGGCCTTCATCCTTGCTCTGTCGGAAATGATTACCAGGATCATTTAAGGGCTGTAAAAGACCAGCTTTTCAATCAGGATGGTATTGTAGCAGTCGGAGAAACTGGGCTGGATTTTTACTGGGACGATGGTCATAGTGACCTTCAGCGGGAAGCATTCAAGCAACACCTGAAATGGGCAAAAGCGCTTCAATTACCGGTTATTATCCATTGCCGGAATAGTTTTGATGCTATTTATGAAATGCTTTTGGAGGAAAACAGCGATACATTAAGGGGCATATTACATTGTTTCACTGGTACATTAGAAGATGCCCATAAAATTTTTAACCTTGGTGGGTTTTATTTAGGTGTTGGCGGCATTGTCACGTTCAAAAATGCCGGTTTGGACAAGGTTGTTCAACAATTACCACTGAATGGGTTGGTCCTGGAAACTGACTCTCCGTATTTAGCACCTCATCCCCACAGGGGAAAGCGGAATGAGAGTAGTTATACGCGCATTGTTGGTGAAAAGGTTGCGGCTATAATGGACAAACCTCTAAGTACCGTTGCAGAACAAACAACGACCAATGCAGAAGCAATTTTTAATGTAAATTTAGTTTAAGCAATTTTGAACTTTTACCCAAGGAATTCGACAAAATACAATAAAGCTTTTAATCCTTGATGGGAAGCATTTTGAAGAGGCCGTTTGATGAACTGCAATAAAAATTTGTAAATTCGCCCCGCCTTAGGCAAACAAACAGCAAATCGCTGTATTGGAAGGCAAGACAGAAACAGATATCGGAGAGGTGGCCGAGCGGTCGAAGGCGCACGCCTGGAAAGCGTGTATCCCGTTAGGAGCGGGATCGAGGGTTCGAATCCCTCTCTCTCCGCAAGGAATTACAAAATTTTTACCTTATTAAGGTCTTTAAAGTAAATTAAAAAATTAATTACACTTCAAACTAAAAGCAACTGAACAATGAAGAAGGTTCTGGTTAATTTAACTATTCTAACACTGATTTTTGCTACATCCTTAACTTTTGCCCAACAGGGAAATGACACCGGAGAAGCTATGGCTGATACCACTCAGGCTGATACAGCTGCAAAAGCCGATACTGGGGCTACTGACACAAGTGGTATGGCCTCTGATACTTCCTCAATGGATAAAGCCGCAGATGAGGACAAAGAAGCCCCCGATAAGGAAGAAGCCTCCTCCGGCCATGAAGTGTTGTTGAGTTATTTCATTGAAGGGGGAAACTTTATGTTTCCTGTTTTAATTTGCCTAATTATTGGTTTAGCGGTTTGCATTGAAAGAATCATAACCCTTAATTTAAAAACCGTTAATTCCAGAAAACTCCTTGAAAATGTAGAATCCTACCTAGCCAACGGAGATGTGGAAAGTGCCAAGGATTACGTAAGGGATACGAGGGGTCCGCTTGCTTCAATTTTCTACCAGGCCCTTGACCGAAGGTCTGAGGGTACCGAGATGGTAGAAAAATCAGTGGTATCCTACGGCTCCGTCCAAATGGGCCTGCTTGAAAAGGGTTTAACCTGGGTATCATTGTTCATTGCCATTGCACCAATGCTTGGTTTTATGGGTACAGTTATCGGTATGATTCAGGCTTTTGACCGAATTGAAGCTGCAGGTGATGTTTCACCATCCCTTGTGGCTGCCGGTATTAAAACCGCCCTTTTGACTACTGTTGGTGGCTTGATTGTAGGAGTTATCTTGCAGGTTTTTTATAATTACCTTGTATCAAAAGTCGATGGTTTGGTCAATGACATGGAAGACAAATCCATATCACTGGTTGACTTGATGATCAAACATAATGTAATTTCTAACGAAAAATCAGAAACATAATGGAGACCGGAATTATAGAGTTCTTGCTTAGAACAACCTATGTTCTTTTTGGCATAGCTGTGCTATCTATACTCATTTTTGCATTTATCCAGCTTTTCCAAGATCTAAAGGGCAGTGTACCAACCATTACTGGTATAGCAGGAATTGGCTTGATATTCCTTATTGCCTACGCCAACACATCTTCTGCTGCTGCAACTGCGGGTTTTAGCCCTGAATTGATAAGTCTGGCAAGCGCAGCTATTACCTCGGTTTTCTTCTTAGGTGGAATAGCCATCATTGGAATTATACTTGGAGAAATTTGGACTTTGATTAAGTAACACATATGCCTAGTAATAAACGAAAAGTCCCTGAACCTAATGCTGCCCCGATGGCAGACATAGCATTTTTACTGCTGATTTTCTTTCTGGTGGTCACCACCTTTGATACCGATAAAGGTATTCAAAGAAAATTACCGCCAATGCCTGAGGGGGAGCCACCAACAGTTGAGACAAAAGATAAAAACGTCTTTATTGTTCTTCTCAATGCTCAGGATAAATTGTTGGTAGAAGGCGACCCATTAGACATTAGCAGGCTTAAAGAAAGGGCAAAACGATTTATTGATAAGCGCACCACTGCACTAGCTAATAAAGATGATAAAGATCCCATTATTAGTTTGAAAAATGACAGGGGCACTAGCTACGATACTTATATCCAGGTTCAGAATGAACTTACTGAAGCATACAACGAGCTTCGCAACCGGTATTCAGAAAGTAAATTCCAGATTTCTTACTATAAATTACAGGAGGAAAAAGAAAATTCAAAAGAATACAAGGAAATGTTAAAGGATATTAAACTGAAATATCCCATGAAAATCTCTGAAGCTGAACCTGAAAAAGTTGGAGGGTGATATGCAAGGTAAATTTTCAAAGAAGAAATCAAAAGGAGCTCCTGGAATATCAACCTCTTCACTACCGGATATTATTTTTATCCTACTATTCTTTTTTATGGTTTCGACAGTTTTGAGGGAAGAAAAGCCCCTGGTGAAAGTTGAATTGCCTAAAGCTACGGAAATAACCAAACTCCAAAAAAAGAATTGGGTCAGCAACATTCATATAGGCCCTCCTCAAAACCAAGCCAGGTTTGGGACAGCACCACGTATTCAATTAAATGATGCATTTGGAAAGGTTGGCGATATAATCCAATTCGTTGAAAATGAGCGGGCCAAGAAAAACGAGCAGATTCGGCCCTATTTAACTTTTTCCCTTGAGGTGGATCAAAATGTGAAAATGGGAATTGTTACGGATGTCAAGCAAGAACTGAGAAAAGCTAACCAGTTAAAAATTAATTATGCAACCCGTAAACGGGTTGAAAAATAAAACCTTCGCTTGCCTACTCAGTTATTTGATTTTTCTCAATCCTTATTGCTATCAACCTTGTAACAATTTAGCACCAATATTTTTGGCTTCATTTTAATAGCACTACTCTTCCAGAAAATTTTGGCAAGTATTCAATAAATAAAATAAATCATTGGGAAGTTTACTACTATGGTACGGATGGCTCCCACCATAGGTATGGCCTGCATTTGGAATAAGTTCTAATTTCACATTACTATTCAAAGCTTTCAATGCAATAGCATCTTCGTAAGAAACAGCTTCATCTTCAGTACCATGAGCAACCATAAAAGGTTTATTCATTTTCTGAACAGCTTTTTGGACATCTAACCGGTCAGCCTTACTTTTTAAATCATCTATAATCTGGTAGTTCATTGGCAGTTGTTGGCCCGTCCTTGCATTTTCCACGTAGATCACCCCTTTATTTTTCCAATTTTCTAACGTTTCCTTATCCCATCGGTTTAGTTCTTTAGGGGCTGACCAACTGATGCCTTTCCGAATTCTATCATCTTCGTATGTTTTAAGAATTGTAATACTACCTCCCCGGCTATGCCCAATTACATTAATATTGGATTTATCAAAGATATTTTCCGGGATATCTTTTTTTTGGTAAACCCAATCTATCACATCCCGCAAGTCATCCAATTCAATTGAGTAATTGTTCTCAGCAAAAGCATCTATATCAGCAAAACTATCAGGTTCATCTGGAGTTGTTCCATTGTGTGAAAAGTTAAATTTAATAAAAGAATACCCCCGTTTAGCGAAAAACTCCCCAATAAGATCAAAGGTGCCCCAGTCTTTAAACCCCTTAAAACCATGACAAAATATCACAACAGGTTTTTCTTTATCACTGCCCTCGTAAAAAACATCTAATAAAATCGGTTTTTTATTGGATGAAATGAATTGCAAGTTTTTTTTGTATTGCATTCCTTTAATTTATTTAAGGGTTAAGTAATCAAGAGCTAAACCAATGAAACAAGTTTAAAATCCCGTCCATGTAATAAGTGCTAATTTACCAATTATTATGCTATAATGTAAGATTTAACAACTTAAAAACATTTTTTAACAGCGTTCATTTTTAATATAGCTCGGTATTTTAAGGGCTTTATAAACAAGATTTTAAGCATTCAAGGCCATTAATAAACATTTAATTTTCTAATTGATTAAACGCAGTTTAATTTAACAATTGATTATGACACTTCTTCCAAATAGTCCTCTAATCAAATACTGCGAGTAATTAAGAGATATTTTGATAAATTCACATTTTAAAAATCCCAAAAATGATTTTATGGTATAATTCTTGTTTATTAATTTGATGTTGTAACTTGTATCATTATTTTTGAATTCTCAAAAGCAAATTTGAAAGACTTAAATCAAATACTTTTACATTCATCGATTGAGTTTAAAATTCAATTGTAAAAACTTTTATTGCATTAGAATATGATTTTTTTAAAATGTTAAGTACCTATTAAAAAACCATCCAACAGGCAATAGCAAAAACAATCTGAATATATTCTTTCAAAAAAATTAAACAAGTTTTGCTCTAATTCGTTACTATTGTTTACGTGAAACTTATCTATATCATAATTTGTAATCTTTTTTGAATAAAAACCAATTAAAAATTAGTTAACATGGAAACTCAAGAAATCAAAACAAAAGGAAAGGGAAAAGGGAAAACTCACACTCCAGAAATTCTAGCCTACAAAAAGGAAATTGGAAACCGGATAAAGGATATTCGGCAAAAAGTGTTCGGGGAGAATCAAACCAAGGTTGCAAAACGCCTGGAAATTCCCCAAAGTCATTTTTCTAATATTGAAAATGGGAACACCTTTCCAACCATTCCTTTATTAACAAAAATCATCAATATATCAGGCGTTAACTGGTCTTGGTTGATGACTGGTAAAGGCCCCATGACTGATGAAGAACAGACAGGTGAAAAAGGTAAAACCCTTGCAACCCAAGTTAAGGAGTATGAAGAGGACCTAAAAGAGCTCAGGGAAACCAAGAAGAAGCAAGACAAAATCATTGAAAACCAGAACGTTCTCATTGATATGCTTAAGCAGAAAAACAGGCCCCAAAATACTTCACAAAACGGAGGCGCAGAATCAGCTTATGGGGAAGCTTCAGACCAAAACGGAAGTAGCAGCGAAGCCAAAGGCTCTGAGGCACCTAACCAACAAACGGCTTAGTTTTCCTATTTTTCTTAATGTGTATTAAAAAAAGGGTTGTTTGCTCAAAACAGCCCTTTTTTTACTCACCTCAATGTATCTTACTACGTTTCAACCTGGTAAACACTTTTACTATCAATATAGAGTAAAAACTGTTCTATAGTCTCGTAACCCATATCCAGTAGAGATTTCCCGTAGCGCTTGATTTGATTTTCATCCTTATTATCCGGTTTACCTGTTTTATAATCTATCACCTTTGCTTTTTTACCAAAAGTTATAACGCGGTCAGGCCTGTAAACGGTACCATCTGGTAGTAAAATTTCCCGTTCATTAAACGTATGCCAAGTACCGTCAAACCATTCTTTAACCTCCGGAAGGTTTAAAATTTCCTTTAAGTCATATTTAAGCGTTGCTAATTCATTATAACCAACAAGGCCCTCATGGTAATATTGGTTAATTGAATCATCCAAATCATCTATTCCATTAATTTCCGCTAAAACACTGTGTATTAGCAATCCTCTATTCAAATTATCAGGCACTTCCTCCTCAGAAAGATTTAGCAAATTATTGCTTTTGGAGCGAAAGTTTAATTTGCTACGCCATGGATTGGATGGTAGATTCCACATTGTATCAACCTGTAAACTAACTGCTTTGCTCTCTTTAACGTTGTTTTGAGAGCCGACCTGAAACTTAATATCAGGTTTATCCTGAAAAGTCCTCAAAAATCCACCATTATCCCGCATTAAAACTTCATACATAAGGCCATTCACTTTATTCTTCTTCACATTGCCATTATTGTCCCTTGGGTCTGGGGCAAAAACATACAATTCTTCTATCGCACGGGTGAAGCTCACATATAAAAGGTTGATATTATCAAGGTAGGAAAGCATTAGTTCCTCCTGGTAAGTATCGTTGAAGATCGTTTTATTCAGATCCGAATTATAGGTGACCGGTAGGTAAGGGAATTGATTAAATGGCTCTTCTGCGGGTTCAACCCATATCAAATTACCACTGCGTCCACCAAGTGACCAATCAGTAAAAGGTAATAATACCACGGGAAACTCAAGCCCTTTAGCTTTATGGATGGTTTCAAGCCTAATAGCATTCTCCCCCGAAGGTACCTGCACTGACTCTTTCTTACCTTGGTCCTCCCACCATTCTAAAAAATGATTCAGATCTGAATGCGAACGGCCTGTAAAATCAAGGAGCAGATCCAAAAAGCGCTGTAAATAAGCATCATTATTATCATTTAGACCAAAAATCCGGATTAAGCTTTCCCCCAATTCATAAAGGGGTAGTTTTTTTAGATGATCCCATTCTGTGAACAAGTCCCGTGGCAAAATACTGGTTAGATATCCTTCCTCCTGCCAACCTTTAAATAATTGATTGTTAACAACACTGGCCTTTTGTATATAACGCTGATAGTCATTTAATAAATAGGTTTTGACAAGTTGACTTGCGGGATCATTTAAATAGTAAAATAAATGTACAAGTAATTGGACTTTGGTGGAATAGCTTACCATTAAACTATCGGATGAAATAACCGGTAGCTGGTTTTCTTCTGATGATAAATACTGGGCTATGAGTTTTGCCTGGGCTTTAGTTCTTACTAAAATTGCCACATCTCTGTAATCATACCCCCTTTCAAAAAAACCATTCAAAGATTCAATGAGGTATTTCTTTACAACTGCTGTAAAATCTTTTTCTTCCCTTTTACCTACAAAATGAACGTGGACATAGCCCTGATCAGCATTATTCGAAAGGAATTCCTGTTCTACTCCCTGGTAGGCTTTTTCCAAAAATTCGGGATTTTTCAACACTTCATCTTCCTTAATGACTTCGGGCACTTCTCGGAAAAAGGCATTGTTAAAATTAACCACATGCCCAAAACTCCTGTAATTAACTGTTAAATTATTTTCTTCTAATAATTCCCTGAATGAGGCAAGGTCATCATAAATCCGGTTGACTAACATATCAGGATTGCCTCCGCGCCAGCGATAAATGGATTGTTTTACATCTCCAACGATTAAATTTTCTTTCTGATCTGATAAGGCATTGATAAGTAAAGGACGTAGATTATCCCACTGAAAATTTGAAGTATCCTGAAATTCATCGAGTAAAAAATGAGAGAATCTGTGGCCAACTTTCTCATAAATAAACGGGGAATCTGTTTTAGCAGTGATATGCTTGAGTAAATTATTCAAGTCAGGGATTAAAAGCAGTTCATTTTCCTGACGATAAGCTTTTAAATGCTTTTCCAGATCAGCCAGTATTCCAAAAGAATAAACATGAGATTTAATAGCTTTAACAGAAAGATACCTCGGGTGCTCTTTTTCAATGAAATCAGCAATATCTCCAAGAAGTTCAAATAAGCCATCCCTGGCACATTGGTTAATTAATTGCCTTTTCTCTGACTGCTTTGACGCAAGCTTGGATGAATCCGTTAATTTTTTAAATTTATTTAAGAATTTATTCGCTTGTTCTAAGTCATCCTGGCTTAATAAGTTATCGAAATTAACTATCAAGGACTTATGCTTATTAGCAAAATCTGATGGCTCTAACCCGTATGATTCCGTAAATGCTAAAACTTCTTTAGCATAGGATTTTAAGGTATTTCTGTATTGAAAAGCGATTTGATTAATGTGCTGAATGAAGTCGCTTAAATAGGAGCGCACATCTTCCCGGTCACGGTAAATTTTATCTCTAATTTGTTGAAACTGCTCATTAAATAACTCACTACCAAGGTTCTCTATATCCCTTTGGATATTCCAATCCCTGTCATCCTCCATTTTATCAAAGGCAAATTCCTTTAGCCACTTGGTAAGCTGATCATCTTTTCCAATTTCCAGCATCAGGTTATCTGTGATTTCTTTTAAAACACTTTGCTGATCTATTTCAACCTCAAAATTTACAGATAACCCAAGCTCTCTCGAAAATGCTCTCACTACTTGGTTAAAAAAACTATCAATTGTAGATACCGAAAACCTGGAATAATCGTGGAGGATATAAGTTAAAACTTTCTTAGCCTGATCTGTGATGTTAACCTCCCAACCTTGAGATCGGAAATAATTTTCCAAGATGCTCCGCATAGTTGATTGTTCACCTTTCGCAAGGGATTTAAGCATTATAAGGATACGCTCTTTCATCTCCCAACTAGCTTTATTTGTAAAGGTGATAGCCAGAATTTGCTTGTATGAAGTTGGTTGCTCAAGGACTAATTGGAGGTAAGATTGAACAAGCTTGAATGTTTTACCCGAGCCAGCTGAAGACTTAAAAACTTTTAATGCAGCCAAACCATTTTTTTTTATGCGGCTAATTTAAAAGAATTTGATTAACCGAATGAAGAGTGCCTTATGACAATTTTCTGAAAAAATTGACATCGTAGTTACAAAAAATTACATTTGGGTGGCACAAAAAAAGGCACAAGGTCTATGAAACTAAACCTTGTGCCTTCAAAACAGGTAGTTAAAGGGAAACTTCAATCATTTATTCAAAAATGATTATTCTAAATCTCCCGGTTGAAATTTTCTTCTAAACCGGGAGATTTTTTTTTATAAAAAATGAACACTTTTTAGCCTTTGGCTTAGCACCAATTTTCTATAACCACAGATGCATTTAATTTTTAAAAGGTTGCATGGCTTTTAAAAACCGTATATTAGGCCTGCATTAACACCAAATTGATAAGCCTGCTTTTCTACGGCAAAGTCATCCGAGTATATGGAACCGCTTCCTATTTGCCCAAAAGGCCTTACCATAATACTAAAGTGATCATCCAAAGCATATTGCGCTGAAATATTTAAAGTGTAATCCAGGGTATAGGTTTTCATTGGCCTGATATCATCATTTACCAAATTAAAGACCTCCTTTTCTGTAACACCTAATACCATGGCCTTTGCGTTGGTCAATGCATTAACTTCTACACCAGGACTAATGAAACAGGAAAGCCGGGAATCCAATAATTGGTAACGAATGGCCATAGGCATCCTGAGAAAATCAAACTGATTTGTGTTTTCAAATTTGATATTCTCCGTTATAAATTCAACACCATCGGAATTAGGAATATTACTCTCATAACTTCGCTCGTAGGAATGTGAAAATTGCTGATTTAGCCTTTCATATCCCAGTCCAAATTGTAATTGCCAGTTATCCGCAAACGTCCAATATCCGTTTATATTAATTCCATAGCCCCACGCCACTGACTCAGACTTTTTGATGGTCGAAAGTCGGTCTTCTTGGGTGCTCTCTTTAAGACTGTATTGATGGTTTTGTTGAAAAGGGCCAGCTTCAACCCCTAAAGCCCATTTACTATTTGATCCGATTATCCCTTCTTCACGCAGTTGGGAATCAATTGAATTGGGGGTTTCAAATTGACGGGCTTTTGAAGGATTTACATAGACTTCCTGAACTTTAGCTTCCGTTAATAGCGGAAGTGAACTTAGAAAGTTATTATTCGTACTATTAGCAAATGCATTTCTTCCCTTATCCTCACCACTTTTTCCTGTCTCTGTTTCTTGAGCTTGGGGATTTTGCTTGGTTTTCATTTCTTCATTCACAACTGGCCCACTACTCTTACCATTATCTTTTTGATTTTCAGTATTTTGATTTCCAGCGTTAACTTTATTTCCCTTAGCATCTTTGGGAACGTTGCCAGCTCCCTGTGACTGATTGGCATCAGCTTTCTTATTTTTACCTCCTGAATTATTCCCTTCTGAAGTATATCCTTGATCTTTCGGTTCTTTACTTTGCTGAGTATTCCAGTTACTTTTTTCTGTATTAGAAATGATATTCTGTTTTTCAGGATTATCTTCATCGCTGGTCGAACTTGTCCGTTCAGAGGTCGACCTTTCTTGAACAGTTTGATCGTTATTGGCTAATTGATGCTGGCTATGCCTGGCGTAATCTTGCCAATAAAAATAACCTCCACCAAGGCTTGATAGTAGGAGTAAAGAAGAAAGTGCCCATATAGGCCATTTTGTCCAGGTTTTGTTGCTTAACTCTTTATCAATATTTTCCCAAACCCGTGAGGAGGGGGTGACTTCATATCCTTCAAATTTTTGTTTTAAATTCTCTTCATCCCAATTCATGATAAATCTTTTAATTTATGCTTATTCATTTCCACAACTTTCTGTTGCAAAAGGGTTCTGGCCCTGGCAAACTGCGACTTAGAGGTGCCTTCCTGAATACCTAACTTTTGCGCTATTTCTTTATGCGAAAAACCTTCGATCGCATACATATTGAATACAGCTCTGAACCCTTCAGGTAATTCTTGGATCAATTTTAATAACTCATCCCGGCTAAGTTCGTCAGTAACCTGCTCGTCCACCTCTGAATCGACATTATCGTCAAGATCGACCTCCTGCCCTTTGGAAGATTTCTTTTTTCGAATGTGCTCAAGGGCTGTGTTTACAATAA
Source organism: uncultured Sphingobacteriales bacterium (assembly GCA_964595485.1). Classification (GTDB taxonomy): domain Bacteria; phylum Bacteroidota; class Bacteroidia; order CAILMK01; family CAYYUA01; genus CAZQQN01. Next base: position 56,646 of record CAZQQN010000007.1, on the reverse strand, counting down.
TCCGTTCTATCCAGCTTTCTAACTGTTGTGCATTCCTAAGGTTTTTAATGTTTTTGAAAACCTTGATAAAACCCTCCTGCAAAAAATCTTCAGCCTCAGAACGATCACGAGCATAGCGCATACATATTCCTAACATTTTAGGAGAAAACCGGTCATACAAAATCTTTTGATAATCCCGCTCACCTTTCTGGCAATATAGAACCAGGTTTTTCAGGTCGACCATAAAAAGCGCTAAGCCTCATCATTTATCTTGATGCAACTTCCTTGAAATAAGTTGCATCTAAAATTAGAATAGTCAAAAAGCAATTTACAAATTCCTAATGACTTTGGCATAATAGTCAATCGATATAAAATTTGAAATTCTCAAAACAAACTTAAGGCCTTTATTTCAAATATTGAACGCTTTACAGGGAAAGCCCACACAGTTCAGCCAAACAGATCCTTATTACCTTTCATTAAGCTTAATAATGTTTTTTCAGGGATCTCATGGGCTCCATCAAAATGAATGGTTTCATATTGAAGACCTTCCTTATCAACCAAATCCTTCCGCTCTTTTATTTTATCCTCATCGCGAAATGGATCATGATTGCCATAAAGCAAAAAAGTCCGGGCATTCAACAATTTTTCCCGGTTCACCTCAAAGGTCAGGTCATAAGGAAATAGCCCAGCCCAAAGTATCCATGACTCAAGCGTAACGTTACCCAGTGCTATCCAACGTGAAACGGTCGCAGCTCCCTGCGAAAAACCCAATAAATGAACGTTTACTTTCGATCTCGAGATACGATTAAAAATATAATCATACAGGTCATCCAGGTAGCCCACATAATCCTGAATATCCAGTTCTCTTTCTTCTTTGGTCATCCATGTGGCACCAACCCTACCTTCAAAACCTTTCAAATAAAACCGGGATAAGCCTTCAGGGGCAACTATATAATGCCGACCATCGTCAATACATTTAAAATTTTGGATAAAGTAAGGCGCCAGTTGACCATACCCATGGCAAACAAACCAAACATGAGCCGTACTATCGTCTAAATTCCCAAGCGTACAATACCGGGCATTCCGCTTGACAGGTATGTGTTGTGTATGCATAGTCCATAGCTTTAGGCAAAAATAATGGTAAGGATTGTAAGGTAAGCAAAAAGCCATTGTTGATATTGCTAATTTTGCTGGTAATGTACCGAACCTTCTAATTTCGATTTTTTTTATTGTATTGATAGGCTAAATATTCAAGTCATGAGAAGGCAATTTTTTAACAAAACCTTTACCTACAGCCGTTCTAAAGAGTCAGAAGAAATGAAATTTTTTCGTTACCCTGCTAACTGGGTGGCTTTTAGCTGGTTTTCAGGTTTTGCACTAGTGGTGTTCTTCCTCTTCAAAACCCTCATAACCATTGATGCTATATTTCATTATTTTCTGTTTTTTGGTGCGATTGCCACTCTTATTCATTATTTTTTAACTAAACCCAGAAAACCTAAAATGCTTAAGGTCATGGCTTTTTACAATTTCTTTGGTGTTGCTGCCTTGTTAGCAGGCCTTTTTTTAGCACTGAATTTTGCTTTTCAAGGTCCCTCATATGAAAAGAAAATACCCATTGAATCTTTTAATGGTAACCCTAAATTAGGCGGGCAAGTCCATGCAAAAGAGGTTCAATTTGCAGATCCTAATATCAATAAGTTCAAATACTTTTTAAATTTTAGCCAATGGGAAAAGGGTCAGTTTCAAAAAGCTAAAACCGTAAAATTCACCTTTTCAAAGGGGCTATTCGGGTACCGGATATACAAACAAGCTGACCTTTCGTACGAGTAAACAAGGCGCAAAATGGAAAAAGCGTTACACGTAAATGTTAATTTTTACGATCTGTTAGGGATTGACCGAAAAGCGGATAAAAGCGAGGTTAAAAAGGCTTACCGCGAACTCGCTAAAAAATACCACCCTGATGTAAACGATGATCCTAAAGCAGAAAATATCTTTAATAATATCAAATCGGCTTATGAAATCCTTTCTGATCCCTATAAACGAAGTATTTATGATTATTTACTTTCCCGCCGCGAACAGCCTTTAAAAGAAAGCCAATTTCAAAGGCGCAAGCAATCCAATCCTTACCGCCAAAGACCGAAGGAGGCCTACCATGATCAAAGTAGAGAGCTGAATTCTTTTTCTAAAGGTGAGTATGTCCAATTTCACTTAAAGCAGGTAATCAGCTTGGGTATTTTGGTTTCCCTTTTTATTGCAGGTTTCTTGTTACTAGGTGTTGGGGTTAGATTCCTCTTTCTCAAAGATTTCAATGGATCGATGGTAGCAGGCTATTTCACTATTGCCGCAGGTTTAGGCTTAACATACGGCACTATTAAAGGCATCAAAGTTCTTGTCACCCTCTGGCAACATGGTATTGCTGAGTATCACGGTGACCATGAAATTGGTTCCTAACGAAGCAAATAAAGCTGATTTACCTATCTACAAAACTATAATCCTTTAATCCACTTATTCACGATTGCTATTTTCATTAGTTTTGTGGTAATATGCGTGCCATCCTAATTGTTTTATTGTTTGGTTTTTGTACTGAAGTTGCTGCCTCTGGGCAAGTAGCTTGGGCAGATACTGTTTTGAAATGCACCTCGCATAAAAGCGGTAAGCAACATAGCTGCCAACAATTATTAGGACCTCCTGACGCTATGCCTCAAGGGGGAAGTAACCCAGCGGCATGGGGTCCTAAAACCCGAAATGACATGGCAGTACTAAAGGTAGGTTACCAAAACGAAATGAAGGCAAAGCAACTTATAGTGGTTGAGAACCATTTTCCTGGCTGTATTTTCAGGGCCTTTTTAATAGATGATGAAGGAAAGAAAAAGCAAGTATACACCAATAAAGAAGATACTGTTACCTCTGAAAAGCGTATTTTTAATATAACAATCCCTCGCAATATTAAAGCTGTTAAAAGCGTGGAACTACAAATTAGCGGGTCCTACAGAAATGGATGGCCTCAAATTGATGCCATCGGGCTTAAGCCTAACGAGGGGGAATATGTTCCCAAAGTTAATACACCTGAGAATGAACTTGGCTTGGCCGAAGCTAAGCCCTTAAGTGCATCAGTTAATAGCCGATACAATGAACTTCACCCTCTCATCACCCCAGAAGGTGACCGACTTTATTTTGTAAGGGGTAATCATCCTGATAATAAAGGTGGAAAAGATGCAGGCGATGCCATTTGGTACTTGAATCGCCTACAAGACGGGTCATGGTCAGATCCAAAACAGCTCAATGAGCCATTAAATAATCGTAAGTCCAATGTTATAACCGGGGTTTTACCGGGAGATAATCGCATTTTAGTCAGAGATGCTTATTCAGATAAACCAGCTAAGAAAAAAAGTGTGGCAATTTCAGAAAGAAGAACTTTTGGTTGGGGCAAGCCAACGCCCTTGTCTATCAAAGACTACTACAATAGAAACGAATCATCTTCCTTTTTTATGGCTAACAATGGAAAGACACTGATAATGGCCCTTCAGCGTTATGAAGGAGAAGGTGGGTTAGATTTATACGTTAGCCATAAAACCGGGGAAAATAAATGGGGTTCGCCAAAACATATGGGACAGAGGATTAACACCGCTGCTGATGAGATTACGCCCTACCTGGCTTCGGATAATAAGACATTGTACTTTTCAACGAAGGGGTTGCCTACTTTTGGTAACCACGATATTTTTATGAGTAAGCGGAAAGGCAATTCATGGACCAAATGGACTGAACCTATCAATCTTGGGAAGCAAATCAACAGCAAAGAGTGGGATGCTTATTTTACAATGCCCGCCTCCGGAGCATACAGTTACTACGTTTCTTACAGAAAAAACCAAAACATGGCAGATATTTTTAAGGCGCAAATGCCTGTTAAGTTAAAGCCCGAACCTATTATGCTTGTAGAGGGGCAAGTAATTAATGATAAGACCGGAGAACCCGTTGAAGCAAAGGTGGTCAACGAGGATCTCAACTTGAATAAGCGTTTAACTGAAAATTATACAGCACCAGAAAAAGGGTCTTTTAAATCCATTGTACCAAAAGGACAAAAAGCAGGATTGTTTGCTCAGTCTGAGGATTATATTGCTAAAGCGGAAACGATTAAAACCGGGGATATTGATACATTCCAAAAAGTGAAACAAAACATACGGATGATACCGCTTGAAGTTGGTCAAACCATCCGATTGGACAATATTTTCTTTGAATTTAATAAAGCAACCCTTAAACCAACTTCCTATCCAGAATTAGACCGTGTAGCTAACCTTATGAAGGATAATTCAAAAATGAGAATAAAAGTCGCAGGACATACGGACAGTATCGGTACACAACAATACAACCAAAAACTATCAAAGAACCGCGCATCGTCAGTTAAGCAATACTTGGTTAAGGAAAAAGGTATTCATGAAAAAAGAATACAGAGCGAAGGCTTCGGAGAATCCAAGCCTCTAGCAACCAATAAAACCGAAGAAGGCAGGCAGAAAAATCGCAGGGTCAATTTTACCATTTTGGAAAAGTAGCCTCATTTTTATACGTATAAGAATGGCTATTTGGGTAAGGATTGGGATCGAATAAAGCATTTTATAATTGTACCTTAATAATCATTATCAAAAACAATAACCTGAAAATTTATGAGTAAAAAAAGTATTGGCACTCAAGGGCACGCCGGATTACTAGCTTTAAGAATTGGTATTGGTATACTATTCATTATTCACGGATACGGCAAAGTAACAGGAGGCCCTCAAGCATGGGCTGAGCTAGGCCAGGCTACCACTTATGTCGGAATTTCATTTCTTCCCAAATTTTTTGGCTTCATGGCCTCTATATCAGAATTTCTGGGTGGAATTCTATTAATTGCCGGTTTATTTACCAGGGTTGCGGCCACCTTAATGCTCATTACCATGTTGGTAGCTGTCGCCAAACACGCCGCAGGTGGAGAAAGTTTTTATCACCCCCTTACCAATGCTTTGGTCTTTCTGGCCTTTACCTTAACAGGTCCAGGCCGGTATAGCGTTGACAGGATTTTAAGAGGTAAACGTTAAAGGCTTACTTGAGGGAAATTTGAAAAGTGTAATTAAGGTTAGTCTGCATAGTGTAGAACAATGTAGCCAATCAAAACTTGGCAAAAGCCGGTAATAAGTACTCTATTCTTTAAGAATTCTAACTTCCGTCCTTCGGTTTTTCTGGCGACCTTGCTCTGTCTTGTTTGTAGCAATAGGCTCTGATTCCCCGTATCCCTTAGCCTTTAAACGGTCTTCGCTGATCCCTCTTTCCACCAAATACTGCTTAACACTTTCAGCCCGGCGCTGGGATAATTTTTTATTGTATTCTGCATCTGCCTTACTATCGGTATGCCCAGCTATTTCAATTTCCATATCGGGATTGGTCTTCAGTGCATTAAGCAGGTTTTGCAGGGCATCATTTGAGGATTCCCGCAAAGTCGCCTTATCTGTATCAAAATAAACATTTTCAAGGGTGTAAACCTGGTTTTCAGCTTCCTCATAGCGGGCGGTAAACTGAAAGGTTAGGGAACCTTCTTTATCCGGTATTTTAAAGCTTTTAAACTCAACAGGACCATTCACGGCCCGGTAAATAACTTTGTAGTTATTGCCTTTCGGAACCTTAATAGTCACCTTACCCTCTTCATTGGTTTTACTTTTATACTCTTTTTGACTATCGTTGTTAACTACCACAAGGGTCTTATCGCTTAAAGGGGCTTTTTCATAGTCCGTGAGTGTGATGATTAATTTAGCCGGGTCACTGATTTCATTTTGTCCAAAACAAGCAATCGAAATTAATATGGATAAGGCTAAACTTGTAAGCATCTTCAATGTACGCATGAGCTATCCGGCTTTGTTTACTTGCTAAAATACAAAAATTGTACAGAGTTATTTAAGAAACCTGAAACTACGTGGAATAATACCAGGCTTAAGGGTATCTGTAACCATTTTATCCTGAGCTGAATAGGTAAAAACCAGGCCTTTCTGAACATAGTCAAGAGCATCCGAAACATAAAACCTACCATTGTATGGATCAACACCAAGGCCATAGAAGTTTCGATTACCAGGTTCCTCAATGATTGGTTTATTAGGTAGGCTTGCACTTTCAATGGACATTTGATAAATCCCTTCATTAAGGAAATATAAGGTATCTTTGTTACGTGAAAAAGTTAAAGAACCCGGCTGATCACTTTTAGCAGGAAAATTAAACTGCTCAGCAATTGTCTTAGAACCAGGGTCTATCTTATACAAAATAGGTTTTTGGCTATCGTTCAATCCGCCATTCGATAAGGTCCAAATCATCCCCTGATTATCTTTCAAAACCTCTTGTACCTGTTTCTGAAGCATTATGGTATCAGTCACCTTATTTTCTTCTGGATTTACCACCAAAAGACCCGCTAAATTAACTTCAGCCACCCAAACCTTGTTTTTGGCTTTCACCATTTGTTCAGTCCAGCCACTGGTTGTTATGGTACCGGTTTTTTGGTACGCATTCATGTCTACGATCGATAGCTCTGAACTACTTCCCTGGGTAAAGTTGCTAACATAGCCTTTATTATTTCCCAAAGGCTGCATATACCTGGGGGATGGTAATGAACGAATACTGCCAAGCGATGACATGGAGCCAATATCAACCACTTCAATTTTACTGGAATTGTTAATCACTAAAAATGCTCGTTCTTGCTGAAATAGCATGGAATGAAAGACATCACCCAATGGCCTGCCATTTTTTGTACGGAAGTGTTCCTCGGTAATGGTTCCATCTTCAGGCTTATAAAGAGCTAAGGAGGCATTACCCTGATTGAAAGTCCCTTCATTTGCTATAAAAACGGAACTTGCCCCGCTGTAAACGGATTCCTCTTCTTTATCATTATTGTCATCGGATGAGCCATCATTAGTGGTGTCTTCTGTTTTAACCCCTCTCTCATCATCTTTATCACAACCTGATAAGCCCACCAATAAAAAAGTTATTAAAATGCAGGCCCCGAAAAATTTGTGGTCTTTATTTACTGCCATACGTCAAGTTTATTTTCAGGTGAAATGACCGACCAGGCATCGGGCGCCAGGCCATCGATTCATAATAGGTATCCAGTAAATTCTCAATCCTCATCTGACAATCGATACCAAACCTTCCAACTTTAAAGCCTTTGCTGACCCCTGCATGAGATAGCATATAACTTGTCAGTGATTTCCCGTGGTCGCGGCTTACGTATCTTTTACCAGTGTATTCATACTGGTAGGATAGGCGATAACCATTCCAATGCAGGGTAGTATTCACATTAGCTTGGTGAAAAGGAACATAAATTAGCTGTTTACCCTTGGAGGCATCAAGGTTTTGGGTTCCTTTCAGGTTCTTAGACTGCGTATAGCTGTATTGCCCATCCAGAGAAAACCCAAAGCTCCCTAAATCCCACTTGCTTTCAATATTTGTTTCGATCCCTCTGGTCAATACACGCTGAATATTTTCCGCTTCCCAGTTGCCTGTTTTATTTGGCACCCATAAAATCCAGTTATCATACAAACCCCGATAAACCGTACCCTCAATTCTCAATTGATTGAGTAAAGCGCTGCCGGGTTCCAAATGGTAAGATGTACCGATTTCCTGGTTCCAACCAGATTCAGGCTTTAAATCTGGATTACCGCCATTTTCCCAGTAAAGGTCATTCAGAGAAGGTACTTTGTAATTGCGATTGATTTTGGCATGAAGGGCTAAACGGTTTTTAAGCAGGGGTTTGAATGTGATACCCATTGTGGGTAGAATAGGGGCTCGCCCGCCATTGATCCATTCTTGCTGTATACGGCCAAAAGCCTCAAGAGCATCCGAAAAATGGTGCTGATAGCGGCCATACCAGGATATTTGAGATTGATTCTTGATATTGGCATACCCATCCGATTCAGCCCAGTGATGATCGTAGGTAATGCCGGAATTCAATAAGCCAACCGTTCCTATTTTTTGCCTGATGCTAATCTCATTCAGAGAACTCCACGATTGATGGTTTGATACAATATCGACCGAAGGATCCCGGAATTGAAGATCCTGCTGTAAAAAACCACTTTTTAACTTCAAACCTCCATCCTGCCAATAATGGCGCCATTTTGCGACTGACCTTAAATGCTGATCAAATTGCTCCTGATTTCGCTCTGAAACATTGACTGGAGTCGGAAGTTCGCGATCAGTTACCTGAAACCAAACGTTAGCACTTAAATAATCCTTTTGAGAAGGCTTAAAATACAAATCCTGCATGACCCCGTATTGACTAAAAGCAGCATTATCCTCCTTTTCCCTTGGCTCATCGGCTTTTGCTAAATTAGTATATGGGTAATCATTATCCGCTAAACGATAATAAACCTTTGATTGGCTTTGCCATTTTTCGTTACCAATACCCAACTCACCAAAAGTCTGCTGGTTACCAAAGCTTCCTAAAGTTTGCCTTAAACCAGCATTGATACCCTTTGACCATTTGGTACGGTTCTTCAGATTAATCCGACCACCCAAGCCGCCCGGCCTACTTGCCATACCTCCACCTCCATGAGTCAGTGATAAGCCCTCCATTAAAGCTACCGGGTATAAGTTCAAATCAGACAGGCCATTCATTGGTGAATTAACAGGAATGCCATTCCAAGCTACTTGTGTGTGGGAAGCACCTGTACCACGAAAGGATGGCGTTGATAGCCCACTTAATCCGTATGATTTAACAAAGACAGGTGTTTGGGTTGTTAGTAAATGCCCGAGATTTTGGTGGCTCTGCTCATCAATTGCCTGCGAATCAATCCGGGAGATCTTTACCCCTGGTAAAGGATTGGCTTGGTATTCTTGGTATTCAAAAATATTGAGCTCCAAAGTATCCGGTAGCTGAGCTCGGGATTGATTAGCAGATAAAAGGCCCATGCCGGTAAAAATGAGTGTTATGGTTAATATACCTTTCATGGGCTATTTACCTGTTACCACTATTTTTTCATAATGTTGGATGCGGCCGCTACTTATTTTGAGCAACCAAATACCGGGTTGAACATTAGCCAATCCAATAGTGGTTATATCATTGGAAAGATGACCTTTCTTCACCGGCCTTCCGTCAATACTAAGCAGTTCGAAGGTGTAATGGTAATCGGCTGATAAACCAGAAATGCTCAGACGATCACCCTTTTTAACCGGGTTGGGAATGATAGCTATTGAATTGTTATTCTTCGTTTTTAGCGATGAAACTTCTTCTAATTTGCTCACCTCAGCCATAGCATGGCCGTCACCCTTTCCACCGAAATAAGCAGACTGGGCACTGGCAATCCCGCCAGCTAAGAAAAAGGCAATAAATAGTAAAAAAATTTTATAAAGATGATGATTCATGATTAATCTCCATTTCATTCAATCCTTCTTACCCCGCGACCGCCAGACGTATTTCGCCGGCTACTGGGTTTATCAAAAACATAAAATCGATCAGAGACCGCTAAGTCACGAAATCCCGGGATAATACCACTATTCCAGCCACCTCCTCGAAAACCGGCGCCTTTTCCTGCTTTATCCGGCCAACTTTTTTCATTGGCAAAGCCGCTCTCACTCAGTTTACCATCACCATGGCTACCGTCAAAATCCAATCCCTTTTCATTCACCACTACGCAAATTTCCCATAGGTTGCCACTCAACTCAAGGGCACCATAATAAGACGCTCCACCGGAAAGGCGTGTACTTGTATCGTTAGTAGCAAAACCATTTCTTAGCGGACCTTTTGGACCTCTATAACCGTGGCTTGCTATACCATGGTTGGATGGCAGTTTATCAACCGCCTTTTCGTAAATTGTGCCATCTTTTTCAATGGTATTGGCATCTGTTACTTTTTTTGTGCCCCAGGCAAATTCTTTTTTAACGGGCTGCTCAGGTCCCCTGCACACCTTTTCAAATGTTAGCTCGGTCATAGGGCTAAGTCCCGCCCAATCCAGGTAAGCTGCCAGATCAGACCATTTTAAGTAGTTGCATGCCCGGGTTTGACCATCATCTTTGTCATCATAAGTACCGTCCTGCTGAACATTGCAAGCAAATTTAGCAGGGTAACCACCTTCTACTGGTTCTTTTATAACGATACCGTTCCGGCCAGCGGGCCCACTATTGAAGGCAAATGTACCGGCCGAACTACTGGGATTTTTATCAATATGCTGAGCTTGCTGGTCAGGAGAAAGCGTATTCAGGAAATCCACATATTGCTCTTGGGATACCTCATATTTCATCACATACTTGCCGTTATAGCCGTTCGGGTAAGATCCGGGAATATTGGCCCCCGGTTTATATTGACTATCAGCGGTTAATTGACCGGTTTGATCCCCTGTTTGAATTCCACCTTCACCACTAATATGATAAGGCTTACCGGTCTTAGCCTTTTTGAACCGGAAGTTGCTTGCTTCATCTCCCAGGTAAAAACTGTCCTCTGGCACATGTACCATTTCGGTGCCAAATACCCTTATGGCATATTGTTCAGATAGAATAGGGTTGGCAAGCTTTAATTTAGTGGTGGTGACAGGTATATCACCACTTCCCTGTAAGAGGCTTTTTATTAAAACCCCTTTCTGGTCATTAGTTGGCTGAAGTGTTAAAAAAAGGCTATCCTGAGCCTTTACAGAATGAGCCGAATTACCTGGATCAATATCTAAGTGTTTCCATTCTTTTCCATCAGAAGTGAATTTTAGAAAAACCCACGCTGCATCATGGTTATAAGGAGGTTTGAGACCTTCAAGGTTCCAGCTATTATTCCACTTTACATTAAATTTCACCGTTTGGCTATCCACTAACTGCAGGTCTTCCAATTGTAGATTGTTAGCCTTGGCAGGCTTAAAAACTGAAAGGCTTATGCCAATAGTGAATAGGTAAATAAGCCATCTAAACATAGTAAAGTATTCTTAAACCCCGGCGCAAGCATATTAAACCTGCGCCGAAGTTTTTTATCACTTCTTACTCTTTAATAAACTTTTTGGTAATGGTTTGATCATCATTCTGCAAACGAATGAAGTAAACACCAGTTTCCCAGTCCTCTATATTCCAATCACGCTTATTACCTCTATGAAAAACCTGGTTATTCTCATTGATGAGAGTCTGACCATTGCTGCTAAAGATGGTCACATCAAACCGGCTATCTACATTTTCCGTAACATTCAGATTAATGGTTTGATTAGCTGGGTTTGGATAAACATGAATGGCAGATTTGTTTACTTCATCTTGCATACCTATGGTAGCGCTTATGAAAAGATAAACTTTTCCGGTATCGCAAGCTTCATTACCGTCACAAACTTCATAAGTAATAGAGTCTTCACCGGTGGCAGTAGCACTTACATGAATTTCATCCCCTGCAATACTATCTTTAGCTTTAGAAGCGCTATCAATAATAGCAGTAAGACTTAGAGAATCATTGTCCGGATCTGAATCATTGCCCAGAACAGCTATACTCTTACTTTCATTAACCATTAGGGTGTCATAATCCGCTCGGGCAACCGGCGCTTGATTAGCCTCAACTTGAATATAAAGATAACCAGTGTCACACTGATTCCCCGGATCGCATACTTCGTAAGCAATAGTATCTTCATAATTGGTATTGATGGCTTGGTAATAAACCGCATTACCGGCAATGCTATCCACTCCATTGTTAGCACTTTTAACAATGGAAGTCAAGCTAAGCGATTCTCCCTCTGGATCGGTATCATTGTCAAGTACTGAAATCTGTTTACTTTCTTTTCCTTTTAAAGTGTCGTAATCCGCTCGGGCAACCGGGGCTTGATTAGCATCAACTTGAATATAAAGATAACCAGTGTCACACTGATTCCCCGGATCGCATACTTCGTAAGCAATAGTATCTTCATAATTGGTATTGATGGCTTGGTAATAAACCGCATTACCGGCAATGCTATCCACTCCATTGTTAGCACTTTTAACAATGGAAGTCAAGCTAAGCGATTCTCCCTCTGGATCGGTATCATTGTCAAGTACTGAAATCTGTTTACTTTCTTTTCCTTTTAAAGTGTCGTAATCGTTTTGGGCTTTAGGCCTTTCATCAATGAAATAATCAAAAGCAATGCTATTCGGAGAAACGTTTGTAGGAAAAGCTGTGTCAAGCGACCCGTCTGCATTGTAGATCTGTAGAAAACCCGTATCAAAAAAATTGGTTTGTGCAATGTAAAATTGGTCATTCAATGTATCATAGTTGAAGGCATTAACCGAGTTATTTTGGCTGCTTGAGAATTGAATCCCTGTATTCTGGGTTTGCTCGGTAGTAATATCGTAAGCGATAATTTCATTGCTGAAGTTATAACCATACAATTTATCGTCAAAAACACCAATAGTTCCCGAAAGGGAGTAGTTGTTGTAGGTAATTTGTTCACTCTGAATATCCAAGGACATTATTTGGCCATTTCTACCGCAAATGCCTAAAATATTGCCATTGTGATAAAACAATTCACCTATACCCGCACCCGTGTCGTACAAGCGATGATTTTTTTCAAATTTTTCATTCTGGAGGTCATAGACAGCCAGGAATCCCAATGAATCAGAAAAAGCATTCACTTTACCGATGTTATGCGAAATGTAAAGCTTGTCATTGTGAATCAGCGCATCGCCAAGGCCTTCGTACAAAGAATCGGTAGGAGCCGTTAAGGTTGAGTCTAAGCCAGGAATGGTCCAGCCATTGACGAATGGTAGCTCCGGATCAGGGGCAAATCCTTGCCGGTTCCCTGCAAGGAGTTTATTACCGTTGATACTTAAAAACGTTGATTTCTCAAAAGTTTGGATTTCATCCCTTTTGTAATTCTGAAGATCATATTTGATCAGGGAATCTTCAGCTGCTAAATAAGCATTATCACCCTTAATGACAGCATCTTGTACAGATTCTACATAAATCGAGTCGGCAAATTCATAGCTTTGGTTATCGGGTTTGTAAAAAGCTACTGAAGCACGATCCTGGTATGGCGGTGATTGTTCAAAGGTACCTCCGCTCAAAACAAGGGTTTGTTTTAATTTTAAATCCTGGGCAGCCGCCTGCCCAACCAAACTAATACTAAAAATTAGGATTAAAATCCTGTTCAAATAACACATAGATAACTACTGCATTTTTTTGTTAAACAATAATTCAAATTTGAACAGGCTAAACGGGAAGGTTAAGGAATAAATACACGAGTAGGTATCTATTCCCAAGCTTCTACCCCGGAAGCCTGGTTATACACGGCAAAAGCAGCAGCAGGTCTTCTGGCTTGCCCGGAAGCGCCGGCCTTCCCATCTACCGCTTGGTAGACAGTGGCAATGAAGGAGCACTACCATCTTTGAATAAGACAATGAAATGTTCTAACACTCCATTAGGCTCACAGCAGCGGGGACTGCTCCGGATTTCCACCGGATTCCCTTTTAAGCCCACCAAACGGTGGACACTGATGCTTTGCTACTGCAAATCTATAGGTATTTTCAGGAAAGCAAAAATGAAAGCTTTGAATTGACGGTGAAACGGTTTTATGCCCCTTTTACACGAGCTAAATGTCTAAGCAGCTTTTAAAGGAAAGGTAATGCCTTAAGCCAAACACCAAGCAAAAAAAATCCGCCATAGGGCGGATTTTTTGCTTAAATAAAAAGTTGTAATTGTGTTTTAATTAACCTTCTTAAGGTCAACATTTTCCGTGGAAAAGTTCCATGTTGAATCACAAGATGGTTTAGTAGGTTGGATTTTTTTCTCATTAAGATACCAGGTAGTTGTATCATCATTATTTGATTCGTTCAGCACAACATCAAATGTATCAACGGTAACCCGGTACTGCTTAGCTTCAAAGTATTCGCCTGCCTCTGGGTTAAAATAAGCACTAAATTCACCATTATCGCACTCATTGCCGCTATCTTCCTCTGGATTCCCTGTAACTAATAATTCAGATCCATCAAAGTTGTAGATTTTAACATTCACACCATTTCCTCTAACAGGTGCATTCTGGCCTCCAGAAGTTTCAGCCCTTACGGTTAAAGCTAAGCCAAACTCATCGGAATCACTATTACTTGAATCCGAGCCATCTGTAGAATCTGATCCATCGCCTCCCGATGTATCAGGCTGTGGTTTATCAATGCCGCCATACGGATCACAAGTGTCTGCCGGACAAGGATCCTGGAATGTTGGATTTTTATCTTCACACCCATTCAACAACAATCCAACTGATACCAATATGGCTAAGGACCCAATAATTTGTTTAAGCATAATTTATTATTTTAATTTTAACAAAAGTACTTTACAAAACAAAAATTTCAAAATTTTAACTTTCTATTTAACGTGCTGTATAAAGATTCCGCTTCGCATTTTGGGTTCGATCCAGGTAGATTTAGGGGGTAATGTTTCCCCATTGTCAGATAAATCCATCAAAAAATTCACGCTAATCGGGTGTAAAAGAAAAACAGCACCATAACCCTCTTCTTGCATTTTAACTGCCAATCGGTCCGAACGGATCGTTCCTTCTACATAGACGATATTTTCTTCTCTATGGTTGCCTGAAACTAAGAAAGGGTCGATTAAATGCTTGTGGAGTAAGTACACATCCAGTTTTTCTTTATAAGAGTCTGTCGCCACGGTTTCTTCTTTCGGATAAAGCCCCCAGCATTGTCCATCTGCCCAGCAAACAATCTCTCCACTTTTTTCAGGAAACCTTTTTTCATGAATGGGAGCTACTTCAAATTTCTCCTCGGCTTTTTCAAGGATTTCAGACACCTCATAACCATTTAAGTGCTTTAATAAACGATGATACCCATAAATATTCAACGATTTACCGGGTAGGCAACAGGCCATGAAGCTTTGAACTTCCTGATCACCTGTTTCTCCACTGAGGCGGGCACTGGCAGCACACCTATGGTGACCATCAGCTATGTAAAGGGCAGGGATTTCCTCAAAATGGTTTTTCAAAGATGCTATATCCTCACTTTTGGTGACACGCCAAACAGCATGTTGAATCCCGTCTTTACTGGTAAAATTGTACAACTCCGGATTTTGCATTATTCGGTAAAGAAAGTCTTCCAAATCGTGGGAATCCGGATACGTTAAAAGCACTGGGCTACCGTTAATACCGACTTCATAAAAAAACTTGCTTATGGCTTTAACTTTTCCGGGTTTTGTCAATTCATGGGTCCGGATATTGTTTGCTTTGTAATCATCATTACTTACGGTGCCTATGATGCCAGTATAGTTAATACCACTACAGCGCTGCTGGTAAACGTAAAAAGCCGGCTCTGATTCCTTAGTAATACAATCCCTATCAATTAACCTTTGCAGGTGAGTCCTTGCTTGTTGGTACCATTCTTTTGCTGTTAACTCCCGATCAGTGAAGTAGCCAGGGTTTAAAACCTGCCAGAAGCTGTAGCCATGTGTTGGTTTTACGCGTGGGTAATCTGCTTGATCGGGCTTCTCAAATGTGGCTGAGGAAACTTCTGCCACATGGGTAACATGAGGCCTGTAAGGCCGGAAAGGCGAAAACTGGACCATGGAATTCGGGCTTTGGCGTTCCCACAAAAATGTAGCACTCGCAATGAATAGCCAAGGGGATAGAGCACATTCTTTATAGCAATGCAATAATTGACGTTAAAGCCAGCATTATTTACTGCTTTAATTTGCTTGGCTATAAAATAAGCCGTAAAAGCGCTTGCCGGCAACAAAAAAACCCCGTAAGGACGGGGTTTTAATAAGGCTTATTTTAAAGAAAATTCCTTATCCCTTAAGGGTTTCCACTGTTTTCTCGCCCATCTCTATAGCAACCCTTTTCTGCCCTTCTACAGATGAAGCACCGATATGAGGTGTGAGGGAAACCTTATCGTGTTTCAAAAGTTTTTCGTTGGGTGTTGGCTCATTCTCAAAAACGTCCAGTCCGGCAAATCCTACCTTACCGGAATCCAAAGCTTCCAAAAGGGCATTTTCATCAATCACACCGCCTCGGGCGCAGTTAATAATGCCTACCC
Organism: uncultured Sphingobacteriales bacterium; assembly: GCA_964595485.1. Classification (GTDB taxonomy): domain Bacteria; phylum Bacteroidota; class Bacteroidia; order CAILMK01; family CAYYUA01; genus CAZQQN01. Next base: position 40,698 of record CAZQQN010000007.1, on the reverse strand, counting down.
CATCTTTCATTTTATCAAAAGCTGCCTTATCGATCAGTGGCTTATCCAATGATGGGACGTGCAGGGATATAAAGTCTGCTTGCTTGAAAAGCTCTTCATTGGCAATGCTCTTGAGTTTTACTGAAGGCTTAGGTTGGGCTTGAATTTGGTCCAGCTCAATGGTAATTTCATCAACCATTGGATCAGAGACAATAACATTCATACCTGCCCCTAAAGCAATTTTGGCAGTTTCTTGGCCTATCCGGCCAATACCCACTAAACCGAGCGTTTTGCCCTGCAGCTCAATGCCATTGGAAAAGGCTTTTTTCAGGCTCTTAAAATCTGAATGGCCTTTTTCCGGCATTTGCCGGTTAGCTTGTGGTAAAAACCTAACACCTGCGGCTAAATGACCTATGGCCAGTTCAGCGACCGAAAGGGAAGCTGCTGCTGGAGTATTGACTACCTTAATTCCCTTGGATTCGGCATGTTGAACAGCTATGTTATCAACGCCAACGCCTGCCCGGCCGATCATTTTCAAGTGCGTATTGGCATCAATGATATCTTCAGTAATCTTCGTGGCACTACGAACCAGAATAGCATCAAACTCTTTCAGGTTATCCTTGAGTTGATCTTGTTCAATTTTGTCAGTAATTACCTGGAAGCCGGCATCTTCCATAATTTGCTTGCCTTCATCGGCAATGCCGTCATTTGCTAATACTTTAGCCATAATTGTCCTTATTTTAATTTGAAATAGTCAAAATTTGCAATGCAAAACAAACGGAAAACTTATCCAATCCGCTTTTCAAAATCCTGCATGAATTCTACAAGGGCTTCGACACTTTCCCTTGAAAGGGCATTGTACATAGACGCCCTAAAACCACCTACAGAGCGGTGACCCTTCAGGCCTACGAAATTGTTCTCTTCTGCTTCCTGGAGGAATTTCCTTTCATACTCAGAATCCTTGGCAACAAAAGTAGCATTCATGGGTGAGCGATCTTCCTTAGCAGCAGTGCCTTCAAATAAAGAGTTCCGGTCAATTTCCTCGTACAATAACCTTGCTTTTTCACCATTGCGGTCTTGCATAGCTTTAATACCTCCTTGTTCCTCAATCCATTTCATGGTATTGTAGGCGATATAAATGGAAGGTACCGGCGGGGTATTGAAAAGGGAACCTTTGTCAATGTGGGACCGGTAGTCAAAGATTTCAGGAATATCCCTGTCCGTCTTTCCGAGAATCTTATCATTGACAATCACGACAGTTACACCGGCTGGTCCAATATTCTTCTGAGCGCCAGCATAGATCAAGTCAAACTGAGAAACGTCAATTGGCCTGCTCATGATCTCAGATGACATATCAGCTACCAAGGGGCAATCAACATTGGGGAAAGACTTCATTTGAGTACCAAAAATCGTATTATTTGTGCAGACGTGCATATAAGCAGCATCTGAGGGAACTTCATAATCCTTGGGTATGTATGAGAAATTTTTATCTTCCGATGAGGCAACTACCTCAACGTTGCCAAATTTTTTAGCTTCTTTTATAGCCTTTTTGGTCCAATTACCGGTATTTAAATAAGCAGCCTTCCCGTCTGAAGGTAAAAGATTCATGGGAGCCATGGCAAATTGGGTGGTAGCTCCTCCCTGTAAAAACAACACTGAATAACCTTCGGGAACATTCAATAGCTTGCGGACCAATTGGGTCACCTCATCCATCATTTCACTCCAGACCTCACTCCTGTGCGATACTTCCACTACAGATAAGTTGGATTCCTTAAAATCTCGCATTCCACTAATCGATGCTTCAATCGCTTCTTTGGGCAAAACAGCAGGCCCGGCACTAAAATTATGAACTTGCTTCATACGGCTAAAATTTAATTTTTAATTTCGCTGCAAAGGTATAAGGAAAATTTGCCTTTTGGTAAAAAATCAATCTTCATTTCCTGTTTATTCAAAAATCATTAATGAATCTTTTAAAAAACTATTAGGGTTAAATTGTTTTAACTTTGCTTAAAATCAAATAACGTGGTATGGATTTCGGTACTATCATTACCATTCTAATCATCATTGGCAGTTTCATCTATTCTACAGTTCAGAATTATAAGGAGCAGGACAAGCAAAGACCGGGAAAAGGGAAACCCGCTGAAGAGAATGAAGAACCTTCCTCCCCTTTCGATGATCTCTTTCCTGACCCAAAGGAATTTGAAGATGTAGAATCTGAACAAAAACCTACCAAAACTGAAGATAAACCCGCCCCTCATGAGCCTCAAAAGCCTGAACCTACCCCTTTTGAAGAACCTAACCCATTCACCTCCCAGTCTGAAGATTTCACGCCTCCGGGTGGCGAAAGGGATATGGATAACCAACAAAATACACCCGATGGTTACCGTTCCGAAGAATCCTATGATCGCCCAAAACAGGAAGCATTCCAAAGAAGTGACAAGCAATCCTATCAAAGGACTAAAAAGAAGGCATATCAGAGAAAGAGACGAAATGCTTACAGTCGTCAAGGTTTAGCAAAGCAAAGAAGGGAAGAAACCAAAAAGATCCAGCATCATGTTAAAGAATTTGACCCTGTAGCAGCCGTGATTTTTTCTGATATCCTGAACCGCCCTAAATACCTTGATGAAGATGTCCCTCCGATATACGACCGTAGTCGCTTTTAAACAATTAGCCCCTCCCTTCCTTTTGCAAAATGATTAATTCAGGTTTTGCATTAGTCAAAGGAGTTTATCATCCTAAACCTAAATCAACGGGATTTTGTCATTGGAATTAAAAGCTATTAACCTGTAGCCGTCTTTATTACCCTTAATAAAAGACTTCAGGCGCTCATAAGGGAAACTTGAATTTTTTAAAACAATAATTTCGCACTATTAAAAATAAGATTTAATGAACTTTAATAACGGAGAATATGAATTTGGCGGGGTAACAGGAAAAGAGCTAGTAAGCTACTACGATTCCCCAATTTATGTTTATGAAGCAGATAAGATTGAGGAGCGATATCATCAGCTAAAGGAAGCCTTTAGCCAAGTGAATCACCGAGTTCTTTATGCCTGTAAAGCCAATACCAACCTTAACATAATGAGCTTTTTAAGGGAATTAGGAGCTGGGCTGGATACAGTTTCCATCCAGGAAGTAGATATGGGGCTCAAAGCTGGCTTCGACCCTTCCGAAATCCTTTTCACTCCTAATTGTATTTCTATACAAGAAATTAAGAAAGGTATTGAGCGAGGAGTCCATATCAACATTGATAACATTTCCCTCTTAGAGCAATTCGGCCACGAATATGGTGATTCGGTGCCTGTTTGCCTACGTATTAATCCTCACTTACTAGGAGGTGGCCATTCCCATATCCAGACCGGGCATATTGATTCGAAATTTGGCATTTCCATACACCAGTTACGGCATGTTTTAAGGGTAGTTAGCGCGAACAACATCCGGGTTGAAGGTATTCACATGCATACAGGGTCAGATATCCTTGATACCGGCGTTTTTTTAAATGGCCTGGAAGTATTGCTTGATACAGCCTTCCAATTCCCGGATTTAAACTACATAGATTTTGGATCGGGCTTCAAGGTAGCTTACAAAGAGGATGACGTGGTAACTGATGTGGATGAACTTGGCAGAAAAGTTAGCGATCGCTTTAACCAATTTTGCGAAGAATATGGCAAGGATCTGGCATTATGGTTTGAGCCGGGTAAATTCCTGATTAGCGAAGCTGGCTATTTCCTTACGAAAGTCAACGTGATCAAACAAACTGTCTCGACCGTTTTTGCAGGTGTGGACTCAGGATTGAACCACTTGATACGGCCCATGTTATATGATGGTTACCATCACATAACCAATATTAGTAATCCCAACGGCAAAAACCGGGTTTATACCGTGGTGGGCTATATCTGCGAGACCGATACATTTGGAACAGACCGAAAGCTACACGAAGTTCGGGAAGGTGATATTCTGGCCTTCCACAATGCCGGCGGCTACGGTTTTAGTATGGCATCCAATTACAACTCCAGGTTTCGACCAGCAGAAATCATGACTTATCAAGGCTCATCATACCTCATACGCGAGCGGGAGACCATGGAAGACCTTTTAAAAAACCAGGTTCAGCAACCGGTATTTGGCTTAACCAAAAGTCAATATGAGGCTAAGGAAGAATGAAAAAGCTAACCTTTATAGGTTGTTTTTGAAACGGTTAATAAATTAGTAGCTATACTGCTTTACATCTAAGTGTAAATCAACTAATATAAACCTGTTTAAGCCATTGGGTCATGTGGGATACCTACCTTAAAGGTTTTGAAACTTATTTGCGATTAGAGAAAGGCCTTTCCGTTCATTCGCAGGAAAACTACCTCAGGGATATCCGGAAATTCACTGATTATCTGCAAATGACAGACCGCGAGGTTACTATAACCACCGTAAGCCCGGACATTATAAGAGAATACATTCAGTACATCAATCAAATGGGTTTGAGTGAGAAAACCCAAGCTCGCCTTATCTCCAGCCTAAAGCAATTTTTCCATTATTTGTATGAAGAAAATATCCTGAGTTACATGCCCACTGAGGATATTAGCATGCCCAAAATAGGCCAGTATTTACCAGATGTTCTAGAGGTTGAGGAAGTGGAGCAAATCCTTAAATCCATAGACCGCACTCATCCACAGGGAGAAAGAGACCTGACCATAATAGAAGTGCTATACAGTTGCGGTGTCCGCGTATCAGAACTCATATCACTGCAAATCTCTAATATACGGTTCAGGGAGGGGTACATTGTTGTCATAGGAAAGGGAAATAAAGAAAGGATAGTACCCCTTAGTGAATCAGCTGCTAACCAAATGGCGATCTACATTAAGGAAGTCCGTAGCCAACAAGTAATCGAAAGAGGGTTCGAAGACACCTTATTTCTGAATAGAAGAGGGAAAAGCTTAACCCGGGTTATGATTTTCAATATTGTCAAAAATTCTGCTAAAAATGCTGGAATTGAAAAGCAAGTAAGTCCTCATACCTTAAGGCATTCTTTTGCCACCCATTTGGTAGAAGGAGGCGCTGATTTAAGGGCAGTTCAGGAAATGTTGGGGCATGAGTCCATCACCACTACTGAAATTTATACGCATCTTGATCAAAGTTATCTCAAGTCTGTCATTGAGGATTTTCACCCAAGGTCTTAAACAAATAACCGATCTTTTTAATCATTTTATAAATACGGTTAATTCAAGTTTGGATTGGATCCTGGCATTTTATGCAGGAAGTACAGCTTAATGGCTAAACACTTTTGAATATCCGGTGAAACCAAAATTTTTGTTGAAATTTGTTAGCTTAAAAAAACACAAGAACCCGTATGCAAGTATCGGAAATCCGGCAAAAGTTTTTTGATTATTTTCAAGCCAGGGATCATAAAATTGTTCCCTCTGCTCCGATTGTTGTTAAGGATGATCCAAGCTTGATGTTCACTAATGCCGGCATGAATCAATTCAAGGATATTTTCCTCGAAAATGAGGAACCTGCATACCCGCGGGTGATTGATACGCAAAAATGCCTCAGGGTTTCCGGAAAGCACAATGACCTTGAGCAAGTAGGGCACGACACCTATCATCACACGATGTTTGAAATGTTAGGCAATTGGTCATTCGGTGATTATTTCAAGCAAAAAGCCATTGAATATGCCTGGGATCTCTTAACCAATGAATATGGCCTTGAGCCTGAAAGGCTTTACGTAACAATATTTGAGGGAGATGATCAACAAAACTTATCTGAGGATACAGAAGCCTATAAAATATGGCAGACCTTAGTTCCCGAAGATCGCATTCTAAAATACGGGAAGGAAGAAAATTTCTGGGAAATGGGGGAAGTTGGCCCTTGCGGCCCAAGTTCTGAAATCCACTACGACTTCAGGGCTAAGGCTGAGAGGGAGCAAGAAGACGCAAAAAACCTGGTCAACCAAGATCATCCGGAAGTAATTGAATTATGGAACCTGGTTTTTATAGAGTTCAACCGGTACCAGGATGGCACCTTAGAAGCACTTCCCAAAAAGCATATCGATACCGGTATGGGTTTGGAGAGACTCACAGCCGTGCTTCAGAATAAGGACTCCAACTACGATACAGATATTTTTCAGCCACTCATTCAATACATCTCAGATAAATACAAAATCCAATACGGTGAATCTGAGGAAACAGATATTGCTCTTCGGGTTGTAGCAGATCACAGCAGGGCTATTACCTTCGCAATCGGGGATGGACAATTGCCTTCTAATACAGGTGCTGGTTACGTTATCCGGCGTATTCTCAGAAGGGGTGTTCGGTATGGCTTTCAGTACCTGGGAGCCAATTCTCCATTCATGCATGAAATGGTAGAAGTATTGGCCAACCAGTTTGGTGATATTTTCCCGGAAGTCAAAGAGCAAAAAGATTTTATAAGCGAGGTCATACAGGAAGAAGAACAATCCTTCCTACGTACCCTATCTGTTGGGACCAAGCTATTTGAACAGAAGGTCAAAATCCTTGATGCAGATACCATTCCGGGAGATTTTGCTTTTGAATTGTATGACACTTACGGTTTTCCGCTTGACTTAACCCGGTTAATGGCTAATGAGCATGGCTTAACGGTTGATGAAAAAGGATTTCAGAAAGGGCTTGAAGCTCAGAAAGCCCGTTCTAAGAAAGCCTCGCAAGTAACAACAAGTGATTGGCAGATCTTGCGTGAAGGAGAAAAGTCTACCTTCATTGGATATGACCATTTGAAAACACAAGTCAAAATCCTGCGCTACAGAAAAGTTGAGACAAAGAAACAGGTGAATTACCAAATCGTACTTGATCAAACACCGTTTTATGCTGAGAGCGGCGGCCAGGTTGGCGATACCGGCCAAATTTACAATGATCAGGAAACGATTCAGGTAAAAGATACCCAGAAAGAAAATAACCTCATCATCCATATTACTGACAAGCTTCCCAATGATCTTGAATCCGATTTTGCGGCAGAGGTAGATCGCATAAAACGTGAACTCACTGCAAGGAACCACACCGCTACTCATTTGATGCATGCCGCCCTGAAAGAACTACTGGGTAGCCATGTAGACCAAAAGGGTTCCTTGGTCAATGCTGAGTATTTAAGATTTGACTTTTCCCACTTCACCAAGCTATCTAACCAAGACATCAGGGATATAGAAAGGCGGGTTAACCAAAAGATCCGTGAGAATATACCAAGGGAGGAAGAACGGAGCATACCCATCCAACAAGCTATGAACAAAGGGGCAACGGCTTTATTTGGTGAAAAGTACGGGGATTATGTAAGGATAATAACTTTTGATAACAGTTACTCAAAAGAACTGTGTGGCGGTACGCACGTAGAATCCACAGGCAGTATTGGCTTATTCAAGATTACCCAGGAAACTTCCGTAGCTGCCGGCATTCGAAGAATAGAAGCTGTAACCGGCGCGGAAGCTGAAAAGTATGTCAATGAACAAATTGATACACTTGATGAAGTACAAAGTGTCCTGAAAAATCCCAATAACCCGGTTAGATCCATCAAAGACCTTATAGAAACCAATAAAAAGCTGGAGAAACAAATAGAAGCTTATCAGCAAGAAAAAGTGAAAGCTATAAGGGACAACCTTTTAAAACAACCAGAGAAACTTAAAGATGGTCAGGTTGATTTAATTGCAGATGAGATCAAGATTGACTCTCCCCAAGCCGGTAAGGATTTAGCTTTTGACCTTAAAAACAATAAACCAGAAGCGATTATCCTCTTAGGGGCTGCTTTTGAGGAAAAAGCCAGCATTTGGTTAGTCATACCAGAGCCGCTGATTGGCCCTTATAACCTCAGAGCCGGCAATATTATCAATGATATAGCTGCCGAAATCGATGGTGGCGGTGGCGGCAAAGATTTCTTTGCTACAGCGGGAGGTAAAAACCCGGCTAAAATTAGCCAGGCTTTAAAGAAAGGTAAGGAATTAATAAAAAGTCATCTTAGTTAAGTTGGCAATAGCATTCAAAAATTTTTAAGCCAAAACATTATGGAGTCACCCTATAATGAATACAAAGCGGTCATTGGATTAGAGGTTCACGCCCAGCTTTTGACTAACAGCAAGCAATTTTCAGAAGACCCATACGAATACGGTAGCGAACCCAATACCCAGGTTAGTCCTGTTTCCCTTGGTCATCCCGGCACATTGCCTAAGCCAAATAAAGGGGCATTGCATTATGCACTTAAAATGGGTTTGGCGACTAATTCGGACATCAATAAGGAAACCCATTTTGCCCGCAAGAATTACTTTTACCCGGACTTACCCAAAGGATACCAAATTACCCAGTACACAACACCTTTGTGTACAGATGGTTACTTAACCATACCCGATATTGAAGGGAATGATAAAAACGTAGGTATTGAAAAGATCATTTTGGAAGAAGATTCCGGTAAAAGCATTCACGATTTAGACCCATTTTATTCACTGGTAGACTTGAACCGGGCTGGTGTACCACTCATAGAAACAGTGAGTAAGCCTGACATCAATTACCCGCTTGAAGCTTATCATTATCTCGTAGAGATCCGTAAAATAGTACGTTATTTAGGAATCTGTGACGGTAATATGGAAGAAGGTAGTCTCCGTTGTGACGTTAATATTTCTGTCATGAAAAACGATGCGTCAGCCTTTGGTACCAAAGTCGAGATTAAAAATCTTAATAGCTTTCGTAATGTTCAGAAAGCTTTGGACTATGAATTTAAAAGACAGGTTGATATGATTGAGGAGGGAAAAGCAGTTCAACATGCTACGCTGGGCTATGATCCGGTGAACAATAAAACATTCGAAATGAGGACCAAGGAAATGGCTGAAGATTACCGTTACTTCCCGGATCCTGACATACCCCCGTTTGTTTTAACGCAGAGTGACCTGGATGAACTCAAAAGCCAACTTCCCGAATTACCCAGAGAAAGAGAGCACAAATACCGGGAAAATTTCGGCTTAAAGCCTTATGATGCCAACTTACTGGCTTCTGAAAAAGCTTTTTCAGAGTACTTTGAAGCCATACTTAAACATTGCGATGACTATAAAGCCGCTACCAATTGGATGATTGGGCCAATTCGTTCTTATTTAAATGAGAACGCTGTCCATATGGAAGATTTCCCGCTAACCCCTGAACAAATTGCCAAAATTATAGGAATGATCCAGGAAGATAAGCTCAATTTTTCCATGGCTTCCAATACGTTGTTCGATGAACAGATCAAACAACCAGGAAAGGATCCGGAAACCCTTGCTAATGAGCTTAATTTGATACAAGTAAGCGATGACGATTTCTTGAAAGGGCTTGTAAATGAGGTCATTCAGAACAATCCCCAAAAAGTGGAAGAGTACCAGAATGGTAAAACCGGGCTTATTGGCTTTTTTGTGGGTCAAATCATGAAAAAATCGCAAGGTAAAGCTGAGCCTAAAAAAGTGAATAATATGCTCGAAGAAGAATTGTCAAAAACAAATGTTTAGTTATGCGAAAAACAGCCTTCTATGTATCCCTTTTGCTATTGCCGGTTATGGTAATGTGCCAGGATAAACAAAAAACCAATTCAGGAAATAGCAATGATGAGGTGAAATCCAATAGCAACAAAGAGGCAAAACAATCAAGTAATCAAGAAACGGATATAAAATCCAGTGAAAATGAAACCCAACTCATTGAGAAAGCTAAGAGTGAAACCCCAGGTAAAAGCGGTGATAGTCTAAACTTTATTTTGCAGGGAGTCATTGAAGGGGGTGGTGATTCCGAGGTTATTCTGGATAAACTGGGAATTGGCGCGGATGTAAATCCTGTGGCTACCAGCGTTGTTAATCAACAGGGCCGCTTTCGGTTTGGTGGTAAAATACCTCGTCCAGGCCTTTACCAAGTCCGTCTCCCAAGTCAATCCTTTCATGTTGTATTAACCGGGGGTGTTCTTCACGTAGAAACTGACATAGATAACATAGGTGATTACACGGTAGAGGGTGACGGGGCTAAAGATACCCGGTACCTGAAAACGCTTTACAAAAAACTTGAGAAGTTCAATAAAATGGATGACTCACTCAAGAAGGCTATTGATAACGAAGAAAATACCCAGAAACGCAGAAAACTCCGGGAAAAGCTGAATAAACTGAATAAGCGAACAAAAAAACAGAAGTTCAAGGCTTTGAAATCAATTGTTAAAAAAGCCTGGGACGACAAATCAATCGCAGCTCCCATAATAGCCGTTAGAATTCAACTCTTCAGGGACCTGGATTTTTTCAAAAAACTATTAAGAGATTATAAGGACAAATATCCCAGGAGTACATTTGTAAAAAGCCTGGAGAAAAAAATCAATAAAACCGAAACGTATTTAAATAACCACCCAGAAGAAAAAGAAAAGTGGCTCGATTAATAGCTGAAATTACAAAAGATTGAACTGGTCTCGCTCTTTTAAAAAAGGCATGTAGCGCCTGATTTTTCTTATTTCTTCGTAATCAAGCGTATAATTCAGCACCTGCTCGCTGTGTTTTGTATGAACCCTCGGTTCTCCTAATGGGTCAACAACCATTGAATCGCCACAGAAGTAAACTTCATTGCCATCTTTTCCTACACGGTTAACGCCAATGCAATATACCTGGTTTTCTATAGCTCTTGACTGCAGGAATGTTCGCCAATGATTACTTCGCCTTTCAGGCCAGTTGGCGTTCACAATGAAACAATCATATTCCTCAGCGTTCCTGATCCAAACGGGAAAACGAAGATCAAAGCAAACCATGGGGCATATTTTCCACCCTTTCCATTCAACAATTAATTTAGCTTTGCCGGGGGTAAAATATTTGGGTTCTTCGGTCATGGAAAATAGGTGGCGCTTATCGTAGGTATGCCTTTGTCCATCCGGTTGCATCCAAACTAAACGGTTATAATAGTTTCCTCTCTCTTCTATAATGAGACTCCCCATAACAACGGACTGTAATCTTTTGGCTTTTTCTGCCAGCCACTCTATTGATTGGCCATCCATTGATTCTGCCAGGTCGGGTGCTTTCATAGAAAATCCTGTATTGAACATTTCCGGGAGAACAACAACATCAGGGTTTATGACCTCCTTCAGAAGGTTGTCATACTTTTCAAGGTTAGCACTTTTATTTTCCCATGCTATATCAGGTTGTACCAATGAAACATTTAGATCTTGCATAAAATATCTCCTGCTTTTTTGAGGGTTGATTCCTGTTTAGCAAAGCAGAACCGGATGATTTGATTATCAATGCCCTCATGGTAAAAAACAGATAAGGGAACTGCTGCAACACCATATTCAGTTATTAAGCGCTTGCAAAAATCCACATCGCTCTCATCAGAAATATGGCTAAAATCAACACATTGGAAATATGTTCCATCAGCGGGGAGTATTTTAAAACGGGAGTCTTTAATCAATTCCCTGAAGTAGTCACGTTTTGCCTGGTAAAAATCATTTAGATCCAGGTAATGATCTTTGTACTCCAGGTAATCTGCATAGGCATACTGCATGGGGGTGGAAACACCAAACATAACATATTGAAAAACCTTCCGGAATTCTTGGGTCAAATGCTCCGGAGCCAAAACATACCCGATTTTCCAGCCTGTTGTGTGATAAGTCTTACCAAAGGAAAAAACGCCAAAGGCATTTTGCCTAATGTTAGGATACCGGCAGATACTTTGGTGCTCATTCCCATCAAAAACCATGTGTTCATAAACCTCATCGCTTATGATAAAAATGTCATAGTTAGCAGCGATTTTTTCCAGTTGCTCCATGTCATTTTTACCCATCACCATACCAGATGGGTTGTGCGGTGTATTAATAAGGATAGCCCGCGTACGGTACGTGATCAGTTTCTTAACCTGGTCCCAGTTTATCTTGAAATCAGGCGGATCAAGCTGAAGGTATTTAGGTGTACCCTTATTCAGTAGAATAGAAGGCAAATAGGCATCATAAGCCGGTTCAATGATGATCACCTCATCATGTTCCCGCACAAGGGTAGATATAGCGCAATGTAGCCCCTGTGTAGCACCAGCTGTGATAGTAATCTCCTTGTCCGGGTCATATTCAGTACCGTACAGCGCTTTCACTTTTTCAGCGATCTTTTCCTTTAAAGAGTATACACCAGGCATCGGCGGGTATTGATTATAGCCCTCTTTCATGTAATGCGTTACACGGTCTATTAATTCATCGGGGCAATTAAAATCCGGAAAACCCTGAGAAAGATTGATGGCCTGGTGCTCATTAGCCAGCGCAGACATCTCTGAAAAAATACTCTTTTTAATACCTGGTAACTTACTGGAGAAAGAACTTTGGGTATTGGTCATAGCAAAACGAGTTTCATGATTCCTTAGGCTTTAAACTACCAGTCAAATTTATTGATTAAAACGAGCTAAAACAATGATTCAGAAATCTTTTGAAATTAAAAAACCCGGTTATTGGATAACCGGGTTTTAACTTTCTGGCATTAAGCCAATTTGCTTGGAAGCTACGCAGAATTTCTCAAAACGTTACTGCTTTTGCTGATCCATGAGGGACAAAGTCCTGTTGACAAATTCGCTCAGGTCTTCACCTTTCAACGTTCCCTGGGATAAGCGGGCCAGATCATAAGCCTCTTTGGCAAAAAGTTCTTTATTATTTTCATCCGGCTCAACCAACATTTTATTGGCAAGGGAATGATTGGTATTGATCTTCACATTCAAGCTGGTGGGCATCTGGCTCATATCCATCCCGCTCAGCTGGGACATTTCCTTCATCCGGCGCTCGAATTCGCCCTGCGTGATCACAAGGGGCGGATCATCCGGTGAAAGGGCTTCAGCCTCCACATTGGCCTGTTCATCATTGATAACTTTTTGGTACACTTCCTTTAACTGATTCTGTTGATCTTCGCTAAGCGCTGATTCGGTGTGCTCACCCTTATCGATCAATTTATCCAGGGTATCGGAATCAACCCGCTTAATCGATATATTCTCCTCTTCTCCTTCTAAAGTTTGGATAAAATGACTATCTATTGGATGATCAAGCTCTAATACATCATATTCCCGTTTCTTAGCAGCTTCTATGTAAGTATGCTGACTTTCTTTATCAGTCGTGTAAAGGAAAACCAGCTTACCATCCTTATCCGTTTGAAGGTCTTTAATATTTTCTTTGTATTCCTCAATGGTTGATCGTTTACCATCCACATTACTCAAAAGTATAAAGTTCTTGGCCTTTTCCTTAAATTTATCGTTAGTTAAGTAACCATATTTGAGGAATACGTGAATGTCATTCCACTTGTCTTCATATTCTTTACGGTCCTCATTAAACAGGCTTTCCAGCTTTTCAGACACTTTTTTTACAATGTAATTACTAATTTTCTTAACATTGCTATCAGCCTGCAAGTGGCTCCTTGAAACATTCAAAGGGATATCCGGAGAATCCATTACCCCATGTAAAAGCGTCAGGAATTCAGGGACAATATCATCTACAGCATCCGTCACATAAACCTGGTTACTGTAAAGTTGGATTTTATTGCGCTGACCTTCCAAACCAGAGGTCAATTTTGGGAAATAAAGAATTCCGGTAAGGTTAAATGGGTAATCCACATTGAGGTGGATCCAGAATAAAGGCGGCTGCGAACCGGGATAAAGTTTCTGGTAAAAATCCTTGTAATTCTGGGCTGTTAATTCCGATGGATTCTGAAGCCAAATGGGGTTGGTGTCATTGATAACCTCCCCATCGAACTCAATATCAATCGGCATGAATCCGCAATACTTACTCAGGAGATTTTTGATTCTTTCTTTTTCCAGATACTCCTTAGCATCTTCTGAAATATGTAATTTAATTTCTGTACCCCGGTCTTCCTTCTCGGCTTCGTCAATTTGATAGGTAGATTCGCCGGTCCCCGTCCATTTTACTGGTTGCGCCCCTTCTTGGTAAGATAAAGTATTAATCTCTACCTGGTCAGCTACCATAAAAGCGGAATAAAAGCCAAGTCCGAATTTCCCGATTATTTGCCCTTTTTCCTGTTCATTCTGGAATTGTTCCATGAATTCACCGGCACTGGAAAAAGCGATCTCATTGATATATTTCACCACCTCATCCTCGGTCATACCAATACCACGGTCTATTATAGACAATGTGCCATTTTCAGAATCTAATTGAACCTTAATGGTAAGGTCACCGAGATCTTTTTCATATTCCCCGCTATTGGCGATTGTTTGCATCTTTTGGGTTGCATCTACTGCATTCGATGCCAATTCCCTCAAGAAAATTTCCTGATCGGAGTAGAGAAAACGCTTGATAATCGGAAGTACATTCTCAGTTTGAACCCCTAGATTCCCTTGTTTCATAGTTTTTGTCTAATTTTTTGACGGTTTCTTTCCAATTGGTCAACAACCTTGCCAATTAAGAGTCTGACAGTTTGACAAGTCAGAAGCGTTTTTGAGTGATCTCTTAAAAGCCACTAACTGGTAAAAAATTCATGCATACGCGCAATTAATTGATTTTATGAAACATTTATTGACCAAATTTACACAAGTTGCCCAACTTTCTTATAAAATATTCCGATGCAATTGCTAACTTACAACGTGTAGAAAAAGCAATTTCTCTCATTTAATACCAAAAAAACCACTTTTATATAAAACACATTTTAAAAAATGCTAAAACTTCTTAGATTTGCCTTGAATTGTAAAATAAAAACCTTGCATTATGGCACACATTATCAGAAAACTTACCGGCTTAGCATTAGTACTGGCAATTGCCTTCACATTCACAAGTTGCGTAGCTCTCCAGGGAAACATGAATACACCTGTCCCCCCAGCAGGAATTTATACAGGTGTTAAAGGGCCCGTAACAGCAACGTCCAATAATGTTGGATCAAAAGTAGGTGAAGGCTCTGCCTCTAACATTCTTGGAATAATTGCAACTGGTGATGCCAGTATCAACACTGCTGCTAATTCAGCAGGAATCAGTGAAATTTCTCATGTTGATTATGAAACCACCAGTATTTTGGGAATTTATTCCTCTTATACCATTTATGTATATGGTAATTAAAAATTTCACCCCAAAAACTGTAAAAGAAGCAGTTTTTGGGGTATTTTAATTTCATTTGCCCTCTCTTCAGGCTAAAGATTTATCCTACCTTTGCTACTTAAATACTTACTGTCAAACCTAATGACCAAGCCAAACCAAAATTTTGGTGAAAGTAGCCTTAAATCCCGTTTAAAATGAAACCAACCAATAGTGGTGCTTTTCCAATGCTTTTCCTTGTTTTACTACTTATTATAAGCAGCTGCGCTGTTCAAACTTCCGATTACTTAAAGACCAGGACTAAAAAGAATGGTAAGCTTTACTACGTAAAGACTACAGAGTTTTCGGTTACAAACGATGTAGATTATGAATTTATGCCGGATTTTACAATTAACACATCAGACACTCTTGATTCGCCCAATGTTCGTATGAATTTTTACCTGAATGGCGTTGAACCCATTGAGAGTTTAAAAAGGCTTGTTTTGAAGCCAAGCCTTGAGGATAATGATTCATTAACAAGTAAAGAAATATATATAGACAGTTTCAAACAATTCTTTATTAAACAAAAAGATGAAGATGAATGGGTCAATCGTTATTCTTGCAAAATGCGTTACCCTGAATTTCTCAAGGTGCTTAAAAGCGGGAACAAATTAAAAGGCAATTTTACCACCAAAGAAGGCTTAACCATTCAGTTTAAGGGAGATAAAAATTGGCAGAAGCGAAAGGAAACGCTTTATAAATTATTCACGCATTCTATTGATCAATCTACTTCCTAAAAAGAAAATCAAGAGCTATTCCCAAGTTTTATAGAAAATGCTTGTATATTAGAATAGGGCTTTGATTAAAATCTTATTCATTCTTTCTTGAAGATATAATTGTTTAAAAACATCCCGTCTGAACCACTGCTTGTAGTTTCTTCCAATTCGTAACCATTTGACTTAACTTTATTCACCACTTTGGTAGCTTTCTTTTGGTTTTTGATCATGTTTTGAGCTTTTGGTTGTTCTAACTCCATTGTCTTTAATTCCTCTTTACCATCTGAAATAATTAGCCGAGAATCATGATGAATTCCTCCAAAATCAATAAAAACAGAGACCATCAGAAACTCACCAGATTTTTGATCTTCCGGAAGGTTAAGGGATTGCCCATTCAAGTTAAGCGAACTAACACAGATTATTGTAACTAAAAGTGCTAATTTTTTCATAGTTTAATCATTTTTTTTGTTTAATTAAAACAAATTTAAACACGATAAGCGGACTGGTAAAATATTCAATTTTGAAATCGGCACCTGTTATTGCCATACTTAATAGCCAACAAAACGATGTGATTAGGGTAAATGTGATTTTGGACCTAAAAAAGCAAAAGGGAATGTCATTTTTCAATAGGATAATCCAGGAATATTCAAAAAATGAAGTTTAAATAACCTGTGCTATTCTTTACCTTCCTATCCCGTATTAAGGCTTCCCTTATCAAAAGTTAACAACTCCCCAAGTTGGTTGGCTTGCTTAATAGTAACCTGGTTACTACAATGCAATCAGACCCTCAATTTTAGCCGCTTCTTTATAGCGCTCAATGACCGTTTCACTGTCCATCATCATTTCTTTACCGGTTATGCTGACGTAATTACCATTTCGTGATTGACGTGTTTTAATCTCAGCAGGCCCAAAAATTTGTTTAACTGATTCTACTTTTTCGGGTGTAACAATGAATTTAAACATAAAAACGCCGGGCCACTGTTGTTGCTGAAGCCTTTCCCTCAACTTTTGGTATGGATCACCTGATTCACTCATAGGGATTTTCTTCTGCTAACATCGATAAGCCAAACATAGTTTGAACCATCTTCTTAGCCACTAAGGATATATTCTGAAATAAAGCTTTTGGCATCCATGTTCCAGACAGTATCCTGTCCAAAGATCTGCCTCAAACGCTTCACCTTCTCATTTTCATCCGGATGATGAACATTGATTGCTGAAATTTTATTCCGGTAATCAAGTAAAAGCCCAAGGTTATTCAAATCTGTCCTGGGGAAACCATAACCGATCAATACAATGTTATCACAATGGTTCAGGTAATCAATAGCCTTTGCCCAAAGGGTATTGTAAAGTGTCCCCGTTAAAAATTGCGACTTAACATTTGTCATGGGTATATAGGTAGGTATGTCATTGGCATGGATGGAAAAACTGCTTTCATCTTCATGGACTAAATAAATGTTCCTAATATCGTTGCTTTCACTGCCTTTCGCCCTGAACCAATTAAAGGACCCATGAAGCTTTAGCATTGTTAAGTAATGACGTTCCTTCTCGGTAATGCTGGATATGGTTTCAGGTTCATAGCGCTCAAATTGAAGACCGTATTTGATCTGGACCTGTTCATGGGTTTTTAAAGCTTTATGTTTCAGCAATGATTCAATGATCAAATCATAATTGAAGTTGAAAATAACGTTCTCATCCTCTCCCATAAAAGAAGAACATTGGTAAAGAAAAGCATACAAGGTCTCAGCCTTTGAAAGGTCTAATTCCTGGTTTTTAATTTCGTGGTAAATGAACTTGATCAATTCAAAACGCAGTTTATCATAATCCAACTGCTCCTCGAAATCCTTGAATATCCGTTTTGAAAAAATGATGTTGGCTATATTTTCTATATCACGGAATTCTTCCAAATAATTACTTTTGGCATACAGGCTATGAACAAAGCGGGTAAGGTTACCGAATTCCTCATTTTCCAACTTAAAAAGCCTTTGAGTCAGGTCATGCATGGTAGGCATTTGCTCTGAAAAAGACTTAGAAAAGCCAGAACCAAGTATATAGATCGTTTTAGTTGCTCCCATAGGATAAAATGGACTTAAATAGTTAAAATCCTCATCAAAGGTAGCAAATAGGGTTAGAAAACCCTTGCTCTTGGGTAAAATGGCAAGCCGATAAGACTTATTTGAAAGTAATCATCCTTAAGGCTAAAATAGATTTTTTTTAGATCAAACAGCATGCGATCTTAACGGCCAACAAAAAATATGAAGAAATTTTTAAATTTCACCCCTTAATCAATTTACTCAGCCACACTTTATATGGAGGGAACAGACTTCACCCATCATCCGGAAATTATTGATATCATTCAAAAATTAAAACAGGACGGGATACAGGATAAAACTTTTTCTGACGTTATTGATAACCAGGGGCATCAGTATGTAGATCTTGTTCAGGAAGGTGGTGGCGTTTTGGGTTTTGCTCTAGTGGGTTATTCTTATGTGCTGGAGCAGATGGGGCTACGTTTCCTGAATTTAGCGGGGACATCTGCTGGGGCCATCAATACATTGTTATTAGCCAGCTTAGGCGATTTTGATGAATGCAAGTCTGATCGCCTGATCCACGAGTTTGCCAGAAAAGATTTGTTAGATTTTGTCAGTCATGATCAGACCATCAAGAATATCCTGAAATCGATCATTAGAAAAGAAGGCCGCGTTAGATCATTTTTTCATGTGCTTTGGAATGGCTTCAGGCTAAGAACAGCCATGAATAAAAATTTGGGCATCAATAATGGGGAAAATTTCCAAAATTGGCTCAGCGATATACTTGATCGCCAAGGTATAAAGACAACTGCCGATCTTTTCAACAAACGATCTAAACTACCGGATACCATCCAAATGAGGGAAAATGTGAGCCGTGATATTGAGGGACTGGCTACCTCTGTAGTAATGATAGCAGCAGACCTTACTACGCAAACCAAGGTTAAGTTCCCGGAAATGAATGTGCTTTACTGGAATGAACCGGAGCAGGTTAACCCCGCTGATTACGTACGCGCTTCCATGTCTATTCCGTTCTTATTTGAACCCTATGAAGTGAATAATTTACCCAAAGGGGAAAAAGCAAAGCAGATTTGGCAGAATATGGTCAGCTATAAAGGGCCGATCCCGGATAAAGTTCAATTTGTAGATGGGGGTACCATGTCTAATTTTCCTATTGATGCCTTTCACATAAAAGGGATACCAAGAGTGCCCAGTTTTGGCGTCAAATTAGGTATAAGCCGCGAAAACCCTCAATATTCCGGTAATCTAAGAAGCTATCTGAGAAACCTTGTGAATGCCATGCGACAAGTCCATGATTTTGAGTTTCTTGCCCAGCACAGGGAATATGAGCACCTAATTCAGACTGTGGACATCGGGGATCATATATGGTTTGATTTTGACATTAATAATGAAGACAAAAAAGATCTCTTTATCAGGGGTGCTAAGGCTGCTGACACTTTCCTAAGAAGCTTTAATTGGCAAGAATACAAGCAAATGCGGTATGAAAAACTTCTTAGCCCTTTATCTTAATTCTTGCGAACAACGAGCAGAGTAGCAGTACAGCTTTGATTAACCATAATTACGTTCCCCAAATATGTAGGAACCAACCCGAATAATGGTACTTCCCTCTTCCATTGCAATGTCATAATCGCTTGTCATTCCCATCGAAACTTCTTTAAAATGAGAAGCTTCCTGGAAATAGTTAACCTTCAATTCATCATAAAAAGCTTTCAGTTCCTGAAACTCTTTCCTTATAAGGGACTTGTCTTCGGTTAATGTAGCAATGCCCATTAGCCCACTTATGCGGATATTATTGAGATCCCATAAAGCTTTCGTATCTAAAAACTCCTTCGCTTGCTCGTATGAGAAGCCATACTTTGATTCATCCTGTGAAATATGAATTTGCAGCAAACCATTTATAACACGATTGTTTTTGGCTGCTTCTTTGTCAATTTCTTTAACTAACTTGAAGCTATCAAATGAATGAATAAGGTTTACAAAAGGTGCTATATACTTAACCTTATTTCGCTGTAAATGCCCAACAAAGTGCCATTCAATGTCATTGGGCAATTCTGGCTGCTTTTCACTGAGCTCCTGAGCTTTATTTTCTGCAAAAATACGCTGTCCAAGGTCATAAACTTGTTTTATGGTCTTTACATCGTGGGTTTTGGATACAGCCGCCAGCTTAACGTTATTGGCATCAGTAATAGATTTTAGCGCAAGGTAATTAGCTTTTTTAACCATACAGGTTTAAACGTTGATTTAATCAATATCAGTTTGGCACAAACAATGCATTAAAATTTTTCACCTCAATTTTAATAAACATTAAGGAAATACAGTTAGAAGGCATTAAATTTTGGATTATTATTTGACATTTCAAAAAACCCAATGTTTAGTCAACCTGAATTTTCATAAATAATTTTTTGCCAGCTCTGTCAAATAAGGGTTCGTAATTAACCAAAAAGCTATTGTTTTAGAAGATAAACTTGAAAAAAGTATAAGATCGCTATCCAAAATCACTTTTTAATTCTTCTCATGAGGCGATTGTTTCCCGTATTTTTAATTTTGGTAATGCTTCTAAGCTGCCGATCAGGTCCCAGACGCTTTGCTGACAATCCCAATGCCATATTAGAGCCCAAAAAAATGGAGAAAGTCTTAGCCGACATTGAAATTGCTGAGGGTGCAATCTCTGTTCAATCTTTTAAGAATGACTCTGCGAAACGTTATGCCAGAGCCTATTACAGGGAAGTTTTGAATTACCACGGTGTCTCGGTTGAAAAATTCCAAAAAAGTTTCAAATACTACACGCATAACCCCAAAGTCATGCTTTCTATGCAACAATCTGTAATAGAAAGAATATCAGCCAAAGAAGGGGAGAGAATGGCTCGATGAAAAGCAATGATAAGTGTTTGGTTTCTCTTACCTTTCTTCAATGAGAAAGCTCCACGGATATCGAACCTTTAAGTTTCTGTATTGCCAACTTAGTGCAAACAAGTTATGCATTTCATTATCCCCTAATAGTGAACAAATTCTTTAGAATCCTTTTTATCGTTTTTGCTTGAGTGATAGCAATAACGTTAGTCACCTTTATCTGAATAAGCCGATAACCATGGCTGCATAGTCTTCTGAAATTGGGCAGCTACGCGCCCGGCTTCATAGTCAAAATCTTTATTAGGGCTGGCATAAAGAATTGAACGTCCAACATTTACCAATAAACCGTAATCATCGTTTAAGGCGTAAGTAGCCACTTTATCCAGGTCGCCGCCTTGCTTACCTATCCCGGGAACAAGTAAGAAGTGCATTGGGCAATGTTTTCTTACGGTTTGAAGGTATTGAGGTTCTGTACGACCTATCACAAACATAATCTGATCTGAAGTTCCCCAATCCAACGCCTTACTGATGATATGCTCATAAAGGGCCATGCCATCTGATTCCAAATTTTGAAAATCTTTGGCTCCAGGGTTTGAAGTCAAGGCCAGAATAATTGCCCATTTACCTTCATAAGCCAGGAAAGGCTCAATTGAATCCCTACCCATATAGGGGGAAAGCGTGACCGCATCAAAGTTCATTTCCTTAAACAAAGCACTCGCATACTGATGAGCAGTATTTCCAATATCCCCACGCTTAGCATCAGCAATGGTAAGCATACTTTTGGGAATATATTCCAGGGTAGCTTTTAGAATTTCCCAACCCTGGCTACCCAAAGCTTCATAAAAAGCCAAGTTGGGCTTGTAAGCAACAGCATAATCTGCTGTAGCATCAATGATAGCCTTATTGAAAGTTAAAACGGGATTAGGTTCATTCCAAAGGTGTGCAGGTATTTTATTTAAATCAGGGTCCAGCCCAACACATAAAAAGCTTTTCTTATGTTCAATGGCATTTTTCAGGGCTGATCTATCCATTGGAGATCATTATTTATTAAAAGGGATCGGCTCGGTTGAGACCTCGTTACTTTTATTCAGAGCCCTGTCATAAATAAATACCCGAAACATTATCTCACCGCCATAGGTTCTTTCCGGAAAATTTTTTGTGAAAACCCTTAATTGATCACTTAACGTGATATCCATTTCTCCCTTAATGGCTTTACTATCTCCTTCAGGTGTCAAATTTTCAAACCGAAAAGTATATCTGATCGTATCATCCTGGGGCGGATAAGGATCTTTTGTAGTTTGGTGAAAAGCACCATCGAACTTCTCAAAATGTTTCACTATCAGGTTATTCGAATATTTACCAGAGTCATACGGAGGCTCATCATGCTCCGGTCCAAGCCCTAAATCGCCATCGCCATCAAGATAACCAATTGTTAATGTAATGGAGTCATTGTTGTGTTTTTGAACTTCCTCAAGGGTTATAGAAGGCTCATCGTCAAAATCTGCTGCGCGCTGGCAGCCTAAAAATAAAACAGGCAGCAAAAACAAGCCGATTTTTATAAGTTTGATATTTACAAAATACCCTTGCATGGCCTCTATTGATTTTTTCAGAAAATCATTTACAGATTTTCATTCTCGAGATTTTGAAAGGTACGCCCTTGAGCTTTTCCAATATCAAGCAAAGCATAATCCTACTATACACTCATTTCTTCATTACGCCAAAACCAACGCCTCCAAAATAACTACCATCACCGATATACCGTTCCTACCTGTTGAATTTTTTAAAAAGCATGAAGTCAAAACCGACCATTTTAAGCCCGAAACAACTTTTTTTAGCAGTGGCACAGCCAGCTCAGAACAATCAAAGCATCATATTCGGAACCTTAATGTTTATAACAAGTCGCTTCTCAAATGTTTCAAACTTTTTTACGGCAATCCTGAAAATTGTGCCATTGTAGCCCTTTTACCGACTTACCTAGATAACCCCAATGCCTCATTAATCTATATGGTGAATTATTTGATTAAAACAAGCTCCTACAAAGAAAGTGGATTTTATTCAGATGAATATGACGCATTGGCCAGGCAACTGCAAGACCTTCAATCACGAAAAGTCCCAACCTTGTTAATTGGCGTCAGTTATGCCTTATTATCCTTCGCAGAGCATTACCCAATGGACCTTTCAGGTATAACTGTCATGGAAACAGGAGGAATGAAAGGACAAAGAAAGGAAATGGTGCGAGAGGAGCTTCATGCTACATTAAAAAAGCAATTCCAGCTTCCTAATATTCATTCAGAGTATGGTATGACGGAGTTATTGTCTCAGGCTTATTCCAAAGATAATGGCATTTTTCAGACACCTCCATGGATGGATGTTTTCATAAGGGATCCGTATGATCCTTTTTCTATCTCAACAACAGGTAAGGGAGCGCTCAATATTGTTGACCTGGCAAACATTGATTCTTGTGCTTTTATTGGAACACAGGATCTCGGCGAAAAATTTAATGATGGTTCATTCAGGGTGTTAGGGCGCTTCGATAATGCAGACATCAGGGGTTGTAATCTTCTGATGGTATAATCAATTTTTAGACTGAATTTTTAATCCCATCAAAAGCCCCGATGGCATAAGGCTAACAAGGTGATAAAAAGGATAGGAAATTCAGGGTTTAATGGGTTATTGTAAGTTTGGTTTGCTTATCAAATTGATTTCCCTGAATTCTTACAATATAGGTCCCCGGCTTTAAATCGGATACAGGAATAGGCTCTGTTTCTTTTCGTCCATTACCCGGAATTGGGTTTTGCTTAACCACTTGGCCTTTAAGGTCTATTACTTGCAAGTACCCATCAAAACCTTTTGAAACATCATATTGAACGTTTGCATAAGACCCAGCTGGATTCGGATAAACTTTTAAGGAGGGGTCGAAATTAGAATTGGAACCTCTTTGCCAATCATCTGTGCCGGCACTGGGATTGGTAGAACTGGTATAAAATATCCCCCTTCCATGGGTAGCTGCATAAATTCTAGGTCCGGTAGCCCATTCCGTTGGTTTAACCTGTCTAACCATATGAGTAGCAACCCGCGGCATTCCTTCATTTACCTCTATCCAACCTTGATTACGCTTATCAAGGTTTAAAAACCAAACCCCCATTTCTGTACCAACAAAGACCTGCTTAGCAGAGTCCTGCCTGAACAGACCATCATAAACCGGCATGGTGGGTAGATTAGCAGCTTCCGGACCGAGATTATCCAGCGCTTCAAAATTCACGGCATTAGCTGCTTGCATAGCATTTTGGCTGTAAAAAACATGTTTTTTGGTTCCATAATTACCACAGGTAACCAAAAGCCTATCTTCATCATTGGGGTCAATAGAGATACCTGTTACCACATTTTCAAATGTTTCGATAAGCTGCACATCAAGCTCACTTTGGTCAAACTCACCTTCATCGAAATGCGCAGTCCTTAATCCTTCTATCCGGTAAAGACGGCTCAAATTTCTATCCCAACCACCAACATAAAGGGTATTACCATCTGGCGTGTAATCAAGGACCATTGGCGTTTGAAGGCTCACATCCGCAAGTTTGAACCAGGATGGGTTAACACTGAAATTCAGCATTTGATCAGTTAACCATATTTCATTCCGCAAGGGTAAGGTAAAAAAAGTTCTTACCGGATCTTGCACTTTGATAACATCTAATGGAGCCAATGCTTTTGTTAACTTATAAGGAAATTTAACGCTATTCCTACTCAAAACTTTGACTTTTTCTCCGGGCAACTTCGCAATAGCTTTTTTAGCTTCAAAACTTTGATCCCCAAGTGATTTAAAGTGCTCATCATCACTGTTATACAGCGGAAGATTCTCATCTTTAACCGTATCTATCACTTCACCAGCTTCTAAAACCACTTCATTAGTAGCCGAGTAGGTCACGGAATCCTTGCTTAGACTGTCATTTAAGTTTTCGTATAGTTTAAAAGGGTTATTGAAAAGGGTTTTACTTCCCAAATTATCAATCTTCTCAAATGAAATCTGGTCAATACTCTCTCCAGCATCCCTGGAGCGATTAATGTTAGCATTGATAGATTCACCTATAAAAATATCGTTATTAATATCAGCTATTTCACAATAAAATCCATCTCCGCCTATCACTGGCTCAAAACTTTTCCCGGTATAACCATTCTTTTGTAGCTTTAAGGTATTATTGTCCTGCGTACCACCCATTATATCACCGCTTTTAGCGGCATCAAAAGCATAAAACTGCGTTGTATTATAACCAGTGTTAACCTCTTTATAGCGGGGCAAATTCTCTTGTGTAAAATTCCCTTTTGTTTTAAACACACCCCCATCATTACCCACATACATCACGGGTGGATTAACATCCATATCAAAGGTGATCTCATGGTGATCAACATGCATATAGCGATCGTTTTTATCAAACTGCTGATTGGATGCGGCTTGGTTCCATTGTCCCTTTGCATCAAAGTCACCTCCACCATTCCATGTCCAGAATTGAACGCCACCTAAAAATAATCGGTCTTTTTGTGTTGGATCAACCTCCATCGCATTGTTATAAGTGCCTTGGGCAAAATTGCCGCCTCTGGAAAATGGATAAAATAAACCACTCCCTTTAGCCAAAGTTTCCCAAGTATCACCATTATCCCTGGATAAATAAATACCTCTTAATTGATCCCTTGTATCAAAACTTCCACTAACCATGCTAAGGTAGACAAAGTCGGGATCGCTAGGGGCAATTGCTATTTCTATCCTACCAAGACCTGACTTAGGTAATGCATCCTGATCACTGTCATTTAACATTGTAAAATTTTGGCCTTTATCGGTAGATTTGAAAACTTTTTCCTTACTGGCAGCATAAACCGTTGATCCATTAGGCGAAAAGATGACTTCTAAAAAAACATTATTCGAATACAGCCCATTATCTCCCACTGAAGATTTTGACCAGCTCTGACCACCATCTTTTGAGATTTTGATTCCCTTATCCGTTGCTGCAAGTACCATTTCAGGTTTTTCGGGATGGATGGTTAATTCATGGACATTATTCCAGCCATCTGTTGAGGAAGTAAAAGGGCTGTTAGGAATAGTGTTTTTTAGGTGTTTCCAGGTTTCCCCATCATCAGTTGATTTCCACATTCCCATTCCTATATGACCTGTCTTACCACTTCTTCCGGTCTTGTAAGACCCTGCGGCGAATCCTTGCTCCCCTGTACCAAAATAAATACCCCCATTAGAAGCTTGCTCCATGCAAACAATGGATAAACTTTTATATCGATTAGCACCTTCATAAGGTACAGGCTGCCATGATGTACCTCCGTTGTCAGAGCGCCATAAACCCCCACTAACTCCTCCTGCAAAAACTACATTATCCTCTTGGTTACTGGTTACAATCGCTCTGGTACGTCCACCTATATTGTCCGGACCTTTGCTTTGCCAACTAAAATCGTTGTTTTGCTTTTTATAAACAGGGTTCTCATTGGCTTGCTTAACTGCCTTTTTGACCGCTCCTGCACTCACTTTACCGGTAAATGGATTGGCCCTGATTAAAGAAAGGTACCGAGCATGACCTTCGGCATAATTCCCTTCAATTTTCTTTTCATCACCAGTATAAAAAACTTTTTCATTAGGCTGAAAAGCTTGATAATGTAAAGGACCCTTGTACTGCGGGCTAAAAGTTTCTTCAGTCATGAATAAGCCTAATAAAAAAACAGTGAGAGTGGTAGCCAAATAAAAAATTATCCTTTTCATAACAAGCAAGTTTGGTTTCACTAATCAATACATAAAGATGATCAATTGGTAACCAAAGGGCAAAAAAAACCCCGCCAAAAAATTGGCAGGGCTTTTCTATTCTAAATCAAAAGGCTAAATAATTATTGGGAAATAGTCAATTTTGCGGTTTTGTCAAAATCGTTACCACTCATCCGCAATATATAATTGCCTTTTTCAAGACCAGAAACCTGGAATCGCAATTGTTGCTTTCCATTTTTTCCGGAGACAAGCCTATTTTTTACCACTTTACCCCTCATATTGACCAATTGGAGTTGACCATTTGCACCTTTTGGTATATCTAAATCTACCTTAGTAAAGGTACTAGCAGGATTGGGGTAAACCCTTAATTCTGGCTCAAAATCACTGCTTTCATCGGCTTTCCATTCGTCCACGCCGGAATTTGGGTTGGTAGAGGAGGTGTAATAGATACCCCTTCCGTGGGTAGCAGCGTATATTCGAGGCCCGGCTGCCCATACAGCAGGTTTAATTTGCCTTATCTGATGAACAGGTACTCTTGGCATTCCTTCGTTTACTTCTAACCAACCCTGACTTTGTTTATTTAAGTCAAGGAACCACATACCCATTTCAGTGCCGACAAAAACCTGGTTAGAAGAGTCCATTCTGAAAAGACCATCATAAACAGGCATATTTGGTAGACTGGCGTCTGAAGGGCCTGCTTTGTCAAGCGGGCTGAAATTGACAGGGTTTGCTGTGTCTAAAGCATTTTGCGAATAAAAAACATGATTACCACTACCGTAATTACCACAAGTCACAATAACGTTATCCCCGTTGTTCGGATCAGCGCTCACACCAGTAACAACATTTTGGAAAGTTTCAATTTCCTTAACATCAAGGTTTGACGGATCAAATTCGCCTTTTTTGAAATAGGCATGTCGTAGCCCGGTAACACGATAGAGACGGCCAATATTTCTATCCCATCCTCCCACGAAAACAGTATTGCCATCGGGAGAATATCCCACTGTTAGCGGAGTCCTTAAGCTAATATTGCTTAACTTAAACCAGGAAGGACTCGAGCCAAAGTCCAACATACCAGGTGTGAGCCAAATCTCACCGCGCAGTGGCATGGTAAAGAGTGTTCTCACCGGATCTTGTACCTTTACGGTTTCAAGCGGTGCAAGTCCCTGCTTAAACGTGTAATTAAATTCAATCCCATTTTTACTCAGCACAGAAATGGTTTTGCCGGGTAACTCAGCAATATCTTTCACCGGCGTAAAACTATTAGCACTGGATTGTTGGAAGTTGTTAGGGTCAACATTCGCCAGGTTTCT
This sequence comes from uncultured Sphingobacteriales bacterium, assembly GCA_964595485.1. Classification (GTDB taxonomy): domain Bacteria; phylum Bacteroidota; class Bacteroidia; order CAILMK01; family CAYYUA01; genus CAZQQN01. The sequence continues at coordinate 13,025 of CAZQQN010000007.1, read as the reverse complement.
TAAAACTTCAAATGCTTCAACCCCATCACTTGTAGTTGTTTCACTGAAGTTAACAGTATCTTCTGTGAAATATTGTAATTGGACATTGGTTAAAGAATCTTTGGGAATGGGCTGATTGGTAGTAAAGGTTTCCCCTTTTGCCATTACAACATCTTCCGGAGCAGCAACCGCAATAGAGTCTTGGCTTAATTGGTCATTCCTGTTTTCATACAACCTAAAAGGTGTATTAAAAGGTGATTTTTGATCTTTATTGTTAATGTCATCAAAAGATAAAATGTCAATACTTTCGCCAGCATCCTGAGATCTTCCAATATTTGCCCCTTGGCTTTCCCCAATGTATACATCGTTATTCATATCCGAAATTTCAGCATAAAATCCATCCCCGCCAATGGCTGATTCGTAGCTTTTTCCGGTATAACCGTTCCTTAGCCGTATGAGGGTATTGTTGTCTTGTGTACCGCCAATAACATCACCCCTTTTTGAGGCATCCATGGCATAGAATTGGGCTGTATTGTAACCTGTATTGATCTCTTTATACTTCGGGAGTTCTCTATTAGTGAAATCTCCTCTTGTTCTGAAAATACCCCCATCATTGCCTATATACATAATCGGTGGGTCGGCATCCATGTCGAAGGTTATTTCATGATGGTCAACATGCATGTAACGCTTATTGCTATTAAAATCCCTTGGAGAAGCTGATTGGCTCCACTCACCATTGGCATCGCCATCTCCGCCACCATCCCATAGCCAGAAGTGAATCCCTGCTACGAAAATACGGTCCTTTTGAGTTGGGTCAACAGCAATCACATTATCCCAACTTCCTTGCGCTACTCTTCCACCTCTTGAGAAGGGATCGAAGAAACCACCTCCTTTAGCAATGGGTGACCAACTTTCTCCATTATCCTGAGATTGGTAAATTCCTTCTAAATCATCAACAGAACCGAAAGTTTCTCCAGGATTTACGCAGGTTATATAGACATATTGATTATCGCTTGGCGAAATGGCTGTTTCAATACGACCAAGGTTAAAATCCGGGAGCGTATTTTGATTACTTGTGTTCACCAAATTGAAAGAGTTCCCATCATCGGTTGATCTGAAGAGCTTTGACTGGGTAGCCGCAAAAACTGTATTGCCATCAGGCGAGCAGTTAACTTCCAAAAATTCCTCATTGGTAAACTGACCTGAAGATCCCATATCCTTTTTGCTCCAACTATCGCCACCATCATTAGATACCATTAATCCCCTGTCAGTGCCTGCGAATATGTGCTTCGGATCATCTGCGTCAATGGCCAATTCATGAATGTTACTCCAGGCTTCAACACCATTAATAAAAGGATTATCAGGAATAGTGGACTCTAAGTGTTTCCATGTTTCACCACCATCCGTTGACTTCCACATTCCCATACCCATATGGCCTGTTTTACCACCAAAACCATCTTTGTAAGCACCTTCATAAGAAAATCCTTGCTCTCCTGTACCAAAATAGATGTCCCCATTGGATGCTTGCTCCATGCAGACAATAGCTAAACTTTTGTACTGGTCAGAACCTTCATATTTTACAGGTTGCCATGAAGAACCACTATTGGTGGATTTCCAGAGGCCACCACTTACGCCACCAGCATAGACAACCCTTTTATTTTGATTGTCTGCAACGATAGCCCTTGTGCGCCCGCCTACGTTATCCGGCCCCTGGTTTTGCCATCTAATATGATCAGCCCTTTGGCGTTTGTAAGAGGGATTGTTATTGGCTTGATCAATCGCCTTTTTAACATCTGTCGCAGCAACATCACCAGTTAACGGGTTTGCCATAATTAGCGACATGTAATCACTATGTCCCTTAGCAGACTCATTTTTCTCACCTTCTTCCGATTCAATAAAAAAGGTTTTATCAGAAGGTGTATAAGCCTCGTAATATTCCGGCCCATAGGAATTACCCTGCAGAAACATAAAGGCTCCTGCTGTCATGATTAAACCCAGTGAAGTTGCTACAATACGATTTTTTGTTGTCATAATAAAAGATTTTTAATAAGCAAAATTAATTATTTACAGGTGTTGAATTCAATCCTTTTTTATTGGGGTAAACGTGACGCTCTGCATGATAAGAGGAGCGTACAAGCGGCCCTGACTCCACATAATCAAACCCCATTTCATCACCAACTTCTTTGAATTGCTGGAACTTTTCCGGGGGAACGAAATGAGAGATGTTAAGATGCTTATTGGTTGGTTGTAAATATTGACCAATAGTCACAACATCAACCCCTACATCTCTTAAATCGGCTAATATTTGGTAAACATCATCATCACTTTCACCTAATCCAAGCATAAAACCAGTTTTGGTTCGAACCCCTTGTTCTTTGGTGCGCCTTAGTTGTTCGAGACTGCGGTAATATTTAGCCTGGGGCCTGATTTTCCGGTAGAGGGATTTCACTGTTTCCATGTTATGCGAAATTACCTCTGGATTCTGATCTATAACACGTTGAAGGGCTTGCCAGTCAGCTTTAAAATCAGGGATGAGCACCTCTTGAGTAGTTTGTGGGTTGTATTCTTTGATCAAGCGGATGGTTTCAGCCCAAATTGTTGACCCTTTATCTTCCAATTCATCGCGGTTTACAGAAGTAATTACAGCATGGTTCAATCCCATTAATTGAATGGCCTCAGCTACCCTTTGTGGCTCACCATCGTCATATTCCTGTGGTTTACCGGTAGCTACGGCACAAAAAGAGCAGGATCTAGTGCAGGTATTACCCAATATCATGAACGTGGCCGTGCCTCTTCCCCAGCATTCTCCCATATTCGGGCAGTTACCACTTTGGCAGATGGTATGCAGCTTGTAATCATCTACAATCTTCCGCACATTTTTATAGTTATCGCCTGTTGGAAGCTTAACCTTTAACCAAGGGGGCTTGCTCCTGTGCTTTTTTGTCTCTTTTTGAGCTTTTTTGTCGGTTGTATTTTTAGTTGCTAAACTTTCATTCATAATCCAAATCTCAATTTACCAATGTTTTCCAAAACTAAAGTCCAAATATAAATTAATAAACAGTTGCTTGTTATCAATAAAAGCAAAAATAGGCATACTACGCGGAAATGCATCAACCATAACGCCTGTTTCAATACTTTTGAAATCGTCCCAGGCAAAAGAAAGTCCTGCTTTGGTACTAAAGCCAGGCTGTACATTTATTTCATCAATTCCTCTTAAAAAAGATGCCCCACCAAAAATTTTTGCCTGATTAGGATGCTTTCGGGGATCATATCGCTCAACTTCGCGAAACAAGTCTCCTTCGCGGTTTTCCTTGATAACTTCAATATAAACAGGTTTTAATAACCCAAGATTAGGGCCCGCTGAGATATTTAAATCAACCCTGATTCCTAAATCAGCTTCTTTTTCAGCAATTCTGAACTGCTGGCCCCAGGTAGGTCTGGCAACCATTAAAGCATTTTCCCGCCCAAAAACGTAGGAGTTTGCTTGTTCATAACGGGGATTGATTTTTTTGACCTCTTTTGGATGCTTTAGTGAAAGTACCAAGTCAAAATTGTAAAGCGTATTTCGGTGGCGATTTTGATTTTTGGCATATTGTATACCTAAACCCCACCCATTGGTATGAATAAAACCACCCCCTTTAAGGGTATGTTCCTTCATAATATCTACGCCGGTATCATTGGATTTGTCAGATGGTGAAATCTCCTGACCAGCAGTCTGACTGACAATGCCAATTAATAAGAGGAGTATCAAAATTTGATTTTGCCAAATCTTTGCCATAGATTTACCAAAAATTTAGCATTGTAACAAAATTAATAAATGAATAGTTGAAATTTTTTTCTATGGAAATCTCTGAAGTACATTACGTAGGTTCTCTTAGGACACAGGCAACACACAATAGATCAGGGCAGGCTATTTATACGGACGCCCCGCCTGACAATAAAGGAAAAGGGGAAGCATTTTCACCTACGGATTTATTAGCTACATCATTGGCAACCTGCATGATAACTTTAATCGGAATAAGAGCCAATGAACATGATATACCGCTTGAAAATGTGGAAGTAGCAGTTAGTAAAGAAATGGCTTCTGAACCAAGGCGTGTCAAAGCGATTCGCCTCGAATTTGAAATTTTAGTCCCTAACATTACTGATTATCAACAGGAAATACTGGAAGAAGCTGCTAAAAATTGCCCTGTAGCACAAAGCATTTCAGAGGAGATAGAACAAGATGTAACCTTTCATTACAAATAGGCCTATAATCATTTAAAACCTGAATTTAAGCCAAAGATATAGGAGATTGGGTAGTATGGTTGGTTGTGTTTTCAAGGTTATGCTTACTGACTTCTACAATGTCAATAGAGAAAGATGGGCAGGTGTCCGGGCTACAGGATCCCAATATAACAGTTGCTGCCAATAAAAAGCCTGCGGAAATTCTTCTGGCCATAATTAACTATTTTGGTTAAAGTCCTTAAACAATCGTTTAATTGCTATTAATCACTATTCAAACATGAAAAAACTTTAAAAAAATCCCAAATCGTATATTTGTGTTGAAATTGATGAAAGCAAAAAGATCACTGCACGCTTAACATAGCTTTTTTAAAATCAATTGTATGCGTAACAATTTATCCCAGACAGAGGAAAATTACCTTAAAACGATTTACCAATTAACAGAAAAAAAGCCTGAATCAAACCATATAACAACCAACCAAATAGCTTCTGACCAGGATACTTCTGCTGCGTCTGTAACTGATATGCTAAAGCGTCTTGCTGAAAAATCCCTTATTAACTATGAAAAGTATAAAGGCGTTGAATTGACAGATGAAGGCGATCAAATTGCCAAAGCCCTCATCCGGAAACACAGACTCTGGGAGTATTTCCTTGTTGAGAAATTAACCTTTGAATGGGATGAAGTTCATGAAATAGCCGAAGAGCTTGAACATATTAAATCCGATGCCCTTACAGATAGGCTTGATAATTTTTTAGGCTACCCTAAATACGATCCCCATGGAGATCCGATTCCTGATAAAAAAGGGCATTACGCTTTTAGAACCGACTCGCTGCTTAAAGATTTTTCACCTGGTCAGGAAGGTGTCATTGTCGGGGTTAAAAATTCAGATGCCAGGTTCCTTCAATTGCTTGACGCATCCAATTTAAGCCTTGGCACTAAAATAAATGTTGTGGACCGGTTTGCGTTTGACCAATCTCTCTCTATTCAAATCAATGACCAAACGGTTACCAACGTTTCCCAAGAAGTTAGCCGAAACCTCTACGTTAAAGCACTCTAAGCTCATTTTTTCTTAATATCAATCAAAGGATTGAATGCTAATGAACACTTTTTAATGTTAAATGTTTAGGGTAATCTAAACTTTATTTTTTAATTTACTAAAACACTTTTTAAGTTTGTCATTTTGGAATCTTCTGCTTATGCTTAACCAGTGCTCCCTTAGATTTACAATTTTTTCGTTCATACTATTATCAGTTTTAGGCGGAGTTTTTAATAGTTGCCAAAATACCGGGAAAGCGGATAATAACCTTAAAATAGTTACCACTACGGGTATGATCCGGGATGCTGTAGAAAACATTGTCAAAGATTCAGCAGAAGTAAAATCCTTAATGGGGCCTGGTGTGGACCCTCACCTTTACAAGGCCACTCAGGGTGATCTCAAACAATTAAGGCAAGCAGACATGGTTTTTTACAATGGGTTACACCTGGAAGGTAAAATGACGGACATTCTGGAGAAATTTGGGAAAGAAAAGCCAGTTATTCCAATGGCAAAAGGAGTACCCAAAAAAGAGCTAATTGAAACAAAAGCATTCAGTGGCACTTACGACCCGCACATTTGGTTTGATATCACCCTGTGGCAGGAAGCAGTAGGGCTTACCGCTAATAAAATTCAATCTTTCGATAGTAATAGCCGCTCTTATTATCAGCGCAACCACCAGGATTTCCAGAAAGAACTTTCCGAATTACACCAGTGGGTTGCTAAGGAAATAAAGACTATACCCGTAGACCAGCGAACATTAATCACTGCCCATGATGCGTTTGGCTATTTCGGTAAAGCTTATGATATACAGGTTAAAGGTTTGCAGGGCATATCAACCACCTCTGAATACGGGTTAAAAGACATCAAAAATTTGGTTGACTACATAGTAAAAAAGAAAATCAAAGCGATATTCATTGAGAGTTCAGTTCCGCGAAAAAATTTAGAAGCAGTCATTCAGGGATGTCTGGAAAAAGACCACAAAGTGAAAATTGGTGGCAAGTTGTACTCAGATGCCATGGGCCAGCCGGGAACACCTGAAGGATCTTATACCGGGATGGTTCGGCACAATGTCAATACCATAGTAAATAATTTGAAATAAAAACTTTATGCAACACGGGAAGAATGATGCTTTAGAAGTTCATGATTTAACGGTAAGCTATGACAATAAACCTGTTCTTTGGGATATTGACTTCACCCTACCTCAGGGAGAAATGATAGGCATTCTGGGTCCTAATGGCTCAGGCAAAACTACACTGCTAAAGGCTATCATGGACTTGATCGAAAAAGATTCTGGTCAAGTGACTTTATTTAACAGGCAACTCGATAAAGTTCGCCACAAGATCAGTTATGTACCCCAACGAGAGTCTATTGACTGGGATTTCCCGGCCAGTGTTTATGATGTCGCTTTAATGGGAAGGTATGGTAAGAGAGGGCTTTTCAAAAGTTTCAGTAAAGAAGACCACCGCGTAACAATGAAGAGCCTTGAGAAAGTCGGTTTGAATGGTTATAAAAACAGGCAAATATCACAGCTTTCAGGTGGACAGCAACAACGTGTTTTTTTGGCAAGGGCCCTTGCGCAGGAGGCTGAGTTATACATTATGGATGAACCCTTTGCCGGGGTGGATGCTGCTACTGAAAATGCTATCGTTGAATTGCTAAAAGGTATGAAGCAGGAAAGTAAAACCCTTATCGTGGTTCATCACGACCTGCAATCCGTTATCACTTATTTCGATTGGCTCGTTCTGCTCAATAAACGCTTAGTAGCAGCTGGGCCAGCTTCTGGCGTTTTTACCCGCGAAAACCTGGAAGCAGCTTACGGAGGCCAACTTGATATTTTAAGCAAAATAACCAATCAAATAAAGAAAGAAGCCATGCCCATACGGGATCAATAAAAGGTTTATGGAAAAGGATTACTTGGCTAATAACCTTTGATCAAAGTATTGAAATAGCAATTGAATAGATAAAGTCTGGTGGAAGATATCCTTGAAACATGCTATCACTTCTTTTCGGGACAGGACCCGAATGTTAAGTATGTCGTTTCAGGCACGATGATCCTGAGTTTAACGGCTGCTATTGTGGGCTGCTTTACTTTACTGAGAAAGCAGGCACTGATTGGCGAAGCCATGGCTCACGCTGTTTTACCTGGTATTGCGCTGGCATTCCTTATGTTTCAGTCAAAAAATCCCCTGGTATTACTTGTGGGTGCCATTATTACGGGCTGGTTATCTACGTTTTGTATAGATTTCATAACAAGCCGTTCACGTATCAAGCCTGACTCAGCAATTGCTTTGGTTTTATCTGTATTTTTTGGCTTAGGGGTCGTTCTTTTAACCGTCATTCAGAATTCGGGAATGGCTAACCAAGCAGGACTAGATAAATTTTTATTTGGAAAGGCTGCTTCCTTACTTGGCCAGGATCTCGTCCTGTTTACTTCTATCAGCCTGATGGTCATAAGTGTTCTAGTCTTATTTTACAAGCAATTTTTCTTAGTCACTTTTGATCCGGAATACGCGAAAGTTTTAGGTATACCTGTGGAGCGTTACGAGTTATTGCTTTCCATCCTTACGGTTTTAACGGTTGCGACAGGTATTCAAGCTGTGGGAGTAGTTTTAATGGCTGCTTTACTGATCACACCTGGGGCCGCTGCCCGTCATTGGACTGATAAGCTTGGTACAATGTTGATTTTGGCGGGAATATTTGGTGCATTCTCTGGGTTGGGAGGTGCATTCATATCTTATTCGGCCCAAGCAATGCCCACTGGGCCCTGGATTGTGGTTTTTGTTTCTTCCATAGCCATTACTTCCTTCTTGACCGCACCTAATAAAGGAATTATAGCAAGAGCTGTTAAGAAACGGCGTCAAAAAAATAAAATGATGGAAGAGAATATTCTGAAAGCGCTATTCCAATTAGGAGAACAAGCCGATGAATACTTTAAGCTTCATACAGCTGCTGATTTAGCTGAATTTCGTTCTTTCAGTGACCAACCAGAAAAGGGCCTGAAACGGCTTAAAAAGAAGGGTTTGGTCGCTCAGCAATCCAACAAATGGCAACTTACCCAAAAGGGCTATGAATATGGAGCAAGAATTGTCCGATTACACAGGCTATGGGAGCTTTACCTTAACGAATATGTAAGGATTGCCCATGATCATGTGCACCAAGACGCTGAAGCTATGGAGCATATCATAACCCCTGAAATTGAGAAGAAATTACAAGAATTATTGGATTACCCGCAGAGCGATCCACATCAAACTAAAATCCCGCAACAAAAAACTGACACCTGATATGGATGCGTTTTGGATCATTCTGACCGGCTCATTGGTAGCCATTACGGGAAGCCTTCTTGGGAGCTTCCTGGTATTGAGAAGGATGGCCATGGTGGGGGATGCCATAGCACATGCGGTTTTACCAGGTATCGTCATTGCTTTCCTTTTATCTGGAACAAGGGCTTCACTTGTTATGCTCATAGGTGCCACCTTAACAGGTGTGTTGACAACTTTCCTGATCGAATTTATCCACGAACGGTTTCGCCTTCAAACTGATGCCTCCATCGGGATTGTCTATACGTTTTTCTTTGCCACTGGCATTATACTGATCTCAGCTTTGGCAGGCCAAGTCGATCTTGACCAGGATTGTGTCCTGTACGGTGAAATTGCATATGTTCCCCTTGATTTATGGGTAACCCATACAGGAATAAACCTCGGCCCCAGGAATGTGTGGATTTTGGGTATCAATTTCTTGTTTATAGCCAGTATTGTGCTATGGGGATTCCGCGGGCTTTATTTAACCACTTTCGATCCTTTATATGCCAAAACAATAGGTCTTTCCACAACTTTTTGGCATTACTTGCTCATGAGTTTGGTCTCTTTAACCACCGTATTGGCATTTGAATCGGTTGGGGCCATTTTGGTACTAGCCTTTTTTATTGCTCCTGCTTTAAGTGCATACCTGGTAACCCATAGTTTTAAAGCCATGTTAATCACTGGAAGTATTATTGGTACATTAGCTGCTATTACCGGCTATTACCTGGCATTTACCATCAATGGCTCTATAGCAGGGTCAATGGCTACGATGGGGGGGGTATTATTCATAATTGCTTTTGCTTGGAGCAAGGCTAAGCCAATCACCCAGGAAAAACATCAATGAATAATAAAAGCCCAGATACCATCTGCATCAAAATTGGCCCTAACCCTTTATCTTTGCCATGCTACCATAGAAAAAAACCCCTTGTAAAAAATGCTAATAAAGGCGCAATGAAAAACCTTTTTGAGCCAGGAGATCAAAAAACGCATGAACTGACCGTCAAAGAAGCGGATACTGCCGCCTTTGGTAGCGGCCAAGTACACCCGGTTTATGCTACCTTTGCACTTGCCAGGGATGCTGAATGGGCCTGCCGCCTTTTTGTCCTGGAAATGAAAGAAAAACACGAAGAAGGGATAGGGACAAGTATATCAGTAGATCATCAAGCCCCGGCTGTGGTTGGTGATAATGTAAAACTCATTGCTACCGTAAAAACTATTGAAAACAATACCATTATTTGCACTTATCAGGCCTTTGCTGGTAAACGACTCATAGCCAGAGGCGAGCAGAGCCAGAAAATTCTGCCTAAGGCCAAATTAGACCGCATTTTTAGCGAATTAAAACCCGAATAATGAGCCAAAAAATCAATATTGTCAATAAAAAAGCAAGTTTTGAATACCATTTGCTTGATTGCTTTGAAGCAGGAATTGTTCTCACAGGCACTGAAATCAAAGCATTGAGGGAGGGCAAAGCAAACTTGCAGGACAGTTATTGCTTTTTTCATCGTGGGGAATTACTTATGAAAAATCTACACATTAGTGAATACAGGCAGGCAACCTTTTTCAACCACGAGCCCAAGAGGACCAGAAAACTGCTTTTGAAAAAAAAGGAATTGAAAAAATTAAGGTCAGAGGTAGAGGGGAAAGGGAAGACTATTGTACCTAAAAAGCTTTACATTAATCAAAAAGGATTAGCCAAAGTGGAAGTATGTCTGGCACAAGGCAAAAAGACTCATGATAAACGACAGGCATTGAAAGAGAAAGAACAAAAACGGGAAATGGATAGGAACTTAAAAGCTTTCAAATAAACAATGGTTAATAGGTAAAAACCTAAAAAGTTGAAATAAAAGTGGTTTTAAAAAAATCAACCAGTAAATTAAAAGGGTTGGGAAATAGCAAGCAGTAATATTGCCTTTTTGAAAATTTAAAATTGGCTTAAAATGAGAAATCAGATTTTAAAAAACTGACTTTCAACAAGTAAAAATGAATTGCCTAAATAGCAAAGCGAAAATTTTATAACACCTTTTGCTCAATATTCACAGACTGTTTATATTTGCATTGAATTGCTTTGTTAAATAAAAAAATCAGCCTTATGAAGAAGTTAGTTTCTAATCTTTCAATCGCAACCTTAATTGTTGGCTTAGCATTTTCTTTCGGTTCCTGTGAATCCGAATACGAATGCGAATGCACCACTGATGGTCCGAACGTTTCTGGTTCAACCACTACCAAAGATGAGTTTTCTGATGAAAGCGAAGCTGAAGACTGGTGCAATGGCCAAGAGTCAACTAGCGAAACACCAGCGGGTACGGTTGAAACTACTTGCGAGCTAACCGAACTGTAGTTAGCTTAAAAAGCGAATTGACTTTTTGTCAACTTAAAACCCCTTCGGATACCTGAAGGGGTTTTTTTATGTTTGGCTAATAACTAGTAATCGATAGCTATTTAAATATTAGGAAAAAATTATTGGTTAGTTTTTATTTCAATAAGCCTCTTTTAATAAGGGAAGCAATTGCCAATATAATAATTGCTTTTGCTAGCAAAAAAATTGGCCAAGGGAAATTGGTGGGTACAAAATTTTGGGTCATAATGAATATAGCCTCTTTCTCAAAGCTATAGAGTTGTTGCCAGCCATAATTGGTGATTACATACCTGGAGTAGTCCCAAATGCAAGCAATAATAAGAGCAGTAGAACCAAGGATTAAACCTATCCATTCTTGCCTTTTTACCTTAAAATTGTGCAATCGTTCAGTTGACAGGATTAGCACTAAGGCCAGTAAGATCATAGCCAAAGAGGCTAATACCGGAACTAACACAGGACCTGTCCAAGGTAAGGGAATCAGAAAAAGGATATCCTTGGTCAATAGTGATGCGGGCCAATCAATTATCACCTTGAGCCATAGGTAATAGAAAATATCCCAAACGGCAAAGCTATACAAGAAATAGGCAAATTTTTGTAAACCGTTTTTACCCATCATTAAGCCAATCACCACAAGCATAACAAGCGTAGCCAATTCCCGACCTAATTCCGTAAAAGCCATTAAATTGGGAATAGCAACTAAGGGAAATTCAAACCCCTCTGGATAATAAAGCTTTCTCAGGTATACCACCACAGCCGACTCAATAAAAGCCATGGCAATAGCAAAAATCGTAGTCAGTATTAAAGGGCGTTTATGCCACTTAAGACCGCTATGCATACCCATTTTATGTTTCAATTTGAAAATTATTCAAAAAGGGCCAATGCATTGAAACCCGTCAAAAGCCAAAAGTATCCTTCAAATAAAAGCAGGAAATCGCATCTTGTGAGAATTTAATTCTCAGACGACTGATTTTGATCACCCTCGAAGGCATTCCAGCCCTGTGCCTTAAGCTCATATTCGTTGTTTGACCGCGTCACCAGTTTTCGACCCATTGATTTCTCTGCCATGTGCCCCACAATCGAAATATCCTGGATATCCCTAATCTTGTCGTATTCTTCCTGGCTAATGGTAAATAGCAACTGGTATTCCTCTCCCCCATTGAGTACACATATCGTTGGGTCCAAACTAAATTCCATGGCATGGTGATAGGTAGTATTGGTGATAGGCAGGTTATTTTCGAACAGGCGACAGCCTAAATCACTATCATGACAGATGTGTAATACATCTGAAGCCAACCCATCCGATATATCGATCATGGCAGAAGGCCTGGCCTCATTGTCCCGCAACATCTCCACCATGTCCTTTCTTGCTTCGGGTTTCAGGTGCTTTTCAAGAATCTCATCATACCCTTCTAAACTGGGTTGGGAATCAGGGTTATCCATGAAAACCTTTTTCTCCCTTTCAAGCACTTGTAAACCTATGAAAGGGGCTCCTAAGTCTCCCGTAGTACAAATAAGATCATTTGCTTTAGCGCCATTTCGGTAAGTCATTGTTTTTTCATCCCCTGCCCCAAAAGCTGTTAACGAAAGGGTTAAACCACTTAGGCTGGAAGAGGTATCACCACCTACCAAATCAATACCGTAAGTATCACAAGCTGCTCGAACGCCCTTGAAAAGGTCATCTACCATTTCCACAGAAAACTTACGGCTTATACCAAAGGAAACCACAATTTGCTCGGCTAATGCATTCATGGCATGAATGTCAGAAATGGTAGCCACCACCGCTTTATAACCTAAATGATTCAATGGCGTATATACAAGGTCAAAATGAATGCCTTCAAGGAACATGTCTGTGGAAGTTACGGTAATTTTGTCTTTATAGTCAAGTAAAGCAGCATCATCCCCTATACCCTTTTTAGTAGAGGGATGCCTAACTTTCACCATGTTATTGATTCTTTCAATCAAGCCAAATTCCCCAAAATGGCTAATATCAGTAAAGGAGCCGTATTGTTGCATGCATTTGTTGGTTTTAATGAAAGTGCAAATTTAAGCACATTTTAAGTGCCTGTCTGCTTACAATTAGTATTTAAGCAAATGAGTTGCCTGGTAATAACCTAACCATTCTAAAAAATT
>CAZQQN010000006.1:4969-92103 GCA_964595485.1 uncultured Sphingobacteriales bacterium | reverse complement strand
ATTCCTTAAGGGCTCCGGGTTATCTTCTCCACCAAAGGCTGGAGGCCCAAAGCAAAATCCTGCAATAAGCAAGAGATTAAAAATGTAAGATTTTTTCATATTTGAAGCCATTAAATTTAAAGGTAATAAAATTCTTTGAATTGTACCAATCGTAAAGGTTTTCTTTTGCGTTGTTTTACAGATCACTCAATAGGCTTAGCCTAAGTATCAAAAGCCTGATAAAAAACATTGAAACGTTTCATTTAAGCTACCAAATTAACCCGGAAAATGGAAATGAAAAAGCCAATTTTTAATCCGAATTACATGGTCAAAAAAGGTTTTTAAATAGGGCACAGAAAGCATAAGACAGGTTTTATCGTGCCAAATCATGCTTTTAATGGCTTTATTTCTGAACTCCCCTTTCTAAGACCTAATGAGAAATTGTTGAGCTCTTAATAACAAGAATGGACATTGATTTTGCTATGAACTTTTATGAATAATCAACAAAAATATTGGCAAAAAGGTTAGTAAAAACGCCTAAGCTATTACAACATTAAATTACTTATTCAACAAATTGCGAGTGAAAGGTCTTTGTTTTAAACTACCTATAATTTAGAAAGCTCCTCAATTACTAAGTATATTCTCATACCTGTAATGCCATTAAACTCATTACCTTTGCAAAAAAAAGCCCAGAAACTTGGAAAACATCCACCCTATTTTTGACCAGATCCTAAAGCGAGCGGATAAAGAGCAATTATTAAGGCAAAAAGGCATAGCTTTATGGATGACCGGTTTATCCGGATCCGGTAAAAGCACCATTGCCAAAGGTTTGGAACAACGTTTATTTCAGGAAGGGTACCTGACCAAACTATTAGACGGAGACAATGTTCGTTCAGGGTTATGCAATAACCTGGGTTTTTCGGATGATGAAAGACGTGAAAACATTAGACGAGTCGCAGAAGTCTCCCGTTTGTTTGTTGAATGCGGGGTTATTACCATCAATTCTTTTATAAGTCCCAGTTTAGCTATTCGGCAAATGGCAAAAGATATTATACAAGAGGCCGATTTTTACGAAATCTTCGTGAATTGCCCTTTAGAAGTATGTGAGCAACGGGATGTGAAAGGGCTTTACAAAAAAGCAAGAGACGGTGATATCCAGGATTTTACCGGTATTCACAGTGAATTTGAAAAGCCAGAAAGCCCCTTTTTGGAAATCAGGACAGACCAAAAATCTGTAGCAGAAAGTATTGAAGCGTTGTTTGAAGGTATTTTGCCCTATATTAAAGGGGGCAAAAAGCAAAGTTAAAAACCGTTTACCCAATTAAATTAGTATTGGTGGTCAATAGTTAACGGAACTAAAAATAAAAACATTATCTTTGCACCTTTTAACAACCCTTATCAGATCAAAACAAAAGGATAAAACAGCCCAGATTCTATGAAGGATTACACCCTTTCGCACCTTGAGCAGTTGGAGGCTGAATCCATTTATGTCCTCAGGGAGGTAGCTGCTCAATTTGAAAATCCGATGTTACTTTTCTCAGGTGGTAAAGACTCGGTGGTCGTTTTGCATTTAGCCTATAAAGCATTTTACCCGGCTCGCATACCATTTCCGATAGTTCACGTTGATACCGGTCATAATTTTCAGGAGACGATTGATTTCCGCGATAAGGTTATTGATTCCTACGATGCTGAATTAATGGTAAAATACGTTCAGGATTCCATTGATCAGGGCCGCGTGAAAGAAGAGAAGGGAGCCAATGCAAGCCGCAATAAGCTTCAATCGGTAACTTTAATGGATGCGATCGAAGAACATCAGTTTGATGCTGCATTAGGGGGAGCCCGGCGAGATGAGGAAAAAGCCAGGGCTAAAGAAAGGTTTTTCAGTCACCGGGATGAATTTGGGCAATGGGATCCCAAACAACAAAGGCCAGAGATATGGAATACTTTCAACGGCCGTAAAGAGCCGGGTGAGCATTTTCGCGTATTTCCTATCAGTAATTGGACGGAAATGGATGTTTGGCAATATGTTTATGAGCAAGCACTTCCACTGCCGGCCATTTATTTTTCCCATCAACGCAAGGTCATCAACCGTAACGGAGTTTACTTAGCCGTTTCAGATTTTGTTCAGCCACGAGAAGATGAAAAAGTGGAGGAATTGAACGTCCGGTTCAGGACAGTGGGTGATATGACCTGTACCGGAGCTTTCGTTTCAGAAGCATCTACGCTCAAGGAGGTCATTGATGAGGTAGCCACCCAACGGGTAACCGAAAGAGCAGGGAGGGCTGATGATAAGCGTTCTGAGTCTTCTATGGAAGACCGGAAAAAAGAAGGGTATTTTTAAATCATTATTGAATAAGCCAATTTTATAAAAGATTTAAGGAGTTAATTGACTATGGATTTACTGAGGTTTGCCACAGCTGGTAGTGTTGATGACGGCAAAAGCACCTTAATAGGTCGTTTGCTTTATGATTCCAAAACCATTTTCCAGGATCAGTTAGAAGCCGTAGAAGAAACCAGTAAAAAGCGGGGTGAAGACACCACCAATTTTGCGCTTGTTACTGACGGGCTGAAAGCTGAACGCGAACAAGGCATTACCATTGATGTTGCTTATCGGTATTTTGCCACCCCTAAGCGTAAATTCATTTTAGCTGATACGCCGGGTCACGTTCAATACACCCGGAATATGGTAACCGGTGCCTCAAACTCCGAACTTGCCATTATCCTAATTGATGCCCGGAAAGGCGTAACCGAACAGACAAGACGCCACACTTTCATTACCAACTTATTAGGTATTAACCACGTTTTTGTGTGCATTAATAAGATGGACTTAGTGGAATACAGTGAGGAAGTTTTCGATAATATTAAAAAGGATTTCCTTTCTTTTGTATCCAAGATTAATATCCCTGATCTCGAGTTCATACCTATTAGCGCCCTGGATGGGGACAATGTGGTTGAGGGCTCCGCCAACATGGATTGGTATCAGGGCGCTTCTTTACTCTACAACCTTGAAAATGTTCCGCTAACGACAGATTACGATTATGTAGATTCCCGGTTCCCGGTTCAGCATGTAATCAGGCCGCGAAAGAAAGAATACCACGATTATCGTGGCTATGCGGGCCGTGTTGAAGGCGGGGTATTCAAACCCGGTGATGAAGTTATGGCTTTACCTTCTGGCTTTCAGACTAAAGTTAAAACCGTCCACATAGCTGATAAGGATGTCGAAGAAGCGTATCCGCCACTATCGGTGGCTATGGAGCTGGAGGATGACCTGGATATTAGCCGTGGTGATATGATTGTTAAGGAAAACAATCAACCAGCAGCTCAGCAGGATTTTGATATCATGATCTGTTGGATGTACCACGAACCACTTGTGCCGCGTGGTAAATATGCCATCAAGCATAATACCCACGAAGTTCGCGGTATGATCAAAGAAGTGCTTTACAAAATTGATATCAACACCCTGCACCGCGTGGAAGATGATAAGAAGATCGGTCTGAATGACATTGGCCGTGTTAAGCTGAGGACTTCCCAGCCGCTTTACATCGATCCTTATACGAAAAATAAGGGAACGGGCAGTATGATCATTATTGATGAGAATACCAATAACACCATTGCTGCCGGAATGGTTATATAAGGCTGGTTTTTTCTAATCAGCAATTAACAATTGTGCGAAGGGGACTCGAATTAGTCAAAAAATTTGAGTCCCTTTTTTTACGCCCTTCTCTGTCTTTTTACTTTCCCGGAGAACGATCCTGGTAAACCTTTTCAATTAATGCGATACTTTTACAGGCCTCCTCTGGATGGGCAAGTTCATACGGTTGGTCATTCAAAGCCTTGATCACATTATCAAGGACATAAAAATGATTGGCAGCGCTACCCTTAAAGTGACCGTAATCATTCGGGGGATTCACAGGTGGGATGGTGGGTTGATCATACCCTTTAATATGGCAATGTTCGATACTATCCATGTATTGGCCGCCAATTTTAAGACTTCCCTTTTCCCCGATCACTGATATACTGCTTTCCATATTTTTATCCCAAACCGAGGTTGAATAGGTAAAGTCCACTTTAGCACCACAGTCCATGGAAAGGTTTAATGTGCCACTGTCTTCAAAATCTATGGTATCCCGGTGGTTAAAATTAAAAAACCGGCCTTCAGCGTTTGTTGCATCACCAAATACCCAGATAATCAGGTCAATGAAATGGCTGAATTGGGTAAACAAAGTGCCGCCATCCAACTGTCGATCGCCACGCCAATCATTTTTGGAATAATAGCGTTCATCCCGGTTCCAAAAACAATTCACGTCTACCATGAACAAGTCGCCCAACCAATTTTCATCAACTACCTGTTTTAACCACCTGGCCGGCGGACTGTACCGGTTTTGCAGTACGCAATGGAGTTTTTTATTTTCCTTGTTGGCTTTTTCAATAAGGCTTTTACAAGCCTCAGAAGTCAGAGCAATGGGTTTTTCCACAAGAACATGAAAACCATGGGCAAGGGCTTGGTAAGCCTGCTCGTAATGATAACCATTGGGGGTGGCAATCACCAGTAGATCTGCTTCAATCCCCGCCTGTAAGAATTGATTCAAGTACCTGAAGCAAGGGACACTAAACTGATCGTTTACAGTATTTTCTTTTTCGGGATCAAGATCAACAATGGCAGTTAGCTCAGCTTGCTCCATGTGTTGGAGTATTTTTGCGTGCCGCTTGCCGATATTGCCAAATCCCACTATCACAAACCTGGTAACTGTCAAAACCCGCTATTTTTAAAGTAAGATCGCAAAATTAGGATATGCTTTTGCCAAAAAATGATAATGTGAATTAAATTTTATCTTAACCTAACTCATTTGTAATTTCCTCTATGCTACGATGAGGGTCCTCACCTTCATGCAGTATTTGATAAACCGCATTCAAAATCGGGGCATTTACCTGGTATTGATTAAGTAAATGAAAAGCCGGCTCAATAGCATAATACCCTTCGGGTACCATGTTCATCTCCATTAAAGCGGCATTGGTGCCGTACCCTTTACCGATCATGTTTCCAAAAGTTCGATTTCGGCTGAACTGCGAATAGGCAGTTACAAGCAAATCTCCCAAATAACCTGTTTCAAGGATGTTTCTTTCACTTTTGGCCACTTTCTTAACAAACGTATCCATTTCCCTTGCGGCAGCAGCCACTAAGACAGCCTGAAAATTATCGCCATACCCCAGGCTATTGCAAATACCACCAGCTATGGCATAAACATTTTTCAAAACAGCTGCATATTCCAATCCCAATACATCCCGGGAAGTACTTATCGTTAGGTATTCAGTGTCTAATAAGTGGGCTATGTAAGCTGCATTGCTTATACTATGAGAGGCTAAAGTCAGATAAGTTCTCCTACCAAAAGCCACTTCCTCCGCGTGTGATGGTCCGCTTATATTGATGAACTGCTCCTGTGGCAAACCAAATTCCCACGTTAAGTACTCAGATACCAGTTGATCATGATTAGGTACTATTCCTTTTATAGCGGATATTACTAGTTTATCAGCAAAGGAATCCCTTGTTAATAGACCAAGGGCATTTTGCAAGAAAAAAGACGGTACTGCTAATAAGCATATATCAACATCCTCAACGGCTTTGGCTATATCATTTGTTAAATGGATGTTGGTAATATCAATATCCAGAGAACTAAGGTATTTAGGATTGCTACCAGTATCGCGGATTTGTTCAATGGATTTGTCACTTCTAACCCACCAATGAATGGTATGCCCCTTATGCTCAAGAATCTTAAGCAATGCTGTAGCCCAGCTACCACTCCCTATTACGGCTATATCCGGATTTGTATCTACCCGGCTATTCTTCCATTGGCTTCCGTTTGACACTAAGACTGTCTTTTAAAGATTTAGAAACTGCACTATAAGGGCCGCTTATGACTTCCTGCCCTTCGTTTAAGCCTTCTTTTACCTGTATGTAGTAATTATCTTGGATACCCGTTTTAACGTTTTGTCTGATAGCCTCTCCATCCTTTAATAAAAAAACCACTTCTTTTAAACGGCTTGTTTCATCTCTTTCGGTTTCTGATTCCGGTTGCCGGGTTGTTACTGCCAGAATAGGTACAGCTACGGCATCTTTTACCCGCTCGGTGTTAATTCTTACCATCCCAGACATGCCAGGCCTTAAAGGGGTGGCCACTTGCCGGCTCGTGTCAATTAAATCCTGGTATGAACTCGGTAAAATATCCACTTCTACCTCAAAATTTGTCACCTTTTCTGAACTTGCCATTTCTTCCTGCTGCTTGGCTGAGTTGGCAACATGACTAACCACTCCTTTAAACGTGCGATCAACAAAAGCATCAATTTCTATATCTGCTGTATCACCTTCCCTTATAGCTACAATATCATTCTCATTCACCTCAACCAGCATCTGCATGCTCTTTAAATCTGCTATCCGCATTATTTCAGTACCTTCCATCTGCCGGGTTCCAACAACCCGCTCTCCCTTTTCAACACTAAGGCTTGACAAAGTCCCATCATCCGGAGCAAATATCTCAGTTTTTTCTAATTTATTTTTGGCCTCTTCTAAGTTGGCCTTTGCACTTTTTACATTGAAATTAGCCGCCTGAACCCTTTGCCTGGCAGATTCTACACGAGCCTTTTGGGTTTTATACTCTGATTCTATCTGTTGGAATTCCGATTTTGCAATGGCATCTTTTTCAAATAACCTTTTATTCCTTTCGAAAGCTTGTTCCGAATTTTTCATTTGAGCCTTAGCCTCTGTCAGTTTCGATTTGGCCTGTGCCAGGTTAGCCCTTGCGTTATCCAAACTTGCCTTAGCCCTTTTTACTGCAGATTCATACTCATCAGGATTGATCTGTACCAAAAACTCACCTTTTGATATTTTTTCTCCTTCCCGGACAGGTAGTTTAGTAATCTCCCCGGATACATCTGCTGTTATCTTTATTTCTTTATCCGGCCTTAACTTTCCGCTTGCCGTTACTTTTTCCACAATGGTGCGCTTTTCAACTTTATCAGTTTCTACTTTTTCCAATTCCTTACCCCCTAATAAGCCTGATGCCCATCCAATGATTAGTAAAACCACTAAGGAGACAATGGTAATAATAATCCTTCTTCGCTTGTTTCCTTTCTTCGGGTTTCCTTCCATAAGTTATTACTTAGAATTAGTTGTAGGAATTAATGGTCAAGGTCTTACCAAGGTAAAATTCATAAATCTTCTTATCGAACAGGTACTGATACTTGGCTTGCAAAAGCTCATTTTTCGATTGCTGGAGATTGTTTTTATTGGATTGCCATTTGTAAAAATCTATCGCTCCTTCGTTGTATTGTAAATCAATTCTTTTAAATAATGACCTTTGAGAAGCTAATTGCTTTTGAGCTGCCTTGTATTTTTCCCTCGAATTCTGTACTTGTACCGATGCCTGCTGGATAGTATTCCTTACATCCTGTTTCTTCTTTTCAAGGTTCAATTTTGCCTTGGCCTCTTGAATTTTAGCTGTTTCAATCTGATTTTGAATGTTGTAGTTGTTAAAAATCGGAATGTTTACCTGGAAAGTTAGAACCTGGCTAAAGTTGTTGTCTATTTGGTCCCAAAAAGGGATAGTGCCAAATTCAGGTGTTACTTGCTCCGTCACTATTGGTGTTTGGGAAGATGGTAAGAAGCCGACCGTATCCATTGACCGATTAAAACCGACAGGCTCCTGCGTACGAGAGGAATAACCTGTACTGGCAGAAGCATTTAAACTTAAGGAAGGGTATCTGTTACCTTTGGCGGCTTTCAGGGAAAAACCGGCACTTCTCAGGTTATTCCGAGCTTGTTGGATTTGGGGTAAACGGTTGTAATTTTCCTGTACCACTTTTTCAATGGGTTGTAACTCGATACTACCTAAAGAATCCGGTAATGATAATGTTTTTAATGAAAGTGCTTTTCCCTTTTCCCTATTCATGTATTGATTCAGGGTTAGTTTAGCCATCTTGAGTTGATTCCTGGCTTGCACCAATTGGGATCGCTCAGAAGCTAACTGGGACTCCAACTCCATTGCTTCTGTTTTATTCGTTTTGCCACTTTTTACGAGAATGCGAGTTTTTTCCAGAGTGCTTTTGGTGGTTTCCATTCTTGAGACAGCATTGTCAACAGCCTCTCGTTGCAACAAAACATCTAAGTAATAAGAGGTTACCTGCAGCTTAATCTCATTTTTCATAGCCTGGTCAGCCTTATCACTTGCTTTCAGGCTCAGTTTACTGCTTTTAATCTGATTGGTTAGCTTAAATCCTTCAAAGATCGGAATGCTCCCATTTAAAGAAAACCTATTGGTATTTATACGCTCCTGAACAAAAGTGTTGGTGTAGGGATCTATGTTCCGGCCAAACTGAAATCCCTGGTTACCCGACAGGTTCAAGGATGGTAAGCGATCAAACTTCTGCTGCTTTAACGATTCTTCCTTTTGCTTTGTATCAAGCTTACTTTGTTGATATTGTAGGTTATTCTCAATCGCAATGTCAATACAATCCTGGAGTGAAAGTTTTTGTTGTGCTCTGACCTTTCCAACGGTGATAAAAAGCCCGGTTAATAAGGTAAGGATTATTAGCTCTGTGGCACGCCTACCCAAGGTTATAGATGAGTTGGTATTTTTCAAGCGCATAATGATTGAAATATTCAAAGTTTAACGGCTCACCCGTTACTTTTTCGCAAATTTCCCTTGAGTTAAATAATCGTCCTTGTTGGTGGATATTTTCCCTGAGCCAATCCAAAAGAGGTTTAAATTCTCTTTGCTTTAATTGTTCATTTAATTTAGGTATGGCTTTTCTTGCATGATGAAAAAACTGGGCAGCGTAAAAGCTACCTATTGAATAGGTCGGGAAATAACCTATGGCACCATGGGACCAGTGTACATCCTGCAGAACACCTTCTTTCAATGAGGGAACCTCCACCCCAAGGTAATTTCTATATTTCTCATTCCATGCTTCGGGAAGATCCTGAACGGGGAGTGAATTATCCAGAAGGCTTTTTTCCAATTCAAAGCGAATGAGGATATGCAAATGGTAAGTGATTTCATCAGCGGAAGTTCGTATAAGAGAGGGTTGCACCTTATTTAAACCCTTATAGAATTCAAATTCATCTATTTTCCCCAGTTGCTCGGAAAAATACTGTTTCATTACAGGCAAGTATCCTTGGATAAACGGCAATGATTTTCCCACATGGTTTTCCCACAAACGGGATTGAGACTCATGAATCCCTAACGAAATAGCTTCCCCGGATGGTAAGCCATAATTTTCAGCTAACAACCCCTGTTCATAGAGCGCATGCCCTGTCTCATGGATTGTACTCCAGAGGCTTTCGGCAAGGTCATTTTCCTGGAAACGTGTTGTTATCCTGACATCTTTAGGACTAAGGCTAACCGTAAAAGGATGCTCACTTACATCCAAGCGCCCTGATTGAAAATCAAAGCCCAGGTTAGCAGCCACCATTTTGCTTAAGTTTTTTTGTTCCTCAAGGTCAAAATGCTGTCTCAAGAAGTTATCATCGACTTGCTGCTGATTGTTAATTTGATCAATTATTCCGGTTAAACGCTTTTTAGCCGAACCCAGTACCGATTCTACCTCTTTCAACGTTAAGCCAGGTTCATAATCATCCAGCAGAGCATCATAAGGGTGTTCCTTGTAACCAACGTATTCAGCCTTTTCAAGATTAAGATCAATAATCTTTTGCAGGTGAGGCGCAAAAACTGAAAAGTCCTCTTCATGCCTTGCTTTCATCCAGGCCTGGTAGGCCTCTGAGCAAGCTTGGCTCATCCGGGAGACAAATTCTTCCGGTAGCTTTTTTATTTTATTCAGGTCTTTTTCAATTTCATCTAAATTCCTTTTTTGGCCGGGGGTTAGTTCTGATTGATCTCTACAGTGAATCAGCCATTCCTCCACTTTACCTGAAGTCCAGAACCGGTGATGCTCACTGGATAGAAAAGCCATTAAACCAGCCCGATCAGCAGCTCCCTTAGCAGGCATCAAAACTTCCTGATCCCACTGTGCTAATCCAGCCACTTTTTCCAAATGAGTGATGTTCTTAAGGTAGCTTTGGAAGTTAATAAAAGCCTCGTTGGATGCCATTAAATATAGCTTTGATAAATCTTTGACCTAATGAGCCGCAAAATTCTCAAAGATTTATCAATTCTCCTGAAAATAGCTGATTGAAAAATACTTCCCTGATCCAAAACCATAGCTTAATCCTTTAAGCTAAGCCGTGGAATTGGAAAAATTGAATGGGTCATCAAAGTTCAGCATTGTAAAGTTTAATAGCTTACGTCACCTTCATAACGTGAACTGGGTCTTGAAGAAAGCACCGGAATAGAAGAATGGTTGACCATTTGCTGGGCAAAAGCTCCCATGATTAAATTACTTGGGACGATCTCCTGTTCGGTCATGATCGATACAAGATCAGCATTATTTTGTTTGGCATAATCAAGGGTGATTTCAGTAATGTTTTTACCAAATAAAAGCTCATCCTTAACAGCCACTTCATGTTCTTCAAGAAATTCGATAACCTGCTTCTGGTATTGACGCATCCTAAACACTGTTTCATCATCATTATCAGTACAGATACCGACTGAATGGACTACAGCGCCAAACTGTTTAGCGATATCAGAGGTTAAAGGCACTTTTTGACGAGTATGAGCAGACTGGTCGATGGGTAAAATAATGGTCTGAATGTCATTTTTAACAAAGGTTTCCCGCATGGTTATAACAGGACAAGGGGCTGCACTCACTGTCTTGTAAGCATTTCCCCCTACCCAGAATTCCTCAAATCCGCTGTGGCCATGGGTACCCATAATAATCAAATCTGCTTTGATTTCTTCAGCAGTCTTTACAATATTTGAATAGATGGCCCCTTCCATTTGATGGAATTTAAAAGTAGTATTGTATTCCTTATTCAACTGCTCCACCTTGTCTTGCAATTCTTCCTGCACTTTATCTTCTTCTGACGAACCACTTCCAAAAAGGGACTTCAGCATTTTGGTTGGTTTTACGTAAATTAACTGAACCTCAGCATTAAGGGTTTTTGAGAATTCAACTGCTCTCCTTAACGCATTGAAAGAGTGATCTGAAAAATCAAGGGGTACAAGTATCGTTTCCATAAAAACCAGTTTTGAATTTTGTAATGTCAAATTAAAAAAAAACAAGATTTCTACAAATATTTAAACCCAAATCTTTACTAACAAAAGAATAATTCCCTATAGGCTAAGGGCATTTCATGATAGGCAATATAAAAATAGGTTATGGTACCTCACTAAATTCACATCCTTGCAAATCTTTTCAGGTATTACAAAGCAAGCTGATTAGAAATGAAATGGCCTTTTATTTTACTATCCCAGCTATATGCCAATTTAAGGCTATGAACCCTTAAATGATTGCTAATGGGGAAACTTTATATAATAGCCAGGAGCTTTATTAATGCTGGTTTTTAATCACCTTTTTTGTTACCTGCCCATATTGGCCATTCCTTAGTTGCAAAAAGTAAACCCCTGGTTGTAGTCCTGAAAGATCCAACTCGAATGGTGTAGTTTTTTGATCACAATCAAGCTTATCACCTTGCATATTGATCAAACAGCTTTGAACAGAGATTGCGTCTTTAGTCTTAACTTTAACAATATCATTGGTTGGATTGGGATAAAGTGAAGCACCAAATTGCAATGCTTTTGCAATACTTGAGGGATTGCCTGTTGTATCCACCTGATTAGTGGTATCTTGCTCTAATTGTTTACCATGTACTGGGAGAGCGATATGGGTTTTATTCTGACCATTTGCTACAATGGTTTGGCTGAGCTTTCGTGGCTGGGTATTACCGGTGGGATGCCCATCCAATGAACCAGAATCAGGATTCCAGCGAAAGAAAGTACCATTTATCATGGGTAAGCCGGGATCGACTTGGTATTTCGGATAATTACTACTACTAATCAACAGTTTAAGTTTATGGTCCTCAGCAAAAGTGTAAGCAATGGGCAATAACTTAAATTTCAGTTCATAGCGTTTTCCCACTTTTAGGTTTTTAAATGAAGTGGTATCAATACGAAATGGAATCTTCTTACTCTTTTCAGGATTTTCTACGAGTTTCCTGGTGTAAGAGCGGGCATACGCATTGATTGCCCCTTCTGTGACAAGAAATTCACGGCCATCCGGATGCTGATCAATAACTCGTACAAAGAACTGGGTGTTGGTAATTTTATCCTGAAATGATGGATCATCAAAACGGGTTTCGAAGTTTAGGGTCATTTTTGGAGTACCGATGATAGAAAGGGAATCCTTTATTTTTTTGGATTCCCAGGAAAGGATCTTATCATCCGGTAATGTCGCATCTTCATAATTCTTCAGGTTCATCGGCCCTTGGCTATTCCGGGAACCATCCGGAGTTTTCACGTTCATGTTATTTCCTCCAACCGTTTGAACCGGGTTAAGCGGATCGTGAATAAAACTATCCCGGTAAGCTTTTCGGTATTCTGAATCAACCCATAGCTCCTTTTTCCCATGCCAGTATAATTCCTGGAATTGGATATCAGCTTTTTTTGGTGGGAAACTATCCGCATTGTACCAATAATTACCGGCTTTTTTATCAGCACCACCAGCAACATAAAACCGAACATTTGGCACCTGGCTGAATTCCTTATTAAAATCTTTATCAACAGGGCCAATATCCAAATTATCAAATAGAGGATTATTATCAATGGCTGGTATGTCAAGAGTTTGGGTTGTTACATTACCTATGGGCTGAACTTTTATGGCAACCGGAAAATTTTTTAAATCTTTTTCACCCGAAAGAAATGCCAACATATTCTTATACCCCACGTAGTAATCTCTGGAAGGCGCTTTGATCTCTTGGTTACCTCCAATACTAATCCATTGATCACTCTCTCTTATAACAAATTTTGGCTCACCAATAGTTTTGTAGGCATTTTGGTTTAAATTGTTACGAAACCATAAAAAAAGCTCTGATTGAAAGAGATCGGTTACAGATCTGTTTTCAAGGTCCGGGTTTTTTATAATATCCTGCGCATTGGCAGGAAATTTTATGTCACCCACTTGCCTCTGGCCAAGCTTTTGATGAGTCCACGGCCCGATCACCATTATATTCTTGGATTGATCAGTATGCTGCTTCATGTACCGAAAGGTCTCAAGCTGACCCTTGATAAAAATATCCCACCAACCCGATATATGGTAAGTCGGATGATCAAGGTTTTCATACCGACTAATAGTGCCATTTGGATCCCCATTGCCTTTTGCATTGATAGTAGCACGGCTTATATCCATTTCCCTTCGTAGGGATGACCTGGGATAAAAGCCAGGAATTTCACTGTTATATTGATGAAGGATATTATGGTCAATCGCACCTGCCACAATCTCTGCCTGGGAAGAAACAGGATAGTCAGCCGGCGTATGTAAGGAATTTTTTAGGCTATTATCCTGAGCAACTAATGATGGATCAGTTTGAAGGCCATCCCTGATCGTACCTGTTAACCAGGATTCTACCAACCCTTTTCGATAGACAAAGTTCTGAAAGCCAGTTGTTTGATGAAATTCACCTGTTGCTACCAGGGGCATTAGGCATTTCAAACCCGGGCTATCAGCCGGAGCAGCCTCAAAGGAAGCCGCTGCTCTGAATTGGTTATAGCCAGAAGCTGAAGCACCGAACATACCAATGGAGCCATTACTCATATCAATCACTTTATCTACCTGACCATCCTGATCAGTGTCAACTCCTCTTTTCAAACTATCCTGTATGTAATCAAGCACATGTTCCCCGTCTGAGAAATTATTGGAATTCCTTGGCAAAGAAGGGTTCCTTTTATCCAACAAGTGGTTAAAATTGGGATGATAGGGCTGCGTTTTCCAGCCATTGCTAATGAATGGATAATAGACCCCTTCAGAAGCATAACGTCCTCGAGTATCTTGAACAGCAATATTATAACCCAAAAAAGCTAAAGCACCCAACTGATCCTGGGAGGCTTTGTTATAGGGTGTACGCTGTATAACGGTTGGCAACGCTAACGGGTTGGGATTGGTTTTCCCGTTAACTGAATCATAAACCAGGTATTGCTGGCCGGCTCTGAAGATTGTAAGACTATCTAAATTGATACCGGGGAAATTGATCGGAACTTTGATATCTTCTTTGGGAATGGGCAGGTAAATATCCGTTGCAAGCTGAACACCATCCGGCATGGTAAACTGTCGCGTTTCCTTTTTGATAAAGGGGTCAATAGATTGGCTTTGCTGTGATTGCCCATTAAAGCCAATTAGCAGCAAAAAAATCACCAAGTATAAGCAGGAAAAGTGTAATGGTTTTAACATAGAAAAGCAATTTTATGGATACTGAGGTAATTGACCTTAGACGCCAATCCCGATATACAAAGATTTTAATAAAAACCTTTCGCGTCAGGATTCGCTTTCCATTTCCCCTTCTTTCAATTTTTCAGCATTTTCAGCTACTTTAAGTCCATCGATAAGCTCATTTATTTCACCATCCAGGACTTCCTGGAGATTGTGAACTGTAAGGTTAATACGATGATCAGTTACTCGGCTCTGAGGAAAATTATAGGTCCGTATCTTAGCTGAACGATCCCCGGTTGAAACCATGCTCTTACGTTGTGAATCTATCTTTTCTTGTTGTTTATTCATTTCGATTTCATAAATGCGGGATCGCAAAACCCTCATTGCTTTCTCATAATTCTTCCATTGGGATTTTTCATCCTGGCAAGAGGCTACAATCCCAGTTGGTTCATGAGTAAGACGAACCGCTGAGTAGGTTGTGTTAACCGATTGGCCTCCAGGTCCGGATGCACAAAAAACGTCCCTCCGAATATCACTTTCATTGATAGCTACATCCACTTCCTCAACCTCAGGAAGTACAGCAACAGAAGCAGCGGATGTATGAACCCTACCTTGTGACTCAGTTTCCGGAACACGCTGAACACGGTGTACACCGGACTCATACTTCAGGGTACCGTAGGCATGATCCCCATTGGCATTGAAAATGATCTCTTTAAAACCACCTGTAGCACCCTCGGTCACATTCATTACCTCTAATTTCCATCCCTGTCGCTCACAAAATTTTTCATACATGCGATAAAGATCTCTAGCAAACAAACTAGCTTCATCCCCTCCAGAACCCGATCTTATCTCTACAATCGCATTTTTTTCATCTTCAGGATCTTCTGGGATCAGCATTTGCTTAATTCTTTCTTCCATTGGCCCTTTTTCACCTTCCAGTTTTTCAAGCTCTTCTTTAGCCATGCCCCTCATTTCCGGATCTTTATCATTGTTTAAAATATCCCTGTTATTCTCGATATTGCTTAAGAGATCTCTGTATTGGTAATAAATCTCATACAGTGGTTTTAAATCACTGTATTCTTTATTCAGTTTTGTGAAACGCTCCATATCATTGACGACTTCCGGATCTGACAAAGCTTTTTCTACTTCATCCCGCCGATGCACAATAGACTCCAATCTTTTAAGTAAATCCATAATACTTTTATTTATAAACTTTTAACCCGTGTTTATCTAAAACAAAGAGGGCTTTTTCTGTATATCGTATACTTTTTGCATTAGCAGGTAACGTATCCAAAGGCAGGTTTACTTTCTTTCTTTTAAACCGCTTAAGGTCATAACTGCCAACCTTTCCTTTTTTCCAGTACCACAAAACATCGTTGCTCACCTCAAAAGTTCTTACGCCTTTTACCGGTATTGTTTTGAGGTAGTTCCCAAAATTATCAAACATTATGATTCCCTGAGCTGGCGCATTTAAATAAATGCGGTTTGTTCTTGACCTAAGGCTTGTTGGATTCAAATCTCCTTGCGTAAATTGAAGTAGTTGATTGCTTTCGTTAAGCACCTTACCATTCTGGGTTATCCTTTTCAGGTTTATGTTGTTTTCATCATAGATCCAGATACCTTTCTCTGTTGAACGGGCAGCTAGTGTAGTTCTATTAAAACCAAGGTCATTTACATCTATTCGTCTCTTTTCAGAAAGCGTATTGTCTGTTATGACAGCAGTATTGGGGTCAGGATAATAAAAAAGGAGTTCAAGGCTATTACTCACATCCGCAGAACCCAAACGACCTAATATTTTAGGATTGATAGTAAATTGCTCTTTGCCTTTTCTATTGTATTTGATAATAGCCTGGTTAGAGGATACCAGGTAAATATTATCTATTGTATTGATGTAAAAGTCTTCAAAATCCCCTTCAACGAATAAATCAGGATCTTCACACCTACCACCTTTAAAGAAAAGGAGTAAGAAGATGCCAAACAATAAAAACTTGTTTACATTTCGGAAATTCATTTTGCCAGAGCCTTAATTCTAATTTAATTCGGTCAAAAATTATCAGACAAACCATAGATCAAGCGATACCGGTAAACAGGCTAAATATGAGCTGCAATGAGCAAATCAATTTCCTTAGCGGATAAGTTAAACCGTTCGCCAAGTACTTTATGAGTAAGGTTGCCTTTGTAAATATAAACCCCATGCCTCACACCTGATTTTTCCCAGAGGTAATTTTTTATACCCCCATATTCACCAACCTTAAGTAAGATCGGTGCGAAAATATTACTTAGGGCATTGGTGGCTGTTCTGGCAACACGCGAGGGAACGTTGGGGACACAATAATGAATGACATCATATTTGATGAAGATAGGGTCTAAATGATTTGTCACTTCCGAGGTTTCAAAGCATCCACCCTGGTCTATACTGATATCAACCACTACAGAGCCGGGCTTCATTTGACCTACCATTTCCTCTGTAATCACTACAGGCGTCCTTCCTTCTTCGCCCCTAATAGCACCTATAGCAACGTCAGCCTGCCTTAAGGCATCACTCAAGGTATCCGGATGATTAATGGAGGTATAAACATTACCCATCAGGAAGTTTTTCATTCTGCGAAGCTTGAATAAAGAATTGTCGAAAACCTTGACCTGAGCCCCTAAACCAAGAGCGGCTTTAGCGGCATTCTGGCCCACAGTACCTGCCCCGATTATTGCTACTTCTGAAGGTGGAACACCCGAAGTTCCTCCCAGCATAACTCCTTTTCCGTGCGTAAAATTGGTTAAATATTCGGCACCCACCAAAATAGCAGCACTTCCTGCAATTTCACTCATGGACTGAATTACGGGGAATTGATCAAACTCATCTTTCA
Source organism: uncultured Sphingobacteriales bacterium (assembly GCA_964595485.1). Taxonomy (GTDB): domain Bacteria; phylum Bacteroidota; class Bacteroidia; order CAILMK01; family CAYYUA01; genus CAZQQN01. The sequence goes on along the minus strand of CAZQQN010000006.1, from coordinate 74,953 downwards.
GGAATTCAAAGGAAAGGGCTGTAACCTTCTTTTCCATCAGGTGCTTAAGCTGGGATTTTTCCAGTAAAGGTAGGTGTAAAGCAGAGATAAGGGTCTGTCCTACTTTCATGTATTCTATCTCCTCATCGGTTGGGAAGGCAACTTTTATAATGATGTCAGACTCATAAACCTTTTTCGTTTCATAGGCTATTGTTGCACCTGCCTCACTGTACTCATTATCCGAAAATTTAGCTTCTTCCCCAGCTTTTGTCTCTACCGTAACTTCATGCCCATTACTCACAAGCAAATTGACAGCTTGAGGGGTGAGCCCGATACGGTTTTCCTGGAAAGAAATCTCTTTGGGAACGCCGATGCTAATAGATTGATTGCCTTTGGGTATGCCAACCATTGACTCCTGGGGATGGGTGACTGCCTCCTTGGCCAGCTCGTAAAACTCAGAATGGTATTGTCTTTCCATACATGACCAAATTCAAATGATATTTAAAATACGTTATTCCAAACTTTCTGTGATCCTGTAATCTTTTTAAAAACTTTCAATGCAATTAACCCCGTCTCAAATTTTTTAAAGAAAGAACAAGCTATTCAATTAATTTGGATAAATGTTACCATGATGCCATCATAACTTCCATAATTGCGACTAATAGCATTTTCAACCTCAAAACGATGCTCCTCTTGTTATCGAATACATTAATTCTTTTGAATTTTAACAAATTCTACTTTTTTTCTTTAAAAAGCTTATTTCTATCATTGTAAATTTACTAAAAATAGGAGAAAATGGTGAATAAGCCTTTTAGTAAAATGTCAAACCAAAGATATTCAATGACTAAAACTAATCGTGACGCATTACCTACCAAAGTACCACGAAGGGCAAAACTTCTTTTTTTATCTAAAATTGGGTTTATATGATTTTATTTACCTAAAAATTTTTTACATAACTGCTATAATTCCCTGGAAATTACTCATTGATAAGCTTACCCACTGTTACCTTTCTTGAACCATTTCTAAGATCTTCAAAGTGAATATGGTTAAAATCCGCAGGAAGATCATCCTTAATCATCTCCGGCCACTCAATAAATTGGTACGCATTTACTTCCCAATATTCCTCAAACCCTAAATCCCAGATTAACTCAGCGTTTGATAAACGATAAAAGTCAAAATGATACAGGTTAAAATTTGGCATGTTGTATTCAAAAAGTAAGGCAAAGGTAGGGCTCTGTACAGGGCTGTCAACCCCTAATAAACTTGCCATTTCTTTCACAAAAGCTGTTTTACCGGCCCCCAAATCACCATAAAGGGCAAATTTGTTCCAACCCTTATCAAGCAGCTTTCTACCTAAATCTCTTAATTCGCTAATATTGTGTATTGTATACACCTGGGGATGTATCGACAAGCCTTTTTGTTATTCTTTACTTTTCAAAGTAATGAGCGGTACTACCATCTCTTCTAGTGAGACACCACCGTGTTGAAAGGTATTTTTGAAAAAATTAACGAAATAGTTGTAATTATTCGGGTACACAAAATAAAAATCTTCTTTGGCAAAAATATAGGATGAGCTGACATGCGGCTTAGGCAAGTTGACATCCTTATCCGGCTCCCTTGCTTCCAGGACTTCTTTCTTTTCAAAGTCTAAGCTTTTCCCTTGCTTGTAGCGTAAGTTGGTTGTTGTGTTCCGATCACCAATTACCTTAGAGGGCTTTTTCACCCTGATTGAGCCGTGGTCCGTTGTGATAACTAAATTAACCCGCTTTTCCGATAGTTTTTTCAACATCTCATACAAGGGTGAATGTTCAAACCAAGATAAGGTCAATGAACGATATGCAGCTTCATCCTCTGCCAACTCCTTCAATACCTCCATTTCTGTTCTAACGTGTGACATTAAATCCAGGAAATTGTAAATAACAACAACCAAATCATTGTTTAGAAAGTTATTAATATTCTCTGGCAAAGTCTTTCCCTGCTCAAGCTTGGTAATTTTGTTGTAGTCAAATTTGACATCTTTTTTGAGCCGCTTGATGTGATCCTCCAAAAAGTCCTGTTCATATTGGTTTTTACCACCCTTTTCCTCATCACTGATCCATTTTTCCGGAAAACGTCTCTGAATTTCCTTGGGCATCAAACCTGCGAACATAGCATTCCTTGAATAATTCGTAGCGGTAGGTAAGATACTATAATAAGCGGTGTCTTCTTCAATATTGAAAAGCTCAGAAATGTATGGCTGAATGGTTTTCCATTGATCATAGCGGAAATTGTCAAGAATAATGAGAAATGTAGTCTTATCATTATCTAATTGAGGAAAAACTTTATCTTTCATTAAGTTTTTTGACATTAAAGGCGCTTGATCGGGGTTATTGACCCAGTCGAAATAATTCCTTTCAACAAACTTGGAAAAATTGGCATTGGCATCAGCTTTCTGGGTAGCCAGCACCTCTTTCATGTTATTTTCGTCAGATTTCTCAAGCTCCATATCCCAATAAACTAAGCGCTTGTAAACATCGATCCATTCATCAGCTGATAGTTTCTCATTTACCTGCATTGATAAGTTGGTAAAATCCTGTTGATAGGATTTCGTGACCTTTTCACTAACCAGCCGTTTATTATCAATTTGTTTTTTAATAGATAGGAGAATCTGGTTAGGATTGACAGGTTTTATTAGGTAGTCCGAGATTTGAGAGCCTATAGCATCCTCCATCAGGAACTCCTCTTCACTTTTGGTAATCATGATTACCGGGATTTCAGGCCTAAGCTGTTTTATATCAGGTAAAATTTCTAAACCGGTCTGACCAGGCATATTTTCATCCAAGAAGAGCACATCAAATTTGTTGTTTTGGATAAATTCCAGGGCTTCATCTCCACTTTTAGCGGATACTACCTCATACCCTTTTTCTTCAAGGAATAATATGTGCGGCTTGAGCAAATCTATCTCATCGTCTGCCCAAAGAATTTTTATTTTATCCATAAATGCTAACTTTGATGGTTTAAAGCTTTTATCTTAAACTTAATGGTATCGATTTTTATTGTATCTTTAGGAAAAGCTTTACATCGACTTTCAGAACAATCATAATAAAAATTTCATCAGGATTTGAGCCAAGTAAAAATAATCAATGACCCAGTCCATGGTTTTATAAGCCTACCCTATCATATTACTTCTTCTATCATTGATCATCCTTATTTTCAGCGCCTAAGAATGATTAAACAGTTAGGGCTTACTCACCTTGCCTATCCCGGTGCCCTTCATACACGTTTCCATCATGCTTTGGGTGCTTTTCATCTAATGACTAATGCCATAGAGACGTTGCGTCAAAAAGGCATTGTGATTAGTGATGATGAAAAGCATTCAGCTGAAAATGCTATTTTATTGCATGATATAGGGCATGGCCCATTTTCTCATGCCTTAGAACAAACTTTAGTCAGTGATGTGACTCATGAAAAGATATCAAGCATGCTCATTGATCAATTAAATGAAGACCAAAATGGGCATTTGGACAAAGCCATCGAAATATTTGATAGCAAAACCAATGCCAGTAAAAAATTTCTTCATGAGTTGGTCTCCAGCCAGCTTGATTTAGACAGGCTGGACTACTTGGCAAGGGATAGTTTCTACACGGGTGTTTCGGAAGGCGTCATAGGAGTAGAAAGGATCATTAAGATGATCAATGTAGCTGATGGGCGGCTAACAGTAGAGCATAAAGGCATTTATTCCGTAGAGAAATTCCTTATTTCAAGGCGTTTGATGTATTGGCAGGTTTACTTACACAAGACAGTTTTAGCAGCTGAGCAATTACTTGTCAAAATATTAGAAAGGGCCATCTATTTAGCCCGTAGAGGAGAAGAACTTTTTGCCACGCCTTCATTGCAACTTTTCCTTTATAACAATATAAAAAGTTCCGACTTCCAGAGAAACTCAAATGTTTTAGCTACTTTCTCAGATTTAGACGACCATGATATCATGGCTTCCATTAAAACCTGGTGTACGCATTCCGATAAAATTTTATCAACACTTTGTAAGAATTTGCTGAAGAGAAATCTTTTTAAGACAATTATAACGGATGATCCCATAGAAGAAGATCGAGTAATGCAACTAAAAAGGCAAGTTGCTCATCTTTATAATATTACTGAAGAAGAAACAAACTACTTGGTTTTTAACAGCACTATTACCAATGCTGCCTATGAACCGGAGGAGGGTATCAATATCAACATTTTGTTCAAAAATGGAAAGGTAAAGGATATTGCTGAAGCTTCTGATCAGTACAATATCTCAGCCCTTTCTAAACCCGTTGAAAAACATTTTTTATGTTACCCAAGGGAGTTAGGTGTATTAAATTTAGAATAGTTCTATAAATTTGCAGTCAGATGGAAATAACGGTCGAGGAGTTAAACCAATACATAAAAGGCACTATAGAAGGCAACAAAGATGCCTTGATAGAGGGATTTTCGCCTATTGAAGAAGCAACTCAGGGCTCCATAACTTTTCTCTCTAATCCAAAATATGCCCACTATATTTACAATACCGAGGCTACAGCTATTTTGGTGAATGAGGACCTTGTGCCCGATTATAATATAGATGGCCCAACTTTGATCTATGTAAACGATGTTTACTCTAGTTTATCCCTACTAATGGAGCAATTCCAGACAAATGGCCATGGTAAGCAAGGCATAGAAAGCCCTGTTCACATTGCAGAATCCGTTGAATACGGAAACAATGTATTCATTGGAGCTTTTAGTTATATTGGTAAGGATGTTAAAATCGGTAATAATGTTAAAATCTATCCCCACGTAATAATCAATAATGGTTGCGAAATCGGGGATAATTCAATAATCTACTCTTCAGTTCACTTGTATAACAATACAAAAATTGGTAAGCAGTGCATCATTCACGCCGGGTCAATCATAGGTTCTGATGGCTTTGGATTTGCACCTCAAAAGAGTGGCGCTTTCAAGAAAATGCCACAAACAGGAAATGTCGTTATTGAAGATAATGTAGAAATCGGATCAAACACCACTATTGATCGCGCCACTATGCGTTCAACAATTATTAGAAGCGGTGTGAAATTGGACAACCTTATACAGGTAGCCCATAATGTTGAAATTGGTGAAAACACAGCCATCGCAGCGCAAACAGGTATTTCTGGTAGTTCCAAGATAGGAAAAAATTGTGTAATAGGTGGACAAGTCGGTATATCCGGCCACATTACAATAGCTGACGGTTCACAAATAGGAGCCCAAAGTGGGGTTTCAAATTCCATAAAAGAACCGAACCAAAAATGGTTTGGATCTCCTGTTTCATCCGTTAAAGAGGGCCTTAAGGCCAGCATTCTTTACAAGCAACTTCCTGAAATTTATGAACGTTTGAAAGCAATCGAAATAAAGCTTAAAGGGTCAAAAGCTAAGGATAAAAAGAAATGAAAACGAAACAATCAACCATAGATAAGCCATCCATTGTTTCAGGGGTTGGTCTTCATACTGGTAAGGAAGTCAATATGGGGTTTAAACCTGCTCCTGAAAACCACGGCATCAAGTTTAAAAGAAAGGATCTAGAAGACGAACCTATCATTGATGCTGAGATTGAAAATGTGGTGGATACTTCTCGGGGAACATCACTTGGTTTAAATGGTGACTTAATGATCGCCACAGTGGAGCATGTGATGGCTGCGCTGGCAGGGATGGAGGTTGATAATATAATGGTTGAGTTGGACGCCCCGGAAACACCTATTATGGATGGAAGTGCGCAACCCTTTATTAATGCTCTAATGGAAGCTGGCATTAAGGAGCAAAATGCTAATCGAGAGTATTTCGAAGTCCCATTTAATATTCACTACTCTGAAGAAGAGCGAAATGTGGAAATGATAGCGATGCCCTTAGATGGGTATCGCTCAACAGTAATGGTGGATTACAATTCCCAGGTTTTGGGGAGCCAACATGCCTCTATCTCCGAGCTTCAGGAATTTAACAAAGAGATAGCAAGCAGCCGTACTTTTTGTTTCCTGCATGAATTAGAGGAGCTTGTCAATAATAACTTAATACAAGGGGGAGACCTAAACAATGCAATCGTTATTGTAGATAAGCAGGTTTCTAAGGATGAAATGAGTAACCTAGCCGAGTTATTTAACAAAGAAGATATCAATGTAAAAACGGAAGGCATTTTAAACAATATTGATCTTCGTTATCAAAATGAGCCGGCTCGTCATAAATTACTTGATCTAATAGGAGACCTTGCTTTAATCGGAACCCCGATAAAAGCGCAGGTAATGGCAGCAAGGCCGGGCCATGCAGCGAATATTGAGTTCGCTAAAAAGATCAAACACTTCATGAAGAAAATGAAGAAAAAGCAGGATTCCCCTGAAATTAACCCAAACCGTAAGCCCATTTATGATGCAAAAGAGGTTTCAAATTTTTTACCCCATGAGCATCCTTTCATTTACGTAGACAAAATCATTGAACTTTCTGATAAACACATAGTTGGTGTTAAAAACGTTACAATGACAGAGCCTTTCTTTGAGGGTCACTTTCCACAGAATCCTGTAATGCCCGGCGTCCTTCAGATCGAGGCTATGTCACAGGTTGGCGGGGTGATGATACTAAGTCAAATTGATAACCCTTCTGATTACTCAACCTATTTCATGAAAATAGAGAATGCTAAATTCAGAGAAAAAGTACTTCCAGGTGACCAGTTGATTGTCAGGATGGAGCTGCTTTCTCCCATCCGGCGAGGCGTTTGTAATATGAAAGGACAAGCATTTGTAGGTAATAAGCTAGTTACAGAAGCAGAACTCATGGCCCAAATCATTAAAAACAATTAAAGCAGCATGCACCAGCCCCTGGCTTACGTCCATCCAGAAGCTAAAATAGCTCAAAATGTCGTTATAGAACCATTCGTAACCATCCATAGTAACGTTGAGATTGATGAAGGCACTTGGATTGGCCCCCACGTAACTATTATGGAAGGGGCGAGAATCGGGAAAAATGTCAAAATATTCCCCGGTAGCGTTATCTCTGCCATCCCCCAAGACCTCAAATATCAAGGGGAAGAATCCCTGGTTTTGATCAATGATGGGGTTGTCATTCGAGAATATGCTACCATCAACCGGGGTACATCCGATAAATATAAAACAACCATTGGCGAAAATTCCCTGCTAATGGCTTATACGCATATTGCCCATGATTGCTTAATAGGAGAAAACTGCATAATTGCAAATTCAGTCAATATTGCCGGTCATGTTACTTTGCAAGATTACGCTTTAATTGGGGGCTTAACGGCTGTTCAACAGTTTGTCAAAGTTGGTGAATTTGTAATGGTGTCCGGAGGTTCCTTGGTTCGAAAAGATGTCCCTCCTTATACCAAAGCTGCTCGTGAACCGCTCTCCTATGTTGGTATAAATTCAATAGGAATGAGAAGACGCGGAATGGATCCTGAAAAGATTAAAGAAATTCAGGAGATTTATCGCCACATTTATCTCAAAGGAAATAATATTAGCCAAGCGCTCGAAATAGTGGAAAAGGAACTCCCGGCTACCCAGGAAAGGGATGAGATCGTCAGTTTTATAATGGCCTCAGAAAGAGGGATTATGCGTGGTTACAGGCCTTAAGCTCCCTGATAACAAAACCTGAGGATATCATAATGGCAATTCATTTAGAGAATATAGGCAAACACTTTCATTATACCTGGGTATTCAAAAACCTTACATACCAGTTTGAAAGCAATAAAATTTACGCTATTACAGGAAATAATGGTTCCGGTAAGTCGACATTACTTCAACTTATTAGCGGGTTTTTGTCACCAAGCAAAGGTGAAATCACTTATCTTATTAATAATGAACCTGTTGACGTTGAGTATTTACACTACCATCAATCAATGGTAACACCCCACTTGGATTTATTACCGGAATTTACCCTTAAAGAACACCTGGCATTTCAGGCTCAATTTAAGGCATTAAAACCGAACATTACTATTGAAAGCATCCTTGACCTAACCGGATTGTATAAGCACCGCCATAAAACAATTAAATACTTTTCCTCAGGTATGGTTCAGCGTCTAAGACTGGCCCTTGCGATATTTTTTGAAAGCCCAATTTTGCTCCTGGATGAGCCGACAAGTCACCTGGACCGGGAGGGCATTGACTGGTATAAAACCCTAATCAACGAATATAGCGACAACAGGTGTTTAATTATTTCTTCCAATAATTCGGAAGATTATTATGATAGATGTGATGCCATCTTAAATATAGAGGATTTTTAAAAAAAACTAAAAATATTTTTCATATCAACTTATTTTAATCATACAGTTTTTTTGGAGAAATTGAAATCTCAAATTTGAAAGTTGAATAGGGCTATTTTTTAGGAATAAAACCCCTCTAAAATGCTTCAACGAAAAAAAAATCTGATCCTTGCTTCAGGCTCACCTCGGAGGAAAATCATTTTAACCGAAGCGGGCTTTGATTTTTCAGTTCAACCTACTGAGATTGATGAGAATTACCCTGAGCAATTCAAAACGAAAGAAGTACCGGTTTATTTGGCTGAGAAAAAAGCACGGAGTTTCAAGGAAAAAGTGAGCGGTAAAATAGTTTTAACAGCTGATACCATCGTCAAACTTGGGGAAACCATCCTAAATAAACCATTGAACTACAAGGATGCTAAGTATTATTTGAAGGAACTGTCAGGAAAGACGCACGAAGTTATAACTGGTGTATGCTTGTTAACAGAAGAGGGGGAAGAAAGCTTTTATGATTTAACAAAGGTTCACTTCCGGAAATTACACGAATCAGACATTGATTATTACATAACCCATTATGAGCCTTATGATAAGGCAGGAGCCTATGCTATACAGGAATGGATCGGCCTGATCGGCATTGATTCTATTGAAGGTTCTTATTTTAATGTGATGGGACTACCCATGCATCGCATTTATCCAAAAATCACAGGCTAATAAATGGGATGGCTAAGCTTGTCATCTTTTTCAGTAAAATGAACTCTTTTGAAATACCTAGCCATTTGAGAGCGCTTCAGCACCACCAACTATTTCACTGATTTCTTTCGTGATAGCTGCCTGGCGGGCTTTATTATATTGAAGCTTCAAGTCACTGATTAATTCCTCGGCATTGTCAGTGGCATTATCCATAGCGGTCATCCTGGAACCATGCTCGGCTGCGCTGGAATCCAAAACATCCTTGTAAAACATAATCTTTAAACTTTTCGGGACTAATTCTTCTATAATTTCTTGCTTAGAAGGCTCGAAAAGGTAGTCATACTTTCTGTCAGATTCTGCACTGCTACTATCCGAAGCTTCATTAGCACGAGTCTGGCTTTCTATATCACTTAAACTCCTAATAGGTAAAAATTGGTGGGCGGTAGGGTAATAAGTAACCGCATTTTTAAACGAATTATAAATGATCTCAATGCGGTCATATTGGTGGTAATCGTACCAGCCTACTACTTTCTCAACGATTTCCATAGTTTTTTCATAAGTAGGCTTATTGAAAAAATCGGTATAACCATCAACCACGTTGTGTTCTTGTTTTTTAAAGAACTCATAGCCTTTTTTACCAATACATAAGAGATCAAGCTTGCCCTGTTGGAACATCTCCGGGTACCGTTCTCTGATAACCTGATTCGTTAATTTCTGGATATTATTATTGAATGCACCACACAGCCCTTTATCAGCGGTCATTGGAATCAAAAGAACGCGGTTCATCTCTCGCTGCTGAAAATATTTATGGTAAGAATTTGATTCCTCCAGACTATCGGATACATGGGCTGTTATGTCATTCAGTTTACTTGCATAAGGCCTCATTTTTTGAATAGCATCCTGAGCTTTCCTTAATTTAGCAGCGGCAACCATTTTCATGGCTTTTGTAATCTGCTGCGTATTCTGGACAGAACCAATCCTGTTCCTTATTTCTTTTAAACTACCCATTCAATGTCCGATTTTAGGGATTAATAAAGAAAGGGGATTTTCGAACGGGTTCCCCTATCCTTTTATTAATTGGTTTTATTGTTACTGAGCAATGTAAGTAGATTTCAGATCTTTTGCTAATTCCTCAATTTTATTCTGGATATCATCATTCCAGGTACCTTCCCTTATCTGGTCAAGTATATCCCGATGTTTGGCTTCGAGCATCTCCAATAATTCATTTTCAAACACCGTAACTTTTTCCACAGGAATGTCAGTCAATAAACCTTGCGTACCACAGTGAATAATGGCAACTTGTTTTTCAACCGGTACTGGCATATTTTCCCCTTGCTTAAGGATTTCCACGTTCCTGGCACCTTTGTCAAGTACTTGCTTGGTAGTGGGATCCAAGTCCGAGCCGAACTTTGCAAAGGCTTCTAATTCCCTGTATTGGGCCAAGTCGAGCTTTAGAGTACCAGCTGTTTTCTTCATTGGCTTAATCTGGGCACTGCCACCTACCCGCGAAACTGAAATACCAACATTAATTGCGGGCCTTACACCGGAATTAAACAACTCAGTTTCCAGGAATATTTGACCATCTGTAATGGAGATAACGTTAGTCGGGATATAAGCTGAAACGTCACCAGCCTGAGTTTCAATAATAGGTAATGCTGTAAGGGAGCCCCCACCTTTTGCTTGATCCTGGATAGACTCCGGAAGATCGTTCATATTCTGAACAAGGCTATCAACGTTAATGACCTTACAAGCTCTTTCTAATAGCCTGGAGTGAAGGTAAAAAACATCACCGGGATAAGCCTCTCGCCCGGGTGGGCGCCTTAGAAGCAGTGATACTTCCCGGTATGCCACAGCCTGTTTGGAAAGGTCATCATAAACTAAAAGCGCAGAGCGGCCTGTATCCCGGAAGAATTCCCCAATAGCACAACCAGTAAAAGGTGCGTAAAACTGAAGCGGAGCAGGGTAAGCTGCACTAGCCGCGACAACTACTGTGTAATCCATAGCGCCATGCTCTTCCAGGGTACGGACTGTTTGGGCAATGGTCGAGTTTTTCTGGCCTGTAGCAACATATACACAGAAAACAGGCTCGCCATTTTCATAATTTTTCCTTTGGTTGATAATGGTATCAATACCAATCGTGCTCTTTCCGGTTTGGCGATCACCAATGATCAATTCGCGCTGCCCGCGACCAATCGGAATTATTGAATCCACTGATTTGATACCGGTCTGAAGAGGCTCTTCTACTGGCTCTCTGTAAATGACACCAGGTGCTTTCCTTTCGATAGGCATTTCATAAAGCTCACCTTCAATAGGACCTTTACCATCAATGGGCTCACCCAATGTATTCACTACACGCCCAAGCATACCCTCTCCAACATTAACAGATGCAATTCGGCCCGTTCTTTTTACGTTGGAACCTTCTTTAATACCTTCATCACTACCTAAAAGTACACCACCAACATTGTCTTCTTCAAGATTCAGGACAATGCCTTGGGTACCATTATCAAATTCAATAAGTTCACCGGATTTAACAGCATTCAGCCCATAAATACGAGCGATGCCATCTCCTACCTGGAGTACCGTTCCAACTTCTTGAAGATCTTCTTCAGTTTTGTAGCCAGAAAGTTCGTTTCTCAGTATTTCTGATACTTCGTTAGGTTTTACGTCTGCCATTATAACCTGATTTAATTTTTGATTAATTTTTAAATGTCCTGCGCAGCTCCTTAAGCTGGGTATTTACACTTTTGTCTAAAAGTTTATCATCAAACTGAAGCAAAAAGCCGCCCAATAGGGTATCATCAACTTCATTATTGAGTTCCACCTCATTAACTTCCCATTCTGAACCTTTTTCAACGATCTCTTTTAATTTTTTGAGGGCATTATCGGAAAGCTTAATTGGTGAATAAACCTTAGCCGAAGCAATTCCTTTTATCCGTTTGTATGATTCCTTTAACTGTTCGAAAGTGGGTACTAATAAGGCACCCCTGCCCTTTCGTATTATAAGAATAATAAAGTTTAAGGTTTGTTCAGAAAGTTGATCAGAAAAAAGTTTCTTAACGATTGAGACTTTCTTTTCCTGGGGAATGATTGGATTACCCAAAATAGTTTCAAAGTCCCTGTTCTCTTTACAAATATTCAAGAACTTCTCGGCATTTTCATAAACCTCTTCAATAGACCCTTGCTCTTCAGCAAGAGCAATTAAAGCCTTAGCATACCGGTTGGCAACCCTTATTTCTGACATGAAATGCTAATTTACCTGGGATTCTTCAATATACTTTTCTACAAGATTTTCCTGCTTACCCTCTTTTTCTAATTCTTCGCGAAGGACTTTAGAAGCGATATCCATTGCAATGTCAGCAACCTCACCTTTTAAACTCTGGAAGGCTTTATCCCTTTCCTTTTGAATCTCTTTATTGGCCTCTTCTTTTATTTTCTGGCTTTCCTTCCGGGCCTCTTCCTTGGCATCCTCTATCATTTTTTCTTTGGTTTCCCTTGCCTCTTTAAGGATTTTATCCCTTTCCACTTTAGCATCTTGAATAAGTTTATCATTCTCAGCTTTCAGGTTATCAATTTCCTCCCTTGCTTTGCTTGCTTCATTAAGGGCATTTTCAATAGACTGTTCTCTGTTTTGCAGTGCATTGGCTATGGGAGACCATGCTTTTTTAGCGAGAATAAAAAGTACGATAAGGAAAACAACCAATGTCCAAACAAATAAGCCTAAATCGGGAATTAATAAATCCATATTTTAAAATTTTCTTAGATTAAAAAATCAAGAACAGGTTTTGCTTCCGGCCAACCGCCGGAAAACAAAACCTGAAATTTTTCTGCATTTTAGAGAAGCACAGCGAGCAAACAAACAATAACGGCAAACATGCAAACACCTTCAATCAAAGCGGCTGTTAAAATCATGTTTCCCCTTATGTCTCCAGCTACTTCTGGTTGGCGGGCGATAGATTCTACCGCACTGCCACCGATCCTTCCGATCCCGATGCCAGCGCCAATAGCAGCTAAACCTGCGCCTAAACCTGCGCCAACGATGCCAATGCTTCCTTCAATGGCTAACAAAATCACTTCTAATAGCATAGCTAAATGTTTAAAGGGTTAAAAAATTCATCAATTCAAAAAATCTTACTTTCAACTGGCTTCTTCACTTATAGCCTCTTCAACTTCTTCATCCTCATGGTGTTCAGCCACGGCCTCACCTATGAAAACTGCTGACAGCATGGCAAAAATGTATGCTTGCACTGCAGCCACCAGTAGCTCAAGAAAATATAAAAACAGGGTAAAGGCCAGAGATATAGGGGTTACAACACTAAAGCCTAATGTAGGGCTTTTAGCGCCGAAAATAAAAATCAAAGAAATTACACTTAAAATGAGGATATGGCCTGCAGCAATGTTAGCAAAAAGACGGACAGTGAGGGCAAAAGGCTTTGTGAACATTCCAAGTGTTTCAACAAATGGCATTAGAGGCACAGGAAATTTTAACCACCAAGGAACACCTGGTGTGTTAAAAATATGCTGCCAATAATCCTTTCTGGCACTAAATAAAATGATCAAAAATGATATGATTGCTAAGCAAAGGGTTACAGCTATATTACCAGTAACATTGGCTGCTCCGGGGATAAGTCCCAACAGGTTATTAATCCATATGAAAAAGAAAACGCTGATAACGTAAGGGAAGTATTTAGGCCAGTCCTTTCCTATGGCAGGTTTCACGACCTCATCCCGCATAAATACAATAACAGGCTCTAACAATGATTGAATCCCTTTTGGTGGTTGCTTTGGCTGTCTACTGTAACGCCTTGCTACCACAAGAAAGATCCACAGCATAATCAAAGCGCTAAGTAGCATCGAAGCAACGTTTTTCGTGACGGAAAAATCATATACTTTAGCGCCAGAAGTAGCTTTTATTTCTCTGTGGGAAAGTTTAAAACCCCGGTACTTATTTTCCTCACTTTTGTAGAGGTGTTTAGAGCTAAAAGAAACAAGACCTTTATCAGATGTGTAAAGAATAACAGGGAAATAAATTGTAGCGTGAAAATCGCCAATGGTAAAGAAGTGCCATTTGTATTCATCCTTAATATGATGAAGGATCATTTCACCTGGCTCAAAACTCTCTTTTGAGTGACTTTTATCTGACTCTTCACTTTTTTCGCTGGATGCCAGGGCTTTACTTGAAAAACTTAAAAAGAATGAAAGAAAGCTTAGAAGGAATATCCAACGTATGGCGGGAGATTTAGTGATTTTCACTTTTGTTTTCCTTTTTTAAATGCGGGCGCAATTTATGAAATAATTGAAAAACTTCAAATCCGGTAAACAATATGTAAAAGAAGAAAAAAGAGGCAACAATTGTAAATGCCTGGTCTTCATTGTAATAAACTAATAAGGCTATGTAAATAAAAGACAGCAAAAGTTTGCCTATGGTACTACCTGCCATCGCAAACATAAACCTTGTATGGTTATCCATTAGGGTGTAAACCATTGCCACCCCTGACAAATAAGTAATCGTAAATAAGAAAAGGTTATTGTAAAGCAGTAGCATTAATATACCGTCCTTCCATATTGGCTTAGTGATAAGCAACAAACCAATCGTAATCAGGCCTAAAACCAAAAAAGGTTTTGAGAACCCGCCAATGTTATTTCTTGCCATTTTACGAAAATTCTTTGATAAGCTGGTATAGCATAATGATTAAAGCCGCGAGGGAGAATATTAACGTAAAATAATTGGTTTGATTGCCCATGTAATAGTCAACAAGGTAACCTATTACAACGCCAGCAAGAACAGTTCCCATGATCCTGAAACCAATGCCAAGGTAGTGGGCATATTTATACAGAGGAGGCTTTTTGTCCTTCTTGCGCTCTTTTTTCTGCTTCTTTTCCACTACGAGGTTTTGTATTTTGGTTATCTTCTGGAGCTGAGGAGCCGTTTTGTACTTTAGCACCATTAGCATCACGAGAAGTGTTTTTATCACTGGGGAAATTTATTTCTTCCCTCATTTCACATTGACCATTGAAATTCGCATCTTTCTCAACAACGAAACGTTTTGTAAAGATATCCCCATGGACCTGGGCAGTTGACTTTAATAATAATTGGTCTTTACAATAAATATTACCATTAATTCTCCCGGAAAAATCCCCGGCATGGCAGTAACAATTACCTTTAATCGCTGCACTTTCTCCTAAAACAAGTTTACCTTTTGTAACGATATTGCCTTCAACTGTGCCGTCCACCCGAATATCGGTTTCGGTTTCCACATCCCCAACAATTTTAGTGGAATCACCAACTAAATTAATTGAATTTCCATTCAATTCATCTTTACCTTTTTCATTAAAAGCTTTATTCTTTTTAAACATAATGTTTAGTTTGGTTAAGGCTATTTAAAAAGAAGGTTTCATATTATTTTATGCATTATATAACTAACAGGTAATAGACAAATAAGTTTGAATTAAAGTTAAAAAGCAATGTACTTTTGAGGATTAATTGGGTTACCATTATGCCATAGCTCAAAATGCAGATGCGGGCCTGTACTTAGCTCACCGGATTCCCCAATAATCGCTATAACTTCTCCAGCTTCCACAAATTTACCAACTTTTTTTAACAATTGCGAATTGTGTTTGTAAACTGAAACGATATTATTAGGATGCTGAATCATAATAACATAACCAGTGGATGCGGACCATTCTGAAAATATTACTGTACCGCTTAAGACAGCCTTAATACCAATATCTTTTGGTCCGACCACATCCACGGCATAATGACCAAGCCCTTCATTATATTCAGAAGTGATCATACCTTTTAAAGGCGGGAAAAAAGCATATTTAGCAAGGTTGTCGGAAGTCGATTGAGAAGATGATAAGCTAAGTCTGTATGGATCTTGAGACCGGAACCTTTCCTTGAATACGGAGTCAACACTTGAAGTATCCTGAAGATTAATTTCTTCACTTTTTACTTTCAAATCCTTAGATTGTTCGCGTTTGGGTCTTGCTGAATCACCTACCTCCCCGGTGAGGATTGACTTGATATTGCTTAGGTAACTTTCCCTCCTGTTCACAACATGTTTTAAGGAATCTACTTTATAAGCCATTCTTGCAACTTTTTTCTGCTCAGCTGAATACCCCGTAACCGGTAAGAAAGCTTTCATAGGGGTAAATCCGAATAATAAATAGAAAATAAAAAACATGGTAATGAAAATAACGCTAAAAAACGCCAGAACATTGAGCAGCTTTATGGAAATAGAAGCTTTCTCCTCGAAATCCGTCTCATTAAGTATTACCAGTCTGTATTTATTTTTTAACCTTTTCAAACGCTTAATTCAATTTTTTTATGAAATGATTTTCTGTAAATTACTACAAGAAAAATACCTCTACGTATTCCTAATGCATTCTCAATTAGCTTAATATTACAATACCAACGTTAAGAGATTTCAAAAATCTTTAAATTTGCTTTTTTTCATTAATATGGTTCAAAATAAGTAATTACTGAACGGAAGACATTTTAAAACCATTGAATAAGTAATTAAGGTTAAATAAAATCTTTACCATTGGCCTTTTTAAAATATTTTTGCCTGTTCCGAGTTATTTCTTTGAAATGAATAAAATGGTATCGAAATTTTGAAACAAATAAAGCCAGCGGTTTTCTTTTTTGCCTTGCTTATTCTCATTCTCGGGCTGAAAGGCTGTAAGTCCCTTGAAGGGACGAAGATAGCGCAAATTTATCACAATATCACAGCCAAATACAACGGCTATTTCAATGCCAGGGAGCTCATGCGGGAGATGGTTAAAACAAACAATGAACAATTCCCGGATGATTATAATGAAATACTGCCAATATACCGTTATCCACCTAAAGAAATGGCAAAAGGTAATGCAAGTAAATCCGACAAAATTGTAGAAAAGTGTACAAGGGTAATCCAAAAGCATGAGTCAAGCAAATGGACGGATAATTGTTACCTGCTAATGGGAAAAGCCATATTTTACAAGGGAGATTATGTCTCAGCTAAACAAAGATTCCGCTACGTTAAAAGTAAGTACAAAGGCAGCAACGAAGCCTATAAGGCGTCCATTTGGGTTGTTCGGACACACCTTAAACAAGATGATGTCAATCAAGCCAGGGCTTTGATAACCAACATCAAAAGTGATAAAAACTTCCCTGAAAATGAGGAGCTTAATAAAGCTCTAAACCTGACAGAAGCATCAGTAGCCATCCAGAGTAACCAGTATAACACAGCCTCTAAAAAGATTAAAGAAACCCTACCTAAAGTGAGCAATAAAGACTTTAAGACTCGTTTGCACTTTATCCTTGGGCAACTTTACCAGGAAGAAAAGAATTTTTCTAAAGCAATATTTGAATATAACAAGGTCTTATCCAATCGACCCGTTTATGAGACAGCTTTCCATGCTAAGATTAATAAAGCTTCATGCTATTTAAAGAAAGGCGGAAGAAATATAAGTAAATTGCAGGAAGACTTGAAAAGAATGCTAAAGGATGACAAAAATGTTGATTACAAAAGCCGTATTTATTATGAATTAGCCCAATTGGCAAAGAAAAATAATAACCGGGAAGCTTTTATCAACTACTTAAATAAAGCATTAAAAGCAAAAAAAGCTACTTCAGAACAAAAAGCTACAGCTTATCAGAATTTAGCCCAGTATCATTTTAAAAAGGACAATTACGATAGAGCGAAAGCCTATTTTGATAGTACTTTTGCCCTCATTACCCCAGAAAATGAAAATTATGAGCAATTGAAAAACAAAAAAGCTGTGCTGGATGACTTGGTAAGCCATAAAAAGACCCTAAAGCTCCAGGATAGTTTGCAAGCAATGAGATCATGGGATAAAGGGCAGTTTCGTGCCCAATTCAAGAAAATTGTTAGAAAAGAAAAAGAAAAAAAGAAAAAGAAAAAGCAACAGCAAAGAAACCAACGGCAACTAAAGCAATTAAAGCGGAAACAACAAAGAAATCTTAACCAAAATCAGCAACAGGACTTAATGGGTAATCAGAACTCGGGGACTTGGTATTTTTACAATGAGTCGGCTAAAAGTAAAGGGAAACCGGCATTTAAAAGGCAATGGGGTAACAGACCTTTAAGGGATAACTGGCGTACTGAAACGGATAAAGTTCGGCGAAACGAAGAAGAACCTGACAAGGAAGAACCTGACAAGGAAGATAAGTTAGCTCAAACCAAAAAAGGTAAGAAACCTTTAAATAAAAGGTACAACGTCATTCCAGAAAATTTTAACAAACTACCCGACAGAGAAAAGCAATTTTACGCCAAAATTCCGTTCGATAGTAATAAATTAACCTCATCCCAAAAAGCCATAAAGCGAGCACTTTTCAATACCGGTGTCATTTATTACCAAGACCTTCAGGATATTGATAAAGCCAGAAATTATCTTAATAAGCTTAACGAGAACTATCCCGGTAGCAAATATGAGCCAAAGGCTTACTACTACCTTTACAAGCTAAACAAGGATGAGGGGAAAAAAACAAATGCTGAAAAGTATAAACGAAAGCTTGCTACTAAGTATCCAAAAAGCAAATATGCCACTTTAATACAGAACCCTGAGCAATTACGTCAACAAGCTCAAAAAAGTAATCCAAAACTTGAGAAATTTTACAAAAATACGTACCAGTATTACCAAGAGGGTAATTGCCAGGCATGAAAAAGCAGACTCAATGTTTGAAGCGAACTACTTAAAACACAAATTTGAATACCTTACCATTTTATGCGAAGGGAAGAATCAAGATACCAAAAAGGCTTTCAAACAAAAACTAAAGGAATTCATAGAAGCCTATCCCAATAAAAAACAAACGGTAAACCATGCTCAGAATGTCTACAACTTTCTAGTTGCTAATAAAGGGGAAAAGGTGTCCACTGGCGGTGAAGAAAAAGATTTCCCTTTTAGTCAAAAAGCTGAAAAGCCACACCTTTATTTCATTGTTGTTTCTTTGAAGAACAATAACACCCGAAAGATTCAAGAGGAGTTCTCAGATTACAACGCTGAATATTACAAGTTCTTAAATTTGAATATTACAACTCTGATGTACGGAGAGACAAAGCGTATGATTATAATAAGGGATTTTAAAAACAAAACACAAGCCCTTAACTACCTGGAAAGCGTTGGCAACGATGACAAGCTGATTAAAAAACTGGGTATTAATTCACCAAACCACTTCGTTGCTAATATCAATAATTACAAAAAGGTGATTAAGAATAAAAAACTGCCCCTTTACGAGGAGTTTTTCAAACAAGAATACCTGGAAGCAAAAAGATAAGCCCCGGCTTAATGGTTCAATCAAAAAAACAGCAACTTAAGAAAAACAGCATCTCCTTTAAAAAGTATACGCTTTATTTATGGACCTTCTTACTAGTCATTTTCTTTAGTTTAGTGCTTTTCCTGGTAGGAATTGCTAATGAATGGTTTGGGGATTTACCTTCAACCCAACAATTGGAAAACCCTGAGACCAACTTAGCATCTAAGGTTTATTCCCAGGATGGTGAACTACTGGGAAAATACTTCACCCAAAATAGATCCAATGTTGCTTTTGACGATCTAAGCCCCCACTTAGTGAATGCTTTGATTGCCACGGAAGATGCTCGTTTTTACAAGCATCCCGGTATTGATTTCATTGCGCTTTTCAGGGTGTTTTTCTACCGAATTTTACTGGGCCAGGAGGGCGCAGGCGGGGGTAGTACAATTACCCAACAATTGGCTAAAAACCTTTTTCCGAGGCAAGATTTCAGTACATGGTCTGAAATCATCGTTCGTAAAAGTAAGGAATGGATTATAGCAGCACGTCTGGAACGATATTATACCAAGGAAGAAATCATCCAAATGTACTTCAATACCGTTTCATTTGGTAGTAATACGTATGGCATCCAAGCGGCTTCAAACACTTTTTTCAATAAAAGCCCAAAAGCACTAAAACCAGAAGAAGCATCAGTTTTAGTAGGGGCACTTAAAGCTACGCGGCTTTATTCACCTGTTTATAACCCGAAAAATTCAAAAAAGAGGCGCAATGTGGTTTTACATCAAATGGTTAAGCACAATTATCTTACCAAGGAGCAATACGATTCGCTTAAAGCCCAAGAAATAAAGCTTAAATACAATGTTGAAAGCCATACCAGGGGAGATGCTCGATATTTCCGATCGCACCTCAGGCAAGAATTGGACAAGTGGTGTAAGCAAAATGGGTACAACCTTTACACCGATGGCTTAAAGATCCATACAACCATTAACAGTAAAATGCAAAAGTATGCTCAGCAAGCCACTCGGGAACATATGAGCCAACTTCAAGATAAGTTCTTCAGTCACTGGGAAGGACACGGGTCTCCGTGGGGTAAAGACTCCGATATAATTGGTGAGGCTGTTAAGAAATCAGATCGATACAAAAAGCTGAAGGAAAAAGGACTATCCAATGATTCTATCATGGCAGTTTTTAAAAAGCCTCAGAAAATGACGGT
The DNA here is from genome assembly GCA_964595485.1 of uncultured Sphingobacteriales bacterium. Classification (GTDB taxonomy): domain Bacteria; phylum Bacteroidota; class Bacteroidia; order CAILMK01; family CAYYUA01; genus CAZQQN01. The sequence continues at coordinate 54,589 of CAZQQN010000006.1, read as the reverse complement.
CTTTTCCTACGATGGGCCAAAGGATACTGTTATGTCCCCCATTGACTCAATAAAATATTATAAATACTTCCTGCATGCAGGTTTTATGGCTATGAGGCCTTCTAACGGAAAAGTGAAAGCTTGGGTAGGCGGTGTCAATTTCAAGCATTTCAAATATGACCATGTCCATAAAGGAGCCAAAAGACAGGTCGGCTCAACATTCAAACCTTTCGTCTATACGAAAGCTGTTGATGAGGGTTTTTCTCCTTGTATGGAGATACCCAACACACCCATAGTCTTCGAAAATTATGATAATTGGTCCCCTAAAAATGCTACAGGTGAATATGGCGGTATGATTCCGATTAAAGATGGTTTGGGTAAATCGATCAATTGCTTGACTGCCCGCCTTATCAAGCGCGTTTCGCCTGAATCGGTTGTTAATATCGCAAGAGACATGGGGATTGAGAGCCCCATGAAAGCATACCCTTCGATAGCTTTAGGAACAACAGACATTTCTGTATTTGAGATGGTATCAGCTTTTAACACCTATGCCAACAAAGGAGTTTGGCGTGAACCTAACTATTTAACCAAGATTGAGGACAAAAATGGTAATGTCCTTGAGAAGTTTATAGGGAAAAATAGGGAAGTCTTGAAGGAGGTAACTAATTACATTATGCTGGATATGCTCAAACATGTTGTTAATAATGGGACAGCTGTTCGCTTACGCTATAAATACAACTTTAAAAATCCAATAGCTGGAAAAACCGGAACCACTCAAAACCAATCTGACGGGTGGTTCCTTGGTTCCGTACCTAACCTGACGAGTGGCGTTTGGGTTGGCGGAACTAACAGGAGCATCAGTTTCAGAAGTATAAAACTTGGCCAGGGTGCTAACATGGCCCTACCTTTATGGGCTAAATTTATGAAGAAATGTTATGCAGACGATGGGCTGGATGTTTCTAAACAAAAGTTCGAGGAACCACAAAAAGAACTTCCTGTTGAAATTGATTGCAAAAAATTTGAAAAAAATGAAGATCAAGAAAGTGAGGATATCCAGTTTTAGGGAAACCTTATGTTTTTTAACCTTGGCTATTTAGCTGAGCCTTTGTAAATTAGAAAATTAGATTGCGACAATAAAAAATAACGAAATATGCATTACTACACATTAGGAAAAATACCCCATAAGCGACATACTGTTTTCAGACAACCCAATGGAGAGCTTTACCCTGAGCAGTTGATTTCAACAGAAGGATTTTCTAATATAAGTTCATTGACCTATCATGTTCAAAGGCCCACGCAGGTTCGGGAAGTATATGATCCGGTGGACGTTAGCCCCAATATTGCTTTGAAAAATAATATGCAACACCGGGCCTTCATGAGTTTTCAGGTAGACCCAGTGGATGATTTTTTGGACAGCCGTAAAACCCTTTTGCTTAACAATGATGTCAAATTAGGAGTGGCAGCGCCTAAAAAATCCATGAAGGATTATTTTTACAAAAATGCCAATTGTGATGAGGTCTTATTCATCCACCAAGGGGAAGGCAATCTCAAGACCATGTTTGGCCGGATCCCGTTTGAATATGGCGATTACTTAGTAATTCCAAGGGGTACCATTTATCAGCTTGAATTCAATGACGAAGAGAACCGCATTCTATACCTTGAATCAGCAACTCATGTGCGTCCACCCAAAAAGTATTTGAATGAATTCGGGCAGTTTATGGAGCACTCACCCTATTGTGAGCGGGATATCAAAAAACCTAGAGATCTCGAAACTTATGATGAAGTTGGTGATTTTGAGATCAGGATAAAAAAATACGATGAAATCTATCCCTATGTTTACGCAACGCATCCATTTGATGTAGTAGGTTGGGATGGATACGCCTATCCTTACGGCTTTTCTATTCATGATTTTGAGCCTATCACTGGTAGGATTCACCAGCCACCCCCCGTTCACCAAACTTTTGAAGCCAATAATTACGTTATTTGCTCCTTCTGTCCCCGTATGTTCGATTATCATCCGGAAGCTATACCGGCACCTTACACCCACAGCAACGTGGATTCGGATGAAGTCCTTTATTATGTGGCAGGGAATTTCATGAGTCGTAAACACGTAGAAAAAGGGATGATTAGTTTACATCCGCAAGGCATTCCTCATGGACCACATCCGGGAAGTGCTGAAGCAAGCATAGGGAAGGAAGCTACCGAGGAATTAGCGGTCATGGTGGATACTTTCAGGCCGCTTTGGATTACTGAGGAGGCTTTAACTACTGAATTCAAGGAATATTACCAAAGCTGGCTTGCTGAGGAAAATAAAAAGAGTCAGTAATTAAAAATTTGATTAACAAAAAAATATTGGATTATGGAACAATTAGTAGCAAAAGAAGGACAGGATGTAGACTTCTTGCCTATACAGGGAACAGATTACATTGAATTTTATGTCAGTAACTGTAAGCAAGCAGCCCATTTTTACCAAACCGCCTTTGGCTTTCAACCACTTGCATACTCCGGGCCTGAAACAGGTGTTCATGATAGGGTTTCCTATGTTGTTAAACAAAGTAAAGTTAAACTTATTCTCACATCCCCTCTTGAAAAAGACAGTGAAATATCAGATTTTATAAAGGAACACGGTGATGCTGTAAAAGCTTATGGAATGTTAGTGGATGATGCCGAATATTCCTTTAATGAAACCACTAAAAGGGGCGGTGAACCCTACATGGAACCGACTACCATTGATGATGATAACGGAAAAGTAAGATTATCAGGTATTCATACGTACGGAGATGTGGTTCACGTTTTTGTTGAGCGGAACGAATACAATGGCACTTTCATGCCAGGATTCAAAGAATGGAACACCATTTATAAGCCAGAAGAGGTTGGTTTCAAACACGTTGACCATTGCGTTGGTAACGTCCCGCTTGGCCATATGGATAAATGGGTCGATTTTTATGCTGATGTGATGGGTTTCACAAACTTACTCTCGTTTGATGATCAGGATATTTCAACCGAATACTCTGCTTTGATGAGTAAGGTGATGACTAACGGGAATGGTTTTGTTAAATTCCCTATTAATGAACCCGCTGAAGGAAAGAAAAAATCCCAGATTGAGGAATTTCTCGAATATAACAACGGCCCGGGCGTACAACATATCGCACTTGCTACAGACGATATACTGAGCACTGTAAAGGAAATGAAAAAGAGAGGAATTGAATTTATCCGCGTCCCGGACACCTATTACGATGACCTGTTAGACCGTGTTGGCCATATCGATGAAAGGGTTGAAGATCTTAAAAAAGAGGGCATCCTTGTCGACAGGGATGATGAAGGCTATATGCTGCAAATTTTCACTCTGCCAATAGAACCTCGCCCAACGTTGTTCTTTGAGGTCATCCAACGAAAAGGAGCCAAATCTTTTGGGAAAGGTAATTTTAAAGCCCTTTTTGAAGCCATTGAGCGTGAGCAGCAAAAGCGAGGTAATCTTTAGCTTCATTTATTTTGTTTAAGCTTTGTGAAAAAAGTAAAACCCGCTATCCAGCGGGCCTACTAATATGGTATCTTTTTAATCACTTCGAAAAAATGTTTAAAACATGAAAAACTTGATTAGCTTTTTATGCTTAGCACTTCTATCCATAGCTGCGTTAGCCCAGGAACAGGAGAAGGAAAAAAACGATAAAAGCCAAATGCCTTCAATAGATCTAAAAACCCTTGATGGAGAATCCAAAAACCTAAACGCTTATGCTAAGAATGATAAGTTTACCATCGTATCCTTTTGGGCTACCTGGTGTAAACCCTGCAAAAAAGAGCTTAGTAATTTGAAATACCTGTTGCCGGACTGGAAAAAAAATTTTGACGTGGAGGTTGTTGCTGTTTCACTTGACGACTCGAGGACATCAAGGAAAGTAGAATCTTTTGTAAAAGGTGAACGCTGGAAGTTTGATGTTTTACTTGATGTTAATAATAAGACTAAACGGGAGTTAAATTTTGCTGCTGTCCCTTACTCTATGCTTATCGACAAAGAAGGAAAAATTGTTTACAAACATTCCGGGTACAAAGAAGGGGATGAGTACAAACTAAAAGATAAGATTAAAGCCTTGAAAAATGAAGGTGGAAAATAAAAAGCTTTCTGGTAAGTAATCTTTTTCCCAGATTTAGTATGAGTGAAATAGCAGGTCTATTTATTAGCCACACTAAAAGCTAATGGGTTCTCAAAGATGGCAAGGTTAACATTGGATTTTCTATCGTCATATTTTGACCAAGTTTCTTTTTGGCTTATAAAGGGTTAAATGGGGTAATTTTAGTATTTCATTTAAAACCCTTAATTTTGCAGTGGTACAAAAACCTAAATATAGCGATATGCCGAATTATCCATCAGCAGAGAAGAGATTAAGAGAAAATGTGAAAAAGAAAAGTCATAACCATTATTACAAAAAAACAGCTCGTAACTCTGTCAAAAAATTGCGTGTTATGACTGATAAAAAAGAAGCTGAAAAGTGGTTTAATACGGTAGCTTCGCGTTTAGACCGGTTAGCTAAACGGAACATAATCCATAAGAACAAAGCCAATAACCTGAAATCCAAGCTCAGGAAGCAAGTAAATAACCTTTCTTAAAATGAAAACTTGGTGGCTGGCCAAGCATATGACAAAAATTTAGGCATCAAGGATTGGTCTGAAGAAGACCGTCCAAGGGAAAAATTGATGCTCAATGGCTATCAAGCTTTGACAAAAGCCGAATTGTTAGCCATTTTAATTGGCTCCGGCACTAAAAATAAATCGGCTGTTGAAGTAGCTAAAACACTTTTAAATAAAGCCGATGGTAACCTCCAAAAGGTAGGAAAATTCTCAATCAATCAGCTTACAGAAATCCCGGGAATTGGCAAGGCTAAGGCCATAAGCATTGCTGCAGCCCTTGAGTTGGGTAGAAGGCGGAAAAATGAAGCAGGAGAAGATAAAATTAAAATTGATAGCAGCAACAAAGTGTACGAAACAATATACCCTTACTTAGCTGATAAATCAGATGAACGATTCTACATTTTATTACTAGACAGGGGAAACAATCTTATTAAAAAAGAAAACATCAGTAAGGGCGGCGTTTCGGGTACCGTTGTTGATCCCAAGATTGTATTCAAAATAGCCTTAGAGGAGTTAGCATCATCCATTATTCTTTGTCATAACCATCCATCAGGCACCAACAAACCTAGTGAAGCTGATAAGGAGCTTACCAATAAGCTCAAACAAGCCGGTGAAAACATGGAAATTAAAGTGCTTGACCACCTGATATTTGCTGGCGGTAGCTATTTCAGTTTTAACGATGAAGGATTGATTTAACTAATCCCAACCAATTTTACGAAAAATGCCTTTCCTTTGAAAAAATCCATCTGTCTGTGGTTAATGTAGCCTCAAAAAAGCATATTTGATATGCGGATTTTTTTACTTTCAAGTGCATTGATATTGCTAACACCTTTTTGGAGCGCTGGGCAAGGTGAATTATCAGGAAATCTTCAATTCAATAGTAATTTATACGACCCTGATCCAAGAATCGGAACCAATACTACTCATTATAAAAGACAGTTGTCTTCCGCAGAAGGTTGGTTGCTCCTAAATTACCGGGTGGAAGGATTTAAGTTCACAACACGATTAGACGCTTTCCACAATTCACCCGTTTTCAATCCCCAGGAAGCTTACAATAGACAAGGGCTTGGTTTTTACTCAATCTCAAAAGATATAGAGGACCTTAACATAACAGGGGGGTATTTCTATGACCAATTTGGAAGTGGGATTATTTTCAGGGCTTATGAGGACCGTTTACTTGGCATTGACAATGCAGTACAGGGAGTTAGGTTAAAATATGACTTTTCTGACCAATTCAGGGTTACTGCTTTTAGCGGCAGGCAAAAGCAACGTTTCGATGATTACAAGTCAGTCTTAACAGGTGCCAACATAGAAAAAGATTTTTACATTGGTGATGAACTATCGCTTTTTTCAGGGGCAGCTTTCATTAACCGGACCCACGGCCGCCAGACCATTGATGATATAGCCAATGAAATCAGGAATTATAGCAATTACGATGACCGGTTTATCCCGAAGTATAATGTATATGCTTACAGTGTTTATAACACCCTTAACTTCAAAAACCTTTCCTGGTTCTTTGAATATGCTGGTAAAACCAAGGAGGCTATTCGTAATAAAGCCGGTGACAAGTTTATCAATCGTGATGGCTACACGCTTTACAGCACTATTGATTATAGCCTTAGCGGCTTCGGTATAAATTTCCAATACCGTAAAAACCGCACCTACGTTTTAAAGACCACGCCTTATGCGCAGCAATTCCGCGGCCGTATTAATTACATGCCACCTGTTGCTAAGCAACATAAGCGCAGGTTAACCGGCCGTTATGCTCCGCAGACTTTATTTTTCGGAGAGGAGGGGTACCAAGCTGATATCAAGTATTCTCCAAGCTTAGGGAACACTTTTAACCTTAACCTCTCTTACATTAAAGATGGAGAAGATAAAAGACTTTTATCAGCTCCCACAGTGGGTTTCCAGCGACTGACAGGGAACGAAAATGTTTACAACCCAGGCAATAAACTCTACAAAGAAATCAATTTTGATTACTTTAGACGTTGGAGTCGCGATTTCAAAACAACCATTGGTGTTCAGCAAGTTGATTATGACCGAACGGTATACCAGAATAAACCAAGTGCTAACATGGTACGGACCATAACTCCTTATGCTGAAGTATCGTATAATTTTTCCCGCGATGCATCTTTAAGGTCTGAAATTCAATACCTTAAAACGGATGAAGATCAGGGAGATTTCTTTTTTGGCTTACTGGAATTCAGCCTGGCACCTCACTACACCCTTGCCGTTACAGATATGATCAATACGCAACCAAGGAGAGATGGTGCCCTATTAGATGATCAATCATGGGTTCATTATTACAGTGTATTAGGGACGTACACTGCGAACCAAACCCGGTTTACCTTGGGTTATATCAAACGAGTGCAAGGTATTGTTTGCACCGGTGGTGTTTGCCGTGTAGAGCCAGCTTTTAGCGGTGCTCAGTTTGGCATCACTACCAATTTTTAACCTGAAAAGAACAAATTATGGCACTTCGTTTAAGGGGATTTTCATTAAAGGCACTAAAAGCCGTTACTGTTTTCCTGGTTTTTCCAGGGTTAATCTTTTTTTTAACCTCATGCGAAGAAGAAGGCCCGGATATTCAACTGGAACCACCTGAAAATGAAGAAATAAGCCAAAATGATTCCACACAAGGAAATGATTCCACACAAGGAAATGATTCATTAAGTAGATCGGATTCTATCATTCAATCTTTATTGACAGACACAACATACAAAGCATCAACTGATAGTTCAAGGCAGGAAAAAAATATTCTCATTGAGGATTTTACAGGCGTTCGTTGCAACAATTGTCCTAAAGCTACTGATAATATCAAATCCCTGAAAAAAGATTACGGGGATAGAGTGATAGCCCTCGGTATCCATTCAAACGTTAATTTTTCCAGGCCATATGATGAAAGCAAGGAAAACTACAGGATCGAGAAGGGTCAATCGCTTTACGAGGAATTCGGCAAACCGCCGCAGCCGGCTGGCATGATAGATCGATTCAAGTTTCAGGGTGAAGATGGGCCAATACTGGATTATCAGAAATGGGAAAGTAAAGGCCCCGAACGTTTTAATAAAGTTAAGGCCAATATCTATATGAAGAAGTTTGTGAAGGATAACAAGGTAACACTGAATATCAAGGTTTATTTCCACAAGGCGCTAAGCGAGCAGGTCAACCTCACTGTTGCTGTTACGGAAGACAATATTATTGATTACCAGCTTACCCCCCAGAAAAAAGTACCCGATTACGAGCATGATTATGTGTTGCGGAAAATTTTAACCCCTTACCTCGGTGAAAGAATTTCGGAAAATCCGGAAGCTCGAACCGTTATCAGCAAAGGTTTCCGCTTTACTGTTGAGGATAATTGGAAGCTGGAAAACCTTAATGCTGTAGCCTTTGTTCACAGGTCACAACCCAAACATACAATTTTACAAGTACAAAAAACAGGCCTTTAGTCAATGAGGAAAAACAGCTTCATTCTGCTTCTAATAGTTATCACCTTAACCCCTTTTATATGGCAATGCTCTCAGGATGAGTTAAGTTATAAGGCTAAGGTCAAAAGAAAGCGTTTTGAAAAAGACAAACATTTCAAGTATGCAGATGCTTCTCCCCTAAGAGAACAACAACAGATGGGTTTCAGGAGCCTTAATTACTTCCCCGTTAAGAAAAAATACCGGGTAATAGCCGATGTCCAGAAGGTTGGCAAACCTGATACCATTAAAATGGCTTATACCAATGGGGAGAAAAAGCTTTATAGCCAATATGCTAAGCTTAAGTTCGATTTGCATGATCAATCCCTTTCCCTGTTTGCTTATAAAAACCTTGAGTCTAAAGATGGTAACAAGAACACCATTTTCATTCCTTTCTATGACCGGACCAATGGTCACAGCACTTATGAAGGTGGACGGTACTTAGATAAGAAAAAACTTGGTGGAGGTGATACCACTATACTGGATTTCAACCAGGCTTACAATCCCTATTGTACTTATAATGGCGAGTTTACTTGCCCAATTCCTCCGGAAGATAACAGGCTTGACGCCGTTATCAGAGCTGGTGAGAAAAAATTTGATGATTAAATGCGGTTAGATGATGAAGATTTTAAGCCTACCCAGATTGAGAGATACCTAACCGCTTTTCCACCATATCAATAAAAGTATGAATGACCTTGATGTGGATTTCCTGAATCCGATCAGCGTAGCCAAAATGAGGTACTCTGACTTCCACGTCACATTTTCCGGCTAATTCACCGCCATCTTTCCCTGTTAAACAAATCACATTCAATCCCTTATTTCGGGCTAAATCAACCGCCTTTACCACATTGCCTGAATTACCGCTTGTGGAAATACCGAGTAGGACATCTCCTTCATGCGCGAAAGCCGCCAAACCTCTTTCAAACACATATTCATACCCGAAATCATTTGACGTACAGCTTGTGAAAGAAGGATCAGCACCAAGGGCTATTGCCGGAAGCGCTCTTCTTTCATCGCGGAATTTACCCACAAGTTCTTCAGCAAAATGCATCGAATCACTCATAGATCCACCATTTCCGCATGATAGTACCTTATTGCCATTTTCAAGTACCTTGGCTAAAAGCTCACCACCTTTTTCAACTTGCCGGATATTCTGATCATCAGCCAAGAACCAATTCAAAACGTCCTGGGCTTCTTCTAAGTGTTTGCGAGTTAAATCCATTTAAAGGCAGTTTACAAATTGATTAGCGAGAAACCTCCTTTTGGTTCTTGTTGAAAGCTTTCAGACCTTTTTTCAGAAAAGCTTCGTAGGCTTCAGGATTAGGCGTATATCCTTTGGGGTCTATTAATTTCTCTCCATCCTGGTCAAGAAGTACGTAATATGGTTGAGAATTAGCTCCGAAGCGGCTTGCCTGGAAATCACTCCACTTATTGCCAACTGTGGTTATTTTCTGATCACTGAAATCAGATACATAGCGCTCATCCTTTGGCAATTTCTTTTTTTCATCTACATATAGTGACACTAAAATGTATTCTTCACTTATTAATTGCTTAATATCAGGTTTAATCCAAACATTTTCTTCCATTTTACGGCAATTTACGCATGACCAGCCGGTAAAATCAAGCATGAGTGGCTTATTAACCTGCTTAGCATGGGTCAAAGCTTTATCATAATCATGAAAGCAGTTAAAATTCTGGGGGCAATCTTTACTTTCCCATACCGAGTAAAAGCTTGGCGGTGGAAATCCACTCAAATAATGGAGCGTGTTGCCGGCAATACCGCTCCCTGCATATCCTGCAAAAGCCAAAAAGAAGAGTCCGAAAACCGCACTTGGTATGGAAAACCTTTTACCTGGGCTATCATGAGGAAACTTGTAAATACCGAATAAGTATAATGCAAGAGCCAGAGCAATAAGCATCCAAAGACCAAGGAATATTTCACGGGGCAGGATACCCCAACTGTAAGCCATATCAACGTTTGAAAGAAATTTCAGGGCAAGTCCCAATTCCAGGAATCCAAGCGTCACTTTAACGGTATTCATCCAACCCCCGGACTTTGGAAGGGTATTGAGCCAACCGGGGAATACTGCAAAAAGGGTGAATGGCAATGCAAGGGCCAATGAGAACCCACCCATTCCCATTATTGGTCCGATATTACCGCCCATAACAGCGGATTGCACTAACAAAGGGCCTATAATCGGCCCGGTGCAAGAGAATGATACCACCGCAAGTGTAAAAGCCATGAAAAATATTCCGATTAGGCCTCCCTTATCGGACATTTGATCTGCTTTATTAGCCCAGGATGAAGGTAATGTAAGCTCAAAAGCTCCAAAGAGTGAAATGGCAAACGTCAGGAAAATCACGAAAAAAGCCAGGTTAAACCAAATATTACTTGCCATTTCATTCAATGCGCTTGGGCCAAATAATTTAGTAACCAAAAACCCAAGGCCTACATAAATGATAACGATAGAAAGTCCATATATCAAAGCATTAATGATACCCCTGGTCTTATTGGCACTACTCTTTGTAAAAAAGCTTACCGTTAAAGGAATCATGGGAAATACGCAAGGGGTTAGCAGGGCTACGAATCCGCCCGCAAAACCAGCAATGAAAATTCCCCACATCGTTTTTGGGGTATCATTATCACTACTGTTTGTTGATTTGAGCTCTTTGACACCGGCTAATTCTTCTTTCGTTAATTCTATATTTAGGGTTTCTTCTTCAGGAGGAAGGCAACGGCTATTATCACAGGTCATATACCGGACCTCAGCATCAAAATTTTTGATCTTCTTCTCCAGTTTGAGCCTTTGAATGAACCGGGCCGAATTTTTGAAATAGGTCAATTTCATCCCAAACACGGAGTCATACTTGCTTACTGGATCTTTAACCGGCTGGATATTACCCTGAGTCGTTATGGGTTGCTCATCGGCGTGCATATTGAAACTGGTTGCCTCTGGCCCGCCTTCATCAATATCTTGCCCGTAAATACGCCATCCATCTTGAATGTCAGCTTTGATGGTGAGTTTAAATAGATTCCCTTCTAGTTTTTCCAGCTTATAATCCCAGTCAACCGGATCTAAAAGATCTTTGCTGTTTCCACTCTCTTTATTGGAAGTCTTTTTATCATTTTCCTTTCCATTATCAGATTCCCAACTGCTGGATTCTTCTTTAGATTGTTTGTTTTTCGCTTTATTTTTATCCGGGGAATTCCCTTTTAATTGAAAGGTGAAATTTTTGTTAGTAGGCGGCAGGCACTTGCCTTCCGTGCAGGTCATAAATTCCAGCTCTCCACTTATGCGATCAACATCAGCCCCATCTTTTATTCTCACCTTTTGTACAAAAACGGTTTTTCCATGAAATGTGGTGAATTCGGCTCCGAACATCTCATCCTGCTTCACGGTGCCTTCTTCACGAGGTTCAACTTCTCCAAGCAACTTATATTCCTCATCATCTTGAAATTTAAATGAAGTAGGTACTGGGCCTTCCCCATCAATTTCCTGCCCATAAATATGCCAACCTGAATCAATATTGGCTACAAGCTTAAGTTCGTAGACCTTATCACCTTTTTTGGCTACATTGTATTCCCATTTAACAGGTTCCAGGATTTGAGAAGATGCTGGCTCGATTCCAACTATCCATAAAGCTATAAATGGGAGAAGTATCCGCTTTAACATAAAGAAGCTTTTTTTACCTGGCACTAAACAAAATTCACAAATTACCCGTTTTTGGGGCCATTTAAAACTAAATCATACCGATCAAGCTTAACTTTGAAAAAATCATGCCTGAAATATAGAATTTGAAGGCTTAAAACACAATTATCTCAAAAACTAATTTAAATTTTGGCCAAATTTAAGGCAAAAATGACCTTTAGTGTATTTTCAGATGAGCACTACATGAAGGAAGCCCTGAAACAGGCTCAAATAGCTGAAGATAAAGGTGAGATTCCAATCGGAGCCGTTGTTGTTAGTAATCGTCAAATAATTGCCAAAGGCCACAATATGACTGAGCAATTACAGGATGTGACAGCCCATGCAGAGATGATTGCACTAACATCTGCGACTGAATATTTAGGTAGTAAGTATTTGAATGAATGCCGGGTGTACGTAACGGTTGAGCCTTGTCCAATGTGTGCAGGGGCCTTGGCATGGGCCCATATAGAAGGCTTAATTTTTGGTGCTCACGATGATAAAAAGGGATTCACAAAATATGAGCCTAACATCCTTCATCCCAATACGCAAATAACACCCGGTGTAGAGGAGGAAGAATGCCGTTCGTTCATTCAGGAATTTTTCAGGGAAAAGCGTTAAATTTTCCTTTATTTACTTATTACCACCGTATCATAGTCACAAGAATAGCCCCCGAATATACCTAAGCCACCATTGACATTGCTTTGGATAATGGTAGGTGACCCAAAGGGATTCCCCTGGTTTCTTAAATCCTCTTCAAGCGTGCTCCAGTAATTATAATGCTCCTCATCGATCGCGCAGAATTTGACTATGACGGTGTCTCTCACTTTAAAGAGCCCAAATGTTTCATCTGAAGGATTGGCGCCGGCCCTGGGATAAGCCCTGTTAATAGGGAACTTGAAAGTAGTACCATCCACCGCCTCATCGCTTGCTACTGAACCCGCAACCGGTGCATAAAATGGTTCATCATTCCTTTTTGTTAAATATCGGTAATAATAGGGTTCACCTTTCGGATCATCCACTTTGATAAAAGCTTGGGCATAGTCATCATTGGGTCCCTCTATTTCGTAGTAGAGTGAGTCCAGATTGGCTTGTTTGGTTATAGTGGTTGTCGCAGTCGCTTCATGATTGGGCGTTTTAACGTACATTTTGTAATTGCCACCCGGTTTTCCAGTGAAAAAATTATCACTCCTGAAATCGGGTAAATAAATAACCAGTTCCAGACCTTCCCGGAAATCAGATTCCTCCACCCGAAAAACTTCAATGAATATCTCCCTTAATTCGGACGGTAGATTACGCGGGTTTACCTTTTGCAAAGCCATTGTATCCTTAAAATTAGTAACCCAGCAGGTGTCAATGTTTTCCACAAAAACATCATTAAGAGCTTCTTCATTTATTTCTTCAAAATAGGGCTGATCTTTGGTTAATATCGCATAGGGGGGCAAACCGTTTTCTATATGACTCTCGATTACAAGGCTTTCTTCTTTTTCGGGCAGATCCACATCAATGTTTTCCTCACAACCATTTAAAATCAGGGCAAGGCAGCTTACAGCAAGAAAGTACTTAGAGGAAAGGGTATAATTAAGGCTGCTTTTGAGTTGTTCAAGTATCTTCATTGGTAAAGGTTAGTTGAATTTAAAATTCCACCGAATAGAGGGCAAAATGGGAAAAAGGGAAACTTTTTTGGCCTGAGTTTCAAGCGAACCGGACAGCAAGCTCCCTTGGTTTTCAAAGTAAATGAAAAATGGGTTTTGCCTGTTGTATATGTTGTAAACAGAAAAAACCCAGGAGGAATGAAAATCCTTTTTTTCTGGGTTCTTCGGGCCTAGCGTAACAGATAGATCTAACCTATGGTAGGGTTGCAGTCGATAACCATTCCGCTCACCATAGACGTTATGCACCGCACCCTCTATCAAAGTACGCCTGGCCGGTAAAGTGGTAGCCTGGCCTGTTCCATACACAAAAGTGGAGCTAATAGTCCAGCGGTCACCAAGCTCATAATTTCCAACAACAGATAAATCATGTCGCCTATCATACTTAGATGGAAAAACCTCGGTTCGCAAATCATCAAAATATCGGGTAGTCTTGGACAAAGTATAACTAATCCAGCCTGTAAAATCCCCTTTTCGCTTCTTAATATAAATTTCAGCCCCGAATGATTCGCTTCTACCATAAACGAAATCTCGCTCCAGCTGACGGTCTAACTGAGGTTGGTAACCATTGTCGTATTCTATTTGATTATCCATATTCCGGTAATATAGCTGCAGGGAAGTTTCGAACATATTGTCATTGAAATTCCTGAAATAGCCACCAGCAATCTGGTTAGCCCTTTCCGGCTTAACATTTTTCGTACTCGGCACCCATACATCAGTTGGTAAGGTAGTACCGGAATTAGAAACCAAGTGTATATATTGCAGAGTCCTGGTATAAGAAGCTTTCAGAGAAGACTTTTGGTTGATTTTATAACGAGCTTTAAGCCTGGGTTCAAGCCCATAAAAAGTGGTAACACCTTCATTTTCTCCGTAACTTTTGATCAGGGTATCCGCTTGGTTATCATAGTAATCATAAGGCCCGATCTGGTGAAAACCTGATAGTCTTAAACCACCATTAAAGCGCCATTTGTTGTTCAATTCCCATTCATCTTGAATATAAATACTACCTTCATGAGCATATTTTTTTCGCACATCATCTGTTTGAATTTCAACACCATCACTGGACTCACCGGATGCTGTGCTGGGAATGAAAGTATGGTAAGTATAATCAAAACCAAACTTGACCGTGTGCTTGGCGTTTGGATACCAGGAAAAATCCGTCTTAGCATTCCAATCCCTTATTCCGGATAAAAGCCCGAAGTCCCAATTTTCCTGCTGTATACCGATTTCGAAATTGTAATCATTGAAGATGAGCGAGGTATTCATGAAAAGTTTATCATTGAATAGATGGTTCCAGCGAAGGGTGCCTGTTGCGTTACCCCAAGGCATATTAACGCCAAAATCTCCGGAGTTACTGTTAAAATTAAAAACATCCCTGCCAAAGTAACCGCTTATAAAAAGCCTGTCTTTGTCAGAAAACCGGTAATTGGCTTTGGCATTCAAGTCATAAAAGAAGTAAGAATTGCCTTCAAGATCAGTACCTTCTATAAAGGGCTTAGTCAGAACATCTATGTAAGTACGCCGGCCGGAAACCATAAAGGAGCCTTTACCCGAGTCGATAGGTCCTTCCATCGTTAACTTGGAGGATATTAAGCCAATACCACCCTCTGCTTTGAATTCCTTACGGTTACCTTCTTTCATTGAAATATCCACAACGGAAGAAAGCCTCCCTCCATATCTGGCAGGAATGCCACCTTTGTATAGCTTAGTATTATTGATGGCATCCGAATTAAAAACAGAGAAAAAACCAAAAAGGTGACCTGTATTGTAAACAACAGCTTCATCCAGGAGAACCAGATTTTGATTCGGCCCACCTCCTCTAACCCTAAAGCCTGAACTCCCTTCCCCTGAAGATTGAACGCCGGGTAAAAGCTGCAATGATTTCATGATATCTACTTCACCCATCAGGGCAGGCATTTTCTCGATTTTTTCGATATCCATTTCTTCACTTCCTATCTCCACATTTTCAATATTCGCGTCAGGCCTTTCACCCTTAATCTCAACCGTTTCTGTATTAATGGCTTTTGGGGAAAGGGAAACCGAAATGCGCTTATCTTCATCCAGGGTAATAGTTTTTCTCTTCACCTCATAGCCAACATATTGGAAAACGGCTACATATTCACCGGATTCAAGGCTAAGGGAATAAAAACCATAATCATTGCTAACCGCCCCTTCCCCTGTATTTTGAACAATAATGTTGGCACCTGTTAAATTCTCTCCGGTTTCTTTGTCCTTTATGTAACCACTTAGTGTATAGCTTTGTTGTGCAGTGAGAGAGTATGGAATAAGACATAAAAAAAGGATAAAAAGGTTTTTCCTTAACATTGAAGAAAACTTATTTATTGATCAATTTAGTGAGTAATTGAATCGAGACCTATATTAACAAAATTGAATAACTATCGTTTAATGACTTCTATGGAACGTAAAAACCAACCTGTTATTTTTTTTGACGGTTACTGCAACTTATGTAATAGCGCTGTGCAATGGGTTATTGCTAATGACAAAAAAGGCCAATATTTACTGGCCCCTTTGAGCTCAAATTATGCTAAAGCAACAATTTTCGATTATATAAGCAATTCAGTGGATTCCATTGTTCTATTAGAAGGCGATAATGTGTATTTGAAATCTACGGCTGCCTTAATAATTGCTAAAAACCTAAGTTACTGGGGAAAATTACTTTATATTTTCATTCTAGTCCCGCCTCTAATACGAGACTTGGTGTATGACTTCATTGCGCGATTCAGGTACCGATGGTTTGGAAAGCGTGATGCTTGTATGATACCAACTCCGGATATCGCAAATCGATTTCTATCGTAGGAATATGAGGGTTTTTTCCTAATAACTTAAGATGATTGAACAAGCTACTCCAGTAGACACCTTATAAAGAGAAATTGCTACAATGGTGCGATCGGGTAAGAAAGTAGCCCGTAGGGGAATTGAACCCCTATTTCCAGGTTGAAAACCTGGCGTCCTAACCGTTAGACGAACGGGCCATATGGATAAAATAAAAAGAGAGCTTTTTATGTGTCCCTTCCATTAAACGGGTGCAAAGGTAACACCCTTTCAGAATTTTCAAAATAGTAAAACACTTATTTGTAATGCTAAATTAACGGTTAAGGTTTAATGGAAATGTTTTTTCTACCCTTTTACTCATAATCAAACCTAAGAATATCAGGCCTTTATGCTTGGCTACTTAATTGGTTAGTTTACATAATGATTGTTTCAGCGAAAAAACTTCAATTGACTATTGAGGTTTAATTAATTTTGCAGTAACAAACCACCTAAAAACCAGTAAAATGGGGCAAACAAAAGTAGCAATTAATGGCTTCGGGCGCATCGGAAGGCTGACTTTCAAGTATTTGATGGATAACCCGGAAGTACAGGTTGTAGCCATCAATGATCTCACCGATAATGAGACTTTAGCCCATCTCCTGAAATACGATACCGGCTCAGGACGCTATGAAAAACCTACAGAAGCCTTTGAAAAGAGCTTAAAAGTAGATGGTAAAACGATAGCGACAACGGCCATTAAGGAACCTTCAGAATTACCTTGGCAGGAATATGAAGTAGATATCGTGTTGGAAGCAACTGGTAAATTCCTGAAAACAGAAGATGCTCAAAAACACATAGATGCCGGTGCAAAAAAGGTTGTTTTATCGGCTCCTGCAAAGAGCGATGAGATCCCGACTTTTGTTAAGGGCGTTAATGATGAATTGCTATCTCATGATATCTCCATTGTTTCCAATGCCTCTTGCACAACTAACTGCTTTGCACCAATGGTTAAAGTTTTGGACGAGATAGGAGGTATCAAAGAGGGTTTCATGTCAACAATCCATGCCTACACCGCTGACCAAAACCTTCAGGATGGTCCGCATAAAGATATGAGAAGGGCAAGAGCTGCTGCTCAGAATATTATTCCCACTTCTACCGGCGCTGCTAAAGCTACAACCAAAGTTATTCCTAACCTCGAAGGGAAACTATCTGCATTGGCTTACCGCGTACCCGTACTTACCGGCTCATTAACAGATTTTTCATGCACTCTGGAAAAGGAGGTAAGCGAAACGGAAATTAACAAAGCATTCAAAGAAGCATCGCAAAACAACCTAAAAGGTATCATTGAATATGCAGAAGACCCTTTGGTATCCAGTGATATTTTAGGCAATAAGCATTCCTGTATTTTTGACTCACAGCTCACCGACAAGGTCGGAGATTCAATCAAAATTGTAGGCTGGTACGATAACGAAAGTGGCTATTCCCAAAGGACAGCAGATTTAATCAATCAATTGGGAAATTTGGTTTAGGGAGCTTTCCTGAAAAAAGCCATTTCACTGGGTGGGCAAACGCATTTGTCCACCCTCCTGGGCTTTTTACTTATTATTCCTTTTTCTTTTAAAACATTTCGATTATTAATACATGATTTTATCGGTTTTTTCGTCCCATTCCTTAAAAACTTGTTTTCCATCTTCCTGCAATAGCTGCTCAAATGGAATGGCCCTTTGGTCAATGGGAGCCTTAAGTTCCTCATAAATAAACTTGTCGTCAAAACCGACCTTAGCGGCATCCGAATGCAGGGCAGCATAGTAAACTTGATTCAGCCTGGCCCAGTAAACAGCTCCCAAACACATGGGACATGGTTCACAGGAAGTAAATAAAATACTTCCGGTAAGGTCAAATGTATTCAAATATTGACTCGCCTTACGGATGGCGACTATCTCAGCATGGGCAGTGGGATCCGGTGTTGATGTTACCAAATTTTCACTTGATCCTACCACTGATCCATCTTTCACTACTAAAGCGCCAAATGGACCGCCATTATTGTGAGTTATATTTTTCCTTGCCAATTCAATAGCCTGGCTTAAAAAGGCTTTGATTTCTTCATCATGCATAGTTGTCAAATTTTATCGGGTTGGGATTGCAGATTAAATCAATAAATTCACTTAGAATCATTGCTGTAGCGCCCCATACTATGTGATCCGATATTGTAAAATAAGGGCAAGTTAAAAAATCGCCGTTGGCCAACTGTATTTTACCTCGTTTCCAAATGCTTTTGGACTTTAATAGCTCTATCGGAACTTCAATCAGGGAACTGACCTCTTTGGGATCATGGGCAAAGTCAGGTTTTTTAATGGCATAACCTATGAAAGGATAAACCATGAAGTTACTCGGTGGAATGTACAAGGATGACAAACGCCCGATTAACGATATGGCATTTTTTGAAACCCCTGTTTCTTCCTCAGTTTCCCTGAGTGCGGTTTCTGCCAGATTTTTATCATTTTCCTCCATACGACCCCCCGGAAAGCTTACCTGACCACTGTGAACACCGGGATATTCAGCCCTAAGCGTTAATAAAAGACAATTACTTCTCTTGCCAGGGTATAATAATATCAAAACCCCGCCATTTTTAACCTTTGATTGATCTGAAGGCTCCGCGGCTCGATTTCCGGGTGCCATTTTAAACTGAGCAGCCTCTCCGGGCAGTCCTGAATTTTCAATCCTTACCTTTAATAACTCGAAAAAATTGGTCAAGGTCATAGTTAAAACAAGCTGATTTGCTATAATACACGAATTTATCCCTTCAGTAGCATACTGAAGTTAGCTTGCATCAAAAAATAAATAAAAAATTTGTTTGTCGGTTCCCTTGCTTTTAAAGAAATATTTTAGTCTGAAAAAAATAAAAGTCATTAATTTTATTAGCTTTGAGAATCCAATGGAATAATCACATTTTTCTAGTTGAGAGTATCTCATTTAGTATTAGAAGGTAAAAAAAATGGTTAATTTAAATAAAGTGCTTGTTATAGACGATGATGAGATCAATAATTTTGTCTGTGCCAAAGTTATTTCACGTAGCGGCTATGCAGATGAGGTAAAGACCTTTCTCAGTGGGCAGGAAGGATTGGATTATCTGGACAATGCTAAAAATAGTCATGACACAAGTGCTCCCGATTTGATATTACTGGATATTAACATGCCATCTATGGATGGTTGGGAATTTCTTGAAGTTTATAAAAGAATGATTGATAAGTTTGATAGGCAGCCTGTTTTATTGATGCTATCCTCATCCGTTTATGAAGAGGACATTGAAAAAGCCAATCAGTATCCAGAAGTAAGTGATTATATCATAAAGCCTTTGACGCCAGAAAGGTTAGAAAATCTATATCAAAATTATTTTAACAATGCATAGTTTCAAAGCATAAAAAATTACAAACCTTTATAAACTAACAAATTCAAATTCAGATCGTATGAACTAAATTCTACGCTAATAAACTCCGTTAACTGCCGTTCTTGATTTTATAAGGGGGATGTAAAAAATCAGAAATGAAGCATTATGAACATTGTATCGTTACTTCCCAATGCAACAGAAATTGTTTGCGCAATGGGCTATGGAGATCATTTAGTTGGCTGTTCCCATGAATGTGATTACCCAGCATGGATAGCTAATTTACCAGCTTGCACAAAATCCAAAGTATTACCTGAAGGGCCAAGTAAAACCATTGATGCCAATGTTCAAAATTTGGTACAGCAGGGATTATCGGTTTATGAAGTGGATGGCGATCAACTTCAAAAACTTCAGCCGGATGTTATCATTACACAAATGCAATGTGAATTGTGTGCAGCCAGTCCGGATGACGTACACGTAGCCGTTGAACAATACTTAAATTATCAGCCTAAAATTGTAACCCTCATGCCCAATACACTGCAGGAGGTTTGGGAAGATTTTGATAAGATCGGTGAAGGCATCGGGGACCCGAATGCAAGCCAGCGGTTAAAGGATAATATTGAGCGGGAAATGGCTGATATAGCTGAAAAAGCTTCTCACATTGTAGCTAACCCAAGAACAGCAATAATTGAATGGATTGACCCACTGATGTTTGGTGGTAACTGGATTCCAAAGTTAGTGGAATATGCAGGTGGCCTGAACCTTTTCACTAAGGAAGGCCAGCATTCACCGATTCAGGATTTTGAAGCCCTTGCCAGCGCTAATCCTGATAAGATTATCGTAACACCCTGCGGTTTTGATATGACACAAACCAAAGCGGAAATGGCTACCTTAGAACAATACAAAGGATGGCAGCAGCTTGATGCAGTAAAAAATAAAGAAATTTATATAGCAGATGGCCATCAGTACTTCAACCGATCAGGGCCAAGGCTATTGGAATCACTTAAAATTCTTGGAGAAATACTTCATCCTTCCTATTTTGATTACGGAATGAAAGGTAAGGGATGGGAGCCATGGTATCAGAGCTAAAAGGGCTAACGCGGTTTTCAAAATAAAAACCTCAATTAGCGTTTAAATACTTTAGTGAATTTGTAAAGCCCGCAGAAAATCTTTTAGAGCCACTGACCACCTTCTTCACCTTCAAACCCACTTTCTTCATCACCAAAATCCATCATGCCGCTAAGCAGATCTTTGAAGGTTTGCCCCTCTTCTATACTGTGCTTACTTAGCAATGAATATTCAGCCAAGCCATGAAGAACAAATTCCATTAGCAACAACTTATGTTGTTTCCGGGCTTTGGGATAGTGATGATCAACTAATTTGGCTAAACCATTGACATTATTCAAAGTATCTGCATACGCTTTTTCGGTCATATCATGAAACAATTCTACCATCTCGCCTTTTCCAAACCATTGAATAATGTCACTATAGGGATTGGTGCCTTCTTTTTTGTTGATTTGTTGAGGGTCTGGAAAGTAGTTTACAAATTGCTCCCTGATAGCTTTCCCAATTAACATATGAGCAACGTTGGCCGGGCCTTCCTGCTCACCTTCGTAAACAAGTTCAATCTTTCCTGTTATAGAAGGGATTAGCCCAACAAAGTCTGCAATTCGTACATAACCCTTTTTCTCTTTATTGAGGAGTGTTCTCCTTTCCACAGCACTCAAAACATTTTCATACCCCGAAATCGTCAAACGTGCGGAAACACCACTCTGCTCATCTACATATTCACTGTTACGGGCTTCAAAGGCCACTTGTTCTATCAGGTCTTCAGCAAGCGTAGGCATTTCTACAAGCTCTTCTTGTTGATCATGTTTACGGGCTTCCTGCTTGGTAATTGCTTTGGATGTATCAAGCGATTTCGGATAGTGGGTTAAAATTTGACTATCAATCCGGTCTTTCAATGGCGTCACAATAGTACCACGGTTGGTATAATCCTCTGGATTGGCAGTAAATATGAATTGTATATCCAAGGGCATTCTTAACCGAAATCCCCTTATTTGAATATCCCCTTCCTGAAGAATATTAAACAAAGCTACTTGAATCCTGGCTTGGAGGTCAGGCAGCTCATTGATAACAAAAAGGCCCCTATTGGACCTTGGGACAAGGCCAAAATGGATCACCCTTTCATCTGAATACGGTAACTTCATTGAAGCTGCTTTAATTGGGTCCACATCTCCGATTAAGTCGGCAACGGTGACATCCGGTGTTGCTAATTTTTCTGTGAAGCGATCTTCCCGGTGAACCCATTCTATGGGGGTTTCATCGCCTTTATCATTTACCAAATCCCTGGCTTCCTTGGATAGGGGATTAAAGGGATCATCATTTAATTCAGAACCTTTTACAATAGGGATGTACTCATCCAATAAATTGGTTAACAGCCGGGCTATTCTGGTTTTGGCCTGGCCTCTTAACCCCAGCAAGATCATGTTATGATTGGAAAGCACAGCACGTTGAATATCCGGTATAACCGTCCTGTCAAACCCCAGTACGCCTTTGAAGGGGTTTTCATCATTACGCATGCTTTCTATTAGGTTTTCTCTCAACTCTTGCTTCACGGACTTTAATTCGTATCCGTGAGCTTTGAGATCTTTTATCGTATGGATTTGGTCAACGTTCTGAAGAAATTCTTTGGTCATAGTTAAAAAAGTGTTTGATGTAAAGCTTTATTTGATAATGGGTATTTAGTAAAAAAGCAAAAAGTGTTTGTTAGCGAACCCGCTTGCTACGATTCCTTTCGTAGTCCTCAAAAATGAATTGACCAAGGCCGTCAAGGCTTGTATAAAAAGCTTTTCCATTGTTGGCCTCGGTAAATTCTCTTACAAATTGTTGTAAGTAGGGATCTGAGGCAACCATGAAAGTATTAATGAGAATATCCTGCTTTCTGCACTGGCGGGCCAAGTTAAGTGTTTTATTCAAAATCTCCGTATCAAGCCCAAATGGGTTGTTGTAATATTTCAAGCCAACTTTCATGCAGGTGGGCTTGCCATCTGTAATCATAAATATCTGCTTATTGGCTTCTTTCTTCCGCCGCAGCAAATCCATGGCTAATTCCAGCCCTGCAATGGTGTTGGTGTGATAAGGGCCTACTTCAAGATAAGGTAGGTCTTTTATTTTTATTTGCCATGCATCATTACCAAAAACAATAATGTCCAGAGTGTCTTTAGGGTATTTTCGGGTTATCATTTCTGATAAGGCCATGGCGGTTTTTTTTGCCGGCGTTATCCGGTCTTCACCATAAAGAATCATGGAGTGGGAAATGTCAATCATTAGAACCGTTGACATTTGAGCCTTGTATTCCCGCTCAGTGACTTCTAAGTCGTCTTCAGTAAGGTGAAAATCGCCTACGCCGTGATTTACCTGGGCATTACGGATGGAATCGGTCATAGCAATATTCTCAGGTGTATCACCAAATTGGAAAGAGCGCCTATCTGTTGTTGGCTCATCACCATTTCCTTGGTGAGGCGTGCGATGATTGCCCGCACCGCCTTTCTTCAGCTTACCAAATATCTCTTCAAGGGATTGCTGCCTGATGGTTTGTTCGGATTTAGCAGTTAAACCCATTTTACCACCACCACCATTGCCTTTTGGATCGTCCGTTATATAACCTTTATCCTTCAGATCCTGAATAAAATCATCCATCGAGTAATCTTCAGAAGTAAATTGGTATTTATCATCGAGGGTTCTCATCCAGTTCAGGGCCTCATCCACATCCCCCGAGTTGTAGGTCATAATTTGAAGAAAGAGATTTAGTAAGTCTTCAAACTGTTTTTCCGGCTTTTGTTCTTCAGGTATATAGTCTGTAAATAAATGACCGATCATAGTGAATTTTCTTAAGAAAGTTCAATTTTTAAACGAATGGATCAAAGGTTTGGTTTTAAAAAAGGCTTTAAATTTTGCAGCTTTTTAATGGCCAAATTATTGCCGATTCAGTAATTTAGACTTGAAATTTTGAAAAACCAGGCTATCTTCAATTGTGCGTATTGACTTATTTGCCCAGATCACCGGACCAAGTGATCATAACAGCGAACCGGGACGAGAGTCCTGAAAGAAAATCCGCTGATTTTCCTGCTAAAGCGGTAAAAGAATCCCAATCAGCATTTTACCCCCAAGATGGCGACAAGGGTGGAACCTGGATCGCGAGCACTTCATCGGGAAAAGTCGTTAACTTGATGAATGGAGCGTTTGAGGCCCACCAATCAAACCCGCCTTACCGTAAAAGCAGGGGACTTGTTTTACTCGATGCTTTCGATTATGAGAGTTTTGAAAGATTTTCCTTTCAAGCAAGCTTCGAGGGTATTGAACCTTTTACAATGGTTTGTTTTGAACCTTTCCGGAATGGAAACTTACTTGCTGAATTGCGATGGGACGGTCGTTACCAGCACTATCAAACATTGGACCCTGATAAACCATATCTCTGGACTTCCGCAAGCCTTTATAGCCAAAAGTCTCATGATGCAAGAAATCAATACTTTCACCAGTACTTAGCCACGGAGTCCTTTATTGATTCAGGAGAACTTATGGACTTACACAGAGAAATGGCTATGGGTTGTTTTGAAGCTGATTTCTCAGAGGATGGGAATTTGCCGCCGGTTCAAACCTTGAGTTGTACCCAGGTTGAGATTAGCAAGCAAGTTAGAATTATGAGATACAGGGACTTAAAGCATGATTTTACCCTTACCCAAAACCTGTTTGCGAATAGGTAGTCAGTTTATAAACCCGGATGGACTCATTTTGAAAAAGGCACAAATGCTGGAGGTTTAGGGGGCATTATCAAGTAGATTCTATAGGTAATGCTACTCCCTGAGTCATTTACAAAAGGATTTTAACAAATCCTGGCTTAAGTTAGCTTATCAATCATCTTCATTGATGCCGGAGTTCAAGCGGCTCATTCCGACAAGTTTAAAAGTGTTTAAAAAAGGAGACTTAAAATAGACGTATATCGTGTAATCATTTTCTGTTTCAAAATGACTACCTTCAATTGCTTTTGCACTTATATCTGTTCCGTAATTAGAGGCTTTCACGTATTTGTAATCATAATACCCCTGCTTTAACAAAACGGAATTGTAATACAGCTCCTCTTCTTTATTGTATTTCATTTTGAACCGATCCCAGATCTGCCAGTCCGTAAGACCACCAAAAATGTAAATACCTTCATTACTACCCAGGGAAAGGTTAGCATCCAGATAAAAATGGACTTGTACATAATCACATTCTAACTTAGGCTTGTTACTAGCTTTTCTTGTTATGATGCGGCTACCATTAATATCAGAATAACTATTGTGGCTTTTGTAAGAACGGTCTTCATCCACTTGTAAATGAGCATGGTAAAAAGAGTCAAGTTTTAATGTATGAACCCCTCTCCGGGTATATTGAACTGACCGGATATCAAAAGGTCGAAACTCGTTGCCGGCATTAAAGACATTTTCTTCCTGGTGATCATAAACTAACCGCTTTCCTTCTACAAAGCTTGGTTCTAAGCCATATATAGCATTATCCCATCGCTGATTTTGCCTGAGCACAATTTGTATCTGCTCAAACGGGTTAGAAACATTGGCCAGTTTCTGGTAATTTACTGAAAAGTCAAGTTCATGCTTATAATCACGGTATTTCACCAGTGTAGCTTGCTTCACCTGCCCTTTGGTAGTAACCTTTTCGTTTAAAACGAAAAAGCGCCTGGTCAAAACCAGGTTTTCTTCATCACCTTTCTCGTAAACCTTTAAAATATAGTTTCCTGCTATCTTTGGCTTCATGCTCCTCGAAGGAAAAGTAACCGTGTAACGAACGTAGTCATGGTAAGTATTGATTGAATGGTTGTAATTCTGGATAATACCATTGGAAATGCCCTTTATATACTGCCCTGTGTTCAAATTACTCGCACGCCAATCGGGGGTGCAGTGCTGGATGGTATATTGGTAATCCTTGATTTCATTACTCAGGTGATCAAAAGACAAGCTTATCTTGGTTCCACCGTCTAATTTAAGAATCGGCATTGAGTTTTCAACACCATTCTTCTTCAGCATCACAGACCGAATGCCGGGTTTGTAAATTTGATTGCGCCAGACTTTGTCTTCCTCTTCAGCGAGACCAACCAGTGACCATTGGCAAAAAATAATGGTAAGAAAAATTAAGCGCTTGCAATCAACGCCTTTTATTAGCAGGTTCGAATTTAACACCATTCATTAAGGGTATTTATGCCTATTTACCACCATTGGCCTCCAGGTCGTCCTGGCAATTTTGATCAAGTTTTGGGATGTTTCCCCCTGTTAAGATCTTATCAACCACATCACCAGTTTTAACAGTCCAATGCATCAAGCAGTTATCGTTATCGCAATGACTACCTTTATCCTTATCCCGGTGATCCGTTTGCATGGGAGAACCATTGTCCACTAATCCCAGATTATGGCCCATTTCATGATTGATAACAGCCCTTTCAAGTTTATGCCTTTCCGGCTCATCAATATCGTCTGATAAACCCTGAATGGTTTCCTCAAAGATTACCATAGAAGTGTTCCTGTAAGCAATACCCAATGTTTTTTCATTGTCTGAATCGCCTTTATTCTTTCCATTCACAAATAAGAAGTAAACGCCAATTTCGCTACCTTCATTGTAAACGGAACGGTTTTGGTCTTCAATATCAATGATCTCGCTTACATCATACTTGTTATCATCCCCCGGGTTCGAAATTTTGGTCTTCTTAAATGCTATCCCGTTTGATTTATGAACGTTAGCATTTAAGAAGCTTTTGAAACTATCCAAGGCCCTTTGAGTGGGTTTATAACCTTTCACATATTGAATCTCAACCTTGAGTTGATCATACTCCTGCTCTGAGAGTAAGGCATTAGCTGAAGCCCCGGTACTTTTTTTATTACCAGCCTTAGGGTCTTCATCATTATTGTTGTCATCATCTTTTTGTTCATCGTTTTTATCATCATCAGGCTGTGTACTTTCATCGTCTTCACATGCCGATAAGCAGAATACCAGAAAAAAACTTAATAAAACCAAAGACCATTTTCTCGTTTCTTTTCTCGCTAATTCCATATTTCAAGCTTTTTTATTACACTAATTAATTATCCCCTTTAAGTTCGGGATATTCAATTTTGGATGGGACAATCAAAACGGTAGAAAATTTTTCTTTCAAGGTATAATATAACTTTTGGGCCTCAATCTTATTCCTGAAATCACCAACCCTGACTTTAAATTTAGGCTGCTCATAATTTAAATAAGCATTTTTTTCAGGAAATTCTTTGTAAAACTTAGCCTTTCTTTCCTGTGCTTTTTCGCGATCATTCCCCGAATAAATTTGTATGCGATAGCCCTTAAAAGATTTGCCCTCTTTATTTTCCTTACGGGTTTCTGATAATACCTGCTGAAGTTTATCCGGGGCATTGATGGTTAATTGCCCTTTTTGCAGCGTATCAGATAGATTCCCACAGATAGTCTTCTGGGCCTGACCGTTTAGTCCCAAAAAACAAAATCCCGTTATAATGAATAAAAACTTAACCCAATGCATCAGCAATAATGTTTACCCCAGAGGATGTTCCTAAACGATCAGCACCGGCTTCAATAAGGGATTTAGCTTTATTGGCATCTTTAATACCTCCGGAAGCTTTAATTTTTACATTAACCGGCAGGCTATCCCTCATAAGCTTGATATCATCAACATTTGCCTTACCACCTGAAAAACCTGTACAGGTTTTGACATAATCAGTCCCGGCTTCCGCGCATAACCGGCAAGCCTTGCTAATCTCCTCCTCTTCCAACAAACCTGTTTCTATGATAACCTTCACTGTTTTATGATCCGTTCGGGCTAATTTAACCACACGTTCTATATCATCCTTTGCGGTAGCCTCCAAACCTGATTTAAAAGCAGTAATGTTCATTACCATATCCAATTCATCCGCACCGTCATCAAGCGCTTGCTTAGCTTCGTTAATTTTAGCATTGGCCGTATGATAGCCTAAAGGAAAGCCAATAACCGTCACCAGGTTTACATTAGCGGAACCTAAATATTCTTTAGCTTGCCTGGCATAAAAAGGCGGTATACAAATACCTGCAAAATCATTATCCAGGGCTTCCTGACAAACCCTATCGATGGTTTGTGCTTGTGTATCCGGGCTTAATTGCGTATGGTCAATATAATGGTTAATAGGGTGCAAGATTATTCGGTTTTACCGTGACAATGTTTATACTTTTTGCCACTGCCACAGGGGCAGGGCTCATTTCTACCAACTTTTTCCCCAACTTTAACCGGTTCCTGCTTAGCCTCCTGTTCCACATTCGTAGCCGTTTGTGGCTGGTTTCCGGCATCCGGGTAATCATTGGTTCGGGATGTTTGTAAATTATC
Source organism: uncultured Sphingobacteriales bacterium (assembly GCA_964595485.1). Lineage (GTDB taxonomy): Bacteria > Bacteroidota > Bacteroidia > CAILMK01 > CAYYUA01 > CAZQQN01. Next base: position 26,618 of record CAZQQN010000006.1, on the reverse strand, counting down.
CATACCCTTCCTTTGCTTCGAACTTTCCTTAGCTTCCTGAACATCTTCTGAATCATCCGTAACGATGTCAGCTTTTGCCAATAATGAAAGCACATCCCGGTTCACCTTAGCCAAACTCTGCTGAAATAACTTAAAGGACTCAAACTTATAAACTAGTAAAGGATCCTTTTGCTCATAAACCGCATTCTGAACCGATTGCTTTAACTCATCAATTTCGCGGAGATGCTCTTTCCATGAATCATCAATTGTGGAAAGCGTTGTCATCTTTTCAAAATCAAGGATTATCTCCCTTCCCTCTGTCTTATAAGCCCGTTCAAGGTTAGTTGTAACCTTTATTTGGTTTTCTCCGTCCGAAAAAGGTACCAGGATATTAGTTACCTGGTTACCCTTTTGCTCGTACACATCTTTGATAACAGGAAATGCTTTCTGGCGTATCCTTTCTGTTTTTTCACGGTAAGTATCACTGACATGCCTGTAAAGTTGCTGACTTAAGTCTTCCTGCTTACTGTTTAGCATATCATGTTCTGTGAAAGGTAGCTCCATGGCAAAAACCCTTAGCACCTCAATCTTCAGCCCCTCGTAGTCTGAAAATGGCTGGTAATTCTCGATGATTTCCTCGCACAAGTCTTCTGTCATATGGTTGAGATCAACTGCAAGCCTGGAGCCATAAAGGGCATTTTTACGTTTTTTGTAGATAACCTCCCGCTGATTATTGATCACGTCATCATACTCAAGTAGTCTTTTCCGTATACCAAAATTGTTCTGTTCTACTTTTTTCTGAGCCTTTTCAATAGAGCTTGAAACCCAGGAGTGCTGTATTACTTCACCTTCTTCAAGGCCCATTCGGTCCATGTATTTGGCAATTTTCTCTGAGCCAAATAGACGCATAAGGTTATCCTCAAGCGATACAAAAAACTGTGAGGAGCCTGGATCACCCTGACGACCGGCACGACCTCTCAATTGCCGATCAACTCGTCTGGCTTCGTGGCGTTCAGTACCAACAATGGCTAAACCCCCTGCTTCCACAACCCCTTCACCCAGTTTGATATCCGTCCCGCGCCCTGCCATATTGGTTGCAATGGTCACAGCACCTGACTGTCCTGCCTCTGAAACTATTTCCGCTTCACGCTGATGGTGTTTGGCATTCAAAACATTGTGTTTAACTCCTTCCCGTTTAAGCATGCGGCTAAGCAACTCTGAAACTTCTACCGAGGTTGTTCCAACTAATACAGGTCTACCCAGGTTAATCAAACGCTTTACTTCATCCACCACGGCATTGTACTTTTCGCGCTTGGTTTTATAGACCATATCATCTTTATCATCCCGAACAACAGGCATGTGGGTAGGTATAACGACTACGTCCAATCCATAGATCTCCATGAACTCGCCAGCTTCTGTTTCAGCCGTTCCGGTCATACCAGCTAATTTGTGGTACATCCTGAAGTAATTCTGAAGCGTGACGCTTGCATAGGTTTGGGTAGAGGCTTCTACTTTTACATTTTCCTTAGCCTCAATGGCTTGGTGTAAGCCATCTGAGTAGCGTCTGCCCTCGAGTACACGGCCGGTCTGCTCATCCACTATCTTAACTTTGCCCTCAGAAAGAATGTAATCCACATCAACCTCAAAAAGGGTATAAGCTTTTAAAAGCTGATTAATGGTGTGAATCCGCTCAGATTTCACCGCAAAGTCTTTCATCAATTCGTCCTTCTGCCGCGTTTTTTCTTCATCGCTCAGGTCACTTCTTTCAATTTCAGCAATTTGCTCCCCTACATTTGGCATCACAAAGAAATCACTTTCCTCGACCTCCTCAGAGATCAATTCAATGCCTTTATCTGTCAGCTCGACATTGTTATTTTTTTCATCAATGGTAAAGTACAGGTTTTCATCTACCTTATGCATTTCTTTGGCCTGGTCCTGCATAAAGTGATTTTCCACACTCTGCATAAAAGCTTTAACACCGGGCTCACTCAAGTACTTAATCAGGGCCTTATTCCTTGGCAAACCCCTATAAGCCCTGAGAAGCTCCATAGAGGTTTCATCAGACTCCTTCAGGTTTTCAATTTTATGCTCATTGATGCCTTTTTTTGCATTGGCCAAGGCTTTATTTACATAATCCTTCTGCTTGCTGATAAGCTTCTCTACTCGGGGCTTTAATTCATAGAATTTTTCCTGATCTTTATCTGAAGTGTCTGTCGGGCCAGAAATAACGAGCGGCGTACGCGCATCATCGATAAGGACAGAATCAACCTCATCAATCATAGCAAAGTGATGTTTTCGCTGAACAATTTCATCGGTTGACCGCGCCATATTATCCCTGAGGTAATCAAAGCCAAACTCGTTATTGGTGCCATACACAATATCAGCCTGATAGGCTTGCTTCCTACCCGGTGAGTGAGCTGAAAAATGCTCAATACAATCGACCGTGATACCAAGAAAGTTGTAAAGGGGACCATTCCATTTGCTATCCCTGCGCGCCAGAAAATCATTGACAGTAACAATGTGAACAGAATGACCACTCAGGGCATTCAGGTAAGCCGGCAGTGTTGAAACCAGCGTTTTACCCTCACCAGTAGCCATTTCACTAATTTTACCCTCATGTAAAACAACCCCACCTATTAACTGGACATCAAAATGAACCATGTCCCAATCTATGGTAATACCGGCTGCATCCCAGACCGTATCGTAGTAAACCTTTTCCCCATCGATTTTAATATGATCGTATTCAGTAGCAAGTTTGCGGTCTAAATCATTAGCCGTTGCATCTACTTGTTTATTGTCTTTAAAACGCCTTGCTGTCTCTTTTACCACTGCAAATGCTTCGGGTAACAGCTCCTCAAGTACTTCTTCGAGGTATTTATCTCTGTCTTTTTCAAGTTTATCCAGTTCATCGTAAATCTTTTCCTTTTCCTCAGGGTGCATATCCGGGTCCTTTTCCATTTGATCCCGGTATTGCCTCATCTCTTCATCAATGTTACTTAAATACTCGTTAATTCGACTTTTAAACTCATCTGTTTTTGCCCTCAACTCGTCATTGCTAAGATCCTGCAAGGATTCAAATACCTCATTGATTTGAGCTACCTTAGGTCTTATGGATTTTATATCCCGGTCAGATTTACTACCGAAAATTTTAGCAATAATGTTCGTCACGAAATTGCTCATATGATATGATTAAGTTTTAAAACTTTTTATTTATTGGCTCAAAGATAACAAGCCCTAAAGGAAAGAAAGCCATTTGGTAGTTGGTTTTTGGTCAGCGGTTCAAGCAACCCCTGCCACCTTATCATTACAAATTTCAAGCCTCATTTGATCAATTATCAAAATAGGCTTTAACCTAAGTATTTTTTATGCTTTGAGAGGCTATTTAAACGGTTTTTATCCTTAAAAATGAAATAATGGAATTCGCCTTCCTGTAAACCACTACGCTTTTTAAAACGAAAAGCTTTAACAAACTTAACAGGTCACTTTAACCAAATTTTGGCAAAATGATCGTTTTGGGGGGTACTGACCTTAAGTATGTAAAAACCACTGCTTAAGGTGGCGAGGTTTAATTGTGGATCCGGCGAATTGGTTATAGTTTTCTCCAGCAGGATTTTACCCCCCATGGAATATAAGGAAGCCTGAGCCTTTTCATTGTCATCATCTTCGAATGGGATCTTCACCCTTATATCTCCGGCAGTGGGGTTCGGTCCAACCTTAAATGCCTCTATATTGTTTTCTGACGTACTATCTTTAGGATTTTGTTCTTCATTTTCTTTTTCAGTAGTGTCTAAAACAGGGGATGGCAGGTTAGCTTTCCATATACCACGGCCATGGGTATAAACAAAAAGGCGGTTGTCAGAGGGGCGAACCCGAATCTGGTGAACAGAAACATTGGGAATTTCCTCTTCTTTTACCCAATGTTGGCCCTGATCCCGGGTAATGTACAGACCAAAATCGGTGCCGGCAATCAAAAAGGAATCCGGCATAGCAGGATGAACAGCCACAGAGTTGACAGGTAAGGTGGTTGGCAGGTCCCCATGAATGGATTCCCATTGTGGCTCATTGGACATAGCTTCTGTAATTCGCCAAATTCGAGGTTCATCTTCAAGGTTGCTGAAACCTCCGTACAGAATAGAAGAATCTTCGGGATGAATTTTCAATGATCTCAAAAAATGACGCCTAACAGATTGCGGTAAGGAATTCCTTAAATTGATTTCATCACCAACATCGCTATTTAGCGGATCATTCATTCTGTAAAACAACCCCCTGTCACCGTGTATGAAAACGATCGGATTTTCATGATCCGAAATAGCTGTATTGTAAGGAGTACCCCATAAAAGGTTTTCAGTTAAAGGCTTCCAGTTGTTTGCCCAATCAGTGGTTAGCCAAACTTTATCTTTTGTTGTGAAAAATATTTGGTTTTCAGCAGCAGCATTGATCTCAAATGGGTTAATGAACCAAACGTCATCGTCTATTTCATCGTCATTATTTTTATCCATATCACCATAAACACTTGTAAAAGAAGGCTTAGTTGAGGTCATATCGGTACTTCTGTGAATCCTGCCCCTTTGTGTCGAGACAAAACCAGTGTCAGGATTTTCCTGGCTAACAGCGCAAAAGGATCCATCACCACCAAAATACCGAATGAACTCTTCTTTACTCGATCCTCTATTAAAACCTTGCGTACCGTTATCCTGGGTTCCGCCAATTACCTCATTACTGTCCGGGTAATAATGACCGCCGTAAAACTGTGTTACCTGGTAACCCTGATTCAGGTTTTCAGGATTTAAATTGGTCCAGCTGTAACGATAAACACCCCCATCATTCCCAACCAGGAAATCATTGTTGCTATTAGGGCCATGCGTTATTTTGTGATAGTCCACATGGGATTCCCGTAATCTAAACCAAGCGTTACCTCCAGTTCTGGAAAAAGCAGCATTAACAGAACCAATAACCAAGGAATTTGGGTCATTCGGTTTCACCCCTATCATCAATGCATAATTGGATAGGCGGTAGCTAACATCGTTGCGGTTGCTTGGATTACTTATCTCCTGCCAGTTTTGCCCTCCATCTTCGCTCTTCCAAACGCCAGTTAAGCCATTTCTTGCACCCGTGCGTCTTGGATCACTGGAGAAAACCGCGTATAAGACATTAGGCTTTTCCCGGCAATATGCCATTTCAACCCGGGAGAAGTTACCGGAAGGAAAACTTTGGTTGACTTTCGTAAAATTTCCCTTGCCATCGGATGATTTAAAAATACCTTCACCCCAGACCGTAATGAATACGGTAGAATTAGGCAGGATCTCTATATCCGTAATTGAACTATTATTACCACTCGCCTGAAAAACCTCATTAAAAGAAGCGCCACTATCTGTAAACCGGAACAGAGACCCTTGCCGGGTACTTACATAAAAAACGCCTGCTTGATTCCTGGCAGCCTTAATCTCCCATACGGCTGTAAATTGATCATTCAGGGTATTGGGTAAAGGAGCAAAGGATTCTCCGCCATCAAGCGACCGGTAAATGCCTTCGCCCGGTACATCAGCCGAATTACTAATCGCTTCTCCTGTACCGTAATAGATAAGGTCAGGGTTGAGTGGGCTTTGTGCCAGGGACGTTATACTCAGGTTATCTGCCATATCATTCTGAGCTTCCCAATTTTCACCACCATCATAAGATTGCCATAATCCTCCTGATACCGCTCCGGCTAAAACATGTTCCTGGTTTGTCCGATCTACCTGGATAGCCCTTGTGCGACCACCCACAGAAAAAGGCCCCAATTCTTTTAAGGCGGTTAAGCCTGTGGAATCAGGCTTTTTAGAACTTATTACATCTTGCTTTTTCCACTTACTTAATAAACCGTTTGGGATTTTACCTTCATCATTTGCTTTCATAGCCATGTATTGGTCATACCAGCCGGGATGCTGACTAATTATGCCTGAATCATTCTTGAAGGAAGAAGAAAAAGGAGTGGGCTCAATGGAGACGTAAGTCCAGGTACCGAGCCATAAAATTGCCATAATAAAGGCAACCGCATTGTTAGAAATCTTCATAACAAGGGATTGATACTAAAGGTAAAAAAAGCTTATCGCATATCCTCGTTAAATAACTTCTGATCTGGCTCTCCACCTTTTCCTGATGGCTTACCTTTACCGGCTGACTTAGCCCCAGGGCAAGAATCCTGGCTGCAAGCACCAAATAGCATAGTAGCTGCAATAAGAAGGGTCCCAAAAACTTTAAAACCTATTTTCATAGGATACAATTTATTTCAATTACACAGCAATTTTACAAAAAATTCCTTAATGGTTCGGTTAGTTGTCAAGAAACAGTTGATCAATTCAATATTTTCTTAATTATCAGTGGCTTATTTCCTCAACCTAAAGTAAGCTTATGCTACTTACTAAAATTCCCAATACCAATGCCAATGCCTGATAAAGCTCGAAACTATGTTTATATTGTGCTTCCTGGATAATGGTGGTACCTATGTGAAGGAATGCCCCAACCACTATACCGAGAATAACTTCAACTACGGAAGAGTGGGCAAACTCAGAACCTCCTAAGTATAATTCGCTGATCAAAGCACCGAGTGGTGTCATAAGGGCAAATATCAGTAGGACTAAAAAGGCCTTAAATCTTGGGAGCCCATAATTCATTATCACCGTAAACAAGACAAATGCAGCGGGAATTTTGTGAAGAACAATGCCAAAGTACAGGGCGCTATTCATCCCCTCCTCCATCCTGAAAGAATGAGAAAGCGGCATACCTTCCATAAAGGCGTGGATAGCAAGCCCCAAAGTAATGCTCCAGGGGAACAACAGACCCGGATTGGCTATATGCAGGTGCCCATGTTCCACACCTTTAGAAAGTGTTTCTAATAACAATTGTAACAGAAAACCGATCAAAATGTATAAACCAGGTTGATCGGCCATTTCAAATAGATGCGGAAACAATTTGAGTAGCGTAATCCCCAATAAAAAAGCACCGCTAAAGGTTAGAAAAAAATTAATAAAACGGTGCAGGGGCTTCTGCACCATAAAGAATAATAAACTTCCAGCCAATGTCAGAAGAAAAAGCAATAAAAGGCTTAAAAAAAACTCCATTTGTAAGGATGCTATTCCATTTTCAAATCTGTTGAAAGCCTTTTCTTTTATGGCCTAAAACCGGTGAATACCAAAGCAAGAAAAGCTATTACCTTTCCAATGAGGATTCCCAAAAGAGCTCCTCCTAAAATATCAAATGGGTAATGAACGCCAACATACACCTGGGCATAAGAAACTAAGAACGCCCAGAGATAAGCAACGATAGAGACCCAAATAAACCGTCTCCCGAAAAGGGTAGCAAGAATCGCAGCAAGCGTAAAATGATTGGTTGCATGGGAAGATGTAAAGCTATAACCTGGACCGCAATCCACTATTAAACGTACCTGCTCTTGGAAAGCCGTATCATTACACGGCCTAACCCGCTCAACCAAATGTTTTATAAAAGTACTACTGGTTTGATCACTTATAACAATAGCCAGAATAACAAATAGTGAAACAATGATCCCTTCCATTTTATAGTTAATCCAAAGGAAAGCTAATAGAAAAATGTATAGCGGAACCCAAATGTGTTTGTCCCTTAATAAGGGCATGATCCAATCAAAAAATCCATTCGTGAATTGCTGATTGATGAAATCAAAGACGGCATGGTCCCATTGAAGAAGTGTCTCAAACATGGCCTTGTTTTTCAGCTAGGATGATAAGTCGCTCAGAACTTTTGGAATTGAAAACCTCAAGGTCGTAGTTACCAAATACTTTATGAATAGTAAATTTAGCATCTTTCATGTAGCCTTCAAAATTATCAATGTCCAGAGCTCGCACTTTTTCCTTGAAATGGTGAATTCGATCTTTGTCATTAACCACTATATCCTTTTTAACAAAACCATTTTCCAAGTAGCGATTAAGATGGAAAGTGACCCCATCAAACTCCCGGGTTTCCTGTGGTTTTAAATTATTGAGCACGTAATGCAAGTTCATAAAGTCCAGCACAAGAAACCCGCCAACCTTTAACGCATTGTTAACATTCACAAGAACATGGTGATTGTCGCTATCTTCCTCAAAATAACCAAAACTTGTGAAAAGGTTCAATATCGTATCAAAGCTTCCCAGATTAAAGGGTTTTCGCATATCATGCCGGTAAAAGCAAAGGTTATCATTTTCTTTCTTTTTTGCCTGCTTGATCTGATCCTCGGCAATATCAAACCCTATCACCTGATATCCTGATTCAGCCAGGTACTCAGCATGCCTACCAATACCGCAGGCCATGTCCAATAACCTCGCCCCCTTCGATATGGGCAAATAGCTTAAAAGGTTATCGATAAAATAACGAGCTTCTGCATTATCACGATCCTGGTAAAGCAAGTGATAATAATGAGAATCAAACCACTGTTGAAACCAGGGCTTATTAACTTGATGGGATTCAGAATGCATAAGGCAAAGGTAAGCATCAATGTTGTAACATAAAAAGTGGTTAATCCTGGTAAGAATATTCTGCCTTAATTGACCATATTCCTTTCAATTTATTGTCAGAATTGGCACCTACTCATTATTTTTGATCGCTTAATTAATACGGCTAACAGCCAAAAAGTTCCTATTATGAGATGTTTTACACTGTTTCTTTTAATCAACTTTATAACAGGTATCCTTGTATCCAGCGAATTGAATGCTCAGTATCACAAGTCCTATAAACCCCTCGAGGCTGGTGAAATCAAATCCAATTTAAAAAAGGCTGATAATTTAGGAACAGTTTTGTACCTGGCAGCACATCCTGATGATGAAAATACCGAACTTATAGCTTACCTGGCCAATGAAATGAACCTTCGAACAGCCTATCTTTCATTAACCCGTGGCGATGGCGGCCAAAACTTAATAGGTTCTGAGAAGGGCAAATTCATGGGGGTTTTAAGAACCCAGGAATTGCTTGGTGCCAGATCAGTGGATAATGGCCTTCAATTTTTCACAAGGGCTAATGATTTTGGTTACTCGAAGACTACAGAAGAAACCCTGAATATGTGGGGTGAAGAGCGGGTCCTATCGGATGTGGTTTGGGTAATTCGTAACTTAAAACCTGATATCATCATTAACCGCTTTCCAGAAGCTGGTTATGAGAATGCCCATGGTCATCACACTGCCTCAGCAACGTTGGCTAAACAAGCAGTAAAAGCTGCTGGTGATGAAAACCGTTTTACAGATCAGCTGGCCCATGTTGACCCATGGCAACCCAAGCGCGTGCTGTTCAACACTTCCTACTTCTTCTACCGGGGTAGTGAAAAATCTATGGATTCAAGCGGCTTAGTGTCTGAGAATGTTGGAAAATTTAATCCTTTGCTAGGCCATTCTTATGTAGAAATGGGTGCTTTGAGCAGTAGCCATCATAAAAGCCAGGGATTTGGTGATGCACCGGAACGCGGAGGAAAGCTTGAGTTCATGAAACATGTTCTCGGGGATAAAAACAATAATGGCATCATGGCTGGCATTGATACCGATTGGACCCGTTTACAGAATGGTCAGAAAGTGGGTAAGCACCTGGATAAAGCCCTTCAGCAATTTGATGCGGAGGCTCCCCAAAAAATAATCCCACACTTGGTTAATGCCTACAAAGCACTGGATAAGCTTGAAAGCGACCACTGGAAAGGTGTCAAAAAAGCACAGATCAAACGGCTGATCCTTGCAGCTAACGGTTGTTGGTTTGATGCCACTGCTCCAAGAGACTACGGAGTTCCCGGAAGTGATGTTACCATCAAATCTGAATTACTTCAGCGGAATGGTTATGAAATGAGCGTTCAGCAGATAAAATACCCTTTCGGCAAATCCAAACCGGTTAATAAATCCCTGTCCCGATACGAGCCTCTTGAGCAACAAAAGGAGGTAACAATTCCGAAAGGTGCCAATTTTACACACCCTTATTGGCTTAGGCAGCCTAAGCTCAGTGAAGGAATGTACCAGGTAAAAAACCAATCCAGTATTGGCCTGCCGGAAACGCCCACCCCAATGAAGGTGACCTATACTTTATCAGTGGATGGTATCAAATTCCATGTTCCGAAACCGGTTAGGTACCGTTGGGAAGACCGTGTAGAGGGAGAGCGCTACAATGCCTTTGAAATAGGCCCGCCAGCCACCATCTCGCCACAAGGCAAAGCAAAGATTTTTCCCAATCAATTGCCTAAAACCATTGAGCTCAAAGTTAAAGCCCGAAAAAACCAGGTTAACGGTATGGTTGGCATTGAATTACCCGAAGGCTGGCAATCCGAACCAAAAACCCGTTCAGTAACCATCAATGGGAAAGGTGAGATTAAAAAGCTGCGTTTTAAAATAATTCCTCCTGAAAAAAGGTCAGGCGGTGAGATGAAAGCTTACTTCAAAAATGACAATAGTAAAACCAGCCGGGATATAGTCACTATCCAATACGATCATATCCCAACCCAACGGCTGTTTCCGAAAGCCAAGCTTAAGCTCTTAAGGGAAAATGTTGACAAAAAAGGGGATAACATAGGTTATATCATGGGAACCGGGGATGATGTCCCTACAGCCCTTCGTCAAATGAATTACGATATCACGATGCTCAATGATGATAATTTTGATGATCACACCTTAGCCGATTTTGACGCTATTGTCATTGGTGTGAGGGCTTATAATACCAAGGAATGGCTTAACTTTAAGCGGGATGCCCTTATGAATTATGTAAAAGGCGGTGGCACCATGGTTGTTCAATACAATAAAGACCGCAACCTTGTCACAAAAGACATAGGTCCATATCCTTTTAAAATTGCCTATGACCGGGTTACCGTTGAAAAAGCACCTGTTAAATTCCTAAAACCGGACCATCCCATTTTGAATGAACCTAACAACATTACTAAGGCCGATTTTCAGGGTTGGGTTCAGGAGAGAGGCTTGTATTTTCCAGGGGAGTGGGATGAAAATTATACGCCACTTTTAAGCAGTCATGACCCCGGAGAGGAACCTAAAAAGGGAGGCATGATTTTTACCGAATATGGAGAGGGTGCATTTATTTACACAGGCTATGCCTTTTTCAGGCAATTGCCGGCCGGTATACCCGGGGCTTATAAACTATTTACCAATTTGGTCTCCTATGGAAACTGAAGAAGATAGAACCAATAAGGTAGAAGGAGAATATGCGGCTTATGACCGTAAGAAGGTAGAAAAGGAAGTAGGCCCGCCACCTGTTTTCAAAACCTGGAATAGGCTATACGGTTTTATTTTGGGTTTTTTTGCCTTCTTAGTGATCCTGCTTTACCTATTTACAAAATGGTTTGAATGACACCTACGGATTGGACCGTTCTTTTTGCCACTCTACTGTTGATCGTTGGCTATGGTATCTGGAAAACCAGGGGTACCCAGAATATTGAAGGTTTCTTGCTTGGTAATAAAAGCATGAACTGGTGGACCATCGGGTTGTCTGTAATGGCTACCCAGGCCAGCGCTATCACATTTCTTTCCACCCCTGGCCAAGGCTTTGAGGATGGGATGGGCTTTGTGCAGTTTTACTTTGGCCTACCCCTGGCCATGGTCATCATTTCAGTTGTTTTCATTCCGCTTTATTACAAGCTAAAAGTATATACAGCTTACGAATACCTGGAGAACCGCTTTGACCTTAAGCTCCGGATCCTGACCTCTTCCCTGTTTCTTATCCAGCGAGGACTGGCAGCAGGCTTAACTATTTACGCTCCGGCCATTATCCTCTCCCATATTCTGGATATTGGGTTAACCACCACCATCTTAATCATTGGAGGGTTAGTGATTATCTATACAGTTTCGGGTGGGACCAAAGCCGTTAGCCAGACTCACAAGCAGCAGATGTTTGTCATATTTCTGGGGATGTTCATTGCCTTTGGGATTTTAATCAGTTACCTCGGTGATTACATGTCCTTTGGTAATACCCTGCAAGTCGCGGGCAAACTTGATAAACTGGAAGTGGTTGATCTCTCCTTTGATATGAATTCCCGTTACAACATTTGGGCAGGAATTTTAGGTGGCTTATTCCTGCAACTTTCCTACTTTGGCACTGATCAATCACAAGTGCAGCGCTATTTATCAGGCCAAAACATTAAGCAGAGCCGCATGGGCCTTATGTTTAATGCTTTACTAAAAATCCCAATGCAATTTTTTATCCTGTTGGTCGGTGTTTTGGTATTCATGTTTTACCAGGTAAACCAGCCGCCTGTGTATTTTAACCAAGCTTCTCTTGAAAAAGTAAAGGAATCCCAGTACGATGATGAGTTAAGTGAAATTACAACCAAACACCAAAAAAACTTTGGTGAGAAAAAGCAAAAGATCCTTGATTTGGCTACTGCCCTAAAAAACGGCGCAGATAAACCAATAATTCAAAAAAAAGAGGATGCCGTAAAAGAACACCTGGCCAGAAAAGAAGCCTTAGAAAAGGAAGTAGCCGGTTTAATCAAGAAGGCTGATCCTGCGGCCAAAACCGAAAACATGGATTATGTTTTTCTGAATTTTATAGTCAATAACCTCCCCAAAGGTTTAGTTGGTTTGTTGCTAGCAGTCATCTTTTCAGCAGCAATGTCTTCCACAGCAGCAGAACTGAATGCCTTAGCATCTACCACCACGGTCGATATTTACCGGAGAAACTTTGGCAGCCAAAAAGGTGAGCAACATTTCCTAAAAGCATCGCGGGTTTTCACCCTTTTATTTGGAGGACTGGCGATTCTGTTTGCAATGGTAGCTTCCCTTTTCGAAAACCTCATTGAAGCTATTAATATCCTGGGCTCCCTTTTTTACGGAACCATTTTAGGCATTTTCCTCACGGCATTTTTCATCAAAAAGATCAAAGCCAATTCAGCTTTCATAGCAGCCATAGTAGCCGAACTATTGGTGTTAAGCCTTTACCAGTTTACCGATGTTGGGTATTTATGGTTTAATTTCATTGGCTGTATCTCGGTATTGATCATAAGTTATGTAATACAGGAAATCATCAATCAAAACCGGCCAGGCTAAATAAACCACAAAAGGCGGGTATGATCAATTTAATGGGGATATTCGTGACGATGTTATTTACCACTGCCTTTGAAAATGATCATTACCGTGTAGATCAAAATCTTCAGGTCCATGGCAAGGGACATATTCTCTATATAAAGGATATCAAATTTGAGCCTTTCTAACATTTCATCAACATTTTCAGCATAGCCAAATTTAACCTGACCCCATGACGTAATACCTGGCTTAACCCGCAGTAGGTGCTTATAATGCGGCGCTACTTCCGTTATTTGGTCAATATAGTACTGACGCTCAGGTCGTGGTCCAACAAGCGCCATTTCATCCTTGAGCACGTTAAAAAACTGAGGCAACTCATCAAGCCGGTATTTTCTTAAAAAACGACCAAAGGGTGTTACTCGCGGATCATCATCGCTGGAAAGCTGGGGACCGGATTGTTCCGCACCTTCATACATTGTCCTGAACTTAAAAATGTAAAAAGGCTTATCATGTTGTCCGATTCGTTCCTGCCTAAAAAAGATAGGCCCTTTAGAGGTAAGTTTAATCCCGATAATGATAACGAGGAAAAGCGGCGAGGCCAGTACCAAAACCAATAAAGAAACCACTACATCTAATATTCTTTTAAAGTTGCGTTGCCATTGTGGCATAATCCAGGGGGTGATCTCTATTAGCGCAGTACCGAAAATGTAATTCATTTTAACCATACCGGTAATGATATCGTACATATCGGGGATAACCTTCACCACTACATGCTCATCTTCCAACAGGGAAATGATCTTCTTTATGCGGTCGTGCTCGGAACTTTCAAGGGCAATGATCACCTCATCCACTTCCTTTTCCCTGATCAGTTGCGGTAATTCTTTATAGGAACCAAATTTGGGTAGGTAAGGCGCTAATTTATCCTCAGGGTTTTCTTCAACTGATACAAATCCCAGGAAGTAATAGCCTTGCGAGTATTTTTCATTTTCTAATTCCTGGTAAAGGGATAAAGCCTTTTCATTACCCCCGACCATTAAGGTATTGAAGCCTACTTCCCGGTTTTTAAGCTTATTTTTCAAACGGGTAAGTAGAATAAACCGGACGAGGTAAAGCACTGTAAATTGAAGGGCAAACAGGGTTAAAAAAGTATACCTGTAAGCCTGGTAAGAAGGAACCCAGTCATCCAGCAACAATGTAAAGAAGAGAATGATGGTACCAATAAACGTTACCGATAAGGTTTTAGCCAACTCATTAATACGGGATTTTCGGTAAATAAACCGGTAAGTACCCAGTATGCCATAGAAGATGATCCAGAAAAGGGGGACTAAAACAATGCCCAGATAAAAATTATAGTCAAAAGTAATCGGTATATCATAACCAAAGGTTTCCGGCTCAATGTACTCCTTCCGGTAAATAAAAAAAGCAGCCCATACAAAGGCAGAAGCCAGGGCATCTCCTATAATATACTTAATCCGTTCTCTTCGTCTGTTGAGCGGGTTAATCATGAATCAACTTAACATTATCAAGGTGAAAAGTCGCTTCTCCATCAGAGTTTTTAGCAGCCCCGAAGAAGAAACGAAAATTATAATCAGGTGGAAAATCCTGTAAATTGGATTTCAGATTAATATATATCTTTTGCCAATCTTTTGTTTCGTTAAGTATTAGCTTACTACGCTTATTGGCAGAAATATCGCTAGCAGCCGGCGGAATTGCAATCAAACCCATTTTTACCTCGATATTGGTTTTAAAATCAACCTCAAGGTAAGTAGAGGCACTTAGCGATATGTCTTTTGAATTGACAGGTTCTGATTTCTGTATCTCAAAAAGTTGGTTTTTGGATTGGTCTTTGAAGTGAGCTTTCATTGAAGCATCCCCTTCAAATACTTCTGAGGGCTGTCGGGTAATTTGAAATTCGACATTGGCTTCATCGCTGTTTTTAATCGTAAGATCATCTTTATCTTCAAAATCTTCTTCCCATAAAATTTGTAAATTCTGACGGTATTTCGTCTCAACCGTTCCTAAAGAATCTGTTTGTTTTGCTTTAATGGATAACGTGGTATCGATTGGTGAGTAAAAAGGGTACTGACCTCTTGTATTGGAAATACCATTATTCTTAACCCCGGCTCTTAAAGTAATGTTTTGCTCACCTGTTTTTAAAACTGGAAACGTAGCCGGCAATTCAAAAACCCCTATAAAATCATTGTCCACTTTAACCCATACATCAACAATATCATGCGAAACCATACTTTCATCCGAATCTTCAGGCGCTTGAACTGCCATGGAGTCTATATGAATATAACCCGGGATTTTTTCTTCCGTGTCTACAACATTACATCCCAACTGGCCAAACATCATAGCCATTAACAGGCATCCTATTAAAAGCCGGCTTCTCATATTATTCATCCACCTTTATGGCATTCACCTTATCAACGATCTTATGGGCCACCATAAGGGCCTCATACCCATCTTCAACGGAAACTTGGGGTTCCCTATTCTCTTTTATGGCTTCAGCGAAACTTTCCAACTCCATCTGAATAGCATTGACTTCCGGTGAATCAGGTGATTCGTAACTAATCACCTTAGGAGATTTTCCATCTCCAGTGTTGAGTTCCATGTAGTAGGGATTTTCACCTAATTCAGACTTATTCCGCATTTTGAAAACATTGGCTTTTTTGTCCTGGAAATCGATGGTAACGTAAGCTGATTTTTGGAAAATTCGCATTTTGCGCTCCTGCTTTAATGAAATACGGCTTGCAGTTAAGTTGGCTACTACTCCATTGGCAAATTCAATCCTGACCGAGGCAATGTCAGGGTTATCACTTACTACACCGACTCCACTGGCTGAGATGTATTTGATGGTTGACCCTACCAGGTTAAGCGCAATATCAATATCGTGAATCATCAAATCCAATATAACAGAAACATCCGTACCCCTGGGCTGAAATTTTGCCAAACGATGGGATTCAATGAATACGGGCTTTAGTTCGTATTCGAGGGCGGCAAGATAAGCCGGATTGTAGCGCTCTACATGACCAACCTGTACCTTAATGCCTGCTTCCTGAACCAACTTAAGAAGGATTTCAGCTTCCTCCGCTGTATTGGTCATGGGCTTTTCTATAAAAACGTGCTTTCCTTTTCGGATGGCTTGCTCTGCACATTTAAAATGAGATAAAGTAGGGGTTACAATATCAACCACTTCAACATCTGCTAACAAGTTTTCAATACTTTGATAAGCGGGAATTTGGTAGGTTACTTCAGCATGCTCGGATTTGGCTTTATCCGGATCGTAAAAACCAATTAATTCAAAATAGGAGATGGTTTTTAACAACTTCATATGGATTTGGCCCAGGTGACCAGCGCCTAACAAACCAATTTTCATACCTTATAAGAACTCATTGATTGAGCATTTTATGGATTAACTAACGTTTAGACCCAAAATTCTTATTGCCATAAATACCAGACTATCAAATCAAAAATTTTGAAAACCCATAAGACGGAAAAAACTGCTTTAACTCCTGCAGAATGGTCATACATTTTCTAAACTTCCAAAGGTACCGTAAAGCAGGCAAAGGGCAAAAATTCAAATGATTAGTACCGATTAACCGATCCCATAATGAAACTAAACTAAACCAGCGTAATTAAAACTAGGCCTCAAGGGTTAAATGGTTGAAGAAAATATTGATAAGTAGTTCCAATCGTATTGCTTAAAACAAATGGGAGGAGAATGCCTTAAAAAGTAAAAGCACTAAATAGAAATACGCTTTCCTGATGATCCATTCTCACTTGACTCCTCAAGGTTTTGAACATTTTCACCTAAATTCTCATCAAGCCTTTCATAAGCAGAGTTTCGGCTTTTGTATTCAGGAAGGATCAACTTCATTGTTTTCACAATTTGCTCATCATTTTCGTTATCAAAAGCTAGATCAATTAAATGATTAATCCTTCTGGATACTTTTTCAAAGGTGTACTCTTGTACAGATGCGATCAGAATTTTTTCGTGGTGAGTTGGCAAAGTATTCTCGCGCTGAGAAAGAACTTCCTCTTTGATCTTTTCTCCCGGCCTAAGTCCGGTGTATGCAATTTCAATTTCCTTTTGCGGTTCAAAGCCTGACAGTTTGATCATTTTTCTTGCCAGGTCATAAATCTTGACAGATCTGCCCATATCAAAAAGGAAAATTTCTCCCCCTTCCCCAATAAAACCGGCTTCCAGTACTAATTGACAGGCTTCCGGAATTGTCATAAAGTACCGGGAAATATCCGGATGGGTAACAGTAACCGGCCCACCATCTTCAATCTGTTGCCTGAAGCGCGGTATCACTGACCCATTGGAACCCAGTACATTACCAAATCGGGTGGTTATGAAACGAGTGAATTTATCATTTTCAACACTATTTAAAAAGCGATCGAAAGCTTGTATATAAATTTCTGCTATTCTTTTAGAGGCCCCCATTACATTGGTAGGGTTAACGGCTTTATCAGTAGAAACCATTACAAACTTTGCGACATCATATTTGACAGCAACATCAGCTAATATTTTAGTACCATAAATGTTCGCAGTTACAGCTTCTGCTGGATTTGATTCGAGTAATGGAACATGTTTGTAAGCCGCTGCATGAAAAATGACATGGGGCCTGAAATAATTAACCACCTTTTCTATGCGGTTAAAATTTCGAATATCGCCAACGATGGCTTCAAAATCATTGAATCCCCATTTTTCGCATAGCTCAAGCTTTGTGTCATTAAGCGAGGTTTCAGAAATATCAAACAATACAATTTTTTTCGGCTTAAAAGCAATGATCTGCCTTACCAGCTCTGAACCTATCGAACCACTGGCGCCTGTAACCAAAACGACTTGATTAGTGATCTCTTGAGATATTTCCTGCCGGTCCAGGTGAATAGGTTCCCTGCCCAGTAAATCCTCTATTTTGGCATTCTTGATCTGATTAAAACTCAGTTCTCCGTTAATCCATTTATCGGCAGGAGGCACGGATTTAACCTTAATTTGATTACTGAGGCACCACTCAATAATCTCTCTTTTTCGATTCACGCCGATCTCCTGGATAGAGAAAATTAAAAGATCTATCGAGTGATTCCCGATAAGCTTCTCAAAATCCTTCTTGGTGTTGTAGATATGAACACCTTCGAGGGTTTTACTCCTTTTTGATTCATCATCATCAAGGAAGCCCATAAGGTTGTAGGCCACCTCACCATCTGTATCGATGGTCCGCTTGGTAATCAGTCCGGATTTCCCGGCACCATAGATAACCACATTTTTTGTGGGTACCTTACCTTTTGAATTACGTCCAATATAGCTGTAAATTATCTTTACCATGATCCGGAAGCCACTCATCAAGGAAATAGTAAGCAAGAAGTCAATAATGACTACGGATAGCGGCACTAAAAACTGATGGTTTTGATTGTAAAAAATCAGATTTACTATAATAAGCACCAAGGAACCCGAGGCAGCTGCATAAAACATGCGCTTTCCGTCTTCCAGTGAGGAAAACCGAACGATTCCGGAGTAGGTCCGGAAAAACCGGAAGGATAAGACCCTAATGGTAATTAGTAAAGTTAAAATCCAGCCAAACCCTTCAAATTCTTCATTATTAAGTTCAAAATTGAACCTCAGCAGGTAGGCAACAAAAATAGAAAAGCCGGCTATGGAGGCATCAATTCCTAAAATTAACCATCGGGGAGCATAGCTTCTATGGAGGTACTTGGTCAAAAAATGCATATTACCCTAATTGATATTTTACGAAAGTACAAATATTTAGATTAAAAAGAAAAAACGATTAAAAAAATTAACCTTTAACAAAATTTTAAAATGATCTTATTTATTGTATAACCGAAATTTTATGAAGATTAAATATTATTTTAATACCGTTTAAGATAGTGATTTATTTGGCTTTCTCCATTTAATGCTTTTTTAATTGCGATTCTTAGGTTATAAAACTACCAATATGCTTTGAAAGGATTGCTAACGCCTATCTGAAATGTTGAACATTTTGACTTCACGTTTTTTAACATCACCGTATATATAAAATATTAAAAGATCTTTTTATCTTTTATAGGTCCAAATTTTATCGCGTATTTAAACGCTTAATTATGTAAGCTTTAGTCGTCAAGTAAATGAGGCTTAACAATACCAAAACCAATATCATTAAAAGCCAGGGCCCAACAATGTCAAAACTAATCAGGAAAATAACGGCAAATGATAGGATTAACTGAAAGCTTCCGTAAATTATGGATACCAGGACATGCGGAACACCTTTTTCATTAGCCAGGTATTGGTAAAGATGAGAGCGATGCGCTATAAAAATGTTTTCTTTTTTCATGAGCCGGTGTACAATGGTTAAAACTGAATCTACCCCATAAACGGCAAATAATAGGATATAAGCCGGATTCGTGGTTTCAATAATCAATTGAAGCATCAGGAAACAAAGCACAAAGGCAATACTTACACTCCCCACATCCCCGGCAAATGTTTTGGCTTGTCTGCGAGCATTGAAAAAACTGAAAACGACCAATGCTAAAGCAGTTACCAAGATTAAATGGGAATCCGTAAAGAAAAATTGCTGGTTGAGGTAATAAAAAGCTGTAAGACAGGACAGGGCATAAAAAGCGGTGATCCCGTTAATACCATCCATGAAATTAAAGGCGTTGATGGTCCCTATAACCAGAATAAATGCTAAACACAGCCAATACCAGGGAATTTCAAAAAGCCCTATGCTATAGATCATCATAGCTACCCCAACGAACTGAAATGTTATCCGAACAGAATTTAGTAATGGGCGAATATCATCCAGTAAACTTACCATGGCTATTAGCAACAGCCCTCCGGTAAACCAAGGATAAGGCATATTGAAAAATAAAAACCAACACAGGATAGCAATGGGAAAAATAATCCCACCGCCCCTAATGGTAACGGAATTATGAGAACTCCTTTCATTCGGTTTATCGATTATATTGTACCGGTCTGCGATCTGAAACCAAACCAATTGCCCAACCAGTAACAAAAAAGCTATGAGGAAGTATAGCAAAAAATATAGTTTTGAAGAACTAATCAAACAATCAATTTTGGTCGGCTTTACAGGATTTCTTCCATCCGGTCAAGCACTTTACTCGGATGCCAATCCAATTCATGTCGTGCTTTTTCATCACAAAAGGTAAGGTTTTGGGTCATTTTTTTATAAACATTTGAATTAAAAGGCAAGCGCTTTTTGGTTATCATTTGCCCCAAGTCACTCATCAAGGCCATTGGAAAAGCTACGCTTTTAGGTAAATTTACAGGCACTTGTTTTCCTATAATTTGCTGGATAGCTATTTCCAGCTCGCGAAAGGTCGGATGGTAACCGTCCGTCAAATGATAAATTCCGGAAGCAGAATCCCATTTGGCTATCATGTTGGCCACATCATCGGCCATGACCATACTTTTACGGGCTTTTCCATTTCCAATACCAAAATACCGGCCTTTTTGAATGGCATTGATGATGGACCCCAGATTTCCCGGGGGATTTTTTCCGGCCACCAAGGGTAATCTCAAGATCACCCAATCGGCCTGATTTTGTTCCCCCCACCATTTGATGAATTCTTCCGCTTTTTGCTTGCTGGCCCCATAAGGATCCGTTGCATTCAGAGCCGTATTTTCGGTAATTTCCGTCCCGCTCTCAAGTCCGTAAACGCTCACCGTGCTGATGAAAATGACCGTTTTGGGTAGGGCATTACTCCGGCTCAGCGCGTCCAGGAGGTTTTGCGTGCCCCTGTCATTCAGGTCCCAAAAGGCCTTTTTTTCTGAATCTGTTCCTGGTACAGAATGCGCCTTACCCGCAGCATGAACCACTAAGTCAAAATTTTCCCTGATTTCCCATTGGTTATCATATTGTGCCAGATCCTTTTCAATGAAAGGCCTACCGTTTAAAGAAGTACGACCAAGAATAGTCACTTGATAACCACGGGCCTCCAGTGCTGTTAATATGTAATGGCCGAGGAAGCCTGTGGCGCCTGTTAATAATGCGTTTTTCAATGGTTATCCGGTAGTAATTCGGTTGTAATTCGGTTGTTAATTCAGTTGTAGTTGAAGTTTTTTTGACTAAGAGAAAATGAGACTTAGGGACTCAGAGAATGGGAGACTTAAGGATTCAGGGTAACACACTTGTAACTGGATAAAATACAATGGTAAATAAGTAGCTATTTAGGTAGGGACACTATTGACATTAACAGAAAGAGGGAGTTTGAGACGGGGAGACTTAGTGACTAAGGGAATAAGGGAACGTTAGTAAGCCCATTTTTCTGGTTGTTGGGCCATAGTGACAAGCTTGCCAAGGATCTTTTCATATTCCTGATTTAAATTTTGATAATTTTCTTCCGAAATATAATTGCACTTTAACGCAAAATCTAACCAATTTTGAGTTTCGGCAGCCTCCGCTTCTGAATCCGACAGTTTTACGACAAAGGATTTGGGATATTTTCGCTTACGAAAGGCTTCAGCAATGTTACCACAAACAGATCGGCTTGACCTTCTGATTTGGTCTGTTAAGGAAAACCTTTCTTCATTGGGAAAACTTTTAGTGAGGTTAAATATGGCCATTCCAGCATTAAAAGCCATCTTATAAACTTCTAGCTCCCTATGAGACCGAATTTTCATTTATATTTATTCCTATAAGTCCCTTAGTCTCTACGTCCCT
>CAZQQN010000006.1:0-4869 GCA_964595485.1 uncultured Sphingobacteriales bacterium | reverse complement strand
AGTCCCTTAGTCCCTACGTCCCTCAGTCCCTTAGTCCCTACGTCCCTCAGTCCCTTAGTCTCTATTTCTCCCCATCCTTTAGTCCCAACTTCTTTAAGTCATTGGCCTTTTTATTTGTACCGAGTAACGAAATTCTGAATCACTTTTGTAAATACAGAATCAACCCCCAATCCCGATCCACTTTGAATCGAGCCTGTAGCCAGGATAGCATGGTTTTCACTTAACGCCCTGATAGCCAATGTCCCTCCTCCTTTGTTATCCGTTTTGTTAGCGCAAATCTTTTTGTACCGCCCTTCTTTGGGATTGAGCCCTTTGGCTACAACCGTCACATCATTGGGGCTTTGATAGGTCGTTTTATCCATTTCATACCCGGATAAGGGATACTTATTAATGCCTTTTCTTCCAAACACAGCTCCCCTTTTTACGCCCGTACCGTTAAATAACCAATGCCCGGGCTTCTTGACCTGATAAGGGGCATACGTATGCAAGCCAGCCGGTGAATACCTTACGCCCAAAAATCCTGCTTCAGACCGTAGGTTGTGCTTCCATGTGCCACCAAAGGACCAGTCTTGAAATAAGGTCAAATCCTTGTGACATTCAAGTTGTGCGTAGTTATTATGCCATTGAGCCTTCCAATAAATCTGGTTTCCGCCAAGCGAAATCAAAGCCTTTCCTTGATCCTTCACCAGTTGCTGAAGGTTGTTATACATCTCCGTGGTGAAATATTCACAATGATAAGCCAAGACCAAAATTTCGGCTTCCTTCAGCCCTCTGGGCAACTTTTCCAAAGCATAATCCGGGAAAAGCGAAGCCTCATAAAATTGATTAAACCAATTGAAGATGTTGGCTTCTACATGGATAGATTGTCGTTCCCGTCTCCGGTTGTAATTCAGGGAAGTAAGTGGGCGATTGGCTGAAACCGTATAAACATCATGAGAATCCAGGTTATTTTGGTAAAGCGATTTTCCACCCCAATTGTTGTATGCAACCCATGTACTCACCGGTGCTAAAATGGCTATTTCAGGCTTTTTTTCCTCAGCCCCAATTAAAAAGGTAATATTGGTTGTGTCTTGCTGATTGGTTAAATGAAGGTTGTAATAACCGGCGCTATATTGGCTTTTCAACGGTAAGCTTAAAAACGGAGCCCATTGACATCCTTGAGTAGCTTGCTGCTTATGGAGCGGTTGCTTAATCTTTTCAAATGCAAAGGTATCAAAGGTTCGGTATTGGTAAGGAGCGGTGATTTTTCTTAATATTCCTTTTCCTTTCGGGGCTTGGTTTCTAATATAAAAAGTAATCGTATCCCTTTGTCCGTAATAAAACTGATCGGTATAGCCCTCTATGGCCTTCCTCATCTTATTTTCAGAAGGGCCAAAGGTAACTGTGGTCTGAGATCGGTATCGGATATGCCAAATCGCGAGGATTATTAAAATCAAAAGAAGGGGTATTGTAAGGTAAAGAGGCCGTTTACTAATCCTAAAAAAATCAGAGATGGGCTTCATTCATTGGGATTATAATAATGTAGTAACAAATAGTAATACGGACGTAATAGGTAGCGAAGTAGCAAGCAATTTGGCAATCATTGGTTATTCGGTAGTCATTCAATTGGGTGAATTGTGATTAAGAGACTTAGGGCCTTAGAGAGGAGGAGGAAAAGGGATAAAAGTGAAATTTTTATACATGTTGTTTTTCATAGTGTAAAGCCTTCAAATAATTAGGGCGAATATCAAAACCATCTGGCCAGGCAAGACCACCTCTTTCTTCTATAAATACGTCTTTAAATTTTTCCGTTTCCAATAATGCTTTCGTAAACCCCTTCCCTATTAAGGCCTAATATTGACTATTTTTTCTTCACCATCAGAAAAATTGATTCAAACTTTATAACATTCCTGAACTTTGATCTTGATAACTTCTTCCATTATCCTAATGGTTTCATTCGTTCTAATCTTTCATGAATTTATCGCTTGTCCCAATTATTCAATAATGCCTCCTTATGTTCAGAGGCCTATTCAATTACTAACGCATAAGAACTAAGAGATCGAGACGGAAGGATTTAGGGAATGTGGGACGAAAAGACGGAGGGAGGGGGAGTCGAAGGGACTTAGATATGGGGGATTAATAAGCCCATTTTTCGGGTTGTTGAGCCATTGTTACGAGTTTACCAAGGATTTTGTCATATTCTTCGTTAAGTTCTCTACGATCTTCTTTCGAAATGTATTGACAATCATATGAGAAGTCAAGCCAATTCTGCCCTGTGTAATAGAATAAGCTATTATTTAGAGGCCCATTCCCTTATCACTTGGAAACCTATTTTTTAAATACCCATGCCCATAAGTTGTTTTAAGATACTTTTCTCTTTTTATTGCTGACGCTTTATCAAAGCATCCTTCAAAATACACCAAAAGGATAGGCCTTCTGTTTTTAGTTGAAAGTACTTCGCCATTTTGTGATTTTTCAACCTTTCCCTAAGATTATTTGTGTAGCCAATATATAAGTTCCCATCCTTGAGACTTCTTAAAACGTATGTATAATAAATGATCATGTTTTGAATATTTATTACACAGGGCAGGCCGCTTCTGCCTCACCATCGGATAATTTCAGAATAAAAGACTTAGAATATTTTCGTTTACGAAATCCTTCAGCTATATTAGCTCATACTGACCTGCTTGATCTCCTAATTTGATCGGTTAATGAATACCTTTCATCTTTTGGAAAACTTTTAGTTAACTCGAATATCCTCATAGCAACTTGATAAGCCATTTGATAAACCTCTAACTCCCTATGCGAACGAATCTTCATTATTCATATTAAATTAAATTTTTCCGATAAGCCCCTCAGGCTCCATTTCTCTTAGTCCCTACGTCTCTGAGTCACTCTTCCCCCTTCCCATTCGTGCTTACCTCTACAATAATTTTCAGCATCTCCCTTGCCAACTTGTCCCGGTCAAAACGTTCCCGAGCGAGTCTTTCCGCATTTTCCGCCATTTGGTCTCTTTCGTTTGGATGAGTGGCGATATACTGGATGGCATCCGCCATTTGGGTAGGTAGGCCCGGCTCGACCGTCAGTCCACAGTTTTCTTGGTCAAAAAGGGCTTTGATCCAGCCCTGGGTTGTTTGGATGAGCGGAGTCCGAGCCGCAAAGGCATCAAACATTTTGTTAGGGGAAGAAGTGTGAAGCACCGGGACATCCTTAAAAACCAAAAAGGCAGCCGTGGCTTGCTGCATCCAGCCGACTACCTCAGCTTTAGGTTTGTGCCCCAGAAAATGGACATTCTCCAGCAGATATTGATTAGCCAAAGCTTCCAGATTCTCCCTTTCCTGACCATCTCCCAGGAAAGCCAGGTAAACATCATCTTGTTCCCGCTCCTGCAATACTTTGCCTGCTTCTATAAGTTGTTGACAATTATCCATTAATCCCAGTGTACCGGCATATAAAAAGACTTTTTTGTTTTCAACCCAAGCCGGCAGTGAATCCTGATTAGAGGGTGTTCCAAACAAATCATTATCCGCAGCATTGGGAATAACATGAACATACTTGTAACCAAAGCGCTTACGAATGTCATCGGCCATCCCTTGAGAACAGGCAACAATGGCTTGAGCCCCTTGGTAACAACGATACTCAAACCAATAAGCCAACCGCTGGAGCAAAGGATTGCTAAGCTTCCCCAGTTGAATAGCCCCTTCCGGCCAAAGGTCACGGACTTCAAAAATGAGCGGCTTACGCTTCAGATAGGGAGCTACCAAACCCGGAATGCCAATGGTAATGGGACCCGAGCTTGCAATAGCGACATCGTAATTTTCTTTCAGCGTAAAAAAAACGGAAAGCAAGGCAAAAGCCAAAAAGCCGAAAAGGCGCTGGAAAAACCCTTGCTTATTGGATAGTTTAACATTGAGGATAATCACCTCTATCCCATCGATCCATTGCCGGCTGTAAAGGCCACCGGCCGTTAAATCGGACTTGTCATACAAGGAAGTAACCACTTTCACATGATGCCCGGCCTCCACCCATCTTCTGGCCATTTCATAAACCCGCGTACTCCAGCCGCCTTGTGGGGTGCCGAAGTATTGGTAGAGGTAGAGGATGGTCATTTAATTATTAACTTAAACTCAATCTAAATTTTATAACCGCTCACTTTAATAGCTTGAGATGTCTCAATTCGTTTCTTTACGATGGTTAAATTTTTTATAAAAATAGTATTAAATTTTTCTTCATCAAATGAATTTAATTTTTCAAGCTTTCTTTGAAAAGGATGATACCTAAAGGGTTCGAAACCTTTCCTTCTTAAAAATTCAACTAAATACTCATTTGAATATCCAAAATTTTCACCATAATGATTTAATTCTATAATGATCACATTTAATTCATCTGAATTTAATATTTTTTCTGAGCCTTTTAAAACTTCAGGTTCATAACCTTCGACATCAATCTTCAAGGCCTTTATATTCTTATTAGAATAAAAATTATCAAGTAAATCGACACCCACCTTTTTGCAATTAGGATAATTTTTAGTAACAACTTTATTGAAAAATAAAGTTCACCTTTTTTAGAAGCTAAACCCAAATTATAAGCTGAGACTAACCTTTCTAAATTATTAAGTTTAATTTGTTTACAGAGTTTACCAAATGTACTTGGAACAGGCTCAAAGGCTAACGTATTACATTTTTTCAAACCAGATGTCAAAATAGAATAATGACCCACATTAGCACCAACATCGACAAAATATTCATCTTCTCTTAAATAGTGAAGTAATAAAAATGAATCTTCAAAATCTCTTACATTAAAATATAAATTCCCAATTATACCTGAATCCCCTTTTTCCACGTAAAATTTTAATCCCCCAATCCATTTGAACTTAGATCTTATCCTTAA
>CAZQQN010000005.1:83209-96079 GCA_964595485.1 uncultured Sphingobacteriales bacterium | reverse complement strand
CCATGAGACCAAACCATTTCCCCGCAAAGGCGGTACAGTATCCTCGCTCCTACATTCCCGTCCCATTCTGAATCCTTGCTTTTGGCATCTTGGTTTGGGGCCACCTCGCATAAATCAAACCCAATGATAGTACGTCCACTCTGCACCACTTTATGAACCAAGTATGTAACTTCCTTAAAAGTTAAGCCTCCTGGCACCGGTGTTCCTGTATTGGGACATAAAGAAGGTTCTAGCCCGTCAATGTCAAAAGATATGTAAACCGATTGCGGCAGATGGGCAATAATCTCGTCACATATTTGAGCCCAACGGTAGCCGTGAAATGCCTGTTCTTTCAAATAATTATCGGAGAATAATGCTATCCTTTCCGCATTATCATTTACCACTGCCATTTCTTTTTCCGAAAAATCCCGAACTCCAACGGGTACTAATTTTGTAAGTGAAGGATATGCCAGGGCATTTTTCATAACTGAGGCATGGGAATACTTAAAACCCTCGTAAGCGTCCCGTAAATCCAGGTGAGCATCCAACTGCAGGACCCCAAAATTATCATAAGCTTCATTGAGTGATTGAAGATAACCTAACGCCACGCTATGGTCCCCTCCAACAAGACCGACCAATTTACCTTTCCCCATCCAGTATTGGGCTTCTTCCTTAACCCAATCATTCAGCATCTCACAGGCGTTGCTAAGTTCTTCATATATCTCATTCCTAACTTGCTCCGGGGCTTCAAACTTTCCTTCCAGGTGATCGATGTTATATTTAGCTTTGGCCCTGAATTCCCGGCTAAGGTCCATCCAGTTTTCAGAAATTTCCTCCATCGCAAAGCCCACCTTCCAGGCTCCCGGCGTCTTTTGATCATGTAAATCAATTTGATGAGAAGCGTTAAGAATGGTCTGAGGGCCATGAAGGGTACCGTCCCCGTAGGAGACCGTAGCATCCCAAGGTACAGGAATCAATACCAGCTCGGATTCGCCCGGATAAAAGGGTAAGCCAAAAATGCCTTTATGTTGAAGACCATTCTGGTCCGGGTCGAATTCGGCTAATTTTTCCGCTCGTCTCTTACTCGCCTCAGGGTCTGGTTGCATAACGTTTTGTTTAAGTTTTAAGCCAATTCATTTCAATGCGGTAAAATCAGTATTCAGTACTTAGTACCAGGTATTAGGACCGAAAACTTTTTTATGAACCGGTTAATATGAAATTTAAGGGTCCGGGTACTGACAACTTAATATTTAATACTTTTACTTACATTTCCCAAACTTTTCTAATGGCTCATTGCCCTGCGATCATGTCTTTCACAAAATTGGGCAAAGCAAAAGCTGCCCTGTGGACTTCCGGGTTGTAATATTGCAAATCATGCTTGTCGGTAAAATCCTGAGCTTCCCTGTCATTTAAGCTTTTCCAGGGATGCGCATCCCCTTTTGAAGCGTAAGAGAAACTCCACATACCGGTTGGATAGGTCGGGATGAAAAGAAGGTAACTGAAAACGCTATCTTTACCGAAGATACGCTTGAAGGTTTGGTAAATTTCCTTATACACCTCCACGTTAAAACGTGGGGATTCGCTCTGCGTAACCATAACGCCCTGTTCATTCAAGATACGATAGACATCATTGTAAAAATCCTCGGTAAACAACCCTTTTGCCGGCCCTACCGGATCCGTAGAATCCACAATAACCAGGTCAAACGTTTCTGAAGGAGCCTGCTGCACATACTTGATGCCATCATCATGAATTAAATGCAGGCGGGGGTCATCTAGCGCACTGGATAAACCGGGTAGGTGGGCTTTGCTGGCTTCTACAACAGTTTCATCAATTTCTACCATAACGACCTCCTCCATGTTGTCATGTTTCAATAACTCCCGGACGGTACCACCATCACCCCCGCCAATGACCAATGCTTTTTTGGCCTGCTTATGGGTTAGCATGGGTACGTGGGCAATCATTTCATGGTAAACATACTCATCATTTTCCGTACACATCACCATGTCATCACAAGCCAGCATCCGCCCATAGGCATAAGTATCAAATACCTCGACTTTCTGATAGGGGGATTTTTCCCGGAAAAGGGTGTTCCCTTTATGCCTGAGGGACAAAGCTATATTCTCATCACGGTCGGTGAACCAAACATTCCGTTTATGCTTAGGCCCCACAATTTCCTGGGATTTTTCATCCCTTAAAGCCCCTAAATCAAAATCTTCCTTTTTCTCCAGTAAATTCAACTGGCCGCGTAGCATTTCCATAGAAGAAGCATGCTCAGATTGGAAGGCCTTTTTCAGGTAGTTAAAAGCCACCCACGGTTCTACTGAATCCCCGCAGGTAAATATATCCATTGATGCAAACCCATACTCCGGCCAAGTATGAATGGCCAAATGGCTCTCCTCAATCACCACGACCCCTGAAACCCCAAACGGAGAAAAATGATGAAACGTAGAGTTGACCACCGTAGACTCAGCTTCCTGGGCTGCCTGCACCATACTTTGCTCAATAAGGCTTACATCATTCAGGATTTCTGTCGAGCTTTCGTAAAACTCCACCAAAATGTGCCGACCTAAGGAGCCTTTGTTCATCGGATTATTTTTTTGGGTTCTTGATAAGATTACCGGTCATCGCCACCTTTTAAAACCTTGCAAAGTTAAAACGGGTTTCAGAAATAAAGCTGAAGCCGCAATTAACAAAAGCAAAGGTCCAATAGAAAACAATAAATCAGGCTGTAATTCCACAATTTTTTTTCACGTTCCAGGGATAAGTATAAATCAAGAATTCTCTGAAAATGCTTATTAGGTGATCATTATCTATTTTATCCAAAGGATAAGCTTTATCATTGACTAAAGTGAAATCTGAATTTAGTAGACGGCATTGAAATGCTCAATTTCTTAGCAACTCATCATTTCATCCTGGTCACCCAATAGAAGGTTAATAGTATTGGGAACCTCATGATAATTCTGGTCTTTCTAAGGTGGATTTTCACCCATCTCAAGGAGCATATCTGCTGTTTCCCGGGTTATCACCTTCCAATCAAGGGGATAATGCCTTTCTTCAAGCATTCAGGCAAACTTTAGAACTTTTTCTTCAATTTTCTACGGGTTCAACTTTTTGACTTCTCTGGAAGCTGTTTAACGATCGATCCCGTTGCCTCTCAGGACGAATCGTAACGATTTGTCCAAAATATCGAGGATTATGCAAAGCCGCATAGGTGGCCACATAACCTTCCATGCTAAAACCGAATCAAAACGGTTTATCAAGTTGTTTGCCTTTAAGGAATTCAATCAATTATAGACTAAAACCGCTAATGGAAAAATCAAGTCCACCGTGACCTTGCCCACCGTGCCCATAAAAATCCAATGCATGGCCCTCAAAATCATACTCAAGAACCGGTATTAAATGATAAAATTAATTAGAAGCCCCTAATGCCCCTTGGAGTAGTACCAAAGGTTTCATGGCAATGCCTTCAGATTTTTGAACTATCGCTCAAGCAGAATCCAGCCTCATTAACCCTGAGCTCTTTTTAAACACAACCAAAACTACACAAACCCATCAAAATGAAAATAAGTATTGACCTTAATTACTCAACTATATCAGGTCTGTAAAATAGAAGGTGAAGGATGGCTCTTGTCGTCAGAGCCATCCCAATGAAAATTTTGCAATGCTAAGTTATGGGCTATTGATTTTTAGCTTCTTCAATGGCTTTTTCTATTATTTCCTCGTAGCTCTCAATAAAACTTCCCGTTCCCAGGAACAAGAAGAAGGCGAGGATATAAGCAGCACCAATAACCAAACCAATAATACCTGTAATTTTGCCCGCATTCAAATTTTTATAAGAGGTAGGGTCATACCTATCCGGATTGGCGTTGTATAACTTCAAATCCTTTTGAGCTAAAACCAGGGCGATTACACCGCAAATTATTCCCACAAAAGGAATACAGCAATTTAAAACGATCGAGGCTATGCCTAATATTAAAACAGCGGTTGAATTAGGCAATGGCTGTTTGAAAGGAGGAGGACTGCTTTGTTCCGTGACGGGGTTATTTTCTGAATCTGCCATGGTCATTTTTTTTATAAAAGTTCAACAAAACGTAATTGGCCTGCGAGATTTTATACTAGGTTAGTAGATTTTTTAGAGCATATCATTTATTAATTTCTTAGCTTTAGCTGTTTTTCAGGAAAAAATTGAGTAATAATGTGATGACAACCAGGCCAAAGCTAGCATATATACCTTTTAATCGGTAATTTGTTGGCTTTTGAATCCGTAGGATTAGTGCGCAAACCAGTGCCGCAAGCGGTATTAATGGGGGAAACATTCCAATGCTTTCAAGCATATTACCATTTAACAATTCAAGGAATCCCCGTTGAAAACCGCACCATGGGCAATTCATTCCGGTAGCTGTTTTGAATATGCAGGGTAACATCCAATTTTCGACATTCATTGTTTACAAGCCATTATTCGAAGTTGGTTTATTCAAATATAAAATTTTCATGAAAAACTAGCATTTTAGCAGGATGCGTAAGATGCCAGCATTTTAAGCAGCTTGCTGCATTAAAATTGTGAAAATTGCCTCATGGGAATGGTTAAAGCATAAACTGCCACCTAAATTTATTTTAACATTCGAACCAATCCATTTAAAGTAAACCTTTATTTATATCTCTTTTTCACTGCTTTTGCCTTTTTACACACAATCAAAAAATGGTTATTTTTGCCAAAAATTGAAAAGCAAGGTGATATGAATTACCAGGACATTGTCAACACCCTAGGCGATAAGGCAGAATACTTGTTAGAACACGAGTGCCAAACAGTTCCCAAAGAGCAGTTGCATACCCCCTCGCCGGATTTTGTAGATAAGGTTTGGTATCATTCTAACCGGAATAACCGGGTATTGAAAAGCCTACAATCCATTTATGGGCATGGCAGGTTAGCCAACACAGGGTATTTATCCATTTTACCGGTTGACCAAGGTATCGAGCATTCAGCCGGCGCATCTTTTGCCCCCAATCCTCAGTATTTTGATCCGGAGAATATTGTAAAGTTAGCTGTAGAAGGCGGTTGTAATGCTGTAGCCACCACATTTGGCAACCTGGCAGCAATTTCCCGGAAATACGCCCATAAAATCCCCTTCATCGTAAAGATTAATCATAACGAGCTTCTCACTTACCCCAATACTTACGATCAAATCGCCTTTGGTTCGGTAGATGAAGCCTGGAATTTAGGAGCTACGGCGGTAGGAGCCACCATTTATTTTGGCTCTCAAGAATCTAACCGTCAAATCGTTGAAATTGCCGAAGCTTTTGAGCGAGCCCATGAACTTGGTATCGCAACTGTTCTTTGGTGTTATTTGCGAAACAGTGATTTCAAAAAGGATGGAGAAGATTACCATACTTCAGCTGACTTAACAGGTCAGGCCAACCATATTGGCGCTACCATTCAAGCAGACATTATCAAGCAGAAAATGCCGACAACCAATAATGGATTTACTGAAATAAGCTTTGGTAAGACGAACAAGAAAATGTATGACGAACTTTCATCTGACCATCCTATTGACCTAACCCGTTATCAAGTAGTAAACAATTACATGGGAAGGGTTGGGTTAATCAACTCAGGCGGTGCATCTAAGGGCGCTGAATCCGACCTACAAGACGCTCTTGAAACAGCCGTAATAAACAAAAGGGCCGGTGGTACCGGCTTGATAACAGGCCGCAAGTCTTTCCAAAAATCCCGTGAAGAAGGTATCAAACTCCTCAATGCTATACAGGATGTTTACCTTTCCAAAGACATAAAATTAGCATGATTTATAAAAAACAACGCTTGTGGGCATTTCACTCACAAGTGTTGTTTATTACATCCCTTTCCGAATAAATCTTCATTGACCCGCTCCTGTATTTTTTAAAAATTTTGCAATCCATATAAACTTCATAATTTAGCTTTTCGTTGTATGGCTTAGCATTGTCAACTTTGCGAATCCAAAGTTTGCGGCTGTAGACATTAAAATGAGATACAGAAACAGCTTTGGGCCTAAAAAAATTAATTTGAAAACCATGCTTTTTTACCAGGCCCTTTTATTTTTGCACCGCTAAATAACCAAGGGGAACGGTTCTGAGCGATGTTCTGGCAACGGTAAAAAAAACATGTACCTAAAAAAGTGGGCTTATGGCATGGCTAAAAAGAGAAAAAGAAGGCATTCTAACAAGGACAGACCAAAAGGTCGGCCTTCCCGAGGGGATATGGGATAAATGTCCGGCTTGCAAAAATGCCGTTACCATTAAAGAGCTACAGGAAAATTGCTTCGTTTGCTCATGTGAGCATAATCATCACTTCCGGATTGGGTCAAAAGAGTATTTCAGGATCCTATTTGACAACAAAAAATTCGAAGAGCTTTTCACTAACCTAAAACCTGCTGATCCGCTCGAATTTAAGGACCGGAAGCCCTATGATCAAAGACTGAATGAGGTGAGTGAAAAAACCAACCTTGATGAAGCAATCCGGGTAGGCAGAGGAAAATCCAACAAAGTTGATTTGGTAATTGCCGCCATGGATTTCTCCTACATTGGTGGCTCAATGGGTTCAGTTGTTGGAGAAAAAATCTCGAGGGCTGTTGACTACTGCCGAGAAAACAAGTTACCCTTAGTCGTGGTCTCTAAATCCGGTGGAGCCAGAATGATGGAATCAACTTATTCCTTAATGCAAATGGCAAAGACAGCCTCCAAGTTAGCTTTGTTAGAACAGGAAGGATTGCCCTATCTTTCAGTTATGACTGACCCTACAACTGGCGGTGTGACAGCATCTTTTGCCATGTTGGGTGATATTAACATTGCTGAGCCCAATGCCCTAATAGGTTTTGCAGGTCCAAGGGTTATCAAACAAACCACAGGCAAAGAGTTACCAGAGGGTTTCCAGAGCTCTGAGTTTTTACTGGAAAATGGATTTTTGGATTTCATTTCTGACCGCCGTCAGTTAAAAGGCAATATATCAACCCTTTTGAAGCAGCTTTTAGAGGATCAGTATGGTTCAAAACGCCGGAAGCAAAAACCTAAGGATGGGAAAGCCCAGAATTATCAAGCTAACGGACAATCCAAGCAATCAAATGCTAAAAAGCGTTACGCCGGGCAGCATTAACTGATCTTAAAATGGCTTTCCAAGCCTGAGTGTAACTACAATGTTTTAGGTTGCTTCCTTAACACTATCAAGAATTTTTTCCGATATCTTATCTATCTCTTCAAAAGTGATTGATAGCGGTGGAGCTATACGAATGGACCGGTTGTTGAAAACAAACCAATCGCTAATAACTTGTTTATGAAAAAGGTAATCAATAACCGCTTTGACTTTTTCAAAATCCCCAATTTCCACTCCCATCATCAGGCCTTGACCATGAACGGCAATTATGCCTTCCTTTCCTTCCAGGTTTTCTCTGAACCGGGCTTCTTTTTCGGGAACCTGTTCAATCAACTTTTCTTCAAATAACACTTCCAGGGCCTTTTTCCCTGCAACACAAGGTAATGGGTGACCTCCAAACGTTGAAATATGACCTAAAACGGGATCATGGGTCAAGGCATCCATAATGGTTTTCGAACTAATAAACGCGCCTATTGGCATACCTCCACCAAGGGCTTTTCCAAGCAGCAGAATATCAGGTTCGATACCAAACTGGTTAAATGCAAACAGTTGACCTGACCGACCAAACGCTGCCTGTATTTCATCCAGGATCAATAAAGTGCCGGTTTCATTACATTTTTCCCTTATAGCTTTCAGGAAATCCTTGTTGGGAACCTTTGCACCAGCTTCTCCCTGGATGGTTTCAACTATGACCGCGGCTGTATCAGAACCTATGTTACCAAGGCTTGTTTTATCATTGAAAGGTAAAATCGTTACGCCAGGCAAAAGCGGCCTAAAGCTATTCTTCAAAGATTCATCTCCAGAAACGCTCAAAGCTCCATGCGTACTACCATGGTAAGCATTTTGAAAAGCTACGATATTCGGTTTACCGGTGTATCGTTTAGCCAGTTTCAAAGCTCCCTCAGTAGCCTCACTGCCTGAATTCACAAAGTAAACACTCTGCAGGTTGCCAGGTAGTAAATCAGCTATTTGTTTAGCAAAATCAACTTGAGGCTGTTGTATAAATTCCCCATAGACCATAATATGCCAAAATTGGTCCATTTGCTTTTTAATAGC
The DNA here is from genome assembly GCA_964595485.1 of uncultured Sphingobacteriales bacterium. GTDB lineage: Bacteria > Bacteroidota > Bacteroidia > CAILMK01 > CAYYUA01 > CAZQQN01. Next base: position 87,923 of record CAZQQN010000005.1, on the reverse strand, counting down.
CTCGGTAACCCTTGGATGGCGATGACCTAAATGACTGACGCTAATCCCGGCAATCAGATCAAAAAAAGCCTTTTCATTGGTATCGTAGATATAATGACCTTCGGCATGGTTAACATCCAACATTAGTGGCATATCACTAGTTTGAGCGGTATGCCGAAGGAACAGCGTTTTTTTATCCATAGTATTCATCCACCTCAAATTTTATCGCTCTTTCTTATTGTCTTTGCCCAATCTCATCAATGATAAAATCTTTTATCGCTAGCATCCAACTTTAAATAAATAAAGAGTAAAATGGTAAAACCAAGCAATGAGGAACCCCCATAACTTATGAAAGGAAGAGGAATCCCAATAACCGGGAATAGACCAATTGTCATCCCAATATTAACGGTAAAGTGAAATAGCAATACCGAAGCTACACCGTAACCATATATCCTTGGGAACCTTGCCTTTTGACTCTCAGCCGAAAGAATCAGCTTCACAATCAAAAAAGTAAATAACAAAATCACAATCACACTACCTATAAAACCATACTCCTCTCCTATTGTGCAAAAAATAAAATCCGTGCTTTGCTCTGGCACAAAATCGAACCGTGTCTGTGTACCTTCCAGGAAGCCTTTACCATACAACCCACCAGAACCAACAGCAATTAACGCCTGATGAATATTATAGCCAGCTCCTTGTATTTCTACCTCCTTACCCAGTAATACGTTGATCCGCTCTTGCTGGTGAGGTAATAAGAAGTTGTTAAACGCATAGTCAACAGCGTATACAAAACCTGAGCAGATGATCAGACCGGATATCACCATAAAGGCGGCTCGCTTTTGTGATTTCAAGAGCCAATAAATCAATACAGCTAAAATGACAAGCCCGATTAGTACCAATACTTTTTCAAACAATAAAGTGCTTAAAAATAACACCCCCAACCCAATGGGCACATATAGGAAATAACCCGGTAGCCCCTGCCTGAACAGAACAAGACCGAAGACTCCGTATACCATAGCAGATCCGGTATCATTTTGTAAAAGCACCATTCCGGCAGGTATTACAAAAATGACTATGGCTATTAATACATGGCTGACATTGGTCATCCGGATTTCGTAGCGGTTCAGAAACTTAGCCAGGGCCAAAGCGGTAGCGAACTTAGCAAATTCGGAAGCCTGTAATGCAAAGCTTCCTATTTCCAACCATGACCTTGCACCTGCTACTTCTTTTCCCACCAAAAGGGTTACTATTAATAAACCTAAAACGATAACATAAAACCCATAAGCAAATGCGCTGTAAAAGCGGGCATCCACGATTAGAATACCGATAGCCAATATTAGCGATATGGCGATCCAGATCAATTGTTTGCCGTAATTTTCAGTGAAATCCCAAATGGTTGGGTTACTAAGGTCATATTCTGCCGAATAAATGTTGATCGCTCCAAACAATACCAGGGCCAAATAAATCAAAATGATGACCCAATCCAGATTTTGCGTAATACTATTTTCTTTATCCTTTTCTGCCATAATGAATTCTATTGATTGGCAGCTGTATCAACAGCTTCCCCTTCATCATTGATATACTGAACCGTATCGGACGGTGTTATAGCTTGATCAATGTCTGCCTCTTCACTGGTGTCAGCTGGAGCTTCTTGGTCATGAATTTTTTCAACAAAGTTTGCCTCAAGGATCCTATCCTCTATTTGTTTACGCTCCACGGTATCTTTCAAATATTGCTCTATCATTAACGTGTTCGTTGGAGCAGCCCAGACACTACCGTAACCTGCATTTTCTATTATAACTGCAACGGCAATTTGGGGGTTTTCTTTGGGTGCAAATGCTATAAATAGAGAGTGATCGTCACCATGAGGGTTTTGAACTGTGCCTGTTTTTCCGCAAACATCTATCCCCTCAATTTGGCCATAATACCTTCCGGTTCCTTTTTCAATGACATCATACATTGCCTCTACAACAGGTTCAAACTGGGTTGTATCAACAGAGACTGTATGCTTTTCATAAGTTTGTTTTAAGTTAGCTTCCTCGCCTTCTATCTTTTTTCCAAGATGAGGTGTGTAATAATAACCGCGATTAGCAAGGATTGAGGCATAGTTAGCCAATTGTAGCGTAATGGAGCCCATCTCTCCCTGCCCTATGGCCAAGGATATAACAGTTGGAGCCTTCCAGCGGCCTTCTCCATAAACTTCATTGTAATAGGAGGCTTGAGGTAATGAGCCTTTTTTCTCATTCGGTAAATCAATCCCCAGGCTTTTCCCAAAACCAAACTGATGAACCTTTTGATACCAGTTGTTATATCCCTCTTCAACCGTTTCAAACTTGTCCTGATTAATAAAACGATTGAAGGTGTGCACGTAGTAGCTATTGCATGAGGTTACAATGGAATAATGAAGGTCAGCGGGAGAGCGGTGTTCATGACAACCCAACCTTAAACCACCAATATAAGTACCGTTATCACAAGGTATTGTGGTGCTTGTTTCCAATACTCCACTGCTTAATCCAATACTTGCCATTAAAGGTTTAATGGTAGAACCGGGTGGATAGGTTGCCGTAATCGTCCGGTTATACAATGGCTTAAGAGGATCATTGGCCAACTTTTGGAAATTATCGGCCCTCTCCCGTCCAACAAGTTTACTCGGATCATAAGATGGACTACTTACCATTGCAAGAACTTCCCCGGTCTGCGGTTCAATAGCAACAACACTTCCAATTTTATTCTTCATCAATTTTTCACCATATTGCTGGAGGTTAACATCAAGGGTTGTTAGCAAATCTTTCCCGGATTTCGAGGGAATATCCAGCTCGCCATTCATATAACTGCCTTTCTTCCTGTTCAATGCATCTACTAAGATGTGCTCAACCCCTTTTTCTCCCCTGAGAACATTTTCATAAGATTTTTCCAGTCCGCTAATGCCTCTATAATCACCCATCTTGTAGAAATCACTTTCATCACCCAACTCTTCATTGGTCACTTCACCTAAATAACCTAATACATGAGGTGCGACTTTCCTTGGATATTGGCGGGCAGTACGGGGTCTTCCATAAAAACCCCTAAAATTAAATAAACGCTCCTGTAATTTACCGTAAGTCTCTTGGGAAACCTGTCTTATAAAGATTGATGGCCTGTAATAAGAATAGCGCCTGGCTTCGCTTAAGCGTTTCTTATAGCTTTCTTTGGTAATATTTAATAACTCGCAAAAAACACCGGTATCTATCTCCTTAACTTTGGAAGGGTTAACCATCAGATCGTAAACCGTTTTATTGGCTACTAAGACTTTCCCATTACGGTCATACAATAATCCCCTTGAAGGGTAAATGATCTTTTTCTGAAGAAAATTTTCTTCGGCAAACTGCTGATAATCCTGAGCCACTATTTGAAGGTAAAATAGCCGGGCAGTAAATATCGCTGCTATAGCGATCATAACACCAATCAAAATAAATTTACGGGATTCGTAAAATTTCATGTCTGATACGGGTTTCGGTAGAAAACCAACAACTCAATAACGACTACCAATAAAAAGGATGCACTCGTATTAATAGCAATACGTAAAAGCGTTTTTTCAAATTCCGCAAATTCGAAAACCTCAATAAAATGAAGAAATGCCTGATGCAAAAGAGTCATGACAAATGCATAAAGTAAATAATTTCCAAAACCCATTGAATGGCTGTGTGGAGCTACTTGTTCACTATAATCCATGTTTGGTCTAAAAATTCGGAGAAAAAAAGGCCGAACAAAACCTATAAAAACACAAGCTGAAGCATGCATGCCAAGCGTAGAGCTAAATAGGTCCATGGTAAATCCTGTTAAAAAGCTGAGTAAAAGTAAGCCCCAATTAGGGATACTTAAAGGCAATATTAGCAGGAACATGAAGTAAATGAAAGGGTGCAAAAGGTAAAACAACGTTATATTATTGACCACCAATACCTGTAACCCTATTAAAGCTATGAAGCTGAAACCATATCTAATTAACTGAGGTATCATTTTGCTTTAGCTTCCTCCTGTAACTTTATTTGTTCCTGTCTCATAGTGTTCTTGATAGCATAAACGGTATTCAAATTCCTCAGGTCCGCGTAGAGCTTTACGTTAACAGTGTAAAAATTGTCCCCTTTTTTAACTTGATAATCTTCTACTTTACCAACGGGAATACCTTCTGGAAATATTATGGAATACTGACTTGTAACAACTTCTTGTCCCTTCTTAATATTTAAATAGGTAGGCAGGTGTTTTAACTGCACAATTTCCGGATCGATTCCATCCCAGGTTAAGGAACCGTTCTGGTTGATTACTTTGATTTTACAGCTTAGCTGAAAATCGTTATGCAATACGGATAGTGCGACTGAGAAGTGATTTGAAACCTTTTTTACAATACCAGCAATTCCTTCTTCAGTGATAACCCCCATAGGCGTTTCCATACCCTGAGCTTTTCCCTTATTCAACGTAATGTAATTGTTACGTTTATTAATTGAATTATTAATCACTTTAGCCGGAAAATATTGATATTTCCTGATTCTCTTTTGAAGGGATGTATCTTTGGAGACCGTATCTATCTCTGGAGTGATAGCAGGTATTGAGGCAGAATCCGGGGAAGGTATTCCCGGTTTATTGAAATAGTAATAAGAATTATTCAACTTGTTGCGTAGCATGGCATTTTCGGCCCTTAGGCTATCATTGACCTCTTTTAATGCCAGGTATTCAACGGTGTTGGTGTACCCTTCAT